>NZ_BAGA01000179.1 GCF_000308595.1 Nocardia higoensis NBRC 100133 | reverse complement strand
CGACACCGCATGAGCGGTCAGGGGCCGGAGGCGGCGGGGATTCGGCGCGTCGTCGTGGTCGGCAACGGGATCGCCGGGCTGACCGCGGCGGACTCGCTGCGGGACGCAGGCTTCGACGGCGAACTCACCATTGTCGGCGACGAGACGCACGCGGCGTACAGCCGCCCGGCGCTGTCGAAGGCGCTGTTGCTCGAGGGTGAGGGCATGTCCTCGCACGAACTGCCGCCCACCACGCACGGCGCGAAAGAGCTTCTCGGCGTGCGGGCTCGAGGCCTGGATGTGGAGAAGCGGCGGGTCTCCCTCGACGACGGCACCGACCTGCCGTACGACCGGCTGGTGATCGCGACCGGTTCGCGCGCCCGGCGGTTGTCCGACCTGCCCGGTGAGTTCACCCTGCGCGGTCTCGACGACGCGTTGGCCCTGCGCGAACGCCTGACCGGCAGACCGTCGGTGATCGTGGTGGGCGGCGGTGCGCTCGGCATGGAGATCGCCTCGGGCTGTCTGGCCGCGGGCTGTCAGGTGACGCTCGTGTCCCAGGGTGTGCCGCTGGTCGCGCAGTTGGGCGAGTATCTGGCCGGCGTCTTCGTCGAGGCTGCCCTGGAACGCGGCCTCACCCTGGTGGAGACCCGCTCGGCGCGGATAGCCGAGCGCGGCGGCAGTACGCGTGTGGTCCTCGACGAAGGCGCTGTCCTCGAGGCCGAGCTCGTGGTGAGCGCTGTCGGCGACATCCCCAATACGGAGTGGCTGGGGGAGACCGGCCTGACGACCAATGGTGTCGTCCAGGTCGACTCCCGCGGTCTGGTCCGTCCGGAGATCGCGGCGGTAGGTGACCTGGCGGTGTTCCCGACGCCGCACGGCATGCGGCGAATCCCGTTGTGGAGCAGCGCGATCGAGCAGGCCAAGGTAGCCGCGGCGGCGCTCGTCCGGGGCGGGCAGGCGGCCCCGCTCGAGTTCCAGCCGTACTTCTGGACCGAGCAGTTCGGACTCGCGCTCAAGGCGGTGGGGTATATGCCGATCGACGGTCCGCCCTCGTTCGTGGAAGGCGAGCACGGTGGTCCGGCGCTGATGCGCTGGTCGCACGAGGACGGATCCGGTGTGGCCGCCGCGCTGAACTACCGGATCCCGATTCCCCGGCTGCGTCGCCTGAGCAGGGCCGCCGCGTAAGGTTCGTCGCGATGAGCGACGAGGACGGGAGCACCACGGGTTCGGGGTTGGATCGGCTGGCGTCGGTCAACCTCAACCTGCTGGTGCCCCTGCTCGCGGTGCTGGAGGAGCGGTCGGTGACCAGGGCCGCCGAGCGCGTCGGCCTCTCCCAGCCCGCGATGAGTCACGCGCTCGGGCGCATGCGACGACTGTTCGGCGACGACCTGCTGGTCCGGCAGGGCAGCAGCGTCACCTTGACCCCGCGAGCCTTGCAGTTGATCGCCCCGCTGCGGACGGTGCTCCGGCAGACCGCGGACGTGGTGAACTTTCCCGGTTTCGATCCGGCGACGGATCGCCGGGTCATCACCGTCGCCATGACCACCAGTACCGCCTTCGTCCTGGGGCCGCGATTGGCGCGCCTGGTCGCCGAGCGTGCGCCGCACGCGACCCTGCGCCTGCGCACGATCACCGTGCCGACCGAGTCGACCTTCACCGAGAACGGCGTCGACGTCGTGCTCGTCTCCGAGGCGTTCGCCTCCCCGCACCCGCGCGAACGCCTCTACGACGATCGATGCGTGGTGGTGGCCTCGGCGGACAGCGCGCCGGAAGCGAGCGCGCTCGATCTGATCACCACGCTCGCGCATGTCGTGGTCGACAGCGAGCGGCGGGTGTTCCCGTACGGGGTGCTCGACGAGAAGGGCGTCTCCTATCGCGTCGGCCGGCTGATCTCCGACTTCCTGCTCGTCCCGTACCTGGTCGCCCAGGCGGGCGGTGTGGCGCTGCTGCGCTATCGGGTCGCCGATGCCATGCGCGCGCTCGTCGATCTGCGCATCGAGGAGTTCCCGTTCCCGATCCCCGCCCTGGGGATCGACATGGTCTGGAATCCGCATCTGGGTGACGCGCACTTCATCGCCTGGCTGCGTCAGGTTCTGTTCGACGCCGCCCGACCGTGAGCGGCGGGGCGCCCCGGCGCGCTGCTCAGTGCCTGCCGATGACGCCGAACCAGCTCTCGGTGAGGACGTCGAGCATCTCGTCGTGTTCGACGCCCCAGTGTCCCGGCGTCCAGTTGCGGGCGACGTGGTCGAGCTGGGTCATCGCGAGGACGCTGCGGAAGCGTCTGGTGCGGGCGGGAAAGCGGTCGGCGGTGTCGAGTCCGTCCTGGATGTCGCCGATGGTCTCGTCCAGCCACTCGCCGAACAGTGCCCGGATCTCCGGATCGACGGCGGCGGCTTCGAAAGCCGTTGTGGTGTAGGGGCGGATCGTCGTCCAGCGCTTCGCGGTGAGCTCGAGCCAGGCGCGGATCCGTTCCCGTGATCCGTCCTCGACCACCGAGACCAGCTCGCGGGCGGTCGACCCGTGCTCGACGGAAGGGACCCGGCCGAGTTCGGCATTGAGCCGCTCGGTGATGAGCGCCTTCATCAGGTCGACCTTCGAGGGGAAATAGGCGTAGAAGGTGACTCGCGTGGTGCCCGCCGCCGACGCGATGTCGTCGATGGTGGTCGCCGCATAGCCTTTGGCCGCGAACAGTTCCAGGCCGGTGTCGAGCAGGAGCTTGCGCGTCATCTCCTTCTGGGCCTTGCGAAGCGTCGCCATTCTGTGAGCGTAGAGCACCTCGTTGACGGTGCGTACCCGCCGGGTGCCGGGCGGACACCCAGCCTGGTCTCTTCACGCGTCGTCAAGAAAAGCCGCGTCTCGGGCATCGAGGTTCCCGGGCACCCGGAGCTGATCTTGTGCGCCGAAGAAGGTAGATTTACTTGCAAGACATTTACTTGACACTATGTAAGGCGATATGGCACCGTTCACAGGGACGGCGTGACCGCAGTCACTTGCCGGCCTCCGGCCCATGGGCCCGGCGTGCCGAGAAGTTTCGGGCCGACTGCCCGAACAGAAGAACCTGCCCGATCAGAACCATTCCGGCGCGAGCTCGCGCGCCGGCGCCGAAAGGAACAGCCAGTGATGGGCGACCGCACTGCCACCACCGTGAACACCATTCTCGGCCCCGTGCCCGCGGACGAACTGGGCATCGTCGCCGTGCACGAGGCGCTGCTGTCGGTGGTTCCCGGCGCGGAATACGCCTTCGACGTCACCATCGACCGCGCCGAGATCTTCGAGATCCTGGCCGGGAAGCTGCGCGAGTTCCGCGCCGCCGGCGGCGGGACGATCGTCGACAGCACCGGCATGTTCCACGGCCGCGACGTCCGGCTCTACGAAACCCTCGCCCGCGCGACCGGCGTGCACATCGTCGCCTCGACCGGCATGGGTCCGGAGGCCCTGCTCGGCGGCTACTTCCTGACCCCGCAGACCAACCCGCCCACCCCGTGGCCTGCCGAGAAATTCGCCGACCTGTTCACCAAGGAGATCACCGAGGGCATGGTGGTCCCCCGCGTGGAGCGCCGTGGCGCCGCGGGCCTGGTGACCACCACCGCGACCCGCGAGGGCATGACCGCGACCGACGAGAGCCTGTTCCGCGGCGCGGCCAGAACCGCGCTGGCCACCGGCGTCGCGGTCTCGATCCGCTACGGCGCCGATGCCGTGCACGACCTCGACATCGTTCTCGACGAAAAGCTGCCCGCCGACCGGGTGCTCGTCGGCGGCCTCGATCGCACCGACGCGGTCGCCGCCGGCGCCGCGCTCGAGGTCGCCCGCCGCGGCGCCTACGTCGCGCTGGACAACATCGGCTCCGAAGGCGACGACCACGTCACCGACGCCGAGCGCGCCGCCCTGGTGCGCGAACTGGTCGAGGCCGGGCACGGGAATCGGATCCTGTTGTCCGCCAACGCGATCGGCGTCGCCAAGGGTGGCCCCGGCCGCGAGCTGCCCTACAGCTACGTCCTGACCGGCTTCGTCCCCCTGCTCACCGCGCAGGGGCTCGGCGACGAGGACGTCCGGCGGATCCTGGCGGACAACCCGCGCGAGCTGCTGTCGGTGCGCTGAGGCGCGACTACCGACGACCATCGAACCCCGACTTTCGGAGAAGGTGAATGTTGTGTCGAGAGTGAACACGGTCCTGGGGCCGATCCCGACCGAAGAGCTGGGCATCGTGGCTGTCCACGAGCATGTCGGATACGGCATGCCCGGATCCGAACTGGACACCAAGTGGTGGAAGACCCCCGAGCAGCGCTACGAGGAGACCGTCCCGAAGCTGCGCAAGTTCCACGAATACGGCGGCGGCACCTTCGTCGACGTGACCGGCATCTGCAACGGCCGCGACGTCGACTACTACAAGTCGCTGTCGGCCAAGACCGGCGTGCACATCGTGGCCTGCACCGGCTTCGTCGGCGGTGACACCGCGCTGCCGTTCTTCGAGCGCGCGAGCGTGGAGTACCTGACCGAGCACTTCGTCCACGAGATCACCGTCGGCATCGGCGACACCGGCAGTCGCGCGGGCGTCATCAAGGTCGGCGTGAGCCGCGGCGGCCGGATGACCGAGCTGGACAAGCGCATCTACCGCGCCGCCGCCCGCGCCGCCCGCGAGACCGGCGTGCCGATCCTGACCCACCTGGCCATCGACGCCGAGAACGCCATCGCGATCTTCCACGAAGAAGAACTGCCGCTGGATCGCGTGCTCTTCGGCCACGTCGACGACGGCGTCAACGCCGAGAAGACCCGCGACACCTGGATCGCCGAGCAAGGCGGCCGGGTCGGCTTCGACACCTTCGGCTACGAGACCGAGCTCGAGGACCCGCCGTTCTGGGCGCGGCCCCGCAAGGAGCGCCTCGACCATTTCCTGCGCTTCCTCGGCGCGGGCCACCTGGACAAGGCGCTGGCCTCGGCCGACGCGAACTGCAGCCCGCTCGGCTGGCCCGGCGTGAAGGGCCACACCGTGAACTACATCTTCGAAGACCTGATCCCCGACCTGCGCGAAGCCGGCCTCGACGAAGCCACCATCAAGACCATCTTCGTCGACAACCCCGCCGACTTCCTGACCATTCAGAACTGAGCCCTGCGCGACTCGATCCGCCCGGTCGAGCCCGCGAAATCCACTTCGGCGCAATGCCGCGCCCGCCCAGAGAGAAGAACCATGCACTCGTCGGATCTGAAGAACCTGAAGATCGCCATCGTCGGCGCGGGCTACGCCGGCGCGGCGGCGGCCAAGGCACTGAGCCTGCTCGGCGCCGAGGTCACCGTCTACGAGCGTGCCACCGAGATCCGCGAGGTCGGCGCGGGCATCGGCCTGCGTCCGTCCACCATGGACCGTTTCCGGCAGTGGGGGATCTTCGACGCGATTGCGAAGGTCAGCTCGCCCAGCGACTACTTCGAGATCCTCACCGCCACCGGTGAGCAGATCATGCGGGATTCGTGGCCGGGGATCGACGACTACGCCGAGCCGACCACGACCCACCTGATCCACCGCGGCGACTTCATCGACGCGCTGCTGGGTGTGCTGCCCGAGGGCATGGTGCGGCTGGGCCACAAGCTCGAGAAGGTGGAGGATCGCGGTGACCGCTCCGTGCTGACCTTCGCCAACGGCGTGACCGCCGAAGCCGATCTGGTGGTCGGTGCGGACGGCATCAAGTCGGTGGTGCGTCAGCAGCTGTTCAGCGACAAGGGCCCGGTGTTCTCCGGCGAGCACGCCTACCGCGCGGTCATCTCCGCCGACGACGCCTACGGCATGGTCGTCGACGACAACCTGCGCATGTACATCGGCCGTGGCACGAAGGTGTACCTGCTGCCGCTGCGCCATCGCGGTCAGGTCTCCTTCGACATCACCGCCCTGTGCCCCGACAGCACCTGGGCGCCGAACGTCACCAAGGACGACATCGTCGCGACCGTGGCCGGCTTCGACGAGCGCATCGTGAACATCGCGCGCAACCTGGATATGGACACCGTGAACGTGCGCGCGGTCTACGACATCGACCCGGTCGACACCTGGCATTCGGATTCCGTCGTGCTGGTCGGCGACGCCGCGCACTCGATGCTGCACCACCAGGGGCAGGGCGCGAACTCGGCGATCATGGACGCCGGCGCGCTCGCCGACGCGCTGCGCGAGGCCGATTCGGTCGAGCAGGCCCTGGCCGCCTACCAGGCGACCCGCAAGCCGGTGACCGACGAACTGCAGCGCATCTCCCGTCAGGGCTGGACCGAAGAAGAGGTCGACGAGGTCTTCCCCGGTCAGAAGACCCCCGCGACCGCGAAGTAAGGACGAGCTCACGCCATGCCATTGCATCCGAAGATCGCCGAAATCCTCGCCACCCTGCCCGCCCCGCCGGACGGTCCGCTCGACCCGGTCGCCATGCGCGCCGGTGAGGAGTCCGAGGTCGCCCCGCTCGACCAGCGGCTGCCGCTGCGTGCCGTCGAGGACACGGTGGTGCCCACTTCGGCGGGCGGGGTGCCGGTGCGCATCTACACCCCTGCCGACGCCGACGCCTACGGTCTGCTGATCTACTTCCACGGCGGCGCGTTCTTCCTCGGCAGCCTGGAGACCCACGACCACATCGCACGAAATCTGGCGAAGGAGACCGGGCTTCGCGTGGTCTCCGTCGGCTACCGCCGCGCACCCGAAGCGGCGTTCCCGGCCGGTCTCGAGGACTGCTACGCGGTGGTGCGCTGGGCGGCCGACAACGCCGCGCGGCTCGGATGGAACGGCGAGACCCTCGCCCTGGCCGGTGACAGCTCCGGCGGCACCTTCGTCGCCGCGGTCACCGCGATGGCCCACGACGCGGGCTTCGACCGCATCACCCATCAGGTGCTCTACTACCCGTCGCTGGATCTCGACTTCGACGTCGACCGGTACGCCTCGTTGCGCGAGAACGCCACGGGATACGGCCTGGAGACCGCGGGCCTGAAGCCGTTCAACGCCTTCTACCTCGACAGCGGCGCCGATCCGGCCGATCCGCTGGTCTCGCCGATCAAGCGGGCCGATCTGACGGGTCTGCCGCCCGCGCTGATCGTCACCGGCGAATACGACCCGATGCGCGACGAGGGCGAGCTGTACGGCAAGCGCCTGGCCGAGGCGGGCGTCGACGCCACGGTCAGCCGGTACCAGGGCGCGGGCCACGGCTTCGTCCAGCACTTCTCCTGGCTCCCCGAGTACCACCGGGTCTACGAGGAGACGGCCGCATTCCTGAACCGGCGCGGGAAGTGACGGCCGTGGCACCCGAAGTCGCGATCCACCCCCTGGTCTCCCCGTGGGGCCGGTTCGGGCTGTACAGCTTCTTCATCGACGCGCCGGAACCGGCGATCGTCGACACCGGCATCGCCTCCTCGCCCGCCGAGGGCATGGCCCCGGCGCTGGCGAAGCTCGGCCGCCGGATCGAGGATGTGCGCTGGATCCTGTTGACGCACGGCCACATCGACCACGTCGGCGGGGCGCACGCGCTGTGGGAGCTCACCGGACGCCGCGCGAAGGTGGTCATCCACGAGGCCGACGCGCCCATGTTGCGCTCGCGGCAGGCGCATGTCGACGAGTACGTGGCCGGGCGTGGGCAATACCTGAACGATCCCGAGGGCGTGGCCAAGCAGGTCGCCGCGACGCACGCGGTGATCTCCGGTGAGATGGAGCCGACCGTGCTGGTCCGCGGCGGCGAGACCCTGTCGCTGGGCGGGGGAGTGACCGTCTCGGTGCACTCGATCCCCGGCCACACTCCCGGCTCGGTCGCCTATGTCGTCGACGGGCAGAACGACGCGTTCGTCGGTGACGCCGTCCAGGTGCACGGTGCCGCCAACGGCTTCCCCGGCTATGTCGATCCCGAGGCCTACCGTACGAGCATCCGGTACCTCCGGGACGAAATCGGGCCGCGCCGTTTGTATCTCGGGCATCCCTACCGTCGGATCGACGGAGAGCCCTACGGCGTCGAACTCGACACCGAGCAGGCCCGCGAGGCGCTCGAGCAGAGTCTCGCCGTCGAGGGCCGGGTCGGCGAATCCGCCCACCGGTGTCTGTGCGCGGGGATGCCCGCGACCGACTCGGTGTACTCGCCGTTCGCCGGCGTGGCCGAAGAACTCGGCTACGCGGGCGACCCCACCCTCGAGCCGTCGCCGTTCTTCACCTCGATGCACGGCTACCGCACGCAGTTCACCCAGCAGTCCTGACAAAGACCCACATCCCACGGAAAGGCAGTCGCAGGCTCATGGCCGACCTGGAAACGTTCGACGCCGGCGGGCAGATCATCCACATCCGCAAGAATCTGCGGGTTCCGATGCGCGATGGCATCGAACTGGCGGCCGATGCCTACCAGGGCGTCGACGACAAGCCGCGCCCGGCGCTGGTCGCACTGAGCCCCTACGGCAAGGAACTGCAGGCGCTGGCGCTGACCATGCCGCCGCAGCGGCGCCCCAGCCCGATGTGGGACGGCTGCATCGAGGCCGGTGACATCGCCCGCGTGGTGGCCGAGGACTACGTGCACGTCATCGGCGACCTGCGCGGCTCCGGTCATTCCGAGGGCGAGCACATCGGCAACTACAACGCCGGTGGCGTCTCGCTGGGCCAGGACGCCTACGACTTCATCGAGTGGGTCGCCGCGCAGCCCTGGTGCGACGGCAATGTCGGCATGATCGGCATCTCCTACTTCGGTTCCATGCAGGTGCTCGCCGCGGCCGAGCGCCCGCCGCACCTGAAGGCGATCTTCGTCTCCGGCGGCCACTACGACTTCTACGAGACCACCTACCACGGCGGCGTCATGTGGTTCATGCCACGTGCGGCGCGCGAGGGACGCGGCGGCGACTCGGGCTGGGCGTTCACCGACAACGTGAAATCCCGCATGCTCGAGACGTATTCGCCGGAGGAGATCGAGAAGCTGGTGGCCGAGCGCCTCCGTGATCCCGACGTCGCCGCCTGGCCGAACCTGGTGCATGTGCTCAACTACCCCAAGCACCACGAGGCCTGGTTCGACATCGTCATGAACCACCTCGACGGCGAATGGTACGAGGAGCGCAATCCCGTCACCCTGGCCCCGAACATCGACATCCCGGTCTACCTGCAGATCGACCAGGGCCGCGGCTGGACCATGGACGGCACCATCGAGCTGTACAACCAGCTGAAAGGCCCCAAGAAGCTCGATATCGGCCCGTACCCGCCGATGCAGTCGCGCCCGTTCATCGAAGAGCACGACAAGATGTTCCGCTGGTACGACTACTGGATCAAGGGCATCGACAACGGGATCATGGACGAGCCCGCGGTGAACGTCTTCGTCGAGGGCACCCGCGAACACGCCACCGGCGACCAGTGGCCGCCCAAGGACGTCGAGTACCGCTCGCTGTACCTGCGCACCCGCCGCAAGCTCTCCTTCGAGCACGAGCCGCTCGGCGCGGAATACGCCGCGCCGGACGGCTTCTACCAGGCGCCGCTCACCGTCACCGACAAGGTGGAGATGCTGAGCTGGAGCACCCCGGCGTTCGAGGAGCCCACCGAGATGATCGGCCAGGGCGCGGCGCACATCTTCGCCGAGATCGACCAGCCCGACACGAATTTCATCCTGCGAATGTGGGATGTGGCGCCCAACGGCAAGCGTCAGCTGATCACGACCGGCTACCTCAAGGCCTCACATCGCGAACTCGACGAACGCAGCACCGAGGGCAACCCCTACCACCCGCACACCCGCGCGGTGCCCGTGGAACCGGGGAAGATCGAGGAGTACGTGCTGCGGCTCTACCCGTTCGCCGCGACCTTCCTGCCCGGTCACCGGCTGGTGGCCGAACTGTCGAACAACGAGCCGCTGGCCGACGACCACAACGCGCTGCTGCCACCGGACGCCTTCCACCTGCCCGTCGGCCGCCCGGTCACGCACAAGATCTACCGCGACGCCGCGCACCGGTCCCGGCTGGTGCTGCCGTTCACCACCCGCACCGCGAGCTGAGGAGCTGGAGCCATGGCATTCGTCTACGCCGCCGCTCGTACCCCGTTCGGGCGGTTCAACGGCGCGCTGGCCGAGGTGCGCCCCGACGATCTCGCCGCGACCGCCATCCGGGGCGTGCTCAGCAAGGCGCCCGCGTTCGATCCCGCCGCCATCGGTGATGTGGTGTGGGGCAACGCCAACGGCGCGGGCGAGGACAACCGCAATGTCGGCCGGATGGCCGCGCTGCTGGCGGGGCTGCCGGTCTCGGTGCCCGCCACCACGGTCAACCGGCTCTGCGGTTCCTCGCTCGACGCGGCGATCATCGGCTCCCGCACGATCGATACCGGTGACGCGGACGTGGTCCTCGTCGGCGGTGTGGAGTCGATGACCCGCGCGCCGTGGGTCCTGCCCAAGCCTGATCGCGCGTTCCCGGCGGGCAATGTCACCGCCGTGTCGACCACCCTGGGCTGGCGGCTGGTGAATCCGCGGATGCCCGCGGAGTGGACCGTGTCGCTGGGGGAGTGCAACGAGCAACTGCGCGAACGGTTCTCGATCTCGCGCGCACGCCAGGACGAGTTCGCCGCCAGGTCGCACCGGCTCGCGGCGGCCGCCTGGGACGAAGGGTTCTACGACGACCTGGTGGTTCCCGTCGAGGGCGTGGAACTGGCGCGGGACGAGAGCATCCGCGCCGATTCGACCGTGCAGAAGCTGGCCGCGCTGAAGCCGAGCTTCCGCCGCGACGGCTCGATCACCGCGGGCAATGCCTCACCGCTCAACGACGGCGCCTCCGCCCTGCTGCTCGGCTCCGAGGCCGCCGCCGAGCGCCTCGGCCTGGACCCGCTCGCCCGGATCGCCGGGCGCGGCGCGTTCGCGCTCGAGCCGCAGGCCTTCGGCTACGCCCCGGTCGAGGCCGCGAACATCGCGCTCGAGCGGGCGGGCATCGGATGGGAGCAGGTCGGCGCGGTGGAGCTCAACGAGGCCTTCGCGGTCCAGTCGTTGGCCTGCGTGGACGCGTGGAAGATCGACCCGGACATCGTGAACGTCAAGGGCGGCGCCATCGCCATCGGGCACCCGCTCGGCGCCTCGGGCGCGCGCCTTCTCGGCACCCTGGCCAAGGTGCTGGCCGAGCAGGGCCAGCGGTACGGCGTCGCCGCCATCTGCATCGGCGTGGGCCAGGCCCTGGCCGTCGTGCTGGAGAACGTGGGAGCGGCATGAGCAAGGCACAGATCCTCGACAGCGCGGACGAGGCCGTCAGCGTCGTGAAGGACGGCGACACCGTCCTCGTCGGCGGCTTCGGTTTCGCGGGTATGCCGTTCGACCTGATCGACGCCCTGATCCGGCACGGCGCACGCGACCTCACCATCGTCTCCAACAACGCGGGCAACGGCGACGTCGGCCTGGCGGCGCTGTTGAAGGCGGGCCGGGTGCGCAAGGTGCTGTGCTCGTTCCCCCGGCAGGTCGATTCCTACGTCTTCGACGACCTGTACCGGCGCGGCGAGATCGAGCTCGAGGTCGTGCCGCAGGGCAACCTCGCCGAGCGGATGCGTGCGGCCGGCGCGGGCATCGGCGCGTTCTACTGCCCGACCGCGGTCGGCACCCCGCTGGCCGAGGGCAAGGAGACCCGCACCATCGACGGTCGCGACTACGTGCTCGAGTACCCGATCAGAGGCGATGTCGCCCTGATCTCCGCGCACACCGCCGACACCATGGGAAATCTGGTGTATCGCAAGACGGCTCGCAATTTCGGCCCCGTCATGGCCACCGCGGCCACCACGACGATCGTGCAGGTCTCCTCCGTCGTGGCGGCGGGGATGCTCGATCCCGAAGCCGTCGTCACCCCGAGTATCTACGTCGATCGCGTCGTCGCGGTCGAGGCCCGTCGCTACACCGTGGAAGGAGCGCGCTGATGCCGCTGGATCCCGATCGCCTCGCCGCGCGGCTCGCCCGCGACATCGAGCCGGGCAGCTTCGTCAATCTCGGTATCGGCCAGCCCACCAAGGTGGCCGACCATCTGCCCGCCGAGCTGGGCGTCGTGCTGCACACCGAGAACGGCATGCTCGGCATGGGCCCGGCCGCGGTGGGCGAGCAGATCGACCCCGACCTGACCAACGCCGGGAAGGTGCCGGTCACCGAGCTGCCGGGCGCGGCCTACTTCCACCACGCGGACTCCTTCGCCATGATGCGCGGCGGTCATCTCGACGTCTGCGTGCTCGGCGCCTTCCAGGTCTCGGCGAACGGTGACCTGGCCAACTGGGACACCGGCAAGCCGGGTTCCATCCCCGCCGTGGGCGGCGCGATGGATCTGGCCATCGGCGCCAAGCGGGTCTACGTGATGATGACGCTGTTCGCCAAGAACGGCAGTCCGAAGATCGTGCCGTCGTGCACCTATCCGCTGACCGGCCTGGCCTGCGTCAGCCGGGTCTACACCGATCACGCGCTGTTCGAGATCACACCCGAAGGGGTCGCGGTGCTGGAGACCTTCGGTACGCCGATCGAGGAATTGCGCGAACGATTGGATATTCCGTTGATCGACTCCCGATCCGAGGCGACTGTTTCCTGAGCAGGCGGGCCGGGGAATTCGTCAGGCTGCCCTGTCGAGGGCAGCTCCCCGAAATGTCACCGGCGCGAACACCGGAAAATCACCCGTCATGCTCTCGGCGCGGAATTCCACACGCACATTGCCGGCCAGGTCGTCGACCACGGGCGATTCGATAGCGGCACAGATCCAGGGCCCTTCGTCGAGTGCCACGATCGCCAGGACGATCGGCACGGGGTGCGCCTTTCCCCGGACGGCCTGATGGTGAATGCGCCAGGAAACGATACGACCGATGCCCGGAGATCGCACTCGCTCGAAATCGCGGGAATGGCATTGCACGCACGCCAGCGCCGGTCGCGACATCAGCTGACTGCAACCTTCGCAACGACGCATCGGGAAACCGGCTGCCGAGTCGACGTCGGCGCGGATGCCGGTGTGCACTTCTGGCTTCTGCTCACAGATCTGCATGGGATCCTCGTCGGTCGCGGGAGACGAGCTCTTGACCCTTCGACCATCCCTGCGGGGCCGTACCCGTGGCCACGGTAGGGCGACCGGGGGGTATACCTGTTTTTCGGCCCGGAAACGGCCCGCGACCGGTGCGTACCCGACCGGGAGCGCACCGACCACGGACAACGTCCGCCCAGGTCGATCGGCGTAAGCTGTTCTCGACGGAAGGACGGCATGATGCCTGGAGCCCGACGACGCTCCGGTCGTGGTACCCACGGCCGATGACCGCCGACGAACAGGAAGCCACCCGCCGTGAGGCATCGATGCCCCTGGCGGCGGACCTGCACGCGGCCGGATTCGCCGACGCCGTCGAGGTCGGGCGGGGCGGTTTCGGCGTGGTCTATCGGTGCGCACAACCCGCGCTGAACCGGACGGTCGCCGTCGAAGTGCTCTCCGCGGAATTCGATGCCGCGAATCGTGCGCGATTCCTGCGCGAACAACGGGCGATGGGCCGGCTGACCGGTCACCCTCATATCGTCACCGTGCTCGAAACGGGAACGACGGCGAACGGCAGACAATATCTGGTGATGCCTTCCTATCCGCTGGATTCGCTCGACGCGCAGATTCGGGAACGCGGTCCGCTGCCCGTGGGCGATGTCATCACGATCGGGGCGAAAATCGCCGATGCGCTGGAAGCCGCGCACAGTGTCGACGTCGTCCACTGTGACGTGAATCCCGCGAATATTCTGCTTGCCGAAAACGGTGAACCCGCACTGGCCGATTTCGGTATCGCGCGAATGGGCGGCGAATTCCGGACCTCGATCGGAACGGTCACGGGTTCGCCTGCGCTCACCGCACCCGAAGTCCTCGAAGGTTCGGCTCCCACGCCCGCCGCCGACGTCTACGGACTCGGCGCCACCATGTTCAGCGCGCTGACCGGGCATGCCGCCTTCGAGCGGCGCAGCGGTGAGAACGTCGTCACCCAGTTCCTGCGGATCACCACACACCCGGTGCCGAGCCTGACCGAGCAGGGCATACCCGACGAGGTGGCCGCGCTGGTGTCCGCGGCCATGAGCCGAAATCCGAACGACCGGCCCACGGCGCGCGAACTCCGCACGGCGCTCGTCGCGATCGAACAGCACGACCGGTACCCGATCGGTGGCCCGGCGTCTCCGGGCGAGTCGACCGATCGCGAGCGCCCAGCCGCGAAGCCGGAGATCAGCGGAGTGCGCTCGCCGCGCGTGGCGTTCGGGCAGGGCAGCGAAGGCAATCTGCCGCTGGAATTGACGAGCTTCATCGACCGGCGCACCGAGACCTCGGAGATCAAGAACCTGCTGTCGTCCGCCCGGCTGCTGACCCTGACGGGCATCGGCGGCGTGGGCAAGACCCGCTTGGCATTGCGCGCCGCCGGGCAGACCCGGCGGGCTTTCGCCGACGGGGTGTGGCTCGTCGAGTTGGCCGACCTGGCCGACGAGACGCTGGTGCTCGAGGTGCTGGCGGCCACCATGGGCGTCCGCGACGACGCGCTCAAACCCCTGCTCGACGTCGTCCTCGAACTACTGGCCGAACGGGAGGTGCTGCTGGTACTGGACAACTGCGAACACGTGATCGACGTCGTCGCGGAAGTGTCCGAGACCGTATTGCGCGAGTGCCCCGATGTGCGGATCCTGGCCACGAGCCGGGAACCGCTCAATGTCGCGGGGGAATCGGTCGTGCAGGTGCTGCCGCTGAGATCGCCCGACCCCGACACCGAGCCCACACTGGCGGAGATGCCGCGCTTCGACGGCGTGCTGTTGTTCGCCGAACGCGCCGCCGCCGCCATTCCGGGTTTCGAGATCGCCGAGGACAACAAGTCCGATATCGCGCGGATCTGTGCCCGCCTCGACGGCCTGCCGCTGGCTATCGAACTGGCCGCCGCGCGCATGCGCACCATGTCGGCGGCGCAGATCGTGCAGCGACTGACCGATCGCTACGCGCTGCTGACCCGGGGCAGCCGCACCGCCCCGACCCGCCAGCAGACGCTGCGGTGGTGCATCGACTGGAGTCACTCGCTGTGCTCGCCGAAGGAACAACAACTGTGGGCGCGGCTGTCGGTCTTCGCGGGCAGTTTCGCGCTCGAGGCCGTCGAGCAGGTGTGCTTCGACGAGTCGGTCGCCGGCGCCGGCGAGAGCCCGATCGACACGCTGTCGTCATTGATCGACAAGTCGATCGTCATCCGGGAAGAGTCCGCCTACGGTGTCCGCTTCCGGATGCTCGAGACCGTCGCCGAATACGGACGCGCGCAGTTGTCGGAGTCCGGCGAAGAAGGAGCGCTGCGCCGACGGCACCGTAGGTGGTACGAGCGGCTGTCCGCGCTGGCGGCGGCCGATTGGATCAGCGATCGGCAGGCCGAATGGAGCGCCAGGCTGGAGCGGGAACTGCCCAATCTGCGCGCCGCACTGGATTCCCTGCTGTCCGAGGACACCCCTGAGTCGGCCGAGTCCGCGGTGGCCATCATCGCGGCGCTGTCGGAGTTCTGGACCTTCCGCGGGCTGCACGGCGAAGGGCGTGCGTGGGCCGATCGCGCGCTCGTGCACCCGGGCATGCGGTCGGTGCCCTGTCGTGTCCAAGGACTCTGCCTCAGCGCCCATTTCACCGCAGCCCAGGGTGATTTCGACGGCGCGACCGATCGGCTGAAGCTCGTCCGCACCTATCCCGAACGTGATATGACCTCGGCCGTCCTCGCGCGTATCGCGCACACCGAGGGCCTGCTCGCGATCACCCGCGGCGACCCCGTCGGCACCGAAGCGCCGATGCGGCGGGCCGCCGAGCTGCTGCGGTCCGAGCCGGCTTCCGCATTGCGTGTCAGCGCGCTGACCCTGCTCGGCTGGTCCTACGAACTACGCGGCGACCCCGGGATGGCCGATCGCTGCTATCAGGAAGTCCTGGTGATCACGGACGGATGCGGTGAGTCCTACTACCGTTCGGCGGCGTTGCGTGGCATGGGCGTCGTCGCCCAGCAGCGCGGCGCACTCGATCAGGCCCGTCGGCTGTTCGAGAACGCGCTGCGGCTCAATCGGCTGATGTTCAGTCCGCATCTGGCCGCACTGAATATCGATGCGCTGGCTTGTGCGCTGCCGGAGACCGAGGCCGAGCGCTCGGCCGTCCTGATGGGCGCCGCGAAAGGATTGTGGCCGACCGGCCACAGCCTCCTGCTGAACATGTCCCGGTTCCACGCGCGATGCGATCGTGCGGTACGTGCCGCCCTGGGCGAGCGCAGATACCACGCGGCCACCCGGCAGGGGCAGGCACTGGGCGCGGACGCCGCGCTCACCTACGCGCTCCGGGACCGGGACAGCTCCAGCTCCTCGCGCACGGAGCCGGCCGTGACCCTGACCAAACGCGAACGCCAGGTCGCCGAACTCGTCGCCCAGGGCTTGAGCAACCGGCAGATCGCCGCCAAGCTGGTGATCTCGCAACGCACCGCTCAGGGGCACGTCGAGAACATCCTCACCAAACTGGGATTCAACTCGCGGACCCAGATCGCGGCGTGGATAGTCGGCCCGGGCAGGCAGGAAGGCGCCGGGGACTAGGCTGTGCCGCATGGGTTTCGACGGGGCTGCCGAGGCGCAGCGGGTGTCCGCGCTGCGGGATGCCGAGGCCAAGGTCGCCCCGCCGGCGAGAACTCCACCTCGCCACCGGTACCAGGCAGGAACGAATCCGGCCCCGCCGGGGCACGGGCGGGGCCGGATTCGGGTGCGGTGAGGTCAGTGGACGGGCGCTGCGGGCCTTCGAGATCGGAGGCGCCGCAACGACGGTCGTTCGGTCACTTGGCCGGGGCCGGAGCGGGGAAGTGGACGGTCTTGGTCTCGAAGAACTCCGCCAGGCCCTCCGGGCCGCCCTCACGGCCGATGCCGGACTGCTTGTACCCACCGAAGGGCAGGGTGAAGTCCATGGCGGCGGTGTTGACGCTGATGGTGCCGGTGCGGATCCGGCGGGCCAGGGCGTAGCCGCGCTCGGCGTCCTCGGTGTACACCGCGCCGGACAGGCCGTAGATGGAGTTGTTGGCGATGGCGACCGCGTCGTCCTCGTCCTCGTAGGTGATGATCGAGATGACGGGGCCGAACACCTCTTCCTGGGCGATCCGGTCGTCGGGGCGCACATTGTCGAGCAGGGTCGGGGCCACGAAGAAGCCCTTGTCCTGGCCCTCGGGGCGGCCGCCGCCGAGCACCACCGTGGCGCCGTCCTGCTTGGCGACCTCGATGTGGTTCAGCACGCGCTGGTAGTGATGAGCCGACGCCAGCGGGCCGAGGAAGTTGGTGGGCTCCCACGGATTGCCCATGGGCAGGGCGCCGTAGGCGAGCTTCAGCGCTGCCACCACCTCGTCGTGTCGGGCGCGGGAGACGAGGACGCGGGTCAACGCGACACAGGCCTGGCCGGACTGCATGCAGCCCGCCATCGGGAGGCTCTGCAGCACGGTGTTCAGGTCGGCGTCGTCGAGGATGATGGCGGCCGACTTGCCACCGAGTTCCAGCGAGACGCCGGCGACGCGTTCGCCGGCCAGGGACATGATGCGACGGCCCGCGGCGGTGCTGCCGGTGAAGGTGATGTGGTCGACGTCCGGATTGGTGACCAGCGCCTCGGAGACCTCGCGATCGGCGCACAGCACGCTGACGACGCCTTCGGGGATGCGGCCCTCGGCGACGAGTTCGCCGATGATGTCGGCGAACACCGAGGGCGACTCCGGCGCGTCGGGGGCGGTCTTCAGCACCACCGAACAGCCCGCCGCGAGCGCGGGCGCCACCTTGAAGGCGATGGTGCCGATCGGTCCGTTCCACGGAATGATCGCGGCGACAACGCCTTTGGGTTCCTTGACGATTTCCGAGATGCCGCCGTCGGCGCGGGTCCGCTGCTCGGACAGTTCGGTCGCCCTGGCCACGGCGGCGACCGCGCGGAAGAGGCCGCCGACCATCTGCTGGGTCGGGCGGCTGATCGACACCGGCACGCCGACCTCGATCACGCCGATGGTGGTCAGCTGGTCGACGCGCTGTTCCAGGCGGTTCGCGATCTCGTCGAGCACGTCGGCGCGCTCGGCGATCGGCTCGGCCGCCCACTCGCCGCGCTCGAACGAGGCGCGGGCGGCGGCCACCGCGGCGGCGATGTCCTCGGCCGTGGCCAGACGCACCCGGGACACGGTCTCCTCGCTGAACGAGTCGACCAGTTCGGTCCAGTCGTCGCCGGTGGAATCGGTCCAGCGGCCGCCGATGAACACCTGCTCGCGGTCGGCGATCGCGGGAGTTGTCGTCGAATCGATCGTGCTAGTCATGGTTCGATGTCCTTCTGTTTCCATTCGAGGGGACGGGCCGTGACGCTCACCGGCCTGGTCGCGAAATCCGCTGCGGCAGATCACTTGTGCGCGCAGGGTGCGACCATCGAGTGGGGTGTGACGGGCGCCGTCGGTGTGGCGCCGGTGGGATGCGGATCACACTAAACCTATAGGGTTTAGTTTGCAAGATGGCGTGCGGCAGTGCGCCGCGGGTGGACCGCCGGGGTCAGGCCAGGAAGGCGGGCAGAACGAAGGTTTCCAGCATCTGCCGATGCGCGGGGTCGCTCGGATCCTCGAAATCGAACCGGCCCACCAGGATGAGCTGGACGAGGCCGAGCCATTCGCAGGCCTTCGCATTGTCGATCCCGGGTCGCAGTTCGCCGCGCTCGCGGGCGCGGTCGAAGATCGGCCCCCACATCTCCAGCGTCAGCTCGGCCGCCAGATGGGAGGAGCCGACCACGGCCGCGGCAAGATCCATGTGCTCCGGGCTGACGATCAGCCGGATCAGCGGATCCTTGCGGCCGCGGTCGACAAGGAAGATCAGCCCGTCGATCAACTGGTCGCGGAAGCTCTCGCGCTCGAGCACGTATTTGGTGCCGCGCACGAACAGTTGCCGCGACCGCAGCCGGATCAATTCGGCGACGAGGGTGTCCCGGTCCCGGAAGTAGCGATAGATGGTCGGGCGGGACACGCCTGCGGCCTTGGCGATGTCGTCCATTGTGGTCTTGGCGACGCCGAAGTGCAGAAAGGTGGACTGAGCCGCCTCGAGGATCTGGCCACGTGCCTCCTCGAAGTCCGAGCTGAGCACATTGCTGTTGCGTCGGGCCATGTCAGTCCTGCCCTCCACGAATTCGATGCGGACCGCCGTCTCCCTTGACAATACCCGCGAAACGTTCTGCGTTGGTCGTCCGGCCCCGGCGGTGTGCGGCACAAGTCTCCGCACACCGCAGGCCACCGGTCAGGATACCGGGGTGAAGCGGATCGGTAGCCGTGCGCATCCGCGAACCTGGCTGGCGTGCAGCACGGGCGGGTCCGACTCGACCAGGTCGTAGTCGGGGATCCGCCGGTGCAGCTCCTCGAGCGCGATCCGCAGTTCGATCCTGGCCAGGTGCGAGCCGATGCAGCGGTGCGCGCCCGCGCCGAAGGACAGATGCCGGTTCGGCATCCGGTCCAGCTCGAGCTGGTCGGGCGACTCGAATTCCGCGCTGTCGCGGTTGGCGCCGCACAACATGAGGATCAGCTGGTCGCCCTCGGAGATGGTCACGCCGCCCAGCTCCGTGGTGCGGGTGGCGCGGCGGCCCGGGATCACCGCCGCCTCGATGCGCAGGATCTCCTCCACGGCGGAGGGGATGATGCTCTCGTCGTCGATGATCTGCTGACGCTGCTCGGGATTGTGGACGAGGTGGATGATGCTCCAGGCCAGCGAGCCCTGCACGGTGTGCAGGCCGGCGATCAGCAGCAGGAAGAACATCCGGTTGAGCTCTTCGTCGGTGAGCAGGCGGGTGCCGTCCTCGAGTTCGAACTCGGTGTGGATGATCGTGGAGGTGATGTCCTCGCTCGGGTTGGTGCGGCGCTGTTCGATCATCTTCTGGAAGTAGCCGAACATCTCGAAGGCGGCCTTGGCACGGGCCATCGTCGACTCTTCTTCGGTGCCGCCGGGGACGCCGGTGAGGATGATGTCGGTCGCCTCGGTGAACAGCGGGGCGTCCTCGATCGGCCAGTCCATCAGCGCGAGGAACACCCGGGCGGGCAGCTCGTGGGCGAACTCCGCGATGAACTCGGCTTCGCCCTTGCCCGCGAACCCGTCGATGAGGTCGTTGACGACATCGCGGATGTCCTCCTCCAGGGCCTTCATCCGATTCGGGCTGAACAGCGGCTGCAGGGCGCGCCGGTAGCCGGTGTGCTCCGGCGGATCCAGTTCGATCGGGATGAACTTGCCGAAACCGGCGGCCGTCGAGACCAGGTTGTTCGGGTAGCTGGAGAAGGTCTCGGCGTCGCGCAGGACTTCGTGGATCTCGTGGTAGCGGGTGACGATCCAGTGCCCGCCGTGCGCGGTGGAGTACACCACCGGGCCCTTGGCGGCGAGTTCGGCGACACGCTCCTGGACGGTGTCGACCGGGTGGGCGAGGGACGGGTCGTAGACGTCGAAGTCGACGACGAGCTCGGGTGGAACGGCGGAAATACTCGTGGTCATCGCTATCGGTCCTCTGTATCGGAGGGGGCTGCGGTCGTCAGCGACAGCGCGCGTTCGGGGCAGACGGATACGGCGGTGTCGGCGTCGTCGAGTTGCGTCTCGGGAACCGGATCGACCAGGACGACAGGGTCGCCCTGGTCGTCGGACTCCACCAGGATCGGCGCGACCGCGTAGCACATGCCGTGACCGGCGCAGGCTTTGCGGTCGACGACGAGACGGACTGGGGGAGTGGTCATCTCACAGGTCCCCGGGGGAGCCCTTGTCCTCGGCGAACCACATGCCGACCCGGGCGAGGGTGCCGCCGTCGGTGGAGGGCAGGACCAGGCCGGAGATGTATGCGGAGTCGTCGGAGGCCAGGAACAGCGCGACCTTGGCGTTGTCCACCAGTGACGGCGGACGGTTCAGCTTGAGCGGGATGGGCGAGATCGACGGATCCCATTCGCCCGCGACCTGCTCGTAGGACTGGCCGACCACCGGCGAGCCGGGCGGCATGAGGAAGTTCGGCGACATGCCGTGCGTCGGGGCGATCGCGTTCACGCGGATGCCGTAGCGGCCCAGGTCCAGGCTCAGGCCGCGGACCATGCCGTTCACGCCGGCCTTGGTGGCCGAGTACATGGCGATGTTGTGGTAGGCCTGGATGGAGGCCGCCGACGAGGTCGCCAGAATGGTGCCGCCGCCGTTGGCGCGCAGCGCGGGCACCGCCGCCTTCGCGGAGTAGAAGACGCCGCTGAGGTTCACGCCAAGGACGTGCTGCCAGTCGGCGTCGGTGAGGTCCTGGAAATCGACCTGCTCGCCGCCCGCGACGGAAGGGACGCCGCCGCGCGAGACCACGCCCGCGTTGGCGAACATGATGTCGAGCTTGCCGAACTTCTCGACCGTGGTCGCGACCGCGGCGTCGACCTGGCTCTCGTTCGCCACGTCGGCGGTGATCGCCAGGGCGGTGCCGCCCTGCTCTTCGACGATCTTGACGGTCTGCTCCGCGCGATCGGTGTCGATGTCGACGACGGCGATCTTGGCGCCTTCGGAGGAGAAGAGCTGGGCGCACTGACGGCCGAATCCCGATCCGGCACCGGTGATGACGGCGACTTTGCCTTCGAGCTTCATGGGTGATTCTCCGCTGTCGAGGAATGGGTGCGACGGGCCTCGAGCGAGGCCGGCGTCGGGGGAGGTGCCGGCGTGGGCTGTGACGGGCATCCCAAGAGCGGTGCGACCGTCCGGCGGTGGAACGAAAGTGCCGTACCTCACAGCAGAAGTTACGCCACGAGACGAGTGACGTCAATCGTCATTTGTCATTCGATCGAACTTCTTGTTCGCTCGCCTCGGGCGGATCATGCTTCTGCACAGGTCACATGCGCCTAAAGGCGTTCGATTACGGTGGCGTTGGCCATGCCGCCGGCCTCGCACATGGTCTGCAATCCGTATCGGCCGCCGGTGCTTTCGAGGTGGTTCAGCAGGGTGGTCAGCAGCCGGGTGCCCGAGCTGCCCAGCGGATGGCCCAGGGCGATCGCCCCGCCGCGCGGATTCAGTCGTTCCGGGTCGGCGTGCAGATCCCGCTGCCAGGCCAGCGGTACCGCGGCGAAGGCCTCGTTGACCTCGTAGGCATCGATGTCGTCGATCGACATGTGGGTGCGCGACAGCAGCCGCTGGGTCGCGGGCACCACGCCGGTGAGCATCAGCAGCGGATCGCTGCCCGCGACGGCGAAGCCGTGGAAGCGCGCCCGTGGGGTCAGTCCGAGCGCCCGCGCGGTGTGCTCGGAGGCGATGAGCACCGCGGACGCGCCGTCGGTGAGCGGGGAGGAATTGCCCGCGGTGATGTTCCATTCGATCTCGGGGAATCGGGTGGCCGCGTTCTCGCATCGGAAAGCCGGCCGTAGCGCGGCGAGTGCGTCGAGGTTCGCGCCGGGGCGGACCGTCTCGTCGGTGTCGGCCACCCGTACACCCCGCTCGTCCTCGATGGTGACGGGCACGATCTCGTCGGAGAAGTCGGCGGCCGCGGCGCGGGTGTGTGAGCGCACGGCGAACTCGTCGAGGGCGGTGCGATCGAGTTTCCAACGGGCCGCGACGATCTCGGCCGCGATGCCCTGGTTCACCAGCCCCTCGGGATAGCGGGCGGCGACGCCGGGACCACGGGCGTCGCGGTCCATCACGGCGGTGCCCATCGGCACCCGGCTCATCGACTCCACCCCGCAGGCGATGACCAGGTCGTAGGCGCCGGCCATGACGCCCTGGGCCGCGAAATGCACCGCCTGCTGGCTCGACCCGCACTGCCGGTCCACCGTGGTCGCCGGCACCGACTCCGGGAAGCCGGCGCTCAGCACCGCGTTGCGGGTGATGTTGAGCGACTGCTCGCCCGCCTGCCCCACGCAGCCGCCGATGACGTCGTCGACCAGCGCCGGGTGCACATCGTTGCGCTCGACCAGGGCTGACAGCACCCCGGCGAGCAGCGCCGCGGGATGGACGCCGGAAAGCGCGCCGCCGGGTCTGCCCCGCCCGGAGGGGGTGCGGATCGCGTCGATGATGACGGCGGATGTCACAGTTCTTCCCTTCTGACGGAGTTGGTGGAGGGCTTCGGCGCGAGGGTGCGCAGACCGGCGTCGACGAGGAGCGGGACAGCCGCGCCGGTGGTGCCGAAGCCGTCGCCGACGGTGCGGCCCGCCAGGTGGCGCTGGTGGATGCCCTCGGCGATCACCGCGAGCTCGAAGTAGCCGAGGGCGCGATAGAACGGCAGTTCCGACAGGTCGGCGCCGGTGGCCGTGGCGTATCGCGCGGCCATGTCGTCGGCGGTCGGGAATCCGGGGTTCGCGGTGGGCGCGTGCCGGGCGAGGAAGCCCTCGGCGCGCCCGAATCCGGTCAGGCCGACCGCGGCGAGCGGCACCGCGTGCAGCGCGGCCAGAGTGTCCACTTGCGCCCGCAGCTCGGGCCGCGCGGCGGGCAGGTGCTCGCGCAGGTGGTCGCGCAACGCGTCGAGGTCGAGTCCGGGCAGGCTCACTCTGTGCTCGGTCGTCGCGCCGGTACGTGAGCCGGCATCGGAAATGGCAGGCACCAAGCCTCCTTGTGGGTATGCGGGGGCGGCGCCGGCTGGGGGTGCCGCCGGGGTGGAAGCGCAGAACGCGCTGATCAGTGAAGAGCCCCTTGCGCCTTGCGTGATGCGCATCACCGAGCGTATAACAAATAACGTTCTCTGTAATGTGTAATACACCTCACTGTCCGTGCCGTGGTGCGCGGGAATCGGAGGAACGATGGCGCATGTCGTCACCCAGCCCTGTTGCAACGACGCGAGTTGCGTCGCCGTCTGCCCGGTGGACTGCATTCGCCCCCGGCCCGACGAACCCGGTTACGCGCGTGCGGAATTGCTGCACATCGACCCGGCGACCTGCATCGATTGCGGCGCCTGCATCGAAGAGTGCCCGGTCGACGCGATCGTCCCGGACACCGACCTGACCCCGCTCGACGCGCCGTTTCTGGAGATCAACGCGGCGTACTTCGTGGATTCGCCCATCGCGGGCACGGCCCCCGCGCCGTCCGTGCCCGCGCCTGCTCTCGGCAGCGGGCCGTTGCGGGTCGCGATCGTGGGATCCGGGCCCTCGGCCTGCTACGCGGCCGAGGAGTTGCTCGCCCATCGCGATCTCGATCTCGCGATCACCATGTTCGAGCGGCTGCCGACACCGCTCGGGCTGGTCCGCTACGGCGTGGCGCCGGACCATCAGAAGACCAAAGCGGTCGCGCAGGCGTTCGGCCGGACGCTGAACCGGAAGGAGTTGTCGCTCGAGCTCAATGTCGAGGTCGGCGTGCACATCAGCGAGGAGGAGTTGCTCGACTTCCATCACGCCGTCGTCTACGCGACCGGCGCGGCACGCGGCCGGGAACTCGGCATCCCCGGCGAGGATCTGCCCGGTGTGCATCCGGCCAGTGATTTCGTGGCCTGGTACAACGGGCATCCCGACCACGCGGCGCATCGGTTCGACTTCTCCGCCGAGCGCGCGGTGATCGTCGGCAACGGCAATGTCGCGCTGGACATCGCCCGCATCCTGGTATCGGATCCGGCGACGCTGGCCCGCACCGATATCGCCGACCACGCGCTGGAAGCGTTGTCGCAGAGCCGGATCCGTGAAGTCGTGATCGCGGGCAGGCGCGATCCGGCCGCCGCGGCCTGCACGGTTCCGGAACTGCTCGGACTCGGCCGGATTCCCGGTGTCGACATCGTCGTCGGCCGCGGCGGCACGGGCGACGGGATGGGCGAGGTCGAGCGCGGGGACTACCGGACCAGGCTCAAGACCCGCATGATCGCCGACTTCGCGGCCGGGTCCACGGGTTCCGCGGACAAGCGGATCCGGCTCGAGTTCCTCCGCTCGCCGCAGGCGGTGCACGGGCAGGGGCGGGTCGAGTCGATCGACCTGGCGCACAATGAGCCGATCGGCGACGGTAGCGGAGCGGTGCGCGCCACCGGGGAGGTCGATCGGCTCGAATGCGGGCTGGTGCTCACCGCGGTCGGCTATCGCCCGGCGCCGATGGCCGGGGTGCCGTTGCGCGCGGACGGCGGCGCCGTGGCACACGACCTGGGCCGGGTGGTCGGCGCGGACGGAGCGCCCGTGCCCGGCCGCTATGTCACCGGCTGGGCCAAGCGCGGTCCGTCGGGCGTGATCGGGACCAACAAGCCGTGCTCGGCCGAGTCGATGGCGAGCCTGCTGGCGGATTTCGCGGCGGGGGCGCTGTCCGCGCCGACCCGGTCCCTCGACGAGCTCGAAGCCCTCCTCGCGCAGCGTCAGCCGCTGCGCATCGGTAAGCAGGGGTGGAAGGCCATCGACGCCGCCGAGCGCCGCAACGGCCGGGCCGGGCGACGGCCACGGGTGAAGTTCGTCGATACGCAGGAGATGCTGGGCGCCGCGGGCGCTCTGGCGGCAAACCTCTGAACGGCCGTTGTAAATCTAATAGCGTTAGATATAGTCTCGCTGTGCGCGAGAGCGACGAACGAAGGAGGAGAGTGCGATGACGCTCGATCCACGGACCCCGGTACTGGTCGGGGTCGGCCAGCACAGCGAGCGTGACGGCGGCCGGGAACCCATCGACCTGCTGACCGAGGCCGCCCGCAGCGCGGCCGCCGACGCCGGATCGGCCGCGCTGCTGCGGGAGATCGACGCCGTCCGGATCGTGCGGCTGCTGTCGTGGCGCTACCGCGATCCCGGCGCCCTGCTCGCCGAGCGCCTCGGCGCGCAGCCCCGGCTCACCGGCTACACCGGCAACGGCGGCAACACCCCGCAGACGCTGGTCAACACCGCGGCCGCGGAGATCGCCGCCGGGAAGCTCGACGTCGTCCTGGTCGGCGGCGCGGAATCCTGGCGCACCCGGAGCAAATTGCGCGCGCAGGGTATCCGGCCGGATTGGACGGAGCAGGACGAGTCGGTGCCGAAGGCGCCGCTCGTCGTTCCCGAGGTGCCGATGTCGGCGGAGTCCGAGCGCCGCATCGGCCTGGACCGCCCCGCCTACATCTACCCGCTGTTCGAGCAGGCGCTGCGCCTGGCCGCCGGGAGTTCGATCGCCGAGCACGCCGACCGGATCGGCGCGCTGTGGTCGCGGTTCAGCGCGGTCGCTGCCGCCAACCCGCACGCGTGGACGCGGCGCGAGTACCGGCCCGCCGAGATCACCACCGCCACGCCGGACAACCGCTGGGTGAGCGCGCCCTACATCAAGCTGATGAACTCCAACAATATGGTCGACCAGGCCGCCGCATTGCTGGTGTGCTCGGTGGAAGTGGCGCAGCGGCACGGCATTCCGCGCGACCGCTGGATCTTCCCGCATGCCGGGGCCGAGGCGCACGACACCTACGCGGTGGCCGAACGGGGGGCGCTGCACCGCTCGCCCGCCATTCGGATCGCCGGGGCGCGCGCCCTCGAACTGGCCGAGGTCGGCCTCGACGAGATCGCCCACGTCGACGTGTACTCGTGCTTCCCCTCGGCGGTGCAGGTGGCAGCCGCCGAGCTGGGTCTGCCGATCGACGATCCGGCCCGCCCGCTGACGGTCACCGGCGGATTGACCTTTGCCGGCGGACCGTGGAACAACTACAGCACCCACGCCATCGCCACCATGGCCGAGACGCTGCGCCGCGATCCCGGCGCGCGCGGCCTGATCACCGCCAACGGCGGCTACCTCACCAAACACGCCTTCGGCGTCTATTCGACCGAGCCGCCTGCGCACGGGTTCCGGCACGAGGACGTGCAGGCGCTCGTCGACGCCGAACCGGCCACGATCGCGCTCGACAGCTACCAGGGCACGGCCGAACTCGAGTCGTGGACGGTGGTCTACGACCGCGACGGGAAGCCGGAGACCGCGTTCGTCGCCGCGCGCACTCCCAGCGGCGAACGGACGCTCGCCCGAAGCACCGAACCGACCACGTTGAGCTGCCTGGCCACCGAGGACGCCGCGGGCAAGGCGGTCGCCGTCGACGCCGACGGCGGCTGCGTCCTCATCTGATCGACACCGACCACGACGAAGGAAAACCGATGTCTCTGGAAGAGTTCCGCGCCAGGTACGAAGCGCACGTGAACAAGGTCGCCGCCGGTGACACCGCGGGCGCGCTGGCCGACATGGTGCCCGCCCGGCTGGCCACCGTCTTCGACGGCGTGACCGTCCCGCGCGGCGCCGTGACCGCGGTGGAGGTGCGCGATGTGCGAGCCGAGGGTGCGACCCACATCGGCGAAGCCGTGTACACCACGCCCGACGCCGTGATCGGGCTGCGCTCGATCTGGGAGAACCACGACGGGGTCTGGCTCGCCGCCGCCCTGGAGAACTTCCCGGTCGAGGCCCGTTCGTGAGCGTCGAATTCCCCTGGGGTCCGGCGCCCGACGGCGTGGACACGCCGTATTGGGAGGGCCTGCTCGCCGGGGAACTGCGGTTGCAGCGCTGCACCGAGTGCCGGGCATGGATCTGGGGACCACAGTGGCTGTGCCCGCACTGCCACACCTTCGATCCCGGCTGGGAGAGCGTGCAGCCGGTCGGCACCGTCTACAGCTGGTCGCGTAGCTGGTACCCGTTCATCTCCGAACTGCCCGTCCCCACGCCGTATGTGACCGTGCTGGTGGAGCTGCCGCAGGCCGGGAACCGGCGGGTGCTCGGCATCCTGAGCGAACCCGAGCCGGCGAAGGCGCGTGTGCGCATCGGTGACCGGGTGACCGGCCGCTTCGAACTCGACGAGGGCGCGACCTGGCCGTTGCTGCGCTGGACCCTGGAACCGGAGGGAATCCGATGAGCACCATCGATATGCGTGGCGCCGCGGCCGTCGCAGGCATCGCCGAATTGCATTACCGCCGTGGCGAATCCCCGGACGGCGAGCTGCGCATGACGTTGCGGGCGATTCTGGACGCCTGCGCGGACGCCGGGATCTCGCCCCGCGAGCTGGACGGCTTCGTCTCCTATGCCGGTGGCGGGCACGACGGTTCGGTGATCGGCGCCGCGCTCGGCGTCGACGACATCCGGTTCTCCTCGATGATGTGGGGCGGTGGCGGCGGCACCGTCGCCGCCGCGATCAACGCCGCGGCCGCGGCCATCGCCACCGGCCAGGCCGAGTGCGTGGTCGCCTACCGGGCCATGGCGCAGGCCGACACCGGTCGCCTCGGCTACGCCAAGTACTACTACGGACCGCACTTCCTCGCCCACGGCATCGGCTCGCCCGCTCAGGTCTGCGCCATGCGCACCCAGCGGATGCTCGAGCACGACGGCGTGCCGCGCGAGGCCATGCGCGCGCTGGTGCTGGCCGCCTACCGCCACGCACAGAACAATCCGACCGCGCAGGCCTACGGCAAGCCCCTCGATGAACAGACCTACGAACAGTCCCGGCTGGTCACCGAGCCGTTCCACCTGTTCGACTGCTCGCGGGAGAGCGACGGCGCGGTCGCACTGGTGCTGGTCTCCGCGCAGCGGGCACGGACGCTGAACCAGCCGCCCGCCTACGTCATCGCGGGAGCCCAGGGCGCGCCCGGCGGTTACTCGGCACGCATCGACAACGACGACCAGTACGCCACCGCGGGCTTCGCCGGTGCCAACGGGCGTCCAGGCGTGGCCGACCGGCTGTGGGCCGCCGCCGGGGTCGGGCCGTCCGATATCGATGTCGTGCAGGTCTACGAGAACTTCAGCGGCCCCGCCGTGGCCGCGCTCATCGATCACGGCCTGGCTCCCTCGGGCCCGGCGGCCGGCTCGGTGCTGACCGTCGACAACCTGACCGCCGGGATCGGCGCGCTGCCGGTCAACACCAGCGGCGGAAATCTCGGCGACGCGTTCGTCAACGGCATGAATCTCGCGGCCGAAGCCGTCCGCCAGATCCGTGGCACCTCGGCCAATCCGGTTGCCGGCGCCGAACTCTCGCTGTTCATCGGCGGCCCGATGGCGCCGCTGGTCAGCTCCACCCTCTTCGGGCACGAAGACGCCCTCTGAATCCATCCCCGTCGCGGAGGTTCCCCATGGACGAAACCAATCTCGACCGGCTCGACCTGTTCATCGACGGCCGCTGGGTCGCACCTCGCCAGGGCGGCCACACGGATGTGATCGAGGCCGCCACGGAGAAGGTGCTCGGTCGCGCGGCGTCGGCTTCGACGGCCGATATCGATGCCGCCGTGGTCGCGGCGCGCACCGCCCTGCACGGGCCGTGGGCCGACTACACCCCCGAGCAGCGCGCCGACGTGCTCGATCGATTCGCGGCGGCATTGAAGGCGCGGGCCAAGACCACCGCGGCGCTGGTCAGCCGGGAGAACGGCATGCCGATCTCGTTGTCGATCGGCGTCAACGGCTACGGGCCGGCCGCGATGTTCTCCTACTACGCGGGCCTGATCCGGTCCGCCGCGGCCGAGGACGTGCGACCTGGCGTGTTCGCCGGGCGAACCGTGGTGCGCCGCGATCCGATCGGCGTGGTCGTCGCGGTCACCCCGTGGAACTACCCGCAGCCGTTGAGCGCCATGAAGATCGCGCCCGCGCTCGCGGCCGGGTGCACGGTCGTGCACAAGCCCGCGCCCGAAACCGCGCTGGACGCTTTCCTGCTCGCCGACGCCGCGCTGGCGGCCGGTCTGCCCGATGGCGTGCTCAATATCGTGCCGGGCGACCGGGACGCGGGCGCCCATCTCGTCGCCCATCCGGGCGTCGACAAGGTCGCCTTCACCGGATCGACCGGTGCGGGCCGGGCCATCGGCGAGGTCTGCGGACGGTTGTTGCGTCCGGTGACGCTGGAGCTGGGCGGCAAGTCGGCCGCCATCGTCGCCGAGGACGCCGACCTGGCCGTGTTCGCCGCATCGCTGCTGGACGTGTCGCTGCCGAACAACGGTCAGACCTGCCACGCGAGCACCCGCATCCTCGCGCCGACTTCGCGCTACGAGGAGGTGGTCGAGGCGGTCACCGAGACCGTGCGCGCGCTGCGCATCGGCGACCCGCTCGACCGCGAGACCGCGATCGGCCCGTTGGTCAGCGCCGCACAGCGGGACCGGGTGCTCGGCTACATCGCCTCGGGCGACCGCGCCGGTTTCCGCCGCACCACCGGCGGTTCGATCCCGGCCGAGACGCCGACGGGCTGGTTCGTCGAACCCACCGTCTTCGCCGATGTCGACAACACCGCGCACATCGCCCAGGAGGAGATCTTCGGCCCGGTGCTGACGATCACCCCCTACACCGGCGAGGACCACGCGGTCGACCTGGCCAACGACACCGCCTACGGCTTGGCCGGCACGGTGTGGACCACCGACGAGGAGCGCGGGATCGCGCTGGCCGCGCGGATCGAGAGCGGCACGGTCGGGGTCAACCACTACGCGCTGGACCTGGCCGCGCCGTTCGGCGGAGTGAAGGCCTCCGGTCTCGGTCGCGAACTGGGGCCGGAGGGACTCGCTCCGTATCAGCAGCCGAAGTCGATCTACCTCGGCACGCGCTGATCGGTAGCGGAAAGACCATGCGGAGGCGAAAGGCAGTGTGGCAGTGAACGGCAACGTATCGGTCGGCGGCAGTGTGCCAGTGCAAGGCCGTGTGTCAGGACAGGGCAGTGCGGCAGGAGAAGGCAGCGTGTCGGCGCAAGGCAGCGCCTCTGTGAAAGGCGATGCGGCAGTGCTGCTTCCGCTCGACGGGGTCCGCGTACTGGATCTGACCGACGGCCTCGGCGAATCGTGCGGCCGGTACCTGGCCGATCTCGGAGCGCATGTGGTGCGCGCCGAACCCGTGCGCGGGTCGGCGTCACGACAGGCCGAGCCGCGCGTCGAGGGCATCAGCATTCCGTTCGCCCTGCGCAATGCCAACAAGCTCGCGGTGACCGCCGACCCGAGCACCGAGTCCGGGCGTGAACGGCTGGCCGAACTGATCGCCGGCGCCGACATCGTGATCGAGTCGTTCGCGCCGGGAACTCTGGCCGGGTACGGGCTCGCGGCCGATCGGTTCCGCGCCGAGCGTCCCGAGCTGGTGTGGGTCTCGATCACCGGTTTCGGGAGCAACGGGCCGTATGCGGACTGGACCGCCACCGAACCGGTGCTCTACGCCCTGAGCGGGGCACTGTCGCGCTCCGGTGCGCCCGACGCGCCGCCGTTGCTGCCGCCCGCCGGGCTGGTCGAAGAGGCGGTCGGCGCGCATGCGGCCTGGTCGGCGGTACTCGCCTACTATCGCCGGATCCGTTGCGGGCAGGGTGAATTCGTCGACCTTTCGGCACTCGAGGTGATGGTGCACGGGTTCGACCCCGGCTTCGGCACCCAGGGCTCCGCCGCGGCGGGAAGGGCCGAGGACTTCCCGCGCAACCGCCCGAACGCGGCGAACTTCTATCCGGTGTTCGCGTGCGCCGACGGTTACGTGCGCATCTGCCTGCTCGCGAAACGGCAGTGGCGGGCGATGTTCGAGTGGCTCGGCTCGCCGGAGGAGTTCGCCGACCCGAAATACGACACGATCCCCGGCCGGTTCGCCGCCGCTGACCGGCTGCATCCGCTCATCGGCCGCCTGTTCGCCGGGCTCACCCGAAACGAACTGGTCGCCGAGGGGGCCGCACGCGGCATTCCGCTCGGCGGACTGCACGACATCGCCGAGGTGCTGACCCAGCCGCATTTCGTCGAGTCGGGCGCGTTGATCGATGCGGAACTCGCTCCGGGCTTGTCCGCTCGGGTGCCCTCGGGCTACCTGAGCATCGACGGCGCGCGCGCCGGTATCCGGCTGCCCGCGCCGGTGGCGGGGGAGCACGACGGGCTGGTCGACCCGTGGTGCGACGTGCGGATGCCTGCGGCGGCCGGCCACAACGGGCCGACCGGCCGGACGCGGGAGGGGACCAGTCCGCAGGCCGCTGACCGCCCGCTGACCGGCCTGCGCGTGCTCGACCTGGGCGTGATCGTGTTCGGCGCCGAGTTGAGCAGGCAGCTGGCCGACTACGGCGCCGATGTCGTCAAGATCGAGAACGCGACCTTTCCCGACGGCCTGCGCCAGACCAAGCGCGGCGCGAAACTGGCCGCCTCGGTGGCGTGGGGGCATCGCAACAAGCGCAGCCTCGGACTGGATCTGCGCAGTCCCGAAGGTCTGGCGTTGTTCCGCGCGCTCGCCGAGGACGCCGATGTGGTGCTGGCCAACTTCAAGCCGGGCACCCTGGCGTCGATGGGGCTGGCACCGCGGGAACTGCTCGCTCTCAATCCCCGCCTGGTGATTTCGGAGAGCAGCGCCTTCGGCGGCAGCGGCCGGTGGAGCAACCGGCTCGGATACGGACCGCTGGTGCGCGCCTCCTGCGGAGTGTCCGCACTGTGGCGCTACCCGCACGACCCGGAACTGCTGTGCGACGGCATGACCGTCTACCCCGACCACATCGCCGCCCAGGTGGCCGCCGCGGCGGTGCTCGCCGCGCTGGTCCGCCGGGAGCGCACCGGACGGGGCGCCGTCATCGACATCGCCCAGGCCGACACCGCGCTGGTGCAACTGGGCGTGCAGCTCACGCTGGAGTCGCTGCGCCCGGGGTCGGTCGTCGCCACCGGCAACGCCGATCCCCACCACGCGCCCTCGGGCGTCTACGCCTGCGCGGGCGACGACGAATGGTGCGCTGTGACAGTGCGTTCCGATCGTGCATGGGCAGCCGTGTGTGAACTCGCCGGTGCACCGGAACTGGCCGACGATCCGCGCTTCGCCACCGCCGCGGCGCGCATCGAGCACCGAGCCGAGGCCGACCGGGTACTCGCGGACTGGCTGGCGCGCTTGCGGCCCACGGAGGCCATGCAGCGCTTGCAGGAGGCCGGCGTGCCCGCGGGCGCCATGCTCCGGCTGCCCGAACTGCTCACCGATCCGCACCTGAAGGATCGCCGCAGCTTCGCCTGGCTGTCCCACGACCTGATGCCCGCGCCGCTGCCGACGGCCACCTCCGTCGGGCACTTCGCCCATATCGCCGAACCGCCGCTGCGGCAGGCGCCGGTCGCCGGCGAGCACACCCGCCAGATCTGCCGCGACGAGCTCGGCCTGAGCGACGAGCGGATCGACGAACTCGTCGAGGCCGGAGTTCTGCAACCCCCGGCGGCCACGACCTGAGCGGGGTCTGCCTGTTGGCTCGAGAGGCCGGTGCCGCATCGATGCGGCACCGGCCTCTCGAGCATTCCGAGGACGGAACGGCCGTGGGCGCCGCCATCGGCATCGCCTCGTGGTCGGCGTCGGACCAGACGACAGCGGCGGTGCGGACCGGAGTCCGCACCGCCGCAGCGTTGTTCGCCGATAATCAGGCGCGCATCAGATCACGATGGATGATCTCCTTCATGATCTCGTTGGTGCCGCCGTAGATCCGCTGGATGCGAGCGTCGATGTAGGCCTTGGCCACCGGGTACTCGATCATGTACCCGTAGCCGCCGTGCATCTGCACCCCCGCGTCGATCACCCGGCCCTGCAGCTCGGTCGCCCACAGCTTGGCCTTGGCGGCGTCCACGGCGGTGAGGGTCCCGGCGTTGTACTCCCGGACGCAGCGATCGATGTAGGCGCGCGAGACCTCCACGGCGGTCTGCAATTCGGCGAGGGTGAACCCGAGGCCCTGGAACTCCCCGACTCGCTTACCGAACGCCTTGCGCTCGCGCACGTAGTCCAGGGTCCAGCTCAGGACCGCCTCCGCGGATACCTGGGCCGCGATGCCGATGCCGAGCCGTTCCAGCGGCAGGCTCTGCATGAGATACCCGAAGCCGCCGCCGAGTTCGCCGAGCAGATTCGCCTTCGGCACCCGGACATCGTCGAAGAACAGTTCGGCGGTGTCCTGGGCGTGCAGGCCGACCTTGTCGAGCTTGCGGCCGCGGGAGAAGCCGGGCGTGCCGTCCTCGACCACGAACAGGCTGAACCCGCGCGAGCCCGCCTCGCGATCGGTGAGCGCGAAGACGATGACCAGATCGGCCAGGACGCCGCTGGTGATGAACGTCTTGGACCCGTTGATCACCCAGTGGTCGCCGTCGGGGACGGCAGTGGTCTGCACGGCCCGCAGGTCGCTGCCCGCGCCGGGTTCGGTCATGGCGATGGCGCCGATGGTCTCGCCGGTCGCGAAGCCGCGCAGCCAGCGCTCGCGCTGCTCGTCGTTCGCGTGGCGCAGCAGATAATTGAGCACGATGTCGTCGTTGGTCGAGAAGCCCGACTGCAGGGCCGAGGCCCCGACCCGGGCGATCTCGGACTGGACGACCACCCGGAACCGGTAGTCGGTCTCGCCCGCGCCGCCGTACTGCTCGGGCACCGCCAGCCCCAGCAGGCCCTGCGCTCCCGCGGCCAGCCAGGTGTCCCGATCGATCAGCCGGTCGCTGTCCCACTTCTCCATCTTCGGCACGACATGCCGTTCGACGAAGCCGCGCACGGTCTGGGCGAACAGTTCGTGGTCGGCCTCGAACAGATCGGATCTCATCCGGAGTGCTCCATCAGCTTCTGGGTCTCCCGGCGGAAGACCTGGTTGGCAACCTCGTTGCGGCCGAGCACCATCCGCCCCGCGCTGGCGCTGGTCATGCCGCGCTGGGAGTCGCGCAGCAGCGGGAAGTCCTCGGCGTGCAGCACGTCGAGCAGGATCTGCCAGTTCTTGCCCCACAACCGGGTCCAACGCTCCTCGGTCATCCCGGAATCCTCGATCGAGGGGACGATCAGGCGCATCTCCATCCGGCACCGCTGCGGATCGGTCGGGTGCGGACGGAAGGTGAGCAGCTGGAAGTGGTCGGGCTGACGCAGCAGGGTGCTGTTCGGCAGCAGGAAGTGCGTCTCGGTGACATCGTTCGCCAGGCTGCGGTCGCCCGGATCTTCTTCGATCCAGCGGTCGATCGACTTGCGCGGGGCGATGAACCGGCAGTGCTTGCCGAAGTCCTCGAAGGCCATCACATTGGTGTGGATGTGCTTGGCCGCGGTGTTCGGGTGCGCGTACTGGATGTGGTAGCCGTCCAGGAAGGCGTCCTGCATGATCTTCCAGTTCACCGGCTCGTCGAAGCCCTCGGCCTTGACGCAGACCTTCGACTCGAGGTCGTAGGTGCTCATGATGGCGTCCATCTCCGGCCCGAGCCAGGAGGCCACGTCGATAGTGGCATCGGCATCGTCGACCACCCAGATGAAGCCGTGGCGTTCCTCGGTCGGCAGCTCGATCAGCCCGAGCGTTTCGCGTTCGGGTTCACCGAAGGTGTTGTCCCTGGTGATGGTGCGCAGCGTGCCGTCGATGTCGTAGGACCAGCGGTGGTACGGGCAGGAGAACAGCCGGCAGCGGCCCTTCTCCTCCTTCTCCACCAGCGCGCCGCGATGCCTGCACAGGTTGACCATCGCCTTGACGCCGCCGTCGCGCTGGCGGACCACGATGATGTTGTTGCGCGGCATCTGCAGGGTGAAGAAATCCCCTGCCCGGGGGATCTCCGAACCGTGCGCGACGATCGACGGCGACCGCCCGAAGATCAGATCGCGCTCCCGCTTGGCGATCCCCGGATCGGTGAACTCCTCCGGTGTGAACCAGGTGATGTCCTCGAACTCGTCGGTGGTGTCGTTGCGCAGATGCGTCAGCGCCCGCCTGATGCGTTCCTCGCGGGGAGCCCCGACCTCGGTCATGGCATTCCTCCAATACCTTCTGAGCTGTTCGGATTTGTCGCTAAATCTAACCCATTTAGGTTTAGGTGTAAATGGCGGGATCATCGGCGGGGGTTGGGCAGGGCAGCGAAAAGCCCCGCCGCCCTGGCGTGACCAGGGCCGACGGGGCCGGTTCGGACGGGAAACCTCAGTCCGGCAGCGCGGCTTCCCTTGTCTCGTCGCGCGTCACGCCGCGCAGGAAGCTGCGCACCATCTCCTCGAAGAGCTGCTTGGAGGTGAGGGTGTTCTCGGCCAGGGCGCGGCTGAGCACCGGCTGCGACTTCGGATCGACATTCGGGAAGATCGTGCTGCGGGTGCTCGGCGGCCGCATCGCCTCGGCGAGGGCGGCGCCGATGGTGATCCGCTCCATGCCGTCGAGGATCTGTACGTGCAGATGGGCGGGCACGCCGGAATCGGCGAGGAACTGCGCGGTCTCCTCGTAGGTGCCGATCAGCAGATCGCGGGGCAGGTATTGCAGCAGGATGGGCGCGGCATTGCGATGGCGCAGGATGGAGCGGCGCAGGTTCAGCGCGAGGGTCACGAAGAACTCGGGCCAATCCGGGCCGGGGCGACGGCGGGGGATCGGTCCCGCGCCGGCGATCTGCCTGGCCACCGCGGCCAGGATCTCCGACTTGTCCGCGAAGTGGTGGTAGAGCGAGGGTGCCCGTACCCCCAGATGCTTGGCCAGTTTCGGCAGACTGAACGCCTCCAGGCCTTCGGTGTCGATGATCTCGATGGAGGCGGCCACCACCGATACTCGGCTGATCAGCGGTTGCGACGGTCGGGGCATACGCGGCTTTCCACTCGGCTCGAACCAGGACCTTTACCTAGCGACGTGAGGTTGATCGTAGCGGGCGGCGAGATGCCCCCCGCTCCGCGACATCGGTGACGGCGCGCCCACTCAGTGGCCGGAGGTGCCACCGTCCACCGCGAGGGTCGAGCCGGTGATGTAGCCAGCGCCTGGACCGGCCAGGAACACCACGGCCGCATCGATTTCGCGCTGGGTGGCGGTGCGCCCGAGCGGGCAGTCGCGCAGGAAATCCGCCAGCGTCTGCTCGGACATCTCGCCGATCATGTCGGTCTCCACGAAGCCGGGCGCGATCGCGTTCACCCGGATGCCTTTGCGGCCGGACCACTGGTTCGCCAGGTCGCGGGTGAGACCGATCAGTCCCGCCTTGCTCGAGGCGTACGCGGCCTGCGGGAGTACGGATTTCACCAGCCCGAGCATGCTCGCGACATTGACGATGCTCGAGCCCGGCCGCATCGCCGCGGCGCAGGATCGGGCGGCCCAGTAGGCGCCGAAGAGGTTGACGTCGAGCACCTTGCGGTAGTCGGCGGGCTGCTCGCGCAGCGCGGGCGCGACGTGGCTGACTCCGGCGTTGTTGATCAGGATGTCGAGCTGCCCGAGTTCTCGCATGGTGAGATGCGCCAGTGCGTCGCACTGATCGGGGTCGGTGACGTCGGTGGGTGCGACCAGACAGCGTCGCCCGCGGTCGACGACCGACCGCGCGACCTGCTCGAGCCGGTCGCGCCGCCGTCCGGCGACCACGACATCGGCGCCCGCCTCGGCCAGCGCAAGGGCGATTCCGGCTCCGAGTCCGCTTCCCGCTCCGGTCACCACCGCGACGCGCCCGTCCAAGCGGAACAGATCGAGTACGGATGTGCCGGATGTGTGCTCCGCGCCCATCAGGGCCTCCTCCATTATCTGATGTCTTTAGATAGATCGACGGAACCCCTTTTGCGGAATCCGCGTCTACGTCGCACTTGCTTGCGTTTAATCTAACGGCATAAGATTTAGCACGGCATCTGATAGCGAGGAAACGGGAGCGCGATGGACGAAGATCGGACAGCCCGCCGGTTGCGGGTCACCGCCAAGGAACCGGCCGCCGACGGCGTCGTCACAGTGACGCTTGCCGACCCGGACGGCGGCTCGGTGCCGGGATGGGAACCCGGAGCCCATATCGACCTGGTGCTCGGCGACGTGGTCCGGCAGTACTCGTTGTGCGGCGACCCCGCCGACAGCTCGTCGCTGCGGATCTCGGTGCTGCGCGAACCGGACGGCCGCGGCGGCTCGATCTACGTGCACGACAAGCTGCAGGTCGGCGATCTGGTCGAGATCGGCGGTCCGCGCAACAATTTCGCGCTCGCCGAGGCGGCGTCGTATCTGTTTGTCGCGGGCGGCATCGGCATCACGCCGCTGCTGCCGATGCTGGCCCTGGTACACGAGCGGGGACTGCCGTGGCGGCTGCTGTACGGCGGGCGCAGTCTCGCGAGCATGGCCTTCGCCGACGAGCTCACCAGGCGCTATCCCGACCGGGTATTGCTACGCCCGCAGGACGAACACGGGCTGCTCGATCTCGGCGCCGCGCTCGACGCGACGGCGCCGGGAGTCGCGGTGTACTGCTGTGGACCCGAGCCGCTGTTGCAGGCGATCGAAGCCGAGTGCCGCGACCGCGACGGGTCGACGCTGCACACGGAACGTTTCGCGGCCAAGGAGATCGAACCCTCGACGGCCGGCGCGTTCGAGGTCGAGCTGGCCCGCACCGGAACCGTGGTGCAGGTCGCGGAGTCCGAGTCGGTGCTCGAGGCCCTCCAGCGCAGCGGCGTCGATATCGAGTTCTCCTGCCGGGAGGGCACCTGCGGCACCTGTGAGGCGGCGGTCCTCGGCGGCACGCCGGAGCATCGCGACTCGATCCTCACCGAGGAGGAGCAGGATGCGGGCGACGTCATGTTCGTCTGCGTCTCCCGCAGCTGTACCCCGCGGCTCGTACTCGACCTCTGAACGTCGTCCACCACTTCATGATTCCGCCAGGAGGCACCGTGTCCGAGTCCGTGTCCTTATCCGAACCCGCAGCGCTGTACGAGCTGCGCGACCACATCGCCGTCATCACGCTCAATCGGCCCCATGCGATGAACTCGGTGAACGCGGCGCTGTCCGCCGCGGCGGGTGACGCGCTCGCCCGGGCCGCCGACGATCCGGACGTGCGGGTCGTCGTGATCACCGGCGCGGGGCGAGCCTTCTGCGCCGGGGCGGATCTCAAGGAGATCGCCGCGGGCAGGAGTATCTACGACCCCGAACATCGCGAGCGTGATTTCGCCGGCATCGTGCGGCACTGGATCCCCAAGCCGGTGATCGCCGCGGTCAACGGCTTCGCGCTCGGCGGCGGCACCGAGATCGTGCTGTCGGCGGACCTGGCCGTCATCGACGAATCGGCCACGCTCGGCCTGCCCGAGGTGCGGCGCGGGCTCATCGCCGCCGCGGGCGGGCTGCTGCGTATCCATCGTCAGGTGCCCGCCAAGGTCGCGGCGGAGATCGCACTGACCGGTCAGCCCGTCTCGGCGGCGCGTGCCTACGAGCTGGGTTTGGTCAACAAGGTGGCGGCAGCGGGTACGGCGCTGACCGTGGCGCTGGAGATGGCCGCGGTCATCGCGGCCAATGCGCCACTGGCCGTTCAGCAGAGCAAGACGGTGCTGCACGACAGCGCCGCGGGGCAGGTCGGCTGGTCCTCCGGGGAATGGGATGTCAATCGCACGGCGGCGAAGATCGTGATGACCAGCGCGGATGCCAAAGAAGGCCCGCGCGCCTTCGCCGAGAAACGACAGCCCCGCTGGAGCGGGCGTTGAGCGGCCGACCGGACCGTCGGACGGCCGAACGAATGAAGAGGTGAGCCGATGATCTCCTACGCCTGGTGCGAACGTCTCGACGACGAGGACCTGGCCGAGGCCGAGAAGCTGGTGACCGAGGCGGCCGAGTACGACGCGGAAGCCGGGTTCACCACCATCGATCCGCGGCTCGTGCACGCCGGATCCGGGCCGGGCCACACGGTCCGGCATCTGCCGGTCAAGGCGCGCCGGGAGCTGAGCATCCGACCGGACGCGCCGGTGGTGATGGTCGCCTACCTGCACCTGAGCATCGACGAGCACGGACAAGGCAGTGCGGCGCTGGTGGTCCATCCCCGCTACCGGTCGCGCGGGGTCGCCACCTCGCTGGTCGAGGAACTCGGCCTGGAGGTGTCGGCGCGGGATGGATGGTGCGGCACCGGCGCGACGTCGCTGCGCGGCTGGGCCTTCGGCAGCCACCCCGCCTCGGAACGGCTCACCCGGCGCTTCGGCGTGCGGCCGGTGGCCAGGCTCTGGACCGTGCTGCGGCACCTGTCGGGCCCGATGGCGGTGCCGTTGACAGTCGATGACGGTCCCGGTGACGTGAGCATCGCCGCGCACGACCTGGCCGACCCCGCGACGGCGAAGCGAGTGACCGACGTGCTCGCCCGCGGCGGCCTGACGAAATCCCAGTTCGAGCAGTTCTCCGCCGAATTCGCCGATCGCTCCGGCGGGGTGCTCCTGGCGACCGGGCCGGACGGCTGCGACGTGGGCTTCGTCTGGTTCGATCCGAGCCAGCGCATCCATCTGGAATTGCGTACCGCCAGGGTGCACGCGCTCGTCCTGGACACCGCAGCGCGGGGCGGCGGCCTCGGGGCGAGGTTGCTGACCCGCGCCCTGACCGAACTGGCCGCCGAGGGCGCGCAGGTGGCGCAGATGCGTGTGGACCCCGACAACGAGGGCGCGCTACGTATGCTGCGGCTGCTGTCGTTCGAGCAGGAAGACGCGCACGCCTGCTATCAGATCGGCGAATGGATCGACCCCCCGTTGTTTCCGCGCGGCTGAATATCGGCCCTCGGACGTCCGTGCGGATGGTGTTTCCGAGAGTTACGAAAACAGTCCCGCCCAGCTCTTGCATCACTTAAACTACTGTCGTTAGATTAATCGGTGACGGACATCACTTTTTGTCAGGTGTTCGCGCGAGCATGATCAACGTAACGAGAAAGTCGAGGACGACATGGCAGCGACCATCGGATCCGCCCTGGCCTGGTGGGCTCGGTCGAAAGGGGATCGGACCGCGATCGTCGTGGACGACGCCTCGCTGACCTACCGGCACCTGCACGACTGGTCGGGCCGCATCGCGCGCTCGCTGGCCGAGCGTGGGGTGCAGCGGGGTGAGCGGGTGGGCGTTCTCGGCCCGAATTCGCTCGAGTGGCCGGTCATCGCCCTGGGCGTACTGAAGGCCGGTGCGGTACTGGTCCCGTTGAACCCGCGGCTGCGTCCCGCCGAGTTGCGCAAGGTGCTCGACGACGCGGGCGCGAAGGTCGTGGTGGCGCCCGAGGAGTTCGGCGAAACCCTCGACGCGACCCGGGCGCTCGGCGACGACTTCACCGCGATCGGTTTCGGTGAGTTCATCGCGGTCCGCGAGGGCGAGCCCGAGGACTTCCGCGTCGATCTGGAACCGGACGAGCCCACCGCCCTGCTGTTCACCAGCGGCTCCACCGGCCTGTCCAAGGGCGTCATCTGCACCAACCGCACGCTGCTCAATATCGTGTTCGAGGCCTCGCTCACCGAGGAGGGCTTGCGTCCGGGCACCACGACGCTGCTGGTGCTGCCGCTGGTGTTCACCCCCGGCCTGGTCTGGGGCCTGCTGATGACCGTGGTGCTCGGCGGCACCATCGTCATCGAGAAGGAGCTGGTGCCCGGCCGCGCCGCACGCCTGCTCGGGGAACAGAAGGTGCAGGCCATCTTCGGCGTCCCGCTCATCTTCGAGGCGATCTCGCGGGCGCCGGAGTTCCAGGAGGCGGACCTGAGCTCGCTGCGCACAGCCATCGTCGGCGGCGCCGCCGTGCCGGTGTCGCTGCTGGAGCGGTGGGCGGACAAGGGGGTGGCGCTGCGGCAGATCTACGGCATGACCGAGGCGGGCGGCGTCGCCACCGCGACGTTGCTGCAGGAAGCGGCCGACCATCCGGACTCCTGCGGCAACGGCTCGATCTTCACCGAACTGAAGGTGGTCCGCTCCGACGGCACCGAGGCCGCGCCGGGCGAGGAAGGCGAGATCCTGCTGCGCGGTCCCGGCGTGACCCCCGGTTACTGGAACGATCCGGAGTCCACGGCCACCGCCTTGGCCGACGGCTGGCTGCACAGCGGCGATCTGGGCACCAGGGACGCCGACGGCAGGCTGAAGTTCGTCGACCGGCTCAAGGATCTCATCATCACCGGCGGCATCAATGTCTCTCCGGTGGAACTGGAGCAGGTCGTCAGCACCCTGCCCGGAGTCGAGGAGGTCGCGGTGATCGCCGCGAGCGACGAGCGCTTCGGTGAGACGCCCGCTGTCATCGTCAAGGGCGACGACAGCCTCGACGAAGCTCGCATCGTCGAGCACTACCGCGGCCTGGTGGCCGACTACAAGGTGCCCCGCTATGTGGTGATCCGGGACGAGCCGCTGCCCAGGCTGCCCAGCGGCAAGCTGTCCAAAACCGCCATCCGCGAGGAGTATCGCGACATCTCCGAGCGCTTCGAGAAGGTGCGCTGACCGGCGCTCGACACTCGACTGAATTCCGCACGACCCCGGCGGAGCGGTCTGCCCTGTGGCACCGCTCCCTCGGGGTCGTTGCCGTCTGCGCGCTCTGTCATGGGGCCATTCGGCTCTTTTGCAACAGGTATCACTTCGGGTATTGCGCTGACGCGGTGATTCATATAACTTCTGACGTCAGACGTTGTTTGTATCACAGTTCGCCGGCCGCGCTACGCGGTGCTCGTCGCGAACCGAGCGACGTCGTCAACGGGCGTGTGCGTTTTCCGCCCGGCGCTTCACATCATCGTGGCAACAAACGACTCCCACCAAAGGAGGTGCCGGAAAGTGAGCACAGTCCACGTCCCGATCGTCTCTCGCGCCGCCGACTATCTCGTCACCACGCCGGCCAAGAGCCTGGCCACTCTGGGCCGCTCGGCCCAGCTGACCGCAGCGGTGGTCCGCTACTCCGTAGTCGACACCGTCCGGCTCCGTATGCCGGTTGGCGAACTCGTGGACCAGATGTGGTCGCTGCTGAAGGTGACCGCTCTGCCCGCACTGCTGATGGCCGTCCCGATCGGCGCCGAGGTCTCGGTCCAGGTCGGCGGCATCATGAACCAGGTCGGCGCGAACTCGCTGGCCGGTGCGGCCAGCGGCCTCGGCGTCGTCGGCCAGGGCGCGCCGATGGCCGCCGGCCTGCTGATGAGCGGGGCCGCGGCCTCGGCCATCGCTTCCGATCTGGGCGCGCGGGCGGTCCGGGAGGAGATCGACGCCATGCGCGTCATGGGCGTCGATCCGGTCGAACGACTGGTCATGCCACGCTTCCTGGCCATGATCGCGGTCGCGCCGATCCTGTGCATTCTCATCATCTTCGCCGGCGTCTTCGCCGGGCTGCTCATCTCGGCCAACGTCAACAACGTGGTGCCGGGCAGCTTCTGGCAGTCCTTCGGCGCCTTCGCCACTCCCACCGACCTGGCCTTCTCGGTGCTCAAAGCCCTGCTCTTCGCCGCCATCGTGGTGCTCATCGCGAGCCTGCGCGGGCTGGAGGCCAAGGGCGGCCCGAAGGGTGTGGCCAACGCGGTCAACGCCTCCGTGGTCCTCAGCGTCTTCTGCATCTTCATCACGAACCTGCTCGTGAGCCAGCTGCAGATGATGTTCTTCCCGGCCCGGCTCGCATGATCGGCGGCAAGGTAGCGCGCGGGACACAGCGCGCCACAACAGGATTCCTCGACGAGATCGGTCAGGTCGTCCTCTTCACCGCCAAGGTGATCTGGCTGCTTCCCAAGACCGTCAAGCACTACCGTCGCCAGACGGTCAAGACCATGAACGACATGGCCTGGGGGAGCGGCTCGCTGGTCGTCGACGGCGGTGTCATCAGCCTGATGTTCTTCCTCGGTGTCGCGGTGGGCGCGGTGGTGGCCATCGAGGCGTTCATGGCGCTGAACCTGCTCGGCTTCGGCGCACTGACCGGCATCATCGGCTCCTTCGGCAATATCCGCGTGATCGCCCCGATCATCACCGGCATCGGCTTCGCCGCCCAGGCGGGCTGCCGGATGACGGCCGAGATCGGCGCCATGCGGATCTCCGAGGAGATCGACGCCACCGAATCCATGGGGCTGCAGGCGATTCCGTTCGTCGTCGGCACCCGCCTGCTGGGCAGCATGCTGGTGGTGCTGCCGGGCTACCTGATGGGCCTGGTGGTCAGCTTCTTCACCGGCGCCTTCATCGTCAAGGTGTTCCACCGCCAACCGGAGGGCACCTACGACCACTATTTCGCGCAGTTCCTCAGCATTCCCGATCTGGTGGCCTCGGTGATCAAAGCGGTCGCTTTCTGCGCGGTCGTCACCATCATCCACTGCTACTACGGCTATTTCGCGACCGGCGGCCCCGCCGGCGTCGGTTCGGCATCGGGACGGGCCATCCGGGCCAGTCTCGTGGCGATCGTCGTACTGAACTTCGCCATGACCGTCGCGATCTGGGGTCTGAGCCCGTTGCTGGTCTTCAAAGGATAGGTCGATGGGGAAAACACGTAACCAGGATTTCGTACGCGGCGACGACAGACGCCAGGCCCGCGTCGTGCACGGATCGGCGGTCGCGGCGCTCGCGCTGGCCGCGGTCGCGGTGGTCGGCGCGGTCTGGGTCCGGCCGCATTTCGACGAGCCGGACGGCCTCGCGCTCGACGTCGAGCTGCCCTATGTCGGTCCGGGCGTCGGATCGGGCACCAAGGTGCTGCTGCACGGCGCCGAGGTCGGCGAGGTGACGGCGCTGGACCGGCCCGACGCGGGCACGGTCCGGATGAGCCTGCTGCTGGATCCGGCCGAGATCGACGGTCTGACCAACTCTTTCGAGCTGGACTTCCGCCCACAGAATTATTTCGGCATCACCGCGGTCGGTCTGGTGAGCAGCCCCGGCGGTAATGCCCTGACCGACGGCAGCACCCTCGACCGCACCCCGGCCGGCGACTTCACCATGTCCACCATGCTCGAGAAGGGCTCGGTCGCCATCGACGGGACGCTGACCAACAATATGGTCGCCGCGCTCGACGAGGCGGTGCGCTACACCGACGGCCTGACCCCGCTCATCCAGTCCGGCATCATCTTCGCCGACCGGGTCGCCGAGACCCAGCAGGCGCTGCCCACCGAGCAACTGCGCTACATCAACGACATCCTCGCCGTGCTCCCCGGCTTCAGCACCGAGGCCGTCGATACGCTCGGGATCGTCTACGACAGCGACTACAACCGCAGGCCGGACGGTTCGACCGGCGTCGACGACGAGTTCATGGACTACAGCGACGCGGGCCTCGGCCTGGCCGCCAACAGCCTGTTCGGCAAGGCGGGCAGCCTGCTGGCCTCGCACGGCAGCGAGGTCACCCCGGTCACCCTGCTCGTGAAAGCGCTGACCGATGCCATGCCGCACATCCTCGACGACGGCAGCACCCCGGCGAAGCTGCGGGAACTGGTCGACGGCTACAACGCGGCGTTCAGCGGCCCCGAGGGCGCGAAGACGCTGAACCTGCGCCTGGTGCTCGACGACCTGCCGATGCTGTCCGGGCCGCTCGGCGTGCTCGGCCTGCCCGCCCAGGAGGGTGCCCGATGAGCCCGCGCACGCAGATGACGGTGACGCTGGCCAAGCTCGGCGTCGCGGTGGTCGTCGCGATCGCCCTGTTCGCGGTGGTGCTCAGCGCCATCAAGAACCCGCTCGACACCGAAACCCGTTCCTATACGGCGGAATTCACCGACGCCTCCGGTCTGCACGTCAACGGCGACATCCGGACGAAGGGTGTGCGGATCGGCAAGATCCACGACATCGAGCTGGTGCACGAGCTGGGCCGTTCGGTCGCCAGGGTGGAGTTCACCCTCGATACCGACTACGAGCTCTACGACAACACGGTGCTGGCGGTGAAGTACCAGAACCTCACCGGCGTCCGCTATATCGACCTCGATCAAGCCGACCAGCCCGGCAGCCCGGTCGATCACCTGTCCGCGGAGGTCACCCGGCCGTCGTTCGACATCACCGAGCTGTTCAACGGCCTGCAGCCGGTGCTGAGCACCATGAGCACCGACGAGGTCAACGCCTTCATGGAGAACGCGCTCACCCTGCTGCAGGGCGACGGCGGCGGCCTGACCCCGATGCTCGACAACGTCGCGCGCCTGGCCGATCTCGCGCACGACCGCGAGCAGGTCATCGCCACCCTGGTGGACAACATGGCGCGGGTCGCCGACTCCATGGGCGGGCGCTCGCCGCAGGTGAACGAGTTCATGCATTCGCTGAGCTTCCCGATCGCCAAGGCGATGACGGTGCTCACCGAGTTCCCCAAGACGGCGGCCTTCGGTCCGGAGTTCCTCACCCCGGTGCACCAGTTGCTGATCCAGCTCGGCCTCACCCGCGATCTGAACGTCGAACAGCTGGTCGGCCAGGCGTTCGCCTCCATCCCCGACGCGGCCGAGGCGCTGAGCCTGCTGCCGCCCGCTCTCGCGGGACTGCAGCTGCCGCAACTGTCCACCCCGGCCGCCGGCGCGCTGCAGTGCAGCAACGGCGTCGCCCAACTCCCCACGGAGGTCAAGGTGCTGCTCAACGGAAGCGAGGTCGTCCTGTGCGCACCACGGTGACAAAGGCGCTGCACCGGCTCACGCACAGCGAGGTCGGACTCGGTGTGGCGGTCGTGCTGGTGGCGGTGATCCTGCTGGGAGCGACCACGCTGCTCTACCTGCGCCCCGCCGGGCAGCGGACCATCACGTTCGAGACGACCGACGCCTCGGCGCTCTCGCCCGGGCTGGAGGTGCGTGTCGCCGGTGTCGCGGTCGGCAAGATCACCTCGATCGCGCTGCGTCCCGATGTGGTCGCGGTCGAGGCCCGCATCGACGACACCACGGTCGTCGGCGACGAATCCCGGGTCGAAGTGCGGATGCTGACCCCGGTCGGCGGCTACGCGGTGACCCTCATCCCGCTCGGCGACGAGCCGCTCGGCGATGCGGTGATCCCCAGCAGCAATGTGACCGTCCCGTACTCGATCGGCGACGTCCTGCAGGCCGCGCCGACGGTGACCGACCGGGTCGAGGGCGCGACCATCGACGCCGACATCGAGCAGGTCGCCGCCGCGCTCGAGCACAACACCACCTCGGTGGGCTCGATGATCTCCGGCATGAACAGCATCGCCGCGGTGATGGACCGGCAGCGGCAGCAGGTGCGTGAGATCGCCGATCTCGCTTCGGAATATCTGCACTCCTTCGAGGCCGACCGCGAGTTCGTCTTCGATCTGGTCCGGCAGGTCGACATGGTCGTGACCACCTACAACAACACCCACGTCGGCTTCAACGAGGCCTACCGCCTGCTCGGCGAGGTGCTCATGCGGCTGCAGCCGATCGAGGCGTACTACCTCGACCACCGGCAGGAGGTCATCGACGCCGCCGATCGGGCGCGCACCTCCATCGCCGACTTCACCGCGGACATGGGGCCTGCCATGGACCAGCTGATGAGCCTGCGCGATCAGCTGATGGCCTGGCTGGGCCCGGACGGTCTGGCCGCCGTGCGCGGCGGCACCGTGCTGGCCTCGGAGATCTGTGTCCCACTTCCCGGACGGACGTGTTGATATGCAGCGGAAGAGAATTCAGCTGGCCGGAGCGCTGGTGCTCACCGGTATCGCCACCGCGGGGGCGGTAGGATTCACGGTGCTCGACACCGAGCCCGAACAGCTCAGCGGCTACTGCGCGCAGATGCCCGACGCGATCGGCCTCTACGAGGGCAACCCGGTGACGCAGATGGGGGTCCGGATCGGGGTCGTCGATTCGATCGAGGAAAAGGGCGACCATGTGCGGGTCGGCTTCACCCTCGATTCGGGTCGCCGTATACCGGCCGGCGTGCAGGCGGTGACCAGGTCCAAGTCGATCCTGGCCGACCGCAGCCTGGAACTGGTCGGCAACTACCAGGACGGCCCCCAGCTCGCGGCGGGCACGTGCATCCAGCTCGCCAGCAGCCACACCCCGAAGAGCATTTCCGAGATCACCGGCTCGGCCGCCGATTTCATCGACGAGCTGAGCCCCGACACCGGTGCCGAGAGCTTCCGGTCCGCGGTATCCGGGCTGTCGGAGGCGCTGCGCGGACAGGGCGAGAACGCTCGCGCGATGATGCTGCACGCGGCCTCGGCGGCGAACAATCCGGATCAGCTGATCGCCGACTTGGGCGCGATCATCCGCGACATGGCGCCGCTGACCGAGGACGCGCTGGCCAACTGGCCCGCCATCCAATCCATCCTGGACCAGATGCCCGCGGTCGCCGCGGCGGGAATCGACCTGTGGCCGGGCGTCATCGACGTCTGTGTCGGCGTCGGCTGGGTGGTCAACGTCCTGCACGACGTGCACACCAACTACGGCGACCTGCTGTGGCCCGCGTTGCACGGCCCCGTCACCGAGGCCGTCCAGCTGGCGGCGGGCCGGGCGGGGGATCTGCGCGCCCTGGTCGAGTCGATCCCGGCCGTCGCGGCATTGCTGCGACAGCAGACCGGTGCCGACGGCTCGATGACGCTGTCCTACCAGCCTGCCGCGGGCGGCCCGCTGGACCTGCTGCTCGGAGGAGGCGCCCGATGACCAGGATCGCGAAGCTCCGCCGGACCGCCCTCGCCGCGCTGTGCTGCGGCGTGCTCGCCACCAGCGCCTGCTCGCTCGGCCCGGACGATCTGCCCTCGGTGCGCGGCGGCATCGGCGACGGCCACGCCATGTACATCGAGTTCGCCGGCATCATGAATCTGCCCGGCGGCGCGGACGTCATGATGGACGGCCTGCGGGTCGGTGAAGTGCGTGAGGTCGCCGTCCAGCCGGACACGGTGAAGGTCACCGTGAAACTGAAGGAGGGTTTGCAGGTACCCACCGATGTGCGGGCGGTCATCCGACAGGACACCCTGCTCGGCGACACCTATATCGCCCTCGACCACGGCGAAGTCGACACCGCGGGCCCGTTCCTGGCGCCGGAGGCAACCATTCCCGTCGAGCGCACCAGCTCGCCGCCGCAGCTCGAGGACACCATGGCGGTGCTGGCGTATTTCGTCAACGGCGGCAGCATCCAGCGCATCCAGGACGCCATGGGCCGGATCAACGGCGTCATGCCCGCACAGCACGATGTGCAGCGACTGGCCTCGGTGGTGGCCACCGACCTGCGCGACCTGGCGGGCGACACCGGCGAGATCGACCGCCTGCTGAACGGTTTCGACGCCACCGCGGTGGCGGTGAACTCACGCTCGGAGATGCTGACCACGATCTTCTCGCAGGAGGCCGAGCACTACTGGCGGCGTGTCGCGGTCAATATCGTCTCCTACATCAGCCAGATCCTGCCCTCGGTCGGCAGCGTCTACGAGGGCGGCCTGTGGCTGGTGCCGATGCTGAACTCGCTGGCCGCGACCGGCGGTGTCGTGCGCGAGATCTGGGACGAGGGCACGGTCACCACGGCGAAATTGTCGGACTTCCTGCGCCTGACGGTGCTGCCGTTCGCCGAGAACCCGTCGGTGAATCTCCGATCCATCGAGTCCTCCCAGGGCGACCAGATCGTCGCGGATGTGGAGAACCTGCTGCGGATGCTGGGAGCTGTGCGATGAACCTGAAAACCCCGCTGTCGGTCCTGGGCATGGTGGCTATCGCCGCCTCGTCGCTGGTGTATCTCGGCCGGATCGGTCTGGAGCACGACGCTTTCGGTGAGGTGCGCACCGCGAGCATGGTCATCCCGGAGACCAACGGGCTGGTCGCCGGGTCACGTGTGCTGGTGCGCGGCGTCGCGGTCGGCCATGTGACCGCCGTGCACGCCTCGGCGGCCGGGATCACCGTCGACTGGAACTACGACGGCGAGACCGGCATCCCGGCCGACAGCCGCTACCGCGTGGACAATTTGTCCGCGCTGGGCGAGGCCTATCTGTCGGTGCTGCCGCAGACCTCGACCGGCCCGTATCTGGAGGACGGCGCCGAGATACCGGCCGAAAAGGTCTCCGTGCCGACCACTTTCGACGAACTGTCCCAGCGCCTGACCACGATGCTCGAACAGGTCGAGCCCGAACAGATCCGCGCCATCTTCGCCACCGTCGACGTCGCGCTGCCGGAGGATCCGTGGGTGCTCGGCGATCTGTCCCGGGCGGGCGAGCTGCTGGCGGGCACGTTGTTGCAGCAGTCGGGAAACCTCACCGACCTGTTCAACGCCGTCCAACCGGTGCTGCGCCAGACCGGAACGGTGCCGGGCGATCTGGCCGCGGCGGCCCCGCTGCTCACCGATTTCGGCGAAGGATTCCGCGGCACCCTGGCCGGCATCTACTTCGCCGCGTCGTTCGG
>NZ_BAGA01000180.1 GCF_000308595.1 Nocardia higoensis NBRC 100133 | reverse complement strand
CTGCACCGGCCGCACCGGCGGTCGCGGCCGCGCCCCGGCCCGCCATCCCGGCTGCGCCCGCCGCGCCTCGGCCTGCCGTGCCCAGCGCCGAACCCGCGGCTGAAAGCCCGGCACGGGTGTTGCGGATCGTGCCGCGCAGCATCGGGGTACCGGCATAGCTGACGTTCGTGCCGATCATCTGGACCAGGATCGGCAGCACGAACGCGGGCGCGACCAGCAGCATCACCGCCCACAGCACATCGCCGCCGGATTCGAGACTGCGGATCTGCATGAACGCCACACCGAAGCAGGCCGCGGCGATCGGCTTGAACAGCAGCGCCGCGACCGCGACGCGCAGCAGCGCGAAGAACACGGTCTTTCCGCTGGACACGACGCTGGTAGCGCCCGCGATCGGCAGCGCGAACGCCGCGTAGATGATCCAGAACTTCTGCAAGACCAGCTGAATCATCAGCTCGATGTAGGCCAGCAGCCCGAGCACGCACAGCGCGAACGCGATCACGTCCTCGACCTTCAACCGCTCATCGCGCCCGGCGAGGGCATCGGTGAGCTTGTCGACCACCTGCGTGGGCCCGTCCGGGCCCGCCGCTGACGTGAAGATCCACGTCGCGAGCGCATCACTGACCTGCGACAAGGCCAGCAGTGTCGGGGCCGCCATCGTAGCGGCGATGCCCCACCGCACCAGACCCGCGAACGCCTCGGGCGCGGCGTTGTCGCCAGAGAGCATCGCCCGCTGGTACAGCACGGCAATCACCGCGATCAGCAACCCGAGTCCGAGCCCGATCACCTGCAAATCGCTGGTCAGGTCCGTCATGCGCTGCACGGCATCCTGCGTGCCGGTCGCATCCACCGACACCGACATGAAAAGCTGGATCACGTACTTGGTGACCCACGTCCACCCAGACAGCACATAGTCGACAAGATCCGACCCGAACGCCCGCGCCGCGTCCGTCACCTGCTCTTTCACGGCCTTTCCCGGAGAGGGAAGGGGTGTGCAGACGTCGAACACCTCAAGCCCCCCGCAGCCGTCGTCGCCGCCATCGCTGGTTGCCGATTCACCGGAACTACTCGGTGCCGTCGCTGTTGGGCTGGAGGTGGGTGGCGTCGTCGGCGCTGTCGTTGTTGGGCTCGCCGCGGGCGGGGTCGTCGGCGTCGTAGTAGTTGGCGGTTGGGCTGCCGCCGGTGCTGCAAGCATCGCCAGGCCGATCGTCAGCGCGAGCAGCGCGGTGAAGAATCCGCGGCGGGTCACCATTGGGACCACCCGACCGGCTCGGCTGTGTACTGCGGCTCGCGAGGCATCTTCTTGCCGACCATCAGCACGTCGGCGGCTGTCTGCTCGGTGAGGTACCAGTCGCCTTCCTGCCACGTCACGGAGTAGTCGATGCTGTAGCCCTGGGATTCGCCCGGCAGGGGCGGCCACCAGAACTCAACCCGCGTAACGGTGTCCGACACCGGGTCGGCCTTCCACCGCGCGGGCCGGGTGAGCTTCTTCTGGCGAGGCAGGCAACCGGGGTCGTCCTTGAACTTCGATTCCTTCATCTCCGGGATCTGGGACACCAGGCGGTCGCGATCCGCGGGCGCGATGATCTGCGGTACCGCATCAGCGTTTCCAACCGTCCACCCGTAGTTGGCCATCTGATAGGCGGCCAGTGCGGCGCCGAGTGGAGTACGTGCGTAGCCGCCGTAAACGGTGTCGGCGCGCATCTTCGCGGGCCCGTCGGTGGTGCTGAACGGGAGTGCGTTGCAGCGGACGCGCTGCCACATCACCGGCCCATCCAGCCGGGCTCCGTCCTGGGGGAGAACTGTCCCGCGGATGTCGTGCGCTTGCTCGATGGTCTTGGGGGTGACGTTGGTGGCCGCTAGCAGTGGTTCGCCGAAATGCTGTGTGAACCAGGGCTGATCCTTCAACGGCTTTGCGACGGCGGGGGATAGGCCGGGCAGACCTGTGCCGTCACCGTCGTTGCGGCCGCATCCGGCGGCGGCGGTGAGCGTGACCGCGGCGGCCGCGACTGCGGCGCAGGCGGCGAGGATTTTGCGGTTCAATCTCGGCTCCTGGTGGTGGTGTGGGTGGAAGGTGCTGCCGCGCCAACTTCGTTGGCTTGCCTCGTGTTGAGTGCTGGTCAGGTCTGGGGGAGTGGTTCGATGTCGGCGGGTAGGCCGTCGGGGTATGCCTTGAGCACCGGACCGGCGTTCTTGTCGCCGGGGTCGGGCAGCTGGATCAGCCAGTTCTCACCGAGCCATACGAGGTTGCGGACAAGGCCGTTGATGGACTTGTCGGGCTGTTCAAAGAACAGCTCGAGGCGGGCGGCGTTGTCGGTGTACTTGAGGAACCGGAATCCCTTGATGCGCGGGAGTCGGGAGGGGTCGGGCTGGCCGGTGATGGAGATGCTGGCGCGGGCGGCCAGATAGGCGGTGAGGCCGTTGCCTACGGCGAAGTAGTCGCGGGTGACCGGGCCGAATCCGTCGTCGGGGGCGGTGTCGAGCAGCGTTTGGGAGTTGGCGGCGGCCATGACCGCGCCGTCCATCGTGTGGGGGTACTGGATGCGGTCACCGCGGCCGGGAGACGCGGGCGGCTCGATCGTGCCGTCGGTGATCCAGTCCGCGCCGCGGTAGCTGGTGATGGTGAGGGGTTTGCCGGTGTCGGCACCGCCGCCGCATCCGGCGACCGCGGCCGCGGCGATGAGCGCGGCCAGCAGCGCAACAAGTCGGGTACGCATCGGATGTCCTTTCAGCTGACCCAGTTGGCGATGTCGAATGTCATGGCCGCGATGGCGGCGGCAATGCAGATCACGAGCAGTTCGCGCCAGAAGTGGACGAACCCGGCCCCGCGCTGGTAGCGGACGATGGCGACGATGCCAGCGATGAACAGCGCGCCGAGGGCGAAATAGCCCGCGAGGGTGATGAGTTGGCCGCCCAGCTTCAGCAGGGGGTCGGTAACCTCCGGCGGAAGCTGGTCGGCCAGGACGGTGGTCATGAGCCCATCGCCCAGTTGATGATCTGGGCGCCCATCGCACCGGCACCGATGAACAGCAGCGTTCCGCCGAGGGTGGACAGGATCGATGAGTTCTTCATCGTCCACTTTTCGTAGATGAACACCGCGGCGCCGATGAGGAAGGCCGCCAGGCCGACCCAACCGGACACCGCCCACAGCAGGCCGAGGAACTTGTTTGCCAGTCCCTCGAACGGGCCGGGCTCGGCGGTGGGCTGGGACACGGCCAGGACGGCGGCGGTGATGTGGGCATTCATCGGGTCGTCTCCTTGTCTGCGATGGTGTGGAACACCCGCCGGTAGATGTCGTCCAGAACGGGCGGGACAGTGGCGGTTTCGGCGTTCTGTGGGGTCCACAGCCGCTCGTGCTCGTCGTCGCGCGGCATCCGCATCCGCGGATCGTGGGCGATGGTGTGGATCGGGATACCGGCCCGCTCGGCGGCGGCGATGAGTTCGCGCAGCGCGAGAGTGGGCCGGGGCTGGTCCTCGAGCAGCGCGATCGCGGCGATCTGCACGCGCCCGCCGACGGTGCGGCTGAGCGCGCCCGCCAGCTGGCGAGCCACGCGCACGCCTTCGGCGGTCTTGGAGGCGGTGAGCACCAGGTACGGGCTGTGTCCGGGCTCGGGCCGCCAGCGCATATCCCGCGGCACTTCTTCCGCGCACGCGCACCAGGCCGCCAGCGTCGTTGCCCCGCTGCCCGGCTCGGCCGCCATGATGTGGAACAGCGGCGGCACCTGCGCGTCGGTGGCCTCGTGCGCGGGGTCGGCGTCGTGGGCGGCCGAGCTGTCGCCGGTGGCCACGGTGAGGGTGGTCGTGTCGTCGCTGTCTGTGGTCAGCACCGGCGCGGTCTCGTCGTGCTCGGCCTGGGCGAGGTCGCGCAGCTCGACGCTCTCGCCGCGCTCGTGCGCCTCGGCGGCGAGCTGCGCGATCAGGCCGGTCTTGCCGACGCCGGACCCGGCGAACACCACGATTTTCGATGCGTCCGTGGTGTTCTCGCCGGTGTCGGTGCTGGCGGTCTCCTGCTGCTCGGCGTCGGTGTCGATGTCGGCGCTGCGGCGAATGATGCTCACTGCTTGCCCTCCTTGAGCGTGGCGGGGGTGGCGGCCAGCACGGGGGAGCCGATGCGCAGCAGGCGGCCGGGCGCGGTCGGTTCGTCGGCGGCGTCGGCTACCTTGGCGGCGATGCTGTCGCCGCCGGCTTCGGGCAGCCAGGCCACCGGCGTGGTGACCGCGGGTGCCGCGGTCTGGTCGGCGCCGGTCCCGATCGGGGCGGCGCTGCTGGTCAACCGCACGTCGCCGGGGGTCTCGGAGTGGGCGACGGCGCTGGTGTCGCGGCCGTCGTCGGCAACCGGGGCCCCGAGCGGGTTGGTGACGTTGCCGTCCTTGTCGCGGTCGTAGCGGACCGTGATCGGGTTGCTCGTCGGCTTCGCGCTGCTGGTGCTGGCCGCGCTGCTGGTGGCCGGGTTCTTCTTGGCCTGCTCGGCAGCGGCGGCCGCGTGCAGATCCCGGCCCGCGGCGATCACCCAATCCGCGGTGATCTCTACCGGGGTGCCGCCGTCGGCGGCGACCCGCGCGGTGCGGTAGCCGCCGTGGGTGGCCTGCTGGTTCCACAGCCGGGCGTCGAGCAGCAGCGCGGGAAGGTCGGCGTTGGCCTTCACCTCGTTGATGAGCAGGTCGAAAATGCTGCTGACCTTCTTCTCCGCCGACTGCGGCGGAATGATGTTGATCGCGGCCTTGGCAGCGTTGGAGGCCAGGTTGACCACCGGCGCGGTGAGTGCACCGCCCGCGCTGGCGGCACCGGCCGCGGCTCCGGCGCTGGCGGCGGCCGCCGCTGCGGCGGGCCCACCGACCAGGGCGGGGGCACCGGCACCGATCGCGCCCGTCGCGGCGCTGGTGGCGACTTGCACACCGGCGTTGATCAGGCTGCCGAGGGTCGCGGAGTTGAAGACCTGCCCGAGGAAGGTGGTCATGGACGACATCACCATCTGCCCCATCTTGAGCACCCCGACCAGCGGGTTTGCCTGGTTCTCGTTGCGTGGATCGGCGGCGGCCTCGAGGCGTTGGGAGATCGAGGCGCTGCCGTCGAAATACGCATCGGCCAGGTTTTTGCCCTTGACGTCGTTTTCCGCGAACGAGGCCAGCCCGCCGCCGATGGTGTTGGCGGTGGCGGCGGCCAGCGACCCGACCACACCGAACGGGTCGCGGCTGAAATCGAGGCTGGACTGTCCGGCGATGGCGAGACCTGTTCGAGCCAGGCTGATGCTCTTCGGCGCCGAGCAGGCCAGATCACCAGGCAGGCACCACTGCGCTACCCGGCCGTCCAGGGTGCCGAAGCTGGAGGCGATGTCGCGGGCTGGGCCGATGCCCTGTCCCTTGGCGATGGCCAGCATGTCGGGGAACCGCTTGGCCGACGGCTGCGCCTTCTTGTCGGTGCCCGGCCACGGGTCTGGGCCGACCTGTCCGGGCCTGCCCGGAAACAGCGGGGCGTCCGGCCCGCGGGTGGGATCGCCGAACGTGGCGACCAACGCGATATCGGCGGCGGTCACCGGCCCGGCCTTTCCCTGCCCGATCTGCTGGGCGAACATCGACACGACGTGTCCGCCCTGCGAGTAGCCGAGCAGCACCAACTTGGTGGAGCTGCACTGGTACAGCACCCGCGCGGCGACCTGCGCCAGGCGGTTGTAGCCGTCCATCACCGACGATTTGTAGGCGGTTTCGAGCCCCTGATAGCCGAAATCGGCCGGGTAGGGGATATAGGTCCGCTCCACTGTGAAGCCTTCGGCCTGCGCGGCGTTGAGCACCGGCAGCACCACCGCCGACAGCTCGCCGCTGTCGTCGTCGGTCGGGGCGTCCACGCGGGACTGACCGGTGCCCTGTACGGCCAGGACGTGGATGTCGGGGCATGTGCCGGTGGCGGTGTCCTCGGCGGCCGCGGTCGGCGCGGTGACGGTGAGCATCGCGGCCACGGCGGCGGAGATCCCGGAGACGGCGACGGCCCGCGTCGCAAACGCTCTCATTCCGCGCCCTCGCCCTCGCCCTGGTCGTCGGCCTCGACCAGCGAGCGCAGGTCGGCGTCCTTCCAGTCCTGGAATCCCGGTTCCTCGCACCAGGCCACCGCGGCGGGCGGATCGTTCGGGTCGTCGGCAATCTGGATGTCGAGCAGCAGCCGCCACGACGTGGCCTCGCGGATCAGCTGAGCGGTGTCGACGTGCGGATTGGTCAGGGTCAGCTCGAGCCGGGCCAGCTCGACCTTGGCCAGCTGTCGCGCCTGCCCGGCGAGGAAGATCGCCTTGTTCGCCGCTGAGGCGTCCGCGCTCACCTGGTCGCCGTTGCGGTAGTAGCGGTCGCGCTCGTGGAACGTGCCGTACCACAGCACCGTGCCCTCGCTGTCGCACACCGCGTAGGAGTCCACGTTGCCGTCACCGGCGGCCGACAGCCGGATCGCCGGAACCCCCTCGGCGGCGGCGGCGTTGAGTTCGGCGAGCCGCTGGCGGGTCACTTCCTCGCGGATGGCGTCGTAGTCGATGCCGATCGCCTTCCACTGCTTCTTGACCGCGGCGAACTTTCCGCCGGTCAGGTCGTGCTCCTTGGCCCACTGGTAGAGCTCGCCGTGGGTCTTCATGGCCTTCAACGCTGCTTCGTCGGCGCGGACGGTTTCGGCGACGGTGAGGCGGCGGGTCGATGTGCTGGTCATGGTCGTGGCCTTCCTATGCGGGTTTGTCTTCGATGCGGACGACTCGATATCCGTCCTCACCGGGGGCGACGGTGATGACCATCAGCCAGGTCACCGGGGCCGCGGTCGCGGACGGCTGGTAGCGAACAGAGGTTTCAAACCTGTGGGGATCAGGGGTCGGGGTGATCGACACGCACCACGGCGCATCTGCGGGAATCGTGGCGATGCCGTCGGCCACCTGGGCGGGTCCGGGAACGCCGGGCCCGCTGTCGGTGACCTCCATGACCGCCGCGGGGTCGCGGCGGGCGAAATAGCGGTACTCGTACTCAGCGATCGCGCCTTCTCCGGTGGACAGATCCCCGCCGGTGTTGGTGACCAGCGCGGGCCCGACCCTGCCGGGTGTGCAGAACGGCGGCGCGGCCGCCGAGGTGGTGTCGTCGGACTCCGCGGCCGCCGACGGCGCGGCCGCCGCGGTCGTCACGATCCGGTAGGGGCGGTCGGGGTCGGTCGCGGGCCGATTCGACACGGCGACCAGGGCCCCGACCATGACCGCGACCGCAGCGGCGGCCCCGGCCAGCACAGGAACGGGCACCCGGCGCCCGGTGCGGGCGCTCCCCGTTGCCTGCCCACCCGCCGGGGAGGCCGGCGACTTGCGCCAGCCTCCGCGACGGCGGGCATCGGTGGTGACGGGCGCGGGAACCGCGGCGTCATCGAGCCATCGCCGCCAGCGCTCGGAATCGGAAGCCACCGACAACCCCTCCTTTCGATCTCGACTGGTGATCTGGTGTGCGATCAGGCGTGCGGTGCGAACGCCGTCAGCAGGTCGTTCACCGCGTCATGGGCTGCCTGAGCTGCGATGTCGGTTTGCTGCTGCGCCCACGTGGCGGTCTCATCGATGGCCGCGTGCAAGTCGAACTGGCCCGGATCGGGCACAACCGGGCCCGGCAGCGGCGTGGCCTGCACAGCAGGCGGGGCAGGTGCCGGGTCGACGGGCTCGGCGGGCTGCTCCGGCGCCGGTGCAGGCAGCGGCGGCAGCGGATCGGTGGGCATCTCCGGGTTGCCGGGCCCACCCGACAGCGCCGCACCCGTCACACCGCCGATCACACCGCCAGCGGCACCGCCGACGATGCCGCCGACCGCAGCGCCACCGATGCCGCCGATCGCGGCACCGGCGGCCGCGCCGATCGCGGTACCGGCGACGCCGGAGGTGACCGTGCCGATGCCGGGCACCGGCACCAACGTGCCCAGACCGGCGCCGACGATGCCGCCGACCGTGCCACCGGCCAGGCCGCCGACGACCGCGGCGGGCACACCGACGGCAATCGCACCGGCGGTGCCGCCGATCAGCGCACCAGCCGCCGCGCCGGTCGTGGTCCCGGCCGCCGTGCGGGCCGCCTGGTCCGGCGGCATCCCGTTCGCGGTGTAGATCCCGTCCACAACGGAATTGCCGTAGTCCAGCCAGCCGTTCGCCCACTCGGCCACGTCCTTGGGCACGAAATCGGGACGGGGAATGGTGGATTCGCCCGAGCCGAGGACATCGGGCGGGGTCGGTTCCAAGACCTGCGGTTCCCACCCTTCGCGCGGTGCCGGAGTGACCGGCGCGGGCGCGGGAGCGGCCGACTCACCACCGCCGCCACCGGAGTTGCCGCCGCCGTAGTTGCCGCCGCCGCCGTAGTTGCCGCCACCGCCGTAGTTGTTGCTGGTGCCGGGGTCGGCCTGCGGCCGCCACACGGTGGCGGGCGGGGCCTTCGGCAGCGAGGACACGCCGGGCGTCGCGGGCTCGGGCGCCGGGGTCGGCGTCGGCGTCGACTGCGGCGACGGGCTGGTCCTGGGAACCTGCGGGCTTGGAGTCACCGGGTCCGCGGTGGCGACACCGGCGGCCACGGCCACCGAGCAGGCCGCCGCGACTGTGACGGTCCCAATCCTCTTGTACATGTGCCTGAATTCCTTTCTGAGCAGCCGAAACTGCGCCTATGGGGGTCTGTGAACCGGGGGAATGGTCAGATGGTTCGGAACGCCATGAACCTCGCGGCCGCGCCCTCGTGGACGAGGTAGAACAGACCGGTGTGCAGCTGGCGGACCTGCTGCGGGCTGATGGCGAACGTGTTTTGCGCGCGAGCCGAATTGATGCCGTGCCCGTACGGGTCGCCTGCGGCTTCCAGCTGCCAGCGGGTACCGGCGGACTCGGCCACGGTGTCGGGCAGCGCGGAGCGACCCAGCACCACCGCGGTTCCCGCGCCGAGCATTCGGCGCTGCATTTGCGCATCGAGGCTGAACGACTCGACGGTCTGACCGGCCAGGATGAGGCCGACATCGGCGGCGCGGGCGGTCTCGAAGATCCGGACCGCTTCGTCGGCGGCGTCGGTATCGGGGTCGACCATCTGCGGGAACTCGTCAATGGTCACCGCGAGCGGATGAGCGTTGATCCCGTTCGCGCTCTGCTCGGACCGCTGCGCCAGCAGCTCGCGCAGATCGCGCAGCATCAGGTTCGCCAACAGCCGCTCGGCCGGGCGGACCGGCACCAGGGAGACGATGGTCGCCGAACCCTCCGGCAGCTTCGTAAACGACCACCCTTCGCCGGTTTTCGGCAGCAGGCGGCGCAGCGGGGCGAACATGGCGTCGACGTCCTGGGCCACGCTTTTGGCGTCGGTGTCGCCGTGGCGGTCTTCCTCGGTGATCGGCCCGGCCAGCTGAGCGCCGAGATGCCGCACCGGGTCGGCCAGGCGCTCGGTCAGCTCATCGAGGGACCGCACCAGCGGTTTGGTGCCGCGCCCGTCGATCACGATGTCGAGCACGCGCCGCATCCGCTTGGTGTAGTAGTCGGTGCTGGTCGTCTTCGGCGCGATGAACATCAGGCGGTCGAGCAGCTCGTCACGGCCGCAGTCGAAGAAGTCCCACCCGCCGCGCTCGACCCTCACCATCTGCTCGGCACCGATGTAGTCGCGCTGGGCGCGGGCGTCGGCGGCGAATCGTTCGGCGTCGGCGGCAATGCCTTTCAGGTCGATCAGGACCGTGGTCATGCCCATGCGGTTCTGGGCGGCGTGGAATCCGGCCAACAGCTCGGTCTTGCCGACACCGGACCCGGCGAACACCTGAATACGCTGCTGACCGGCCGTTTCGGGCACCAGCACCAGATCGCAGTCCTTGGCGGTGAACTGGGCCGATCGGCGGCGGTCGGTCTGCGAGTCGTCGGACATGAGGATGCCGATGCCGTAGCGCACGGACTTGCCCACCTCGACCGGTACCGGCGCGGTCATCACCTTGGTCGGGTCGATCACCGACAACCCGACCGTGTCTTCGTTGAGGGAGACACCCACCGACCGGGCCACCATTTCGTCGTCGGCACTGGTCATCGCCTCGATCGACTGGGCGTTGACCAGAACGTCACCGGCGCGGCCTTCCAGCAGCTCGCGGCGCAGCAGGCGACGCCCGGCCAGGAACGCCCCCGGCGCCCCGGCCGCGCCCGCCACCAGCGAAATCACCGCGCTCGGCAGAACCGCCGACAGGCCACCGGACCCGCTGAGCAGCCGCACCGCCGCCACAGCCGCCCCGGCGACCACGGCGGCCGCCACCCCGGCAACGACGATGAGCAACGGGACTTCCGGCACCACCAAACGCCACGGGCCGCGCTGCGAACGCCCACGACGCCGCCCGATGGGCCGGTCTGCCGCGTGCAGCCACAGCCAGAACCTACGATGCTTCGACACCGCGTAGCCGCGGTGCCCGATCGCGAATCCCACCGCCAGCGGCACCACACCCGGCGACACCGCCGCCAGCGTCACCACTCCGAGCGCCGCCGCGGCGACCCCGGCCAGCGGCTCGCCGCCGCCCTTGCCGCCCTGGTTCGACCCAGCGGCCGCCGTCAACGGGTTGGTCATGCCTGGACCTCCAGTCGACCGAACCCGTTGAGCACCGCGTCATCGCAGAACTGCTGATAGGCGCGCTGCACGTAGACCGTCACCGCCGACGGATCGGTCAGATACGCCGCGCGCACCAGCCGCCACACCCACCAGGCGACGTGCGTGCCGCCGTGCTGAATCAACGTGCTCTCGACCCGGTGCACCAGATCGCACGGGGCCGAACCGATCTCGGCATACATCAGGGCGTCGATCTCCCACCCCGGCACCGCGCGGTCCTCGTCGGCCACCTCGAGGCGATCCTCGATCTCGAACACCGCCGCCCGCACCGTCGGCTGATACCGGCGCACCCGCGGCGACGGAATCAGCATTCGCGCGGTCACCGGCTGCTGACCGAGGAACCGGGCAGACAGATCCGGCCGCCCGACCGCCGCACACGCCGCCGCCGGCAGGGCCCTCAGCACCCAATCCACCGAATGATGCGGCGACACATCGACCACCGCGGCAGTCATGCCCGCACCCCGCGAAGTAGGTACGCTGTGGCCAATCGATCTACCCTGAACATGCAGAACCTTCCTCCCTAGTTGGATCTCTGCGCCGACCTCCATCCGCGGTTGCAGCCGCCGGAGGTCAATCCCCTCCGCCTTCCCCTGGGTTGCAGCCCGGGGGAAGGCTTGTCTTCACCTGGTGCGCGTCGCTCTCAACTCCCTCTCACCTGCGGCGGATCGGCATCCGATTGATTCGACCCAATTAGAATACTGGTATTTAATACCCAGAGAGTCAAGTCGGATAGGAGTTGATGCATCGTGGCGTTTCATGGACGGACGTTCGGAGCACGCGTGAGCCGCAGCGTGCTGCGCGGTTTCGACGCCGCGCGCTTCGAGAGGGCGCGAATCGACGCCGGACTGTCCCGTGGGACGCTCGCGCAACTGGCTGGCATCCGGTCCGACGAGACCGTGCGCCGATGGGAGACAGGACTGAGCAATCCCCAGGTCGATGTGCTGCGTCGCGCCCTGGGCGCTTTGAACACCGCCCTTGCCCACACGGGGAACCCCCCGGTTCGCCCCGAGGACGTGATTCGCGTTGCCGAACCCGAGCGGCAGCTGAGCGACTGGCGCTGCCTCCGGTTGCTCACACAGCCCGAACTCGCCGCCCGCGCAGGTCTTCCCACCACCTCGTTGACCAAGATCGAGGCCCATGAGCGACCGCTGTCCGACGACGCTGCACAGCGGCTGAGCCGCGCGCTCGACCTTCCCGAGAGCGTGATTCGGGCAGCCTACGACCGCGCAGCGATCAGCGACCCCGCCGACCTTCGCTGATCCGCGAGGATGAGTCGAACCTTCCTGGCCGGGTTCGACCCGGCCGCGCTGAAACTCATCCGCGAACGGAAGGGGCTCACCGTCGGTGACCTGGCCCGGATGAGCGGCATGGGCATCTCCACGCTGCATCACTGGGAGAGCGGCCGAAGGCTGCCGTCGGTCCCGGCGCTCCGTCGCGTGGCGGCCGAGCTCGGGGTGGATTTGAGCGAGCTGATCGTGGTCCCGCCGGATGAGCGGATGCTCAGCTACTACCGGAACGTGAACGGGTATACCCAGCCGGAACTTGCCGCCGAGGTCGGCATGAAGACCTCCACCCTGTCGGCTGTCGAGCGGGCCGAGATCCCGCTGTCCGATGAGGTTGCCGACCGGCTCTCGCGCGTGCTCGGTGTCGCGCCGGAGCTGCTGCGGGCGGGGTGGAATCGTGCGCGGACGCGCCCACCGGGGACGCGGGCATGACGTGCGCGCTGCCGCGTGCCGCGCCGCCGTCGCGCCGGTGTTGTTCGTGCCCATCGGATTCCCTCGCCTGCTGGTCGGTACAGCTCATCGACGGCTCCCGGCGCGGGTGCGCCTGCCTCGGGTGAGCTATTCGATTGCCAGCTAGGGGAATGGGCCGCCCAGCGTGCGCCTAGCAAATCACGCGAATGAGTTTCTTCGCAATTCACTGGGAGGAACCACAGAAACATGAATAGGGTCCGCTATTCGCGCCAAAACAGACCGATAGTATCGAAATAGGCGAGTACCCCAACACGTCGTTCGGTCCCAGCATCGCTGCTGGGCATCGGTTCCGGAAGCTGGTGAACTGCGGAAACAGCGGGTCTGTCTGCCGAAACACAATAGCCGAGAAATCGTGATGCGCATCACATACGGCCGTGGTTGGCGTTCTGTGCATTCTCCCGCACACCTTTCGGTGACGTGTCCTGCATTTGCGGGCCTGCTTGGCAATCGCGCCGCGTTCCGTGTTGAGTTGAGTCATGGAGTCGTCAAGTCCCGCATTGCCAAGTCGCGCATTACCGTTGGAGAACCTGCCGTACCCGCCGGGGCGGCTGCCGGTGATCGGTGATGTGGCCAGCGTGGATCGGCGGCGGCCCACGCAGCACGAAATGATGCTGGCGCACGAGCGGGGCATGGGCCCGATCTTCCAACGCAAGTTGCTGAACCGCCGTCTGATCGTCGTGTCCGGTGCCCACCTGGCCGCGCAGTGCGGCGATGAAACCGCCTGGGCGCGGGCCTTGCTCGGGCCGCTCGCGCAGCTGCGGCCGCTCGCCCCGCACGGCATGTTCACCGCGAGTTCGAAAGATCCGCTGTGGGGGCAGGCACGACGCATCCTGACCCCGGCGTTCACGCAAGCAGCGATGCGGGCCTACCACGACGCCATGCAGTCGGTCGCCGACGACATCGTGACCGAGTGGACCGCCCGCGGTGGCCGCGTCGATGTGCATTCGAGCATGACCCGCGCGACCCTCGAGGTGATCGCGCGGGCTGGCTTCGGCCGCGACCTGGGCCTTTTCGGCGATTCCACCGCCGCCGGGCCGTCGCACCAGTTCGTCGATGCCCTTGCCCGTACGCTGCAATGGGCATCGGAATCGACCAACGACGTGCCGATCATCGGCCACGTCCGCAGCATCACCCGCGCCCCGCGAGTTCGCCGCGACTTCGCCACCCTGCGCGGATACGTCGATGCCCTGATCGCTGACCGCACCCGCGACAGCGTGGAGTCCTCGGATCTGCTGGGCCTGATGCTGACCGCGACCGATCCGGAGACCGGCGCCCGGCTCCCGGCCGACAACGTGGCCGACCAGACGCTCACGTTCCTGATTGCCGGACACGAGACCACCGCGGCGCTGCTGGAAGTCGCGTTGTACTACCTGGCGGCCAACCCGGCCTATCAGGAACGCATACGCGCCGAGATCCCCGCCGACGCCGCCGCGCTCGACTACGACACCGTGGTCCGGGCCCGCTTCACCCGCCAGCTGCTCAACGAAGCACTGCGCATGTGGCCGCCGGCGCCGGGCTACTTCCGCGTGGCGCGCACCGACCAGAACTTGGGCGGCTACCACATCCCGGCCGGTCGGGCCGTGTTCGTCCTCGCCCTGGCCGCCCACCGCGATCCGGACGTGTGGGGACCCACCGCCGCCACCTTCGACCCCGACCGGTTCGACACCGCCGCGCTGCGGGCCTGGCCCGACCGGTTCTTCCAGCCCTGGGGCACCGGCCCGCGCTCGTGCATCGGGCGGGCCTTCGCCCTGCACGAGGCCACCCTGATGCTCGCCCGCCTGGTCCACGCCTTCGACCTGCACACCGACCCGGCGTCGGCGCTGCGTCTGCGCGAGCGCGGCACCCTACGGCCCGAGCCCTACGAACTCACCGCCCGCGGCCGCCGATCGGCCGCGAAACCCCGAGGGAGGTAACCCGATCCGATGCCGTGGTTTCTGATCGAAGCACTGGGCCCGCTCGACATCCCCATGACCGTGGTCGCCAAGGACGGCGAACGCCGCGACTGGGTGTCGCTGCGGTCCCTGCACCGTAATGAGGGCGTGGACGTCACCGACCTCACCGACTGGGTGCGTCGGTCGGCCCGCGACTTCGACCAGGTGCTATCGGCGCGCGGCGGCCACCGGCGCGTCAAGGCCGTGCCGATCCTCGGCCCCGACGACGACGTGTATGCGATGCACCTGTGGATCGGCGAACCGGACGCACCGATCCCGCCGCACCGGCCCGCGGCGGGCATCGGCTGGTCTGCTGGCGAGCTACAGGTTCGGCAGCGGCTTGAATCCTGGATGATGTCGACCGACGACGCCGACGGCTTCAAACGCGTGCGATCCCCCGGCGAGTTCTTCCGCAAGGTCGTGAAGTTCGATGACGCGACCGCGCTGATCGCCCTGGGCACCAACCCCGACCCAGACGCCACGTTCACCTCCAACATCGTCGTGCTGCACGATCGCGGCCACCTGATGAACTGGCAGATCTTCGCCCGCGGCCACTGCACCGACGGCACCCCGGCCCTGCACGGGCTCACACACGATGTCTCCGATGTCGAACCGGCCGTCCTCGGCCCACACGAAGCACTCGGCCTCACCGAGGAACCGGCCGAAGACGGGCCCGCGGCCGCGCTGATCGCGTTCCCGCCCTCGGGCGCCCCGCTGATCGCCCAATGGATCGGCCCCGTGCCGACCTGGATCGATTGGCAGCGGGAGGGTGACCCTCAGCTGATCCACCCCGATGACTGGGAAGCACTGGCGAAAACCGCCGTCCTGCTGCAACCCGGCCTCCCCGACACCAAGGCCATCACTCCCGCCCGCATCCGCGCCCACACCCCGACCGGATGGCAACCGGTCACCATCACCGCCAGCCGATACCCCGGCGAGGTCGGCGCACGCCTGCACATCGCCCGAATCTCCCGCGACGACTAGCAGGCCATCGTCGCGGGCCGCCCGGGCACGGGCGCCGGGGTCAGGCCACCGCGCCCGTGCTGAGGACGCGGCGGATCTTGATGGTCACCGTGCGGTCGATCGGGTCCAACACGGTGATGAACGTTTCCTCGTCGCCGATGCGGACGGCCCGCTCACGGAACACGCTGCGACGCAGTCGCTCACGCAGCGCGGCCGCGGCTGCTCGCGGGTCGTCGGCGTGGGCGTACAGGACGGAGGGGCTGGACTCGGCCACGGTGATCCCGCACTCGGCAGCAAGGCCGGTTAGCGCGGCGCGGACTTCTTCCAGACTGGGGTACATCGTGGCGGGGCCTTTCGTCAGATGGCCAGCAGTGCTGCCGCTCGCTGCTGGAGCGGTCGGACCGAGGGGTCGCTGAGGTCGGCGGCCGCGGCGTGGATCTCGCGAATGTTGGCGTCCAAACGCGCCGACCCGATCCCGGCCGCGGCGTCGATGGCTTCCAACCCGCGGGCCGCGCCTTCCTCGGGCTCTCCGGACCGCAGGGCCAAGCTGGCGTCCAACGCCAGGCAGAACGCGCGTGAGCGGGCCCATTCCGGCCCGTAGTTCTCCGCGGCCACCCGCAGGCGGTGCCGGGTCTCTTCGACCGCGTGCCCGGCCCGGGCGATGCCGTAGAGGCCGTGTGCGGTATCGCCGTTGAGCTGGGCGAATGAGAAGTAGTCGCCGAAGTTGTCGGGGTCGGGCTCCCCGCCGGTCTCGGTGGTCGCCTCATGGAAATACTCGTCGGCATCGCGCACCGCTCGCAGGGTTTCCCGCACGTCGCCAAGGGCGCCGAACGCGCGTGCCTGCACCGCGGCCAGGTTCGCCCGCCGTAGGGGACTGATCCGGTCCTCACGGACCTTCGCCGCCCCGAGCAGCGTCAGCGCATCATCGGCGCGGTCCAAGTAGATCGCCTGGCGGGCCATGTCGGAGAGCACATCGGCCCGCAGCCACCAGGCGCCGGCTTCGGTCGCGCAGTGCAGGGCGATCCGGAAATACCGATCCGCGGCGCGATGCTGGCCAGCGTCGAAATGGGCCCACCCGACCGCATCGGCCAGCGCGGCCACCGCGGCGTGCAGGTTCAGGCTCACCCTCCGGTCGCTGCCCGCCTCGAGCAACGCGATCGCCCGGCGCACCTGCGCGCCCATCGCTTCCCACGCGAATGGGTGCCCCAAGTGGTCGGCCGATCGCACTGCTGTCGCGACGCGCATCACCTCGTCCACGTGCTCGGGCCCGACCAACCGGGGCACCGGCGTGTGCACGATCGCGTCGTTGAGCGTGGCCGTCAACCCCCCGGCCAGCAACGCACTTCCCCCCACCGCAGCCAGTCCGCGCAGGAAGTCGATCCGCCGCACGTCTTCATCCTCCTCATCGCCAGCTCGCATCCGCGGGCTCCGAAAACCCAGCTCCGCCACCGGCACGCCGAACACCTGCTCGATGGCTCTACGGTACGGCTCTGTCGGCCATCGCACATCGCCGCGCTCGAGCTTGCGCACGTACTCCGCGTTCCACCGACCGGCGCGGCCGACCACCCGCAGCATCGCCGCGTTGACCCGATCGGCGACCTCGGTCTGAGTCCAGCCGCGTTCCAAAATCTGTTGCGTGAAAACAGCATTCGGCACCGTGGACGGCTGATGCGTCGGCGGCTGCATTCGCTCCCTCTCCCCGGCGTTCAGAGCTGCGGCACCCCGCCAGAGTACGGCCGCACGCCGCCCCTCAGATAGAGATTCCCGCCAACTTGAGGGGGAACTTGAGGGGTTGCATGACCTGTCCGCGCGCCCGACCGAATGTGACACTCATCGCGTGCTCGGCGCCGAAACGCCTCGCCGCCAAAACCTTCGAGGAACCGTCTCGGCGTCTCGTGAACCGACATCCCACCCGCCCGGGTCGCGGCCGCCGCGACGGGGCGCGAATTTCGGTGCCGAGCACTTCAACCAACGCGATCGGGGAGGCAATCACATGCAGGCACTACGCGAGTACCGCGCGCGCCAGCTGGCCGGCGCGCCGCCCACCCGTGGCGCGGGCTCGGCCGCCGACACCCTGCACTCGCGGTGCGCGTTCTACCGCGACGAGTGCGGGCTGAACGCTCGCGTCGATCCGCTGACCGAACGCATCGTCGTCACCTCCGGCAGCACCCTCGCCGCGGTCACCGTGCCCGCCCTACTGGCGGGCCGCGCACGGATCTACATGCAGCACAGGGGAACCGCCGTCGGACCGATCATCTCGCACCCGCGCTCGTCGCGCTGGACGTTCCTGGTCCGCCCCGACGTACCCACCGATCCCGCCACCGCCGCGCAGCTGTTCGCACGTCAGGTGTCGGTGATCGGTCCGGGAACGCCGATCGCGCTGCCCTCGCCGGGCCCGCGGCAAGCCGGATATCGCTGCTGGGTCCACCCACCCACCGGCGGCCTGCCCTCGGGCCTGGTCGTCGTGCAGGCCGTCTGCGCCTGCGCCCCACTCGACCGGTACCGGCCCGGTGGTGAGCGCCTATGAACGCCGTGCTTCTGGCCCTCGGCGCCGCGGCCGCCGCGGTGCTCGTCTGCTGCCTGGTGATTCGCCCGCGTAGCTCGGCCCGCACCGTACAGGGCCCCAGCGTGTGGGAAGTACACGCCACGCGCTGGCACCGCGCCCCCGCGCGGCCGCTCTCGCCAGATGAGGCGCACGCGATCACACAGGACCACCGCCGCTGCAACGCCGCCGACTGCCCAATCAAACGGGCCGCGCTGCGAGTTCAGATCCGCACCGGCGCGATGCGCCCCACCGCCGAGCTGCACGCGCTGTTGTTCGAGCGGTTCGCCACGGAGAGGTGACCTCCATGACCACCACGACGAAACCGGACCCGCTGCCGCGCCGCGTGCCGATGGTCGGCCCACCGCGCCCGCTGGCCGAACCCCCGGATCTCGGCCTGGTCGCCCGCGTGCTCGAAGGGCTACGCACGCACCCCGAACCAGCCACCTACCAGGACAAACAGGAGACACCGACCATGCACAGCGTGATAGCCGGCGGCGCCGATGCCGCCAGCAGGCACCTGCCCGGCCAGGATCACCGTGGGTGACCGCAACGGCGTGGAGTACTCGACCCGGGACGGCGCCAGCTCGGCCCGCTGGATCGTGCGCGGCTCGGTCGTGCACGTACTCACGATGGTGGACGAACACGGCCGCGTCATCGACATGCACGCCCGGCCGCTGGGGGAGTGCTTCAACGACATGCCGCGCGCACTGTGGGAGAAAGTGCGCATGCAGTTCGAGATTCAGCGCGACCCCGATTTCGCCGTCGTCCTGCAACAGACCCGCGAACGCCTCAAGGGCGCCAGCCGCGCCGCCCGCATCCGCCGTCACCTCTCATAACCGGCCTCCCGGCTCCGTGCGGGCCCGGTCGATGGTGCTGCCGCGCCACCCTCGGTGGCTTGCCTCGTGACTGTGGCGTGACGATTACCGGGTGGTCGGCCGTGACCACGGGAATGGTCGCAGTCCGCCCGCATCGGCGGCGTGTACACCACGGCCTCACACCCGCGGTACAAACACCGGTGCGTGCGGTGACGGCCGCCGACCCGCTGGCACGCGATCGACCCGACCAGGCATCGGTCCGGCCCGATCAGGCTGTGCCCGTTCGGGCAGGTCCGCGGCTGCGGCTCGGCCCACCCCGCCCGCACCCGGTACAGCCGCCCCGGCTCCACCACCCGCCCGGCCACCTCATACACCGCCCGCCACGTCTCGCACATGCGTTCGAGTATCGTCGGCGGGGTGATTGCTGTAAATACGCTGGTCCGGATCAGACCGGCCGCCGTCTCGCGCTTCCGCGTGCTCGACATCGACGGCGACCACGCCACCATCGAGGCCGCCGACGACGTGCCCGGCCGCTATCCCTTCCGGATGAGGCTTGCTGACCTGATCCCCGCCGACCAGTCCGCCGCCGAGGCCGCAACCAACGCCAGTTGACCCGCCTGCAATCGCCCTGGATACAAAGCAGCCCCCGGCGGCCGTAGCTACACCGAGGGCGAGAGCGGCTGTCCGAGAGACCTCAGAGGACCGCTCCTTGCTCGCATTCACGTTAACAGTCGGCACGGAACCCGCTCGAGATCTCGGCGCTAGTCGTCCCCAGTAACCGCGCCCGGGCCGAACATGCTGAACAACGCGGCCTCGGCGGCGGCCTGGTCGCCAGCCTGCCGCCAGCGCACCGCCGCCACCATGTCGCGGCCATACCGGTCGAACAGATCCGCCAGCATCGCGCTCGCGGCCGCCTGGTCGCCGCGATGGTGCGCGTCCTGGAGGCGACGCAGCTGGTCAAGGATCGCCCGTTCGTCGGCGGCCGCGATCTCCATAGTGTTCTTCTCCGCTCGTCAACCTGGCCGGTGACCTCGGCAATGCAGCCGAAGTCGTGGTCATAATGCAGCACGGCCGCCGCACGTGCACCGATGAGCAGATCCGGGCTCTCACACTGCGCAGAACGAGAGAGGGGCCCCGCCTCAGCGGAGCCCCTCTCAAATGTTCTTTTGTCCGCGGGGGTAGGCCGAAGCCTAGCGAATCCCACGACTCGTAGGTCCAAGTGTACGTTCTGTCCGTGCCGAGTGCCAATCCACGCAACGAGTTGGCGATTTGCGACGTGCTCAGCGCCCCGCGTGCAGCGACGTACATCACTGCCGCAGGCGGCGACGTAGCCAAGGCAATGGCTCTCTACGGCTGGAACGCCCGTGTGTCGGCTGCACTCATGCTGCCGTCACACTTCGCCGAAATCGCCGTGCGCAACGCCGTCGCAGAAGCCATCGAGATCACACACGGCCCCAATTGGCCATGGGAAGCCGGCTTTGTGCGGAAGCTCCCCAACCCCTCAGATCGGCGCGTCTTCAACCCTCGCCACGAACTAGAGAAGACCCGCAAACGGCAGCCGACCACCGGCAAGGTCATCGCCGAACTGAAGTTCGCCTTCTGGCAAAGCATGTTCACAGCACGTCACAACGTGCACCTGTGGGACCTCCACATCCTGGGTCTCTTCCCCAACGCATCCGGAATGACCGCGCAGGATCTCCGGAAGCGGATTTACGACGACCTCGAAGTGATCCGCCAGCTGCGCAACCGCATCGCCCACCACGAACCTATCTTCACCAGGAACCTCCAAGATGACCTCATGCGGATACTCGAGCTGATCGAACTGCGCTCGACTGCCACCATCGATTGGGTCCTCGACATGGAAGACGTGAGCACCATCCTGGCCGAACGTCCGTGACCCGGCCGCGCACACCCGCGCCGCGCGTCTGGGGGTGTTGAGAATTGATTGATTCTTGGACAGTTCGGGCCCGCGCACGAACTCCGAGCACGCGCCCCTCCCGGCGCTGTTCAGAAAACGTGTCGAAAACGCTGGGTGTCGAACAAGTCTTGTCGGCCCTTTCTCGTACACTCCGGGCGTGTCTGCCTCCACGCCCGAACTCGATCACCCCTCCCCGCTCGTGCTCGACGGGCCCGCGCTCGACCCGATCGGCGGCGGCGGCGCGCTGATCGGCTACGCGCGGGTGTCCACCAAGGGCCAGCTACTCGACCGCCAGATCCACGCACTCACCGATGCGGGGTGCCAACGGATTTTCACCGACCAGCAATCCGGGCGGAACGCCGATCGCGACGGGCTGCGCCAGTGCCTCGACTACATGCGCCCCGGCGATACCCTCGTCGTGCCCTCGCTGGATCGGCTCGGCCGCTCGCTGCAAGACCTGGTGTCCATCGTCGCCGGCTTACGGCGGCGAGAGATCGGATTCCGCTCCCTGCATGAGGCGCTGGACACCACCACCCCCGGCGGCCGCCTCGTCTTCCACGTCTTCGCCGCGCTGGCGGAGTTCATCCGCGAACTCATCGTGCAGGGCACCACCGAGGGCCTGGCGGCCGCGCGTGCCCGTGGCACCCGGCTCGGCCGTCCACCGGCCATGACCGCCGAACAGATCCGGCAGGCGCGCGCCCTGCTCACCCGCCCCGACGAAACGGTGTCTTCGGTGGCCCGGCTGCTCGGCGTCTCACGCAGCACCATCTACAAATACGTGCCCGAGCTCGGCGGCGGCAGCGGCGGCGGCGAGCTTCCGGCCGCCCCCACGGCACAATGAGCGGCATGAGACTCACCGCGTGGGATGTCTTGCCGCACAAGGCCGCTGCGCGGCCCTGGTACGAGTGGCCCGTCCTCGCTACCTCCGGCCTCGACGGCCGCACTCACCGATCACTCACCGTGGAAATCATCCGCGTCATCATCGAAACCCGCGAACGCACCGCCCTCGGCCTGGACTGCGAAGATCAGCACTGGCGGGTTCAGCACCTCAAGCAAGCACGCGCGCGCCTCAACTAACCCGCCTCTCGACTGCGCCGCGGGCGGTAGCCCGGCACGGAGTAGGCGAAGGACTACTTTGCCATAATGTGTTGCAGATCATAGCGACCCGGTCAGGTGGGGCTCTGACCTGCGGACTTCTGAGCACATCTCTGGCGCATTGGCTGTCGTAGGCGCTGTGCCCACGACAATCGGCCGATCTGGGCCCTTGTGGACCGCGGGTGCGCCGGTGTCGTGCCTTTTGCTGATCGGTACTCGGCCACCGACAGAGAGGGCACCGCCGATGACCAATAACCGCACCCGCGAACCACGCCGCCATCGGGGGCCCGGCAATCCGCCGTGGACGTGGCCCGCGGCGTTCGTCGCCGTGGCCGCGATTCTCGCCGCCGCCGGCTTCGCCCTCGTGCTCGCGCTCACCGGCACGACCAGCGCGCCCACCGCGGTCGGGCTGAGCCTCGTTCTCACCGGTTTCGTCGTGTCGGTCGTCATGGCAGCGCACTCCGGCGGCGGGCGCATCCGCCGACTGCTCCACGCGCTGGCGATCCTGGCCGGTCCCGGCCGTGGGATGCCGTGACGCTCTGCACGGCGTACCGGTCTATTCGGCCGTCCCGCGCCGCTCAGCTCGCGCGCCGAATGACCCGCCCGCCGTGCAGGTCTGCCACCGGCGCGGCCGCCGCGGTGATCCTGCTGCGGTAAGCCGTCACGCTGTACCCGGGCCCCACCATCTCGGCGTCATCGATGAGCCTGCGCGCGCGGTGGATCTCACCGGCGCACATGGCCCGCTCGGCGGCCTCGACCAGGCGGCGCCACTCCCGCGCGCGGGCCTGCGCGTGCCGCTCTCGCTCTCCCTCGCTGCTGTGCAGGATCTCCGGGTGGGCGCGCAGGTAGTCAGCCACGGCGGCGGTGACGGCCGCCGCGCCGTACTCGGCGCGCACCGCGGGCAAATGGGCATCAGCGATCAGCTCGGCCGCGCCGTCGATGTCGACGTGCCACGGCCCGCCGTAGTAGTGCGCGGCGTACTCAGCGGCCGCGCGCTCGATCAGCTTCCGCGCCACGGGCGCAAATCGGCTGGTCATCATCGGGGTCCTCTCGACAACAGACCGTAGTACTATGCGACCAAAGTACTACGAACAGACGGGATCGCCTTTCGGCGATCGGTGAGGGGGCAGGCGCGCACTCGCGCCCGGCGTTCTCAGCGCTCGGCGTCGGCGCGCTTCTTGTCGGCAATCTCCTGGTGCGTGTAGACGCGCACGCCGCCGGACTCGATACCTCCGAACGGCTTGCCGCCGTTCTTCTCATGCTCCAGCCGCTCGACCTCGGCCAGGACCACGCTCTTGACGAAATCCGACAGCGAACCCTTGTGATCCTGCAACCATCCGTGTGCGTAGGCGCCGCGCACCCGCGCGGCTTCCTCGGGGCCGAAGTAGCCGCCGATACGGCCCTTGTTCTGCACCTTGCCGCCGGTCTTCTCCTGCTCGGCCATTGCCGCCGCCTTTCCCGTCCCATGTCCGTAGTACTGCGGTGTCATAGTACGGGCCTGCGCGGCGGTCCGCGGGTCTCGGCGCGGCGGTCGCCGGGTGCCCACTCCGCCCGCGGCGCGAATCATCTGGGGGGTCATGGTGATGTCCTCTCTTGCTCGTGGTCGTGAGGGCGGGCCCGGCGGCCCGCCCGTCGAACGGCGCCGCCCGGCGCGGGGGAGTGCCCCCCGCGCACCGGCATGGTGGCGCTACCGCTCGTAGCGGTCGTGCACGGGCAGCACGTGCGGTTCCGGGTAACCCAGCAGATCGGCCAGGACACCCCCGAAACGCCCGCCGTTGCTCCCGGCGAAATTGCCGCCGAAGCACGACCACCGCCCCGCGCGGTACCGCACACGGCCATCCTCGATGTCCACCGGTTCGAGGTAGGCGTACCGGGCACCGATGCGGCCGATGACCGCGACCACCGGCGGGGCGTCCTCACGCACCGGCCGCACCCGCCAATCCGCGGGCTGGATCACGCTGCGCCCGGCGCTCGGGTGGGTGGTGTCGACAAACCCGACCAGGGTCAGCCGGTCGTGACGGGCACTCACTCCGCCGAGTGTGAAGTCCGGGCCGTCGGCCGCCCGGAACACGTCGAGCACCAGGCCGCGGACCTCGGTGGTGGTGGTGGTGGTCATGTCGCATTCCCTTCCGTAGTGCTGTGGGTCCATAGTGCTATGGTGGCCGCCTGGTGGGCGGCCACCGTGGTTCGCTGCCTCAGATCACGCGGTAGACCTTGCGGCGCATGTGCGCGGCCATCTCCTGGATGCGCTTGCGGTCCACGTGATGGATCAGCTGTTCGCGGACGACCTTCTCGCGCATCGGCAGCGGCAAGGCCGCGATCCGGCGCAGCTCGTCGCTCCACTCGCGCTCGGCCGCCAGGTGCCGGTCCTGGTCGGTCACGACCACGAAATGCGCGTGGTGCTCGTGGTAGTCCCGGCACTCCAGTTCGGCAGCCTGCTCGGGGGTCACCGCGCCGGAGCGAATGTAGTGCTGCGGGCAACGGGTGCTGAGGTCGGTGGTCATTTGGTGTTCCCTCTCTCTCGGTGGTAACACCATAGTACTATGGAACCGTAGCACTATGCAAGCCGGATGGAGTGAAGCCCATCACACCCACCCGGGCGGCCGGCGGCCCGGTACCGGCTGCCTCGTATCGACTGGGCGGGGGATCGGCGGGCCGGGCACTGATCGCACCGGCCCGCCTGCCTGCTCCTACCGCTGCCCGCCGGTCATCGCTGCGGATTCGGCGATTGCTTCATCCGGGGTCAGTTCACCGAGCGCCACCCGTTCGACAGGTGCCAGGACGTACCCCTGGCCCTCGAGCCAGCGCAGATATACGCGGGTGAGGTCGCCGGTCACCACCGCGAACCGGCCCACCAACCGGGGATCGTCCACGGTGCGCCAGTAGAGCGGCTGTTCCTGCTCCGGCTTGGCTGCCCGGCGCTGCATCCGGGCCTCGACCGCCCCGATTGCGAGTGCGGTCAACACCACACCACCCCGATCGTCGCGTTCCACCGCCTCGGCGGCGGCGCGCAGCTCGGCGGCCGCATTGATCGGGCTGCGTCCGAGCAGATCAGCGGCCAGCTCGCGCGCGCTGTGCCCGCTGATGATCTCGGCGTCGGCGCACATCACACGCGCGGCCAGCACCGCCCCGCCCGTCCACCGCTTACGCCCGCCCAGCTTCTCCCGCACCCACTCGCGCCGCCTGGTCGTCGCTGCCCGCGCCAGCGCGTTGCACTCGATCACACGGCGCCGCTCGGCGCGCTCGGCCTCGGCCGCTGCCTCGGCTTCCTCGGCTGTCTGCTCCTGCTGCTCACCCCGGCCACCGGAATAGGTCGACGTGAGTCCGGCCGCCTCCACATCGGTGCAGAAATAGGCAGGCGTCCAAGCAACCTCCACGCGCACCTGAGCGAAGTGGTAACCGTCCTCGGCGTCTCGGTCGGGGTCGTGCTGGGTCCGCCAATCGATCTCGAACCGGTCGATTTCCTCGCCGGTCTCGGCGTGGACGTACCGGGTCGTCTTCTCGAGCGCCACCGCCCAGTGCTCGGGGGTCACCTGATCCTCGCCCGGCTCCTCACCCTCGGCGGTGCGCAGCAGGCGAATCGGCGTGTAGGTGCCGAAATCGCTGTACTTCGGCCACGCCTCGAGCACGGTCCACCCGCGCGCGGCGAACTCGGCCGCGACCGCCGCGCGGGCGGCCTCTTCTCGTCGCTGCTCTCGGATGGCGGCGGCGGCGTGCTCGAACTGCCCACGCTCGGCCGCCCACATCAGCCGCTCCACGGCGTCGGGGTCGTCCTCGAACTCAAGCAGGGCGGCCGCCTGGCTGAGGGTCAGCTGATCGGCGGCGGCCGCTTCCCGCGCCCGCGACGACTTCGCCACCTCGCGCACGGCCTTCACCGCGGCCACGTCCATACTCAGCTGCTTCGCGGCCTGCGTCGCCGTCACGCCCAGATTGAGCATCTGCTCAACGGCGGCCAGGCGGTGGGCGGTGGTCAAGCCCTCGCGCTGGTCATTCGCAACCACCTGTTGGGCGATCCGGACGGCTTCGCGCATCGCCGCGGCCACGTCTTCGGCGACCAGATGGCGGCGCAGGATCACCGGAACCTCGCCCAGCTCGGCCGCTCGCGCGGCCAGGATGCGCCGCTGTCCGTCGATGATCTGCACGCGCAAGTCCTCGTTGAGAAACGCGCTCGGGTACTGAATGAAGCCGTGCTCGCGCACGCTGGCCACGAACGCCGCATCGACGCTCGCATCCGTCCGCACGTTCTCGCCGAACACGACATCGGCGGGGTCGACATAGACGACGATCTCACCGCGCGGGGCGGCTTCCAGTGCGGCAATCCACTCGGCGGCCGTGGTTTCGGGTGTTGTCATGGTTGGTGCCTCTCACCTAAAGTTCTGCGGGAGAGGCACCGGGTAGCTACCGACTACCCGGTGCCTGTCTTGTTGACGGGGATCTCATCGCGGCACGGGTGGTGCCCGCGCCCGCGCCGGGCGTGCGCTCACGCGGCGGTCAAGATCGTCGCCGTCGCCCCCGCGCCGCCGCGCAGCAGCACCAACACCATCTCCACCGGGCGGATCACTCCGCCCTCGGTCCGCACGATGCGGAACGGCACCGCGCTCACCGTCGCGGCCATCGCGGCCCCGGCAGCGGCATCGCGCGCAGCGGCCAGCACCTCGGCCACCTCAGCGGCCGGAATGGTGCTCTCCACGCTCACCGGGCACTCGTAGCCCATCGCGCGGGCGGTGTCGGTCACGTCGATCAGCTCGCTCACTCGCGAACCCCTTCCGATCAGATCCGGCGGTCTCTCCGTCGGTACCTCCATAGTACTATGGTGCCGTAGTACTATGCCACTTCAAAGTTGGTGATCTGGCGCACATTTCCCAGCTCAGGGGTGATTTCCGGGCCGCGAAAGACGCCGGGGCGGGGTGCCTACCGAACACCCCGCCCCGGCCACCGGTCAGCTTCGGACGTTGAGCGGCCCTAGGGTCGTCCCGCTGCTGTACAGGCCCCAGTACTTACCGTCCCAATCGGGATTTGCCTCGCGCCAGCGCTGAACCGTTTCCGGTTCGAGCTTCCGGACGGTTCCGGCATGGTCGGCCACGCGCAGCCGGCGGTAATCCTCGCGGGTGATGGTGCGAACTGCCATCGTCGTGTTCCTCCTGGTGGTCGTCGGTTCAGGGTCAGCGGTCGGCGGCGGCGGTGATGGTGAACACGGGTTCGGCGTCGTCGCCGGGGCCCAGCTCGATCCGCAGCCGGACCGGCGTCGCGGCGGCGTCGGGGCGCGGCACCCGAAGAACATCGAAATCGGCCCAGCTCGCGCCGTCTCCCCGGCGGGCCGCGCCCAGGACTGCAACCCGTGCCATTGCCAGCACATCCCACAACCGCCCGGTTTCGTCCTGGCTCGCGTCGTCGTGGGGCCAGGCCACCGCATCGGCCCAGGCGTGGGCGGCGATCGATACCGGATGCCTGAAACCCAGCTGATCCGCCAGGGCGGACGCATCGGTCAGCGTGCCGTCGGCGTGCGCCTGGGCGCGGGTGTAAGCGTGGATGATCTCGCCGAACACGGCGGTCCCCTTTCGATCGGTTCCGGCGGTCTCTCCGTCGGTACCTCAATAGTACTATGGTGCCGTAGTACTATGCAACGTACCGGGGAGTGACAAGGACAACATTTCCGCAGGTCAAACGCGTATTGGCACGCGGGCCCTCTCTCTGGGAAGCCTGCCCCTGCGGCGAGCAGCGGGGCCCGGGGCAGAGCCCCGGTAGCAGCCGCAGGCTGCTCAGCTCTTCCGGAGTGGAGCCGCACGGGGGCTCGAGGTGTGTGGGTGTCTCTCCGGTCGGCCTGGGGCGACTCGATCACACGGTCGGCGGGTGTCCAGGGTGGCCGCAGGCCATCGCGCAGCGACGCGCAGCGCCCTGGACACCCGGTGACCGTGTGATAGCCCCAGAAAAGGCCGACCGGAGAGGCGCCCACACACCGCCCTGGCGGAACGCAGGCGCGAGCGACAGCTCGCGAACCGCAACCACGCCCTGACGAACGCTCCGCATCCGGTAAAGTATCCATATGGATACTTTTCCTGACACCGACGCGCGGCCCGATCCGGACGACCCCGACCACGACGCCGCCAGCGGTCCGGCCGGTGACGGTGAGGCCGGGGACGGTGAGGCCGGGGACGCGGCGGAGGACGAGCCGGCGCGGCACTGCTCGACCGGCAAGCTGACCGTCGCGCAGGCCGGGCTGGTGGACCGGTGGCGCCGCCAGCTCACCGTGCCCGATCCCCGGTGGCACACTCCCGACCAGCGCCCGCCAGCGTCGAGTTCGGACTGCATCGCCGCGGCCGTGGTCGACCTGCTCGACCACGCCGAACCCGACCACCTGAGCCTCATCCGCTACGCGGCCCGCATCCGGGAGACCCTTGCTCGCGAGCGCGGCCGCGGCTTCCCGGCCGCGTCGGTGGCCTCGTTCTACCTGCCCGCCACCTACGCCGCCCGCGCCGACGACCTGCTCACCGCCGCCTACGACCACCACGCCGGGCTGCTCGACCAGGCCCGCGACCAGGTGCGCACCGAACTTCCCGACCGCGACCAAGCCATCGACCGCGCCCTGCGCCTGACCGCGCTCACCGCCGCACAGAACATCCCGGCCAGGATCTACAAGCTGCCCGTGGGCACCCTCGCCCGCCTGGCCATCGACCGTTGGGCCCGCCGCGCCCCCACCACCGTCGTGGCCGCCGCCGTCGCCCACGGCGCCCGCCACCATCGCCAACTCCACCGCGCCCGCCGCGACATGGGCACCGGCCCCACCAGCCACTGACCAACACGCAAAAGTATCCATATGGATACTTTCAAGCCGCCGGTGCCTCGAACGCGTGTGCGTGCGGGTCGGTGCTCAGGTGTCGTCACCGTCCAGGACGGCGCGGGCCCGCGCCGTGTCGTGGAAGTGCGGGACGTATTTCTCCTGGTCGGTGATCTTGCGCTTGTACCAGTCCATCGCGCCTTGCTTGGTCATGCCCAGCGCCTTGCCGATCTCCGCCCAGCTCGCGCCGGCCTCGCGGGCGGCCTGCATCACCATCCAGCGGCGACCGACAAGCAGCTCGACCAGGCGCCGGTTGGCTTCGAGGGCTTGCAGGGCGGTGACGTCGGCGAGTTCGGCGAGTTCGGCTCGGGTGTAGGCCGCCGCCGGCGCCTTACCCGGATCGGCGTCGAGCGCCGGAAGTAGGCGTTCGCGGATGAACTGGATCTCGAAGTGGGTGTTCCACACAGCGTGCAGATCGTCCTCGTCACCGATGCGGACGGTGCGGTCGACGTCGGTTCCTGCACGCAGGTGGCCACGGGCGGTGAGAGAGAGGGAATGCTCGGTCATGAGGCAAGTTTACTTGCCGATCGGCAAGCCTGCTTGCCTTTTTCGGTAAGTCTTGGGGTAGCCGTAGCATCCGCCGAAAATCAGGCGGATATGGCGTAGCCGCCTGGTAGGCATCGGGTTTCGGGTTCGGCATGCGCTGTCGGCTGGTTGGTGCTTGGCTGCCGGTGATGGTGTTGGTCGGCGCTGGTGGAGGCTGGGGTTCGTGGCGACGCGGATGTTCGCGGACGAGGAATTGGAACGTCTGCGGGGATTCCCGGAGATCAGCCGCGAGGAGCTGTTTCGATACTTCACGCTCACGTCGGCGGATCTGGCGTTCGTGGATCCGGGCCGCGGCAGGGGACCGGCCGAACGGCTGGGCTTGGCGATCGCGTTGTGTACGCTGCCGTGGCTGGGATTCGTGCCGGATCGGCTGGTCACGGCCCCACCGGGGGCGGTGGCCCGCCTCGCCGAGCAGCTGCGGGTCGACCCGGTGGTGATCGGTGCCTATGGCAGGCGAGCCAAGACCCGCACCGAGCATGTGCGCCTGGCCGCGCGGTACCTGGGATGGCGTGCGGCCGGTGCGCTGGAGTTCAAGGAGCTCGATGAGTTCCTGCTGGCGCGGGCGATGGAGCACGATTCGCCGACTCTGTTGTTCCGGCTGGGGTGTGAGTATCTGATCTCGGCGAAGGTGATCCGGCCGGGCCCTGTCACCGTGGTGGAGCGGGTCGCCCACGCCCGGCACCAGGCCCAGACCGAAACCTATGATCGGCTCGCTCACGAGTTCACTGCGGCGCGGTGTGCGGAGTTGGACGGCTTGCTGGTGACCGACGCGTCGCTGGGGATTTCGCGGTTGCGGTGGCTGTCGACGGGGCCGGTGGAGGCGTCGGCGGCTGCGGTCCGCGCTGAGGTCGACAAGCTGGGGTTTCTGCGGGGTTTGGGTGCTGATCGGCTGGATATGTCGGTGCTGCCCGCCGAGCGGCGCCGGTTCTTGGCCACGATGGGCCGGCGTCTGAGTCCGCAAGCCCTGGAGCGTCGGGATCCGCAGCGCCGGTATCCGATCCTGCTCACGGTGCTGGCCCAGTCGGGCACCGATGTGCTCGATGAGGTCGTGGCGTTGTTCGATCAGGCGATCTCGGCGAAGTTCGGTGCCGCCGAACGGAAGATGCAGCAGCAGCTGGCCGAGCGCGGCAAGACCGGCGAGGACCGCCAGGCGCTGCTGGACGATCTCCTGGAAATCGTCACCGACCCGACGGTGGCTGATGAGGAGATCGGCGCGCTGATCCGCGGCGAGAAGATCGGGTGGGAGCGCCTGCGCGCGGCGATCGCCCAGGCCGAACCCAGGTTGCCGCGTGATCACGGGCATCTGGCAGCGCTGGATTCCTCCTACAACTATCTGCGCCAGTTCACCCCCGCAGTGCTCGAGGCGGTGCGCTTCGCCGGCGGCACCGCCGCTACCGAGCTGCTGATCGCGGTGAACATGCTGCGGGAGCTGAACGCGACCGGGCGGCGCAAGGTCTTCGACGACGCCCCGACCGGGTTCGTGCCGATGAAATGGCGCGGCTACCTCGACGAGGCCGCCCGAAAATCGGGCAGCGCCACCGCGTATCGGCACTACTGGGAGTTGTGCGTGCTGCTGGGTTTGCGTGACGGGCTGCGCAGTGGGGATGTGTTCGTGCCCGGCTCGCGCCGCTACGCCGACCCGGCCGCCTACCTGCTCACCACTGGGCAGTGGGAACCGCAACGCGGAGAGTTCTGCCGCCTGGTCGGGCGATCCGCCGATCCCGGCGTCGCGCTGGCGGCCGTGGTCGCCGAACTGCACGATGCGGTCGGTGAGCTGGAGGCGGTGCTGGCCGGCGGGGACGGCCCGGTCAGGGTGGACGAGGGCGGGGATCTGGTGATCTCGCCGCTAAGCGCGGAAGATGTTCCCGCCGAGGCGATCGCGCTCAAGGCCGAGCTGACCGAGATGCTGCCGTTCGCGCCGATCGTTTCCTTGTTGATCGAGTTGGACAAGCGCACCGGCTACCTGGACTGCTTCACCCACGCCGGCGGCCAGGCCACCCGCACACCAGAGCTCAAACGCAATCTGATCGCGGTACTGCTGGCGCACTCGACGAACCTGGGGTTGACCCGGATGGCCGAGGCGTGCGGGATCACCTACGACATCCTGGCCTGGACCGATGAGTGGTATGTGCGCGAGGAGACCCTGCGCGCGGCCAACCTCACGCTGATCGACTACCATCAGCGGCTGCCGCTGACCGCGGTGTTCGGTGCCGGAACGCTGTCGTCGAGCGACGGGCAGCGGTTCCCGACGCGCGGGAAATCAACCACGGCCAGGCCGTTGAGCCGGTATTTCGCCAGCGAGGGCCTGTCGACCTACACCCATGTCACCGATCAGCATGCCACCTACGGCACCAAGGTGATCGTGGCGACCAAACGCGAAGCCCATTACGTGCTCGATGAGATCCTGGGCAACGCCGCGGATCTGCCGATCACCGAGCACGCCACCGACACCCACGGGGTCACCCTGGTCAACTTCGGGTTGTTCGACCTGCTCGGGATGCAGCTCTCGCCACGGATCCGGGATCTGGGCCGGATCACCCTGTACCGGCCGGGCCCGCGCGCGCAGGCCGAGGCCCGGTTCCCGCACGCGGGCCCGCTGATGACCCGCAAGGCCAACCTGGGTTTGATCGCCGAGCACTGGGACGATCTGCTGCGGTTGGCCGGATCGCTGAAGTTCGGGCACGCCACCGCGTCGCTGCTGGTCGGCAAGCTGTCGGCGTCGGGGCGGCAGAACACTCTGGCCGCGGCGCTCAAGGAGTACGGAGCGCTGCGGCGCACCATCTACGCCGCGAGGTACCTCTCCGATCCGGACTATCGGCGCAAGATCTCGCGGCAGCTCAACAAGGGCGAGTCGCTGCACGCGCTGCGCCGCGACCTGCTCTATGCCCACGAGGGGATGATTCGGGCGCGCCATCTCGAGGACCAGACCGAGCAAGCCTGGTGCCTGACCTTGGCGACCAACGCTGTGATCGCCTGGACCACAGAGTATTACGGGCTCGCTGTCGATCAGATGCGCCGCGCCGGGCAGCGTATCGATGACGAGGTCCTGGCCCATCTTTCCCCAGCGCACAGTGCCAACATCAACTTCTTCGGCGCGATCGAGGTCGACATCGACGCCGAGCTGGCCCAGCTGGGCCCGACCGGGTACCGGCCGCTGCGGGTGCGTGACACCTTGTTCTGACTGCGCGGCCGATCTGTGGTTACGGTCTGCCGGTGCCGGTCGGGCTGGTTGATGCGGTGGCTGTTGAGTGAGCGGTGAGGAAGTTGTCGACGAGCCGGGCGCAGTCGTCGTGGTCGATGGTGCGTAGTCCGGTGAGGCGGGCGAACACGATCGGGCCGAGGAGTTCGATGATGGCGAAGGTGGTGTCGAGTTCGCCGAGTGTGGCGCGGGCGTCGGGGCTGGTGAGGATCTGGTCGAACGGTCGGCGGTATTGCTCGATGACGCGGGCGCGTAGTGAGGTGAGCGCGGCCGGGTCGGTGTGGTTGTCGTCGATGGATCCCATGGCCAGCCAGGCCAGGGTGGTCATCTGTACCGGGGCCTGTTCGATGAGGTCGGCTTGGGTGGTGAGCAGCGTGAGGAGCTGCTCGCGTACCGGGGTGGTGCCGGTGGGGGCGTCGACGTGGGGGAGCAGCCGTTCGAAGGTCGCCGCGAGCAGATGGGTGGTGCTGCCGAAGTGCCGGTAGAGGGTGGCGCGCGCGACTTTCGATACGCGGGTGACCGCTTCGACGGTGACCGCCTCGACACCGCCGGTGGACAGCAGATGGGTGGCCGCGTCGAGCAACCGGTTGCGTGAGCGTGCCAGCCGCGGATCGGCCTGCTCGTCGTCCGCGGGGTGCGGGTCGGTCATGGACGCGTGTTCCTCCGGTTCGTGCCGTGCGGCTGTGGGTGTGAGTGGACTCTATCCCACACCCCGACCCCTATGATACGAATGGTCTCGCACAGAGACTATCGGTCTCTAAAGTCGGGAGGTGCCGGTGGACACGCCTGGGACGGACACTGTCGAGATCGCCCGGTGGACCCGGGCCGAGTGGTGGATGCTGACGGTGTCGTGCCTGGCGGTGGCGCTGGTGGTCGCGGCGATGGCGGCGTTGTATTCGGCGTTGCCGCAGATCGCGGTCGCGACCGGGGCCACCCAAGCTCAGCTGACCTGGATCGTCGACGGCTACACACTGGTGCTGGCGTGTCTGGTGCTGCCCGCCGGCGCCGTCGGTGACCGTTACGGGCGCCGTGTGGTGCTGGTGGCGGGGTTGGTGGTGTTCGCCGCCGCCTCGGCGCTGCCGCTGCTGCTGGACGAGCCGGTGTGGCTGATCGCGACGCGCGCGCTGGCCGGGGCGGGCGCGGCGCTGGTGATGCCCTCGACGCTGTCGATCCTGACCGCGGGGTTCGCCCCTGTTCATCGCGGCCGGGCGGTCGGGATATGGGCCGGGGTCGCCGGATCCGGGGCGGTGCTGGGGATCCTCGGTGCCGGGGTGCTGCTCGAACGATGGTCGTGGCCCTCGGTGTTCGTCGGGTTGACCGTGGCCGGGACGGTGCTGGCGGTGCTGGCGTGCACCATCGCCGAATCCCGCCACCGTGAGCATCCGCCGGTGGACTGGGTCGGCGCGGGCACGGTGGCGGTCGCGGTCGCCGCGATCGTGTTCGCCGCGATCGAGGTCCCCGCACGCGGCTGGGCCGACCCGCTCGTCGCCGCCGCGGCCGGGATCGGTGTGGCCGCGGCGGTGGCGTTCGTGGTCGTCGAACTGCGCAGCGCGGCGCCGCTGCTGGACGTGCGGTTGTTCACCCGCCGCGGTTTCGGTGCCGGGTCGCTGTCGGTGACCATCCAGTTCCTGGTCACCTTCGGAGTGTTCCTGCTGCTGGTGCAGTACCTGCAGCTGATCTTCGGTTACGGGCCGCTGGCCTCGGCGCTGGCACTGGCGCCGATGGTGGTGCCGCTGGTCGCGATCTCGGTGATCGCGCCGTGGCTGTCGAGCCTGGTCGGATTACGGGTGATGACCGTGACCGGCCTGCTCACCATCGCCGCCGGGCTGGTGCTGGTGAGCCGGTTGACCCTCGCCGCAAACTATCCCGACCTGCTGTGGCCGCTGCTGATCATGAGCGCGGGCCTGGGATTGTGCACCGCCCCGGCAACCTATGCCATCGTCGCCGACACCCCAGAGGCCAAACACGGGGTCGCCGCCGCGGTCAACGACGCCGCCCGCGAGATCGGCGCCGCGATCGGGATCGCCGTGGCCGGCAGCGTCCTCGCCGCCGGCTACACCCACCGCATCCAGCCCGCCTTGGCCCGGCTACCCGAGCCCGCCCGCGGCCCGGTCGCCGATTCCCTGGCCGCCGCCCTGCAAGTCGCCGACCAGGCCGGACCGGTGGCCGCGCCGCTGGCCGAGTTCGCCCAAGCCGCGTTCGTGCACGGCAGCGGCCAGGCCGCGCTCGCACTGGCCGCCCTCACCACCGCCACAGCGATCGTGCTGGCCGTCCTGGCCCCCGGCCGCACACCGCGCCCGCACACCAGGACGCCCTCACCGGCACCGCACTCCCCTCCTGGTGAAAGACGCCCGTCATGATGGGCTACCGCACGAGCATCGTCGGCACCGACGGATCCGGCCCTGCCCGTACTGCGCCAGTTGGCTGTCACCACCGCCGGTCACCGCTGCTGGCCCGGCTGCTGTCCACCCCACCGATCGAGCTCGACGGCAAAGCCCACTGCGACATCCTCATCACCGCCTAAACACACTCACAGAAAGCGCCCATGACCGAGAACACACCCAGCACTGACACACCCGAGCCCCGGCAGGTCCCGGACTGGATCCCCGCCTTCCCCGTGCTCGCACCCGACTCCGTCGACCTGCCGCCCCACCACGACCACTGCCTGGGCTGCGGACCGGCCAATCCCCACGGCCACCGGCTACGCGCCCGACGCGACGCACACGGCGTCTACGCCCACCACCGCTTCGACTCCCGCCACGTCGGCGCCCCAGCGATCGCCCACGGCGGCGCGGTCGCCACCGTCCTCGACGAACTGTTCGGACTCCTGCTCTACACCGTCGGGGAACCCGCCGTCACCCGCCACCTCGCCATCGACTACCTCGCCCCGATCCTGCTCGACACCCCCTACACCCTCCGCGCCCACATCCACTCCCGCGACGGCCGCAAACTCCACCTGAAAGCCACCATCGAAAACGACCGCGCCCACGTGGTCACCACCGCCACCGCCCTGTTCCTCATCGTCGACGTCAACCACTTCCTCACCCCACAACACACCCCCACACACCGATAACACCCCCCTGACCTGTTCCGTAACCCGATCCGTAACCGGAACACCACGCAGAACGAACATCGGCCCAGCACACCGGTGTTCCGTAGAGGTGTTCCGCAAACTGTGCCGGTCAACCCCCGCCATCTGGAACACTTTCGGCATGGGTGAGCCGTTCCGCATCGGATACTGCCGCTGCTCCACCGACGAACAAGACGTCGAGATCCAAACCGAACAACTACTGGCGCTCGGAGTGCCGCGCGAGCGGATCTTCATCGACAAAGGGTTCTCCGGGACCACCCGCAAGAACCGGGCCGGCCTGGACAACGCACTCGCCGCCGCCACCTCCGCCGCAGCGGCCATCGACGAGCGACAGGTAGTGCTGACCACGACGAAGTTCGACCGATTCGCACGCAACATGGCCGAAGCAGGCCAGACCCTGACCGAACTGCGCGAGCGCGATGTGCTGTTCGGACTCGGGAGCTCGATCTACGACTGGGCAGACCCGTTCGGCAAGCTGTTCCTGCAAACCCTCGCCATGGTCGCCGAATTCGAAGCCAACCTCAACCACCTACGCACCCGCGAGGGCATGGCCAAAGCCCGCGCAAAAGGCAGACTCAAAGGCAAACAGCCGAAACTACCTCTCACGGCACGGAAAACAATCCACCGCCGCTACCACGACCCCGCCGACGACGCGAGCCTCGCTGACCTCGCCGAGGAATACAGCGTCGGCCGCTCCACCATCCACCGCATCGTCAGCAATGCTCCACCACGAGCCTGAGAATTCACCAGCCTGTCGTAAAGACCCCGCTACTTCGCACTTCCTGACAACCCTTGGGTTGCGGGCCCTTACGTCCCACACGAGTCCTGACCCGAATCGGATCGTCGGCGAGCTGGGCGGATACGCCGCGCCCACCAGGAGCCGGTGGCGAGACAGACGATCGTTTCAACCCAACAGGCCGAGCGGATCATCGACCAGACACAACGCCATATCCGCCCGATTTTCGGCAAATGCTACGGCTACCCCGTCTTCTTGACGATTTCTGACCGCCGATAAGCGGGCCTCACCGGCGGTTACCACCGCCGCCTTCCTACCGTGCTCGGTGCATCGGGCACAGCAGCTCGCCCGTGGCTGTGACTGTCCATCCGTGCCGGGCCAGCCAGTCAGCGACCGCCGCCGGTGGCTCGCCCACGGCCAGCTCGTCGGCCAGCAGTGGCCCACCGGCCAAGCACCTGCTGCACTCGGTGTCGGCCACGCGCCCGCGCGGCTGGCACTGCTGGCAGTGGTACGCCTCGCGCACCCCGGCCGCGGCGGCGTGCAGCCACAGCACCCCCAGATCTGCGCGCATCCGCGCGGCCTCGGCCGCGCTGGCGGGCCGGTGCCCGCACGTCGGGCACGCCCCCGCCGTCGGCCGGTTCGCGTCCCGCGCCGGACGGCGGGCCGCGGTGACAGCGGCCTCCTGGTGGTCTTCGACCTCCCACAGCCCGAGTTGCCGGGTCGTCTTCTTCGCTGTCGTCACCGCGGCCGCCTCCCTCAGCTCGGCGTGCCCGCGGTCGTGCCCCTCGGCTTGATCTCGGACAACTCCGACAGATCAAGCCGCACCAGGCGCGCGTCATCGACCGCATGGAGCACCCACAGCCTTTCCGGGTGGTCGGCCTCGTGCCCCAGTTGACGCCACGCCTCCGCGACCACCCGACCGGCCCGCTTGGTCGTCAGGTACAGAATCCACGCCACCTGTTCCGGGCCGCGCAGCCTGGCCGCATGAGAGTCGAGCACGGTTTTCAGCTTGCGGCCCGATTTCGGGGTCAGCTCGAGCTCGACCAGACCCACAGTGTCGTCCGGGAACCACACCATCAGATCCGCGAGCGCGGCGGCCGTCGCCAGCGGTTTGTCCGCCGTCACCGCCAGCGCTCCACCCCCGGCAGCCGGGTGGTCAAGCAGCGTGATTCCCGACCTCCGGCCGGATGCGAGCCACAACGAGAACTCGGCCACCAACAAATCGTGCGCCAGCTCGCGCCGCGCGAGCCGATAGGGCCGCTCCGCGGGCCAATACACCTTGTGCTGACGGCCATGACTGAGGAACGCAGAACCGATCACCCCGGCGTTCTCCAGCTTGATCACCCGCCGAGAAAACAACCGCTGATCCAACTCCTCACCGCCGAAATGACCGTAGGCGGCGCGCAGCGCCGACGACGACGCTACACCGACCTCACGCAGCCATCCGAGCACCTGAGTATCACGCTCGGTCAGATGAACATTCGCGACTGTCATTCGTCCCGCTCCCGCATCTCGATCGTGGCGGCCGACGGCAACCCGGAGGCCAGAAACGCCGTCGCCTGGGCGGCGATATCATCGCGGCTCACACCGACATGTATCGGCGATTGAGCGCGCGAATCCCGCGCCCGAATCAACAGCTCGGCCAGCTCGACCACATCGGTCAACGACTCACGAATCACAGCATCCTCGACCCCGGCCGCGCGGGCGAAAACTGCCGCCCCACACGCACCACGGAACAGGCGCTCGACGGTTCGGGCTTGAACCTCACCGATCCGCACACGGGTATCGGCAACCAACTGCATACCGGCCCAGAAAACCGACACCTCGAACTGCTTCCACCCCGGATCACCCGGCGCGGGAATCCGCACCGCGCGAACAACGGGATCACCCACCTCGGCACCCGGTCCGGGCAAGATGCGGAACTGCTGATTCGACACCGGCGGCCGCGCCCGCGCCCGCCCGACCTGCCCGCGAGAATTCGCGGCCGCGCGAGCACGGTCCACATCCGAGATCCACCCGCCATGCAACGACGAACACCCCGAACCCGGCTCCGCCAGCACCACCACCGAATCGACCCCGGCAACCACCGACGGTGACACCGACACCGCACTCAGAAACGGCATCGCGATGCCGCCGCCATCCGACATGATCCGAACCTAACTCCCAGAAATGAACGTGATCAACCGAGCACAAACACCCCACAATACTACCCCGAAAACAGGCGAAAACCGAACACCAAAACACACCGATAAACGCATCAAACGCACGTAACGAGATCGGAAACACATCACGTGGCAAGCCACCGAAGGTGGCGCGGCAGCACCACACGTAACGCGAAGAACCCACGAAGGAAAACAGCGATCAATACCCACAGAACCACCACCCGCGACGCGGTAGCGGCGCGGCAAAGAACGACGCCGAAGGCGTTCCAACGAGGCGGTGGGGGAGGGTGCGCAGCCGCCCTCCCCCACCGCTGAGCCGGGCCCACGGATGTGGGACCGTGCCGCCGCAGGCGGCGCACTGCCAGCCCCTCCGGGGAGGGGCGCAGGCAGAGGGGAGGGGAACCCCCTTCAAGATTGAAGGGGGCAGGGGAAAGTTGATGGTTTTGGTGTTGTGTGCCCGGCGCGTGATACGGAGCTTGCGGAGTATCGCTTACGCGCCGGGCACACAACACCAAAACCTCTTACCCCCATATAGAACACCCCAGTGTTCTCAGGTGGTTTCCCGCCCGCCCCCCGCCGCTGGTTTCCCAACCATCCCCGATCAGCACGCTTTTCGCTGATTGGGGGTGGTTGGGAAACTGGAGCCTGCGACAGAAGCGGCGGGGGGCGGGCGGGAAACCACAGGTCAGCGCCTCGCGCTGACCTCAAACCGGGGGGTAAGAGTGATGTATCGGGTGATGTATGCGCAGGCGTACCTAATCATCACCTGTTACATCACCCTATACATCACCCTCTAGCTCGTCGCCGGCTGCTGCTGACCGCCCCCGCTGGCGGCCGGCTCCTGCTTGTCGCGGGCCTTGTAGGCCGCGACGATGTCCGGGTGAATTCTCCCACGTGCAGGGACGTCGATGCCGCGTTCGCGGGCCCACTTTCGGATCGTGGCCGCATCGGGCTCGCCCGACTTCGCTCGCTTCGGGGCCGGGGCCTTCACGACCCGGGCGGCGTCCCGGTAGGGCTGTAGAAGCGACTCCAGCTGCTTCCGGTTCTCGTCCGATAGCTCCAGCTCGTAGTTCGTTCCGGCGTAGCCGAACGTCACCGTGCCGCCCTGCCCTTCCGGGATGATTTCGCCGGTCAAATCGTCGGTCATATCGACAACTAACCGCTGACGCTTCGCCATGTTTTCCTCCTACTAATCCGGCTTTGGATTCGCTCACAACGATAGACCAGCGCATAACCGGGGAACCGGGCCGCCGCCGGTTGCGGTCGTCGGTGGTGGCGGTGATCCTGGCCCGCCTGGTCGCTCTCCGGTACATACGGGTGGTCTGGTGGGGTTTCTGTGACTGCCGCCGAATCGAAGAGTCTACTTTGGTTCCCCGGAGTTCACCGGCCTGGTTCTGGCGGGCAGCGGCCACCCGCTGCCGTCGGCTGCACACTCGCGGACCTGCCCTCACTCACGGACTGGCGTACCTTTCCAGCTATTCCGGAGAGCCTTTCGTCCTGCTGCGGCGCACCTGGAACGGAAACAATCTTGAGGTTTAGCTACTCCCGGCCGATCAATTGCGGCTGTTCCTCGGCCAGGACAGCCCGGTCGGGTTGGCGGCTAGCGGGAACAACGCATTTCCGATCCCGACGTGTGCCGCGATGTTGAGCGATATTCGCAGTGATTCAGCACCTGGTCCGGTCTCGATGGTCTACGGATATGGCGCGAACCTGTCGGCTTCCACAATGGTCGGTGCAGATTCCCGACCCCGGCGATTGGGTCGCGCTGCTCTCCCGGTATGACCCGGACCGGACCGCCGCCGACGTGATGAACGTGATGCTGTCGTTCGTCCATATGCTCAGACAAGAACGGATCGTCGTTCAGCGCGAAAACCTTCCGGTTCGTGGTCGCGGCGGCGGTGGAAATCAGGGCAGGCGTCCCCGGTCGTTCACCTGCGGTATGCGCCGCTCTACAGCCGGGCCGCCACCGGCGCGACCGACGGGGACGCCGCCCGAAACGCACCTATTCGCATCGCTGGGTCGTGCGCGGGCACTGGCGCCGCCAGTGAGTGGTACCCGTCGCAGTCCCGCGAGATCCCGATCTGGATAAGCGAGACCATCGCCGCACCCGAAGATGCGCCGCTGAAAGTGAAAGACAAGATCCGAATGCCCGGCCGATAGACGGTCGATCCTGACCGTCGCGTCGGGCCGGCCTCCGGCCCGTCCTCGGCGCGATTGTTCGCGCGTGTTCACTGCTGTTCACTGTGAACAGCGAACATGAGCGAACACCGTGTCCGGCGTTCGCTCACCGTGTTCACTGCTGTTCACTGGCGTGTTCACTCGGACGCGCGCTGAGACTCGCCCCAGCACCACTGAGGAGAACCCGTGCCCGAGATCCCCGAGCCCATCGTCACCGCCGTGACCTACCGGGTGTCGTGCCTGCCGATCGATCACCCCGCCCACCGGCACTACAGCCTCACCGTGGCCTACCGTATCCGCGGCACCGAATCCGGATACAGCGTCAGCGAGGGCGCGGACTACTACTACGAGGCCGACGGAACCGTGGGCAGCGATCCGGTGCTGATGCCCGAGGCCGCCGCCCTCGCCCTCGCGCAGCGCATCGCACCGACCATGACCGGCATCAACGGCCAGACCGTCGCCGACATCCTGACCCGCGCCTGAGTCCTGGCCAACCTTCGCGCCACCCCTGGCCGGCGGGTCAGCTCACCCGTCGGCGGCCGCGGTGCGGGGTGGGTGTTTGGCTGCGCGGCAGGCTTTGCAGCGACCGCCGTGGTGGCGGACTCCGCTCGGGGTCCCGCAGAATTCCCCGGCGGGGCAGGTCTGGTCGAGGGCGTCCTCAAGCGCCTCGCGGAACTCGCCGTCCCAGCGGGCACGGCCGTAGACCTGCTGGTGGGTGACCTCGATCACCGCGGCGGCCTCGGCGACGGTCATTCCCTCACGCACCGCCGCGAGCAGGACTTGCGCGGCACGGTCATCGAACGCCTGCGTGGCGATCTTGCGCCGCCAGGCGCGGGAGACCTCGGCGTGTGCGGCGCGGGCTCGCCCGTCGCGGGCGGCGAGAACGTGGTATCGGCTGTTGTCGTTGTAGGGGTAGGTGCGGGCAGTCGGCATGGCGGTATCCGTCAGGTCGGAAAGGGGTGGTCACAGGGCCTTCCCCCGCGTGCGCGGGGCCTCGGTGACGTCGAGACACCCCCCTGCACGCTCCCGAGAGGGCGTGCAGGGGGTCGTCGCGATCACCGCTGATCCCCGCCAGCGCGGGGAGGTCACGCAGCTGTGGCGTGAGCAGGGTCATCCCCGCCAGCGCGGGGAAGGCGTTGCGCCTCTGGCGCATCCCCGCAGGGCGCGGGGCCAAGGCACTGTGTGCGCCGTTGGGTGTGAGGGTATCAGGCCAGACCGCCGCCGCGGGCGTTTCGGCGCGACACCACCAGCGTCGCCAGCCGCCGCATCGGGTACCCCGAGCGCCCGCACTCGCGGTCCGGGCGCCCGGGCGGTGGGCGGCTATCGGCGGCCGGCTTCGTCGGCGGTGGTGCCCGCGGCCCACCCCCGCCCACGCCGGGACCGCACCCACGCCTCGACGGTGTCCCACATCCACCCGGCCCGGTCGCTCAGCTCCAGATCCGGCACCGGCAGCAGGCCGCGGTGCCGGTAGGACCGGATCGTGGCCGCGTCCACGCCGATCCGCTCGGCCACGTGCTCTGCCGCCAGGTACAGCGGGGTGCCCTCGATCTCGCCGGCCCTACGCACCACCGTGGCCACATCGTCGTCGGACAGCACGGCTTTCAGGTCTTCCTCGGGCACATAGCCCCACCGGTAGACCCGCTCGGCCTCGGCCAGCAAGCGGTCACGGCCCTGAAACTTCGCCTGTGGGCTGAGCCGGTCGAAGTCGTGGCGGGCCTTCTCCAGCACCTTCGCCGCACGGGCCCGGCGCTCGCGGATCAAGCGGTCGTAGACGAGGTGGGCGCGGGCGGTGTCGGCCAGGATCGCCCACGCGGTCGCAGCGTCGTAGACGCTCTCGACGCAGTAGATGCGCTCCGCCCCGGCCACGTACGTGGTGCGGTGGGCGTCCCCACCGGTCCAGATCAGGCGGTTCTCGCGGGGTTCGGCGTCGCGGCGCGAGCGGGTCGCGCGGCCGCCGGACCACCAGTCGGTGATGCACATGCGCGGACCGGAGTCCTGCCACTCGCCATCGGCGTGCGGATAGGAGTAGCGGGCGTGCGGGGTCACGGTGACCGTCACGTCACCAGCGAGCGGGTAGACGCCCTCGGCGTCGAGGTCGATGTCAGGAGCTGTAGCGATTGCCATACCTACAGTCTACGCCACATATCAACGTATGTCTACGTCACATACCAACGTATATCCACGTTGCATACCAACGTGAATCCGTGTCGTATACCAACGCGTTCACCGTGTTCACAGTGAACAGCGAACACGCCGCAGCGGCCGTGTTCGCGCGTTCGCTGTGTTCACCGGCGCGGGTTCACCGTGTTCACTGCGGCGTTCACTCGTTCGCTCGCGGCTCACTGTCATCGGCCCGTGTCGGTCGGGGCGACCATGCTCTATCAGCTCGTCTGCTCTCCCCGCAGTGAACACAGCGAACGCGGGCGCCGGTGTCCGGCGGCCCGCGTTCGGTCGTTCGCTCGATGTTCTGGTGTGTGTTCAGTTGGTGTGGCGTTCGCGGATCACCAGGTGGGCCAGGACCGCGCCCATGCCGACGACGGCGACGGGCAGGCAGGCGACGAGGGTGATGATCCACCACGGCGCCTCGGTGATGCCGCGGGCGGCCATGAAGTGGTAGGCGACCTGCCCGGCCGCGCCGATGGCCAGGCTCACGAACGCCGACGCCATCGCGTAGGTGCGGGTCGCCTGGGTGTGCACCCGCCCCGATAGCCACACGTAGAGGGCATAGCTGGCGTATGCCTCGACGCCGATCGGCAACGTGATCGCGGTGTTGATCTCGAAACCGTCGGCGATCCCGGGCAGGGGATGCACCACCCCGAACCCGGTCAGCTCGCCCAGTCCGACCCACCCCGACCAGATGGCCACGAACGCAGGGAACGCCATCAGCAGCACCGGCCAGGTCGGCAGCGGGCGAACCTGGCGAACGGGCTGGTCCTGTTCACTGCTGGTGTTCAGCTCGCGCCGCTGAGGGCTCACCGGGGCCGGTGGTGCCAGCATGGCCGACTGCGGCGCGGGGATCTCGTCGGCGGGCACCTGCACCGTCGCAGCGGCCGTGTTCATCATGTTCACCGTGTTCACCGGCGGGTGTTCACTGCGGTGTTCACTCGTTCGCGGGCCGGTGTCGGCGGTTTTCTCGGCCTGTTCACCACTCCCCCACGGCTCGGGCTCGGCGGCCGCGGTCGGCGCGGGGACGGTGAACGGTTCGGTCTGCTCGACAGCGAACACGGTGGGGCCTCCTGACGGCTGTTCGCTCTGTTCACTACGGCTGTTCGCGGTCTCCCCCACCTCGGCGGCCGCGACGGCGGCTGGTTCGGGCTCGGTGGCCGCAGCGGGGCCGTCGGTGTCCTCGGCCGGGGCCGGGACGCTGAACAGGCCGCGCTCGCCGCTGTCGGTGTCGGTGGCGGCCAGGCCGCGCTCGTCGCGCCACTCCTTGACCACCTTCCACACCAACGTGCGACCGACCGGGTATCCGTGATCGGCAAGCCACTGCCGCACATCCGGCCCCGACGGGTCGTCCAGCTGCTCGCAGGCATACCGGATCGCGTCACGCTTCACCGGCCGCGCCCGCAGCGCCGCCCGGTGAAACCGGGCTTCCTCGGCCACCCGATCGATCGTCGCCATAGCGGTCACCTCAACCCCTTCCGCTTGTAGAGCCCATATCGGACCTATCTCCGGTATTCGCTTCACCGCCTGTATTGGCATCTGTTCCCATATGGGCAACATGGGTGCTATGCGCAGTAGCGGCGCCTACGCGGACAGGTCTGATAGTGGCGATAGGTCACACGGTAACGCCGAGGCCAGGGTTTCCGCGCGATTCCCGAACTCGGCACGCTGACACTATCACCTCTAGTGCCCATATGGGCACTAGAGGTGATAGTTATGTGTAGGTGAATATGGCTCGTATGGTGACTAGCCGCCTTTGCGGCCATCCTGTTGCTATGGTGTCCGCGTTGGCTATCGGGCATACACCCCCGGTCAGGATGGGACTCTCATGACGGCTACCGCAGTGATGAATTTGAAGGGCGGGCCTGGCAAAACGGTGTGCGTGAACGGCCTGGCGCACGCGGCGGCCGCCCGCGGCGAGGCCGTGCTGATCGGCGACATGGACCCGCAGGGGAACACCACTCGACATCTGACCGGATTTCACGCCGACGACGTGCCGCCGACGGGCACGCTGGCCGACGTGTTGGACAGGCAGGTGGACAAGGAACTGGCCGATGTGGTGCTGCCCGCGAAGACGCGCGAGGGCATCTACGTGGCGCCGTCCGGTTTCGGGGAGATGCAGGCCGTTCAGGACTCGCTACTGGGCAAGCCGGGCGGTGACCTGTCGGTCCGCCGCGCGTTCAAGGACGCCAAGACGCAGGGCCGGGTGCTGTTCGACACCCGTCCGGCCGTGGATCTGGTCACCCGCGGCACGATGTTGGCCGCGGACTCGGTCGTCATCGTGGTAGCACCGGAGTTCGACGCCATCGACGGCATGGTGGCCGTCATCAAAGCGCTCGCTGACCTGGAAGAATTCATGGACTACCGGCTTCCGATCGCGGGCGTGGTGGTCAACTTGCTCAACAAGTCCCGCAGCGACCACGCCTCGAATCTCGACTACATCCGCACCTACTGTGCCAACGCTGGCATCCCGGTCCTGGGGGAGCCGTTCCCGCTGGCGGCAGACATCTCGCGGCTGACGAACGCAGGGCTGGGCATGGACCAGCACCCTCAGCCGACAGCCCGGACCCGGTTCTTCGCCGAGAACTTCGCGGCGATCCTCGACGGTATCGACAAGGAGGCTGCCGAGCGATGAGCAAGATCCCCCCGCCACCGCTGCCGGACCCGCAGGAAGCCGCCCGCCGGAACCCGTTCGCCCGGGCACGGGCCGCGGCGCCGGAACCGGCCGTGACCACCCTGGAGTCCGATACCGGCCACAAGTCCGATACCGGCCACAGCGGAGATAGCGCCCATAGCGGCACAGGGAAAGCCGCTGGTGAAGGCAAGGAATCGGGCGGCACGAGCAAGCGGACCAAGCGTATGGCCCGGTCCAAGGACAAGCTCGTCTCGCTGCCGCTCGATCTGGCCGAGCGGCTGGAATCGGTAGTGGCCTACACCCATCCGTTCACCGGCAACAGCGAGCACTCGGTGTTCATCCGGGAAGCGATCGCAGAGAAGTGCGCCCGCATGGAAGCGCAGTTCAACAACGGCAAACGGTGGCCGCCGATCCCACCCAAACAGCAGTCCAAGCAGCGCACGAACTGACACCGGGCGGCACGCCCGGTGTGCAGGGGGACCGCCCACACGGCTTTAACCGACCTCGCCCTGCTCAAGGAATTGTGCCCCTGCCTGCTTCAACCCGTCGATGTCGTGCCCCTCAAGCTTGGCCCGGGCAAGCTTGGTACCGGTGAGTTTGGCGTTAGTGAGAGTCGCGCGGGTGAGGTTGGCCCCAGTGAGGTCGGCGTTTATGAGGTTGGCGCCGGAGAGGTTGGCCCCCCGCAACTCGGCGCCCGCAAGATTGGCGCGCAAGAGACATGCTTCTTGAAGTTGCGACCAGCTTAGGTTGGCTTCGGAAAGGTTCGCCTGAGTCAGGTTCGCCCGGCTGAGTATGGCCTCACGCAACTTCGCCGTGGTGAGGTTTGACTGGCGCAGGTCTGCGGACGTGAGGTCTGCGGACGTGAGGTCTGCGCCGGCGAGCTGGGCACCCTGGAGCTCCGCACCGACGAGATTTGCGTGGACCAGGTTGGCGGCACGCAAGTCGGCGTGGTGGATCTCGGCCATCGACAGATCGGCCCTGTACAACGTGGCCCCGAACAGGTTGACCCCGCTGTCGAATCTGAGATTGCTGAAGTCTGCTTCGGAAAGGTCCAGCTTGTAATCCGAACTCCTGTAGGTCAGGTCTTCTCGCGCACCGTCTTGTCGGAACTGACTAAGCGCCCGTATACCCGCCATCCGGACCTCTCGTTCGTCACCAGACGACGACACGTTCGCCCACGGCGACCGCAGGTAGGAGCACAGCAGGTCGATGCAGGTCTGAGCGTCGTTGGAACGGGGCGCATCGGTATTCGACCCCGACCTGAGCCAAGAGCTCCACAATCTGGTCCGGGTATCGGCATGGCCGAGGGCGATCCAGTCTTTTGCCAGCGCTACCAGCGCATACACTCCTGCTGCCCGCACGGTGGCGTGGTCGTCGCCGAGCTGCTGGGCACAGGTGGTGTAGCGCTCACGCAGCCCGCGTACCTGCTCGGCCCGATGGGACACCGCGAAGTGCTTTTCGGTCTGCCGCCGGGTAAGGACGACGCCAATTAGCGCAATGGTCGCGGCAACGACCGCCAGCACACCGGTGATCACGGTGGCCACAGGCTGGGTCAGCCCTCCGACTGACGGGGGACTGGTGGTCGGCGGGCTCGTGGGCTGCGCGACCGCAAGGCCGCTGCCGAGTGTGAGCATTACCGCGGCCGCGGCGGCAGTGAGCAGTCGGTAGGTGTGCCGGGTGACCAGCATCGCGTTCCCCTCCCAGTGATTTGGTGCGGCCTTCACCGGCCGACACACCAGTATCGGGTCCGTGGCTCATGCGGCCGCGAGGACCAGCTGATCGGCGGCCGCGGCGGCGGTCGGGGCGGCTGGTGTGCCGCCTTCGCGCCATAGCGGATCGCGCAGCCCACGGTGGACGGTGAGCGGTGCCGCGAGCACGGCCCGCGCAGCATCTGGCGGCAGGGCCCGGCCTGGGTTCGTGGTGAGGGCGTCGACGGCGGCGGTGATGGTCTGGCGGCGGTCGAGCCAGGCGAACCATCGCCGCTGGTCGCTGCGGTGCAGGCCGGCGAGCACGGCCCGGCGGGCGGTGCGTCGTTGCTGGCGCTGCTGGTCGGTGAGCGCGTTCCACCATTTGCGCTGGGCCCACAGCGACCGCAAGAGCTTGGCGGCAGGGTGCTGGGAGGTGGCAAGCCGTTCACCTGGGGCGAGTGAGGCCAGGACATCGTTGCGGAGCCGCCAGATCATCCGGTCGCGCTGGTAGGCGCGACGTAGCCGGTGTGGGCAGGCGGTGCCGTGGGGGCGGGGTGTACCCCTAGTGAGTGAAGAACTCTGCGGAGCTGGGGTTTCGGCCTGGATCGTGACGGCGGGACCGGCGGCGTAGGCGTGGCAGTCGTCGGCGCCGCCTGCGTACTCGTGCACGCGCACGATCAAGCCGTGCTCGACAGCGGTGGCCAGGGCGCGGCGCACGGTGGCCAGATCGAGCCGTGAACGGATCGACAGGTCGCGGGTGGACATCGACCCGCCACGGGTCACGATCGCGGCCGAGAGGGCGTGCAGGGCCGCCGCGACCGACCGGCGGCGGCGCGGGTCCACCCCGGTCAGGGCCTCGGTGGCGGCGGCGAACGCGGCCCGCAGGGCGTCGATTCGGGCCGTGGCCTGGGCGTGGTCGTGTGCGGGCTCGGCGGCGAGCTGGCGGCGGCGCGGTCGGTCCTGTGCGGCCTCGACGCGCGCACGGGTCCACAGCGGTGTCCACCAGCGGCGGGCGATTCGCGGGCACAGCGAGCGGACACGCTGCCAGGCCGTGTTGGTGTCTAGGCCGTCTTCGGCGGCCGCGACGGTGACCGCGGAGACCCACATGTGCCGGACCCACCAGTCGCGGCCGCGTTCGGCGGATTTGCCGTCGCGGCGGGCGATCTCCTGCCACGCGGTCTCGGTGTCGAACCCGGCGCGGGCCATCGCGCACGATGCCCCGTATTCGGTCTCCGACCGGGAACCGGTGCCGGGGGTGGGCTGTGCCCGTCGGCGGCCCCGGCGCCCGGTGGTGCGGGTCGCCAGGTCCATCACCATTGCCGGGGTGATCGTGCAAGCCAGCACGGGGGAGGGCAGGCCGCGCCGGTGTGGAGCGGTCAGCAGCCGCAGCACCGCGCCGGTGCGGTCATCGACCACCACGCCGTAGCTGGCGGCCAGCTGGCGGCACAACGCCGCCCACTGCGTCGCGCGGGCCTTGCCCTGCAACACGGCCACGACGTGGCGCCCGCCAGGGCGGCCGGAATCGCGCAGCAGGTAGGGGAGCTGGTGCCGGTGGCACCAGGCGATGAGAGCTTCGGCGACGGCATCCCCGATCACGGGGTCGTCGGCGTCGATGTCGGCGGCGACCAGGCCATCGGCCAGGCGGCCAGCAGCACTGGCCGCGGTCGCGTCGGTGAGCGCGGCGCGCGCGGCCGCGAGGGAATCCACCGGTTCACCGTGGTTGTCGGCATCGATCACCACGAACGGGCGGGTGTATATGGCGCGGTCGAGAGCGCCCAGCAGGGCGCGAGTCGGGCGCGAAATCCGGCGGTCGCCGGCTAGAGAATCAGCGGTGGTGGGATCGCAGATACCGACACGCGCGGAACCGGTTGAGCCTTCTTCCGGGCGCAAGGTATCCTCGAACCCGGAGCTATCCAGCATCGGGGTTCCTGAAACGAGTAGCGGTGCTGGTAGGTCCACCGGGTGGGCTGAGCGGGAACTCACCCCCCACACTTCCGAAAGCTCCTGACGCCAACCAGGAGCTTTCGGCGTTTCAACAGCCTTTCGGCGTTGTCACAGGTGGTCGGTAGACCTACCTCGCACACTGGCGAGGATTTTTCAGTTCTGGGCGTCTGCCACGGGGCTGGTTACCGCGGCCGCTGTCGGTGTGTTGTCGAGTCGCCGGGTCACGCGGACCGGCGGTGATCCCCCTCGATCTCGGTCTGGTTCAAGTGCTCGGGCTTGTTCGGCACGAGCAGGTCTTTCAGATCCCGCTTGGCCGTCTTCGCCAACAACTTCGTCAGGAAGGCGCTGCGGTCTTCACACCCGCACTGGCACCGCGACGGGTTCGAGCACGTGCACCCCCGCAGTTCGTCGACAAGCCGTTCCACGTTCTCGTGGAGGCGGAAAACGACGCGCTCGGTGGTGTAGCTGTGTCCCTTCGGTCCGCGCTTTCCCACGGCTGCTGATCCTGCCATGAGCGGCAGCAGATTTGGAGGGCGACACGCGGAAAACGTGTCACCCGAATTTCGTGCGTCTGAAAGGGATAGGCGCGCAAGCGCCGGTCGCTGTCGGAACTCGTTCGGCATCGCTGCTGTTGTCCTCCTGTTGGCGCGGCTGCTCGGCGGGACCGGTGTTTCCCGTCACCGGCACTGCCTCCTGTCCGGCCCGCATTTGGCGCTGCGGGTGGAAGGTGCTGCCGCGCCAACTTCGTTGGCTTGCCTCGTGTTTGAGTGCTGGTCAGGTCGGCATGGTGGTGACGGCGGTGACGGTCCAGACCGGTTGTTTGGTGACCGTGACCAGCGTTGCGGCGGTGAACGGCGCGGTGCCGTCGGCGTCGATGCGGGTGACGAGCTTGCGTTGCCAGGTCACATCGGTGTCGACGGGATGCTGTTCGCTGCTGACCTCGGTGGTCGTGCGGATCTCGGCGCGGCGGTCCATCCACTGCTCCCACAGCTGGCGGGGGACCGGGTAGGGCCGGTAGTCCTGTGCGGCACGGGGTGTCAGCAGGGGCTTGGCGCGGCGTACGGCGGCCTCGGGGCCGGTGTCGCCGTCGGCGGGTCTCCAGTCGAACAGTGCGGTCACCGCGGCCACGGCGACCGCCTGGGGGTCGCTGCGGTCGAGTTCTGTCCACGGGGCAGGCAGCGGCGGCAGCGGGGCGATGCTGGCTCCGGACGGCACGCCGGTGCCGTGGTCGTGGTCGTGTTCGCCGAAATCGTCTGCGGGCCTGGAGCAGGCCGCGACGGCGGTCACGGTGAGCGCGAGCAGCGCGGCGGCCAACCGCTGGCGGTAGGTGCGGTAGGTCATCGCGCACCCCCGAAACCGCCGTCGAGCAGCAGGTACCCGGCGTAGAGGGTGTAGACGGCGCCGATCACGGCGGTGGTCAGCACGTAGACGCGCAGCGCGCGGCCGCGGGCACCGGTGGCGGCCGGTTCGGCGAGCTGGATTGCCAGCACCCAGACGACGACACCACCGACCCACCACAGCAGGACCGCGGCGGGGTCGTCGGCGCCGCCGGTGAGGGCGGGAACCAGTGCGGGGACGGTGGCGATCACCGCCAGGTGCACCGCGAGCATGGCGCGGCGGACGTGGCGGTCGATGGCCGCGGCGATCCGTCGCGCGTCTGGTCCGTGTGCTGCGGGTGTGTTCACTGCGTACCTCCAATGCTGTTGGCGGCCGCCGACACTGCGGTCGGGCCGGTGTCGGTCTGGCCGGTGTAGCGGCGGATGGCGATGAGCTGGCCGCCGTCGGAGACGGGGGCCTCGGTGACGGTCTGGCCGAAGGTGGGGGCGTGGATCATCTGCCCGGCACCGGCGTAGACGCCGACGTGATCGGCGGCACCGCCGGACCCGAAGAACACCAGGTCGCCGGGCTCGGCTTGGGACAGGTCGGCGACGGGGACGCCTTGCCCCATCTGGCCGGGGTTGCCGGGGTCGCCGGTGTAGTGCGGCAGCACGACGGCGCCGCCGGTGGCTTGGGCGATCGCGTAGAGGGTGAGCCCGGAGCAGTCGAACCCGCCGCCGGTGGGGCCGTTGGCGTCTCCACCGCCCCACACGTAGGGCAATCCGATCTGCGAGCGGGCGGCCGCGACGATGGCCGCGCCGGTGCTGGGGTCGCCCGGTGCGGGGGCTTGGCCGGGGGAGCCCGGCCGGGGGCATCCGGGGCTGGTCGGCGCGACGCCTTGCAGGCGGGTGAAGATCTCGCGGGCCTCGGCCTCACGTTCGCCGTACTTGTAGCGCAGGTCCTCGCGCGGGCGCTGGATGTCGGCGGCGGCCTCGGTGAAGGACTTGGACTGCCAATCGGAGGACAAGAACCGCTCGAAGTAGTTGCGGGCCTGGAAACCGGGGTCCATCAGGTCTTTCACCGATCCCCATCCCTGGCTGGGGCGCTGCTGGAGGATGCCCACCGAGTCGTAGTCGCCGGGGGCCACGCCGTCGTTGGGGTAGGACATCGATTCCGGGACCGCGCGGGAGGCCAGGTTGCGTAGCCCGGACTCGACCAGGCCGACGGCGAGGGCGCTGACGATCGCCTCGTCAGGGGCGCCCATCGCCTTGCCGGCGGAGATGACGGCGACGGCGTTGCGGTCCACAGCGGTGGATGCCTCCGCGGCCAGATCCTCACCGGGCACCGGTGCGGGGCTGCCGTTGCTGCTGGTGCCGTTGCGGGCGGCCTCGAGGTAGGGGCCGGGGTCGGTGTCGGTGCCTCCGGCGAGCCGATTGCCGTTCCAGACCTCGAAATGCAGGTGCGGGCCCGACGATTGGCCGGAGTTGCCGGATCGGGCGATGGTCTGCCCGGCGGTCACCTGGTCACCGACGGAGACCAGCACCCCGCCGGGGTCCATGTGCCCGTACACGGTGGACATCGGTTTGCCGTCGATGACGTGATCGATGACCACCCATCCGCCGAACCCCTGCACGCCGCTGTCCTGAGCGGCGGTGACAGTGCCGTCGGCCATCGCATAGACCGGGCTGCCGGTGGGCACCGGGAAGTCCACGCCGCGGTGATCGGGCCGGTCCGCGCTGCGGTAGCCGGACCCGACTTCCACGCTGGGGTCCAGCGGGTAGGCCAACGGGCCGGTGACGGTGATGCCGCCGCCGGTCGGGCCGCATCCGGCGTTGTCCTGTTCCTGGGCGCAGCGGGCCAGCAGCAGGAACAGCAGCAGGACGACGGCGGCGATCTTGCGCCAGTGGCGGATGAGCGGTGTCGATTCCATCGCGCTAGTCCGTCCGCATACCGGTGTTGGTGTCGTGGATGCCCAACTCGCGCTCGACCGGGCTGATCCACGTGCGGAACGCCAGGCCGGGCCGGTCGGGGTCGTCGCCCCACTTGGCGATGAACCGGCCCTTGCCGGGGTGCGGCATGGTCTTGTGCCCGGTCTGGGCCGGGGGCGGCGCGGAGGTCCACGACAGCAGGCGGGCCCGCTCGCGGTCGGTGTAGTCGATGAGGCCGGCTTGGGCGTCGATCTCGTAGCCGTTGATCGGGCCGGTGAAGGTGACCTTGGATCGGGAGATGAACCCGGTCGCCTTGCCCTGCTCGGTCGCATCCGCCGACACCTTCGTGAAGTCGGTGACCGTGTGGGTGTAGGTGGTCAGGGTCATGCCGTCGGTGCGGTTGGTGCGGGTGATCCGGTCCAAGCTCTTGATCTGGCTCGACCCGCCCACGTCGAGCAGCTGCGACAGCTCGTCCATGTGGATGTCGGTCACGGACTTGCGGATGAACCCGTGGTCGGCCAGCGTCATACGCGCCGCGACGGCGGCCTGGGACTCCATGCCGGTGATCGCGATGATCGCGGCCCGCAGGTCGCGGCCGGAGTGAACGTTGATGATCGACAGGTCGATGTCGATCATGGCGGCCTCGAGGTTCAAGCGCGTGGTGGTCTGGCCGTTGAACGCCTCGCCGAACATGCCCACGGTCAGCGACTTCAGCGATTGCAGCAGCCGGTGCGTGGTGACGGCGAAGTCCTCGGCCGAGGTGGCGGCCACGGCATACCGCATGTCCTCGGTCGGCTGTTCGAGCTGATCGATCAGGTCCGAGATGATCGGCGGCCGCGCCGGGGAGAACCGGTCACCGGCGTACAGGTCGGTGAGCGCGGCGCTGATCGCGGCGGACTCGAAATCCTCGAGCGGTGCCCGCCGCCGCAGCGACACCAGGGCCTCGAGGTTGAACAACTGGGTCTGGTGCAGCTCGGCCATCAGCCCGCGCACGGCCGGGTGGTCGGCGGGCAGACGGTCGATCGCCCACGCATACGCCGTGGGGTCCAAGGGATTCAGTACGCCGTGACCGGGGCCGACCTCGATCACCTGCCCGTCCTGGCGGCCCTCGTCGTTGTCGTTCAGCAGCTCGCACAGCCGCCGGTAATCGGGCTTGATGTCGGCCGGGCAGATCACGTGCCGCCCGGAGGCGAGCCCACCGAGCACCAGCTGACGGCCCAACGTCGATTTGCCGAACCCGTTGGGGCCCAGCACCACCGCGATCGGCGCGGAAATCATTTCCGCGTCGAACCACGCCATCTGATCGAAAAAGAACGGGGTGGCGGTCTCGTCCTGGATGCCGATCGGCCACCCGGGCGAGGCGAACTCGGTCGACAACGGGAACGGCCACAGCCCGCACACCCGGCACGTGGTGCCGCGGATCTCCGGCAGCGGCATCGGCTTCTTCATGTACCCGCCGTAGGGGGCGAGGTAGCCGCGCGGCGACGGCCGCCGCTCGGCCTGCCACGGCTGCCGCGCCGCGGTGTGGCTGGTGCGCCACACCGCCAGCTCGTGGGCCCGGAGCTTGCGGGCGGCGTTGAACTTGCGGCCGATGCTCATCGTCGGCATCGCCTCGCGGATGTAGGCCACCTCGTCGGGATCGAGCACACCGTCGGCGCCGCGTGCGTCGGCTTCCTGCGGCGCGGTGACACGGCGCGGGACGAACAAGCGGGGCAGGGCGGGCATGACAACCTCCTATGGCCGCTATGGGCCCTATGGCTGATATGAGCGTGTGAACTGGGGGAACGCCAGGCGGCGGGGATCAGGCGCGCAGGATGTCGGTCACGTCGGTCTCGTCCATGTCCGGGTAGACGCCGATGCCGAGCGCGGTCAGGAACATCGCGCCCTGGTCGCTGTAGCAGTCGGCGAACTTGATGCTGGCGGCCACGCCCGCGGCCTGGATGGCGTCGGTTTCATCGACGCCGGACCCGTCGACGGGCACGGTGATCGTGACCAGCATCCCGACCCGGGTCAGACCGTGGCCCTCGGCCAGGTCGTCGCGGGTGGCGCCGATGTCGGCAAGGCGCATCTGCTGGCGGGCGTCGACCAGGCCGCGCTTGCGGCGCTGCGCGGCGGCGTAGGCGTCGCGGAAGTCGGCATCGGTGGTCTCGATCGCGTCCTGCGGCCGGTACGGGCGATAGATCATGGTGACCCGCTTGTACGGCGTGCGCGGATTACGGGCCAGCAGCTTCGCCAACACGTCCTCTTCGACCGGCTGGACCGGGAAGTCGTAGGCGCGGAAAGTGAAGCTCTTGCCCGAATCGTGCAGGTAGTAGCGGTGGTCGTCGTCGTGGTAGGTCGGGCCCGCGTCCTCCCACGTCAGACCGGGATCACCGGTGCGGGCCATCGCCTCATCGATGATCGGGCCCGCCGCCGGATTGAACGCCGCGTGCGTGAACGCGATGATCTCGCCCACCGTGGCGAACGTGGCGTTGAGCCCGGCACCGGCGGCCGCGGCGCTGAGCTCGGGCAGCCGCCGAGACACCATCTCGCAGCCGAGATCGAAACTGCCGCTCGAGTAGCGGAACGTGACCGCGATGCGCTGGCTGTAGCGCAGCCGATCCGGGGCCAGGTCCACGGTGCGGTCGTCCATCAGTTCCAGCGCGAGCGCGGGCGCGGCCGCGTGCCGCCGCTTCTCGATCTCGACTTCGTAGCGGGCGCCGGTCTCCGGCCTGGTCTCGGTGACCACCGCGATACCGGCGACATCGCCGAACTCGCCGGCCTGCCGGATGAATTCACCCCACCCGGCGACCTGGGCATCGGTGGTGGCCTCGGGCTGGGTCGCCCGCCCGGTGGCCGTCACCAGCATCACCACCGTGATGGTGCGGTGCACCGGGTTGACCAGCGCACCCACGTCGTCGCCGGCTTCGGGGTCGAACAGGCCGTCGAGAATGATCGGCGACGCCAAGCCGGGCAGACGCGAACGGCCGCCCGGCACGTGCGAGAACAAGCCGGTCCGGTAGCGGTGGGCGAGCTTGCGGCGAATCGGCAGCGTGCGCACCCACGCCAGGAAGTAGTCACCGGCGGCGGTGCCCCGGAACCGAATCATCGACGGCCCCACGAACACCACCGTGGCGGCCAGCACGATGAACGCCAGCTTCATCGAATTGAGCAGGTAGGCGCAGCCGATCGCGATCGCGATCGCCACGACAACCACGATCGACATGCCCGTCGACAACCCCGGCACCAGGCCAGTGCTTTCGGGCTTGCGCCATCCGGCGTACTTCTGAGATCCCATCTCGAGGCTCCTAGGTCAGTCAGGTCAGCGAATGTGGACGGCCGCTACGTGATCCGGGTGAACGTCGAATCACGCGGGGTGCCGGTGCGGGCGCGACCACGTGCACCGGACCGCCGCATCGGCAGCACGTCCGCACCGCGGCCCTCACTCCCGCCGTTGCCGGTGCTGGTGCTGGTGGTGTTCGCCGTGCTGCGGCCGCTCGCGGCGCCGCTGCGGGTACTCGCTCGGGCACCCGCCCCGACCCCGGCCACCGCCGGGGCGTCCGCGCCGCCGCTGTTGCTGCTGGTACCGCTGCCGGTGGTTGCCCCGGCGCGGTTGGCGGTGCTCGACCCCCGCGCCCCGACCGTTGCCGGGCTGCTCGCGGCCGTGCTGCCGCCGCTGCTGCCGTTCCCACCGGCCGCGCTGGCCGCGGTGGTCGCGGTTCCGGTAC
>NZ_BAGA01000181.1 GCF_000308595.1 Nocardia higoensis NBRC 100133 | reverse complement strand
TCGAATGCCGCTTCGGCGTCCGGGCCGTGCTCCCCGCGCACGCGGGGATGAGCCCGCGTTGACGAACCGCACGAGGTGCATGCCGGTGTGCTCCCCGCGCACGCGGGGATGAGCCCGTCGAGGATCAGCTGAAGTCCACTGTCGGTGAGTGCTCCCCGCGCACGCGGGGTGAGCCCCAATGCCCATCGGGTTCACCTGGATTCGACGAGATCGCGAAAAACATCCAGGCGTGACATGGCCCGAAGCCGTGACAGTCCCCGTGCCGTCTGCTCGAATGGTGACAGACCGCGAATCCCAACGGTCGCAGGCCAGCTGGGGGCAGGAGCCGATCGTGGACGCGACGCAATCCCACGGATGGCTGCGCCGGGACAGCGACGCCGCGGGTGCGCGGCTGGTGGGCCAAGTGGTCCGTGAGTACCGGCTGGCCGCGGGGGCGAACCAGGTGGCCGTGGCCGAGGCCATGGGGATCACCCAGCAATTCCTCAGCCAGGTGGAGAAAGGGACTCGCAAGGCGACCTTGGAGCAACGGCAGGGGTTCGCCCGGGTCTTGGGGATTCCTCCTGAAGAACTCGGCATCGCCCATGGTAGTGCTCACGGACGTGCGACCACCGGCATCAGCGCGCCGTCAGTGGCGGTCAGCCGTGGTCGGTGGCGTGTCCAACGGCATTGGCTCAACAGCCATCGCAACGACCTCGGGAAGCTTGCGACTGGCTGGTATCACGCCGACTATCGGTTGCCGAGAACATCGCTGATCACCCGCGATGGATGGGTGCCGGATGCGCCTGTCGACCTGGATTCTCTTCGTCTCGGCCTCGATGAGGGACCGCAGGCCGTCGAAGTCACCGGAGCCGAGAAACAGACAGAGCTTGTTCGTCCTCTGCGTGTTCCCGAACTCGCCTTCGAGACCTATTCCGCAGCAGTGAAACATCTCGATCCGCCACGGCTTTTCGAATCGAGACCGAGCTACCGATATCTCGGCGGCACCGTAGCTTCCGGCGCCATGGAGTTCGGGCTGGCGGCCTACTTCGACAAGCTCGATGTGAGCGAAGCTCTCGCCCACGAGCTTGCGGTAGCCACTATGGCTCACCCCGGCGCTGCTATCTCGGATCTGAGGGGATGTCTGCCCTTTCGCGAGCTCGTTGGTGACCCGTTCGATCCGGCACGGCGCGCGATCATCCCGGCGATCACGACGTTGACCATCCGTCTGCGCCGGTTTCCGGACGTCCCCTCGTTCCTGCTGCACTGGCGTGATCCCGCCCGTGTCGCGACAGCGGCAGGTGTCTACGATGTCATCCCGGCCGGCGAGTTCCAGCCGTCCAGCGTGGGATTGTGGGATCGCCGTAACGACTTCTCGTTGTGGCGCAACATGGTTCGTGAGTTCTCCGAAGAGTTGCTCGGACACCCCGAGCATGATGGCACCCGGAGTGCTTCGATCGACTACGAGAACTGGCCTTTGTATCAACGACTCGGCTCGGCTCGTCGCCGGGGGAAGATGAGCGTGCATCTCCTCGGATTCGGACTCGACGCATTGACACTGGCTGCAACTCTTCTGACCGTGGCGGTTATCGATGACGATGTATTCGAAGAGATATTCGGTGGTGTAGTGCAGTTCAATGAGGAAGGTGAGGTCGTCGGCGTCGGGGATGGGCGCGGCGTCGACGGCGTGCCTTTCACCGAGGAATCGGTCACGCGGATGCTCGACGCCGAACCCATGGCAGCGCCGGGAGCGGCGTGTCTGGCGCTGGCATGGCAGCATCGACACAGCTTGATCAGCTGATACGAACCTGGAGAGCCAATGCCCGTGTCATCGCGAATCTTGACAGCCAGCGAGCAGGCGTGGGTTCGTACCCGGTCCTATCTGCGTGAAAACAGAACCGGATTGGATCTTGCCGCTGCATCCCGGTACCCGGATCTGCTCCGAGTGGCCGAATCGTCCCTTCTGGCCCGACCCGAGTGGCTGCCCACTTCACCGATCCCGTTGAACGACATCTCCCTGGAATGGGTACGCGCCGAGGAACTGCCGTCGACGGCGCCGCTGCCGCGCAGCTCGATTCTCCCGACCAGAGCCGACGGCCGGAGATACGAAACCTATTCCGAGGCAGTCGGTGAGATCGCGGCGCCGACGGTGTTCGAGAACCGCCCGACCTACAGGTTGCTGCACGCCCAGTTGACCGGTCGGTCACCGACACTACGATTCGGCCTCGGACACTACTTCGACAGCATCGATGTGGGTGAAGCCGCCGCGCACGAGTTCGCGGTGGCTTACCGAGACGGAGACGTCGAACGCGGTGTGCGGGCGACGATCACCGACCCCTGTGATCCGGGGCAGCGAAGCGTGAACCTCGCGATCAGCACGCTGACCATCCGCCGCGACACCGACACTGGCGACCGAACGTTCCTGCTACATTGGCGCGACCCACGCAAGGTCGGGCACGCCGGCGGGATGTATCAGGTGGTGCCTGTCGGGATCTTCCAGCCCTCCGGTTACGCCGAATGGAACATCTCCAACGACTTCTCACTGTGGCACAACATGATTCGGGAGTTCTCCGAAGAACTATGCGGGAACAAGGAGGATCACGGCAGCGAGAACACCCCGATCAGCTACGGGTCATGGGAGTTCGCGTCGCGACTCACCCAGGGAATCGATGAGGGCTCGATCGAGGCGCACTGCTTGGGTTTGGGTGTCGACCCGCTGAGCTTCGCCACCGATCTGCTGACCGCTGTCGTCCTCGATGGACCGGTGTTCGACGACCTGTTCGGTGAGATCGCGGCCGACAACGATGAAGGGCGCGTGCTCGAGCTGCAGCCATTCACCGCCGAAGGCGTTCGCCAGATCCTCGCCGAACACCCGATCCAGGCCGCCGGCGCCGCCGCACTTCAGCTGGCGATCACCACCCTACGCTGACCCCGATACAACGGGCTGTTGTACAGCGGCTCGTTGTTGGAACTTGCGAACGCGCCGGAGAGACGCTGGGGGAGTGACATATTCAGAGATAGCCTCGCCCGGACCGAACGTCGTGACAGCCGGCGCGCCGGCGCAGGAACGGGCCGCCGCTCACACCACAGCCGGTAGTTCCGAGCGCGACCACCGCGATGGTGTGCTGCATCGAGCGCTGGACATCGGCCTGCAGTTCAAAACGCGCCCCGAGATCTTCGGCCACCGAAGCACCACAGAGGATATCCGCGATCTGCTGCTCACCGATCTTCCCGCTGAGGCCATGCCCGCGGATGAGGTGCTGGCCGATTTCGTGGAGCGGGTGCTGCCACTGTGTAAGAACGAGGCATCGCCGCGATTCATGGGCTTCGGTGACACCGGAGACGACCTGCTCGCATTGGCTGGCGGCCTGCTGGCAACGCTGACCCAGCAGAACATGATCAATCAGTCCTTCGACAGCCCGAGTGCGACCTTCGTCGAGATCACGGTCCTGCGATGGCTGCGTACTCTGCTCGGCTACGCGAACCCGCCTGTCGACGGTGTGCGCACGGTTTGGGATGTGGGCGGCATGTTCCTTCCTGGAGGCACGACGAGCAACACCGTGGCTATGATGCTCGCGCGGGAGGCGAAACTACCGGGCACGATGCGGTCCGGCGTGACTGACCCGACCCGCTTCGCGGTCGTAGTTCCGAAAGGGATCGGGCACTACAGCATCAAGGCTGCCTTGACCTGGATCGGCTGCGGCGCCCAGATGATAGAAGTGCGGACCGACGGATTCCGTTACGACAAAGCTGAACTCAGTAGAGTCCTCCGCCTCCACGGTGGTCGCGTGATGGCTGTCGTCGCCTACGCCGGCGACAGCCGGACTCAGACGGTGGAGGAGTTGCGTGCGGTGCACGATCTGGTCCGGGCTGTCGACCCGACGATCTGGCTACACGCCGACGCCTGCTGGGGACTGCTGGCTGCATTCAGCCCTGTCTTGCGGGACAAGATCGACGGCATCGCCGAATTCGACAGCATCACCGTCGATCCGCACAAGATCATGGCTGTCCCCTACGGCGCGAGTGCTGTGCTGGTACGCGATCCCGCAGCGGTGCGGACGATCTCGACGTACTCGGACCTGATCATGCAAGAGGACTTCGCTTTCGGCCAGGTCACCCCCTTTCTCGGCACCAAAGAGTGGACGTCGCTGAAGCTGTGGATGATGATGCGCGGCCGCGGTTACACAGGACTGGCGCAGTTGGCCGAGCATCGACACGAGATGACTCGACGATTCGCCGACCTGGTCGATGCCCACCCACGGTTGATTCGCCTCAACGACCCGGATCTGGCCGCCATCGCGTTCGTCTATCTGCCGACAGGCGTCGTCGTGGGCCAGGTCGACAAGAAGGGACTGGATCGCATCAATCAGCTCAACCTTGCCGTCCACGCACGAATGCTTGCCGAAGGCCAGTGGCATCTGCACCAGTTCGCACTGGCCGATGATCTGGGTCGGATCCGCCCTGCGGCGATCGTGCATCCACTGCGATTCATGGCGAACAACCCTGCGCTCACCGAGAGCCACATGTGCGAGATCCTGGCCTACCTCGATCTTCTCGTAGCCGATCTGGAGGCTGAAGGAGCGTGAAGGACATGATGTTTCGCTCGGTGTACGAGACCGAGGGCACCTATGACAGGCTGCTGCTACGTCACTATTTCGGCGGCGCCGAAGATACCGATCTGGTAGGTGACTGGCTCATCGATCATCACGGTTCCCCGGTCGCTGGGTTGAGGGTTGTCGAGTTCGGCTGCGGCACGGGAAGAATGACCGACGTTCTCGCGCCGTTCGCGCGGGATCTCGTGCTCGCCGATTACAGCGAAACGATGGTGGCGGCTGTCTCGCAAAGGTTTCCCGACGCGCAAACGATCTGCGCGGACACCAGCGATGCCGTCACCGCGCTGCTGGGCGGAGGCCGGGAGAGAAGCTTCGACCTGGTGACGGCCTTTTGGTCGCTCAGTTACCCGATCGGCGAATTCTTCGAGGAACTGACTACAGCGGGCATAGTGCCGCGACACGACCGAGTGCGGGCCCGTGACCGAGCATGCGAGTTCGTTTGCGACATGGTCCGGCTGGTGGCCCCAGGTGGACACCTGCTCGCGATGCTCTTCGATGCCGAAAGCTTGGAACAGCGGCTGGTGACTCAGGCGTGGGAGACGATCGCGCCGTTCCCGGAAGGGGGACGTGCCTACACACGCCATGTTCTGGTCGACGCACTGCGGGCTGCGGAGAACCAGGGTGAGGGCACTTTGGTTCACACACGCCGCGGGGGAGTGGCCTGGGCGCCGAGCCGGGAGTCGGCCCGCGAGTGGTTCTTCGGTGTGCACTTCAAACACCATCCCTGCCTGCTCGGCGACCTCCGGCTCGCAGCGGCAGTGGAGGAATTCATCGACCGATACGAGTGCGCGGATGGTGGGGTCGCGCTGCCGAGCGGTGTCCACGTGTTCGACTTTCATGTGTGCGAGCACCCGCGCGCCTCGTTGCCGGATGGGGTGTCGCCATGACTCCTGAACTGTTCGCCGCCGCGGCCGAGCTGTGCCGGGCCTTTGCGCCGGCAGGCGGATACGGTTTGGTCTACGGCTCGCAGGCGACCGGTCCCGGTCGCTCGCATTCCGATCTGGACCTGGTCCTGGTCGGGCGACACCGCCCCGGCTCTCGGGTGATGAGCGATTTGATCGGTGCAGTCCGCCGCATCCACGATGACTTCGGCTTGCGTGTCGACACCGAAGTAGATTATGAGACCAAGCTGTTCGCAAGCTTCTCCGATGTCGATGGTGCTGTCGGCCTGAGCTGCTTTCGGCGGGTAGGAGGCCGGCTGCGCCCCGATCCGGTCGTTGCCGAGCCGGGATGGCTGAACTCGACAGCATTTGCCCAGCGCCTGCTGCTCAATGCCCTCACCAGCGAACACGCATTCCTCGGTGGGAACGTTCGACGCTATCGTGCCGATCGCTCGAGGGCCGAGACGTCGCTGGCACTGCTCGTCGTCTCGATGCTCGGAACTACGGAGCTCACCGTGCTGGACGCTGTGCGGGTTCTCACCCGCAGCCCCGATGGCGCGTGGGGGAAGGATTTTCTGGGCTACACCCCCACTGCCTATCTGTGTTCGGCTGTTGAAGCGGGCCTGTCCTCGCTGGCCGACCAGAACGTGGTCGAGGTCGTCGACGGCACGCGATTCCGTCGGCGCCACGTCGTCGCCGAACCGGGCGGCGCTGACCAACTTTCATCCGTAGCCTGCGACAATGGCGTGACCATTCCCATCGAAAGGACCCCAGGGTGAGCTCTGCCGGTATTGTGCCGCTGCTCGAACGTGTCGCTACCTCCGTGTCGGAGGCGATCGTGCGAGTCCGTCCGGAAATGGCGGATGCGGACCCGGTAGTGCGACGATCCGATCGCGCCGACTTCCAATCCAATGCAGCGCTGCCATTGGCGAAGAAGGTCGGCGTCCCGCCCGCCCAGCTCGGCAGTGAGTTCGCACAGCACCTCGAGGTCACCGACGGTGTGATCGCTGACGTGCAGGTGTCGGGCCCGGGGTTTCTGAACATCACGCTGGCCGATCGAGCGGTCTGGGAAAGCGTCGCGGCGCGCCTGGCCGACGATCGGCTCGGTGTTCCCGCCGTCGAGCACGGACAGCGGATTGTGATCGACTACTCCGCCCCGAATGTGGCGAAAGAAATGCACGTCGGACACCTGCGCACCACGATCATCGGTGACAGTCTCGCCCGCGTCTTCGGTTTCCTCGGCGCTGAGGTCATCCGTGCGAACCACCTCGGCGACTGGGGCACCCAGTTCGGCATGCTCATCCAGTACATCGACGAGCATCCTGAGTCCCGTTGGTACACGGAGGAACTCGATGCCGGCACCAGCGCGGTCTCGGCACTGGACAGCCTGTACAAGGCGGCCCGCGCACTGTTCGACTCCGACCCTGCCTTCGCCGACCGAGCACGCACCCGCGTGGTCGCCCTCCAGGCCGGCGACCCCGACACCGTCGCGCGGTGGCGCGAGATCGTCGCCGAGTCGGAGAAGGCTTTCGGCGCTATCTACGACCGGCTCGGTGTCCTGCTGACCCCCGACGACTACATCGGCGAATCGTTCTACAACGATCTACTGGCCGAAACCATCGCCGAACTCGTCGACAAAGGCGTGGCGGTCGACAGCGACGGCGCGGTCGTCGTGCTGTCGGAGCAGGTCACCGGTCCCGAAGGCCAGCCCGCGGTATTGATGGCCCGCAAACGCGACGGTGGCTACGGCTATGACAGCACAGATCTGGCGACCATCCGGTACCGCATCGCGTCGTTGCATGCCAACCGGCTGCTGTACGTCACCGACTCACGACAAGCTCTGCACTTCCAGCTGGTCTTCGAAGCGGCCCGGCGGGCGGGCTGGCTCACCGATGCGATCGGCGTCGACCATGTCGCCTACGGAACCATATTGGGTCCCAATGGAAAACCCTTCAAAACCCGTGCAGGCGGAACTGTTCGCCTGATGGACCTTCTCGACGAGGCGGTGGCGCGAGTCCGCGCCGTCGTCGCCGAGAAGAACCCTGATCTGAGCCCCGTCGAACTCGACAGCATCGCTGAACAAGCCGGCATCGGCGCCGTCAAGTACGCGGACCTGTCGACGTCCAGGGTCAAGGACTACATATTCGACCCGGTCCGAATGACCGCGCTCAATGGCAACACCGGTGTCTATCTGCAATACGCCCACGCGCGAGTGTGCTCGATCCTGCGCAAGACCGGCACCACGACACCGGCCGCCGTCGACACGCTCGCTCCGCTCGAACCGGCGGAGCGGGAGCTGGCACTGGCCCTCGACGGTTACGGAACGGTCCTCGGTGAGGTTGCCGAAACCCTGGAGCCACATCGGCTCGCCGGCTACCTCTACGAACTTGCCCGGACCTACACGAGCTTCTACGACTCTTGTCCCGTCATCGCGGCCGACGAACCGATCCGCTCGAACAGAATGGCACTGTGCCAGTTGACCGCCCGTACTCTCGAGCTCGGGCTGGGGCAGTTGGGAATCGCCGCACCGCAACGGATGTGATCTTTCGCCCGCAGTCGGCTGCTGGTGGCAATCCGACATGCCGCGGTGGTGAGAATGATTGCGCGACGACGCCCACAGCATTCGTATCCAGCTGACTGCGCCAAGAAGCCCCGACGTGGCGGTACACGACTCGACCATTGGGCAGCTGCCGCTACCATCGTGTAGTGCAGCGCAAGCCACGGAACGCCCTGACGAAAGTGAATGAGAATCGCTACAAGTTGTTGTAAACCTGCAGGTCAACAAGTGTGCTCCCCGCGCACGCGGGGATGAGCCCCGGGCGGCTGCACTATCGACATTAAACGCTGGGTGCTCCCCGCGCACGCGGGGATGAGCCGGTGACGATGCGGCCATGGTCCAGCAGGACGAGGTGCTCCCCGCGCACGCGGGGATGAGCCCACGTCCCAAGGGAAGTTCGGGCCGACGTCCGTGTGCTCCCCGCGCACGCGGGGATGAGCCCACCTGGAAACCCGGCTGACCGTGCTTGCGGTAGTGCTCCCCGCGCACGCGGGGATGAGCCCGGTAGCGGCAGCCTCGCACCTGGTAGCGGCCCGTGCTCCCCGCGCACGCGGGGATGAGCCCGGTGGGGGTATGTGGCGGTACATGCCAGCCTGGTGCTCCCCGCGCACGCGGGGATGAGCCCAGTCGGTGAGCCGTGCCGAAATCGTGCGCGCTGTGCTCCCCGCGCACGCGGGGATGAGCCCGACAGCACCAGATCATGCAGCAGCGGTCCGACGTGCTCCCCGCGCACGCGGGGATGAGCCCGTCGGGGGTGAGGAGAGTGTTAGCCATGTTTGGTGCTCCCCGCGCATGCGGGGATGAGCCCTGTTCATGCTCATAGGAGCAGGAGATCGTCAGGTGCTCCCCGCGCACGCGGGGAAGAGTTCGTGATCTTCGATAGCCACCGTGCAATCGCCGCCCTTGGCGTACAGGCAGAGTGGAGCCTGGTGACTGGCGAGGACGCGCTGTCCGCATGCCCTGGAACACCAGTCGGGGGTCCTTCTGAGCCGGTCCGGGGGTTCCTGCTGGCGGGATCGATAGTAGCGGTTCGATAACCGCCCATAGTTCATCGTCCACGATCCAGGGTGCTGCCACAGCGAAACATCCTGTACTACAACAGCGTTCGTCGCCACCCGACAGATCCTGTTAGGAGCTCTATGCCGGGATGAGCCCCGCTGTGGGTTGTGAATCATCTCGACTGCAATCAAAGACTGGTGCATGACAGGGAATTTGATAACGCGGCCTCAGCCGAGATAGGGAATGGAGCGATTTTCGGTGTGGTGTTGTAAGCGGAGCCGAACGGTTTCGTGTACGGGCAAGGTTTCGAGTTCGTCAAGTCGCAGAAACCTTACTTCCGTCGACTCATCACTGACTGCGATTCGACCACCAACGACCCGCCCGTAGAAAGTTATATTGAACTCCTGGCGTACTTCCCCGTCGGCATATGCGATCACATGCTCAGGATCGGTATAGATCCCTAGTATCCCGGTTATCTCGATATCAAGCCCAGACTCCTCTTTCGTCTCGCGAACGACGCATTGCTCCAATGTCTCTCCGATCTCCATGGTCCCTCCGGGAAAAGACCAGTTTCCGGAGTCGCTTCGACGCTGCATGAGGACTGCACCCATGTCATCGACAATCAAGGCGGATCCGCCTGGAACGAGACTGTTTGCGCTGGGCGCGTCGGGGTCGCGGTAGTAGTCACGCCGTGAACTCATTGGCGAATCCTTTTTGTGTGTACGGGGTTACGGCCCCCCAGATCTGTTCGAACTGGTCGGCGAATGATTCGAAAATACCGTGCTGTGAGAGGCGGCGAAGATGCAGGGCTGTGTGCTGGTATCCGCGAGCGCGGAAAAGGTATGGGGTGACGATCATCTCGGAGTCGAATCGAAAGACCGAGTTGTAGAGGTGGGTCGAATGAAGTCCAACGGTGCACCCGGGGGTGTCTGCCAATGGTCCCAGCATGGAGAGCGCGTTGCGTATCCGGCCTGGGAGGGTTCCGCCCATCTGTTCGAGAGCGTCTCGTTCGAGAACGTGAGCGCAATCCGGATCCGCGAACCCTAGTCGCACCTCGCAGCCGGCGCGGCACTTGGCGGCGATGATGTCGGATGCCGTGGGCAACAATTCGAATACGAACGGGTATGCGTAGCCCATGATGTCGATGCGCTCGGTTGCCCTGTGTAGCAGTGATATCCATAGATCGTTCGGTATGTCTGCCCGGTGCGCGTAAGCGCCGATGACCTCTGCGGTAGCCGGGGCGCCGGATTGTAGGTCCGGCCGTGCTACGGGCCACAAGGATTCTTCAGTCTCCTGGAGCGCCTCGGCGATGTGAATCCTGGTCCGCCGGTGCGGAACTCGACCGGCTAGCCAGCGGTTCACGGTTTTCACGTCGACGCCGGCGACGGCGGCCAAGGCTGCTGAGTCGAGTCCGGCCCTCAGCATCGCGGAGGCAAGTCGAGAGGTCATGACTGGATCTTCTCATGTCCTGTCGGGACGTATGGGACGTTTAAAGTGTCCGTGTAAACGTCCCGCGCGAGGTTCTGGTGTCCCTCGTTCGTTCCTACCGTTTCTCTCACCGCTGGCGCTGGTGCGCTGCCCTGGGTGCCGAGCGGAGACCGATCGTCTGATCTGGGATGTACGGAGGGTATGGATTGAAAACCGTTCTGTTTCAGTAAGTCCGACTGCGTAGGTGCAGCGCCTTGTGTCGTCGATGTCACAGTGACTTCCCTCGAGGGCGAGGGCTGCCCGACCTGATCCCTGGGAGGCGCGACCACCAACGGACATAGGTGGTGGATCGGTTGTGACTTGCACCCGATCGAAGTGTGACGCTGACGGCTACCTGTCCAGGGGAACCAGATCGTGGATGGAATTTGCCGCACGGTTCACTCAGTAACGGGGTGTCTATACATCGAATTCGGGGTGAATCGAAGGCCGCGGTGGTTGCTGACCGCGAATAGAAGACTCTCGGGCATTCAGCACATTTCGCAGTGCCTGATGCGCATCGCTCATTCTCATAGACGGGGTATCCTTATGTCTGCAGCGCAATTTAGTGTTCCCACCGACACGCATTCTCCTGTCAGGCGTGACTCACTGCCGAAAAACGACATTGAGTCACGCATCTCGATGTACACCGAGCAGTTTGCCGCCAACCCGCACGCTGTCTACACGCAGATGCGGGAGCAGTACGGCCCACTGGCACCGATATGGCTCGCTCCAGGCGTCCCGGCGACCCTGGTCCTCGGCTACCGCACCGCGCTGAACATCCTCCACGACCCCGACCACTTCCCAGCCGACCCACGGGCTTGGGAACACGACATCCCACCCGACTGCCCCGTCCTCCCCATGATGCAATGGCGCCCGAACGCTCTGCGCAGCAGCGGCATCGACCACGCCCGCTACCGCGCCGCCACCGTCGACGCCCTCGACCGAGTAGACCTCCACAGCACCCACGCCGTGGTCGAGCGCATCTCCCTGACCCTGGTCAACGAGTTCTGCACCCGAGGCACCGCCGACCTGCTCGCCGACTTCGCATTCCCGTTGGTGTTCAACGTGATCAGCGAACTCCTGGGCTGCGACCCCGACATCATCGAGCAAGCAGGCACCGGCATGGCGATGGTCTTCGACACCACCGACGCCGCTGAGGGCAACCAGCAGCTGGTGGCGGCCCTGGCCGAACTCGTCCGCCGCAAACGCGCCCGCCCGGGTGCCGACATCACGACCAGCCTGCTCACCCACCCCGCCGGTTTCGACGACGAGGAGATCATCCACCAGCTGGTCACCATCTTCGCCGCCGCGAGCGAGCCGCTGACCAATCTGATCGTGAATACGTTGCTGCTGTTGATGACTCGCACGGAGTTCGGCGGCGAGGTCGTCGGTGGTGCGTTGTCGACCCGCGACGGGATCGAGCACGTGCTGTTCCGTGATCCGCCGATCGCCAACTTCTGCATGAGTTATCCGCGTCAGCCGCAGCTGATCGACGGCCGGGTGTGGGTGCCGGCGCATCAACCGGTGGTGATCAGCCTGGCCGCCTGCAACAACGATCCTGATGTGGTGGGCGGCAATATCCGCCACAACGGGTCGCATCTGGCGCTGGGCGCGGGCCCGCACAAGTGCCCCGCGCCGCGGCTGACCCATCTCATCGCCGTGGACGCGATCGATCAGTTCCTCGACGCGCTGCCGGAGGTGGCGCTCGCTGTGCCCGAGGACCGGTTGCGCTGGCGGCCGGGACCGTTCCACCGGGCCTTGGCATCGCTGCCCGTCGTCTTCACCCCTGTTCCGCCGCTGACCGTGCCCACCCGCTGACATGCAAAGGCCGATCCCGATGACCGATCTGCACCCCGCCTCCGTTCCGCTCGTCCTCGACGTCACCGGCGCCGACATCCCCGGTGAAGCGGCCCTGCTCCGCGAACAGGGGCCGCTGGTCCCGGTGCTGCTACCCGGTGGGGTGCGGGCCTGGGCGGTGACCGATCCCGGACTGCTGCGGGACCTGATGGTCGACTGGCGGGTGTCCAAGGACGCCGCGCGGCACTGGCCGGACTTCATCGCGGGCAGGATCCCGCCGGACTGGCCGCTGATCTCGTGGGTGTCGGTGCGCAACATGTTCACCGCTTACGGCAGCGACCATCAGCGGTTGCGCAAGCTCGTCGGCCCCGCGTTCACCCCGCGTCGCGTCGCGGCGTTGCGTCCGCAGGTCACGCGGATCGTCGGGGATCTGCTCGCCGGGCTGGCCGCGCGCCCGGCCGGGACGGTGGTGGATCTGCGGGAGGAGTACGCCGCCCAGGTGCCGCTGCGGGTGATCAGCGCGCTGATGGGGCTGCCCGACGACTTGCGGGCGGGGCTGCGGGTCTGTGTCGACGAGATCTTCTCCACGACCCCGCAACGCGATCCGCAGGCCACGTTCGCCGAGATGGTGAGCATCCTGACCACGCTGGTGGCGCGCCGTCGCGCCGAGCCGGGTGAGGACATGGCCAGTCTGCTCATCGGCCATCGCGATCACGGGGACCGGCTGAGCGAGGAAGAGTTGGTGCACACGTTGCTGCTGGTGATCAGCGCCGGATATGAGACGACGGTCAATCTGCTCGACCACGCCGTTCACCGGTTGCTGACCCGGCGCGGGTTGCTGGATCGGTTGCGCGCCGGGGCGTTCAGCTGGTCGGCGCTGGTCGAGGAGACCTTGCGGTGGGCGCCGCCGGTGGCGAATCTGCCGCTGCGCTACGCGGTCGTCGACATCGATGTCGCGGGCAGGCGAATCAAGAGCGGCGAGGCGATTCTCGCTTGCTTCGCCGCGGCGAACCGCGACCCGGGGCTGTACGGGGGCGATGCGGACGAGTTCGATCCGGCGCGGTCGACCACCGAGCATCTGTCGTTCGGTTACGGCCCGCACTTCTGTCTCGGCGCGCCGCTGGCCCGGCTGGAAGCGGCGATTGCGTTGCCCGCGTTGTTCGCCCGGTTTCCCGATCTGGCGCTCGCTGTCGCGCCGGAGGCGCTGAAACCGTTGGGCAGCTTCATCGCTCATGGGCATCAGAGTCTGCCGGTGTGGTTGAGCGGAATGGCGGGTGGGGGAGGGGAGCGGCGTGGCCGGTGATGGTGTGCGACCGAGGATGACGTGGCCGGTGGGAGCCATTCCGATCAGTTGGGCGCCGAGTGTTCGTGGGCAGACCGGCGCCGACCAGCTTCGCCACGACAACCCGCATTGGCCGGTGCGATCGCCGGAGGATGCGGCGAACGCGCTTCTCGTACACGGGGACTGCCCCTGGCATTGCTCGACCAAGGTGGCGGCGCTGCTGGTCAGTGCTGATGACTATCGCTATTTCCGTGACCGTGTGGGAGGGAAGCCATGGACATCGCGATCGGGGTCCTGAATGTGAGTGTCGGCGGGTCGCGGGCCGCCGATCGGCAGGCGCTTGTCGCACTCGCCCGATCGCGTGGCTATCACCTCGCCGAGGTGCTCATCGTCGATGAGGAGACCTACATGCCGACCGCGTTCATCGCGGAGCATGCGCGCACCGCGCGGGCCGATGCGATCCTGGCGCCGAGCCTCGAGCACCTCGGGGTGGCGGCGCGTGCGCTGCCCTATGTCTGTCCACTGGTAGTGCCCGGGCCCGCAGTCCGGGTCGGTGAGTCCGACCATGGTGATCGTGCTGTGGGTACGAGATCGGAAGTTCGCCATCGGATCCGCCGGCCGGTCATGGCAGTCGCTGCGCTGGTCGTGTTCATCACGGTTGTCTGGGCGCTGTGGCCCGCGCCGGCCACCATTCCAGCGCCCGCTGTTGTCGTGATCCCGGAAACGACCGTCCAGGGTGGCCGCATCATGTGATCGCTCCGGCCTGCCGGATGTCGTGTCTCGAGCGACGCGCGGGTGCAATCCCGCTGCGGAACGAGCGTATTTCACCGCCGCCCTGGCTGATTCGCCGCCGCGGGCGGCAGGGCTGGTCGCCGGGATGTCGGCGGCCGACTGGAACCATGCCCTGCGGATACTTGCCGTTGTCCTGCCGGATGACGCCGCGAGCATCGTGGTCAGCGATGAGGTGCCCTGGCTCGTGGATCAGGACTCGGAGTTGGAATCCGCCCACGAGCCAGCCGCCTCCACACCGGCGTCACCGACGTCATGGCCTCATACAACCAGGCGAAGCCGGGGGAGGCGCGAAGGCCGTGTCTTCGCGCGTTCGGGGCGATTCGCCGAACGGCGCGAATCGGATAGCTCCAGACACCTTGACTCGGCCGCAGTCGCGTGATTACCGTGTGCACGGCACGTGGCGTCGGCGCCCAATTACGTAGGCGCAGAGCAAGTTTGGAATTTGTATCTATAGTTCGGGGGGTTCATGACGGCATTCTCTGTGGAGATTTCCGATCTGAATGGTTGGGCGGCCCAGGTCGGACGTAACAGCGGATATATGGAGAACACGTATACCTGCTCGCTCATAGGAATGACGTCGACGGACTTCGGGAAGATCCTCGAGATCATCACCGCTGACTACGCCGAACTGCTGCCCAAGTTCCACGATGCGTTGGATACCGCCTCCAAGAGGCTGGCGTCCACTCAGCAGGCCCTGGTGTTCGCGAGTCAGGAATATGTCCGTGTGGACAGCGACTGGGCTGGGGAGATCGCCGAGCTCGACAACGGGCAAACGATCAACCGCACCGATGACGGCGAAGCCGCCGGATTCAACGACGGTGTGGTGCCGGGCATGAACATGCCGACGCGTGATACGCGAACCCTGCCGGAGATTTCGCTCGGCAGAATGATGGACAAGGTCTGTGACCTGATCGAGCTGGTCGGTGGCCCGGACCCGCGCGAGCACATCACCGCCTGGATCGCGGGCGACATCGCCGAAGCCGGGACGCAGAGCGCGTCGTGGGACCGGCTGGAGGAATATCTCGAGAACATCCAGACCAACATCAGGCACGGGCAGACCAATATCGCGAAGACCTGGACCGGGCAGGCCGCCACCGCGCAGGCCGCGCTGTTCGGGAATTGGGACACCGTCTGGAGCAGTCAGCGGAGTGCGATGACGCAGATGGGCAGTCATCTGCGAGACGCCGTCAACGAGGCGGTCAAGCTCGCGCAGGTCGTGGTCGACGTGGTCAGAACCGTGATCGCCCTGGCGAGCGCGGGGTGGGGAGCCGCCGTGATCCCGCTCTGGGGCCAGGTCAAGATGGTGCGGACCGCCACGGAGGCCGTGTCCGTCCTCAACGAGGCCCGAAAGGTTCTGATGTTGTTCTGGTCGCTGCTGAGGCTGATCAAGGATTCCATCATCGCCGCCAAAGACGTACTCTCCCGGGACGCGCTTCCGGCTGAACCCGCAAAGGTGTCGTGACAGAAGATGGCAATCGCGGACCACGCTTCGAAGATCAAGGCGGCTGTGTCGGCCATCGACACCGCGCTCGGTGAGCTCGAACAGCGACTCGCCAGTTTCAAAGCCTCGTGCCAGGTTCCCGCCGAGGTGTGGCAGAGCCTGCAGGAGAAGGCCGCGAGCGGTGAACTGGGCGCCGATATGCAGGCAGCCGCCGGGTTGGTGGCCGGTGGTGGCGAGACCTGGGATTCCCTGTTCTCCGGGCAATCCAGCAATTCGGACCTGGTTATCTCTCATCTGGACGCGATGCAGGCCGAGCACGGCGCCGCGGCCCGTGCCGGGGTCGGGCCGAATGGTATGCCCGCCGAGCTGTACCGATGAGCGGGAAGGTATTCGGCTCCATCTGCATCGTGGTCTGCGGGGTATTCGCCACCGGCTGCGGTGATCACGGATCCGCCGGTGGCGGGCCGACGACTACGAGCCCGGTCGCCCCGCCGGTCGCGGTGACCGTCGCACCACCACCCGACCAGAGTGGCTCGAGAAAGGTGCGACTCGATCCGTGCGTGTGGCTGGGCGACACCGTTGTCACGCAGATCGGTTTCGATCCCGCCACGCGGGCCAGGTCCGGTGGCATCGTCACGGCGGGACTGACAACCATAGGGTGCGACTTCATGAGATACGCGGATGTCGATGGAACCGAGGTGCCGGTCGGACTCCTCTCGGTCCGGTCGAGCAGTCGGACGATCGAAGAGGTTCGTGCCGACAGGGATTGGCCCGTCCTGGCGAACGAAGTAGTCGGTGGTCGGGGCGCGGCGGTCTATCAGTCGCCTGATGCCGAGGGGACCTGTGCTATCGCCGTCAAATCCAAGGACGGTGTGCTTGATATCACCCTGGTCGACTCATCCACGAATGTTGCGAACGTCTGCGACGAGGTGACCTCGATCGCACACTCCGTTGTCAGCATTCTCGACGCCGAGTGACAGCGGAAGGGCGCGTCGATGACCGAGGAAGAGCGAAAAGCCGACCCCCTGCTCGACAGGGCGCTCTCGGCGGCGGCGGACTACGACGACGCCGATACCGATCAGCGGGGAATGAAGCGGGCACGGGTCCTCGTCTATGGGCTGGCGATGGTGGTCGAGCAGTGGGTCAGGGACGCTCTGTGGCAGGGCGCCATCCTGTTCTCGGTGATCGTCGCGCTGTTCGGCGTGCTCGACACCGAGAGTCCCGCATGGCGGTTCGGCCTGGTGGTGGCTGGAGGGGCCGGAGCGGTGCTGGTCTTCGTCGTCCTGCGTTCGCGGTGGAGTTGGCAGTGGCAGTACTCGGTTCCAACGGTCGTCCTGGGCGCTGATGCGCTGCTGTTGGTTCTGTGGAACCAGCGCTGATGGGCTGGTGCCGCATCAAGCAACGTTGGGTAGGTGATCCGGGCTCCACGCGACACCGACTGCGCGTCCACGGCTCATCTCACTGTTCGGCGTCCGCATCGGGCTGCCCGCCCGAATATACCGGCAGACTCTGATGTCCCTGGGAGATGAAGCTGCTCAACGGCTTCAACGCCTCCGGTGCCTCGGCGAGCGCCAGCTCGGGGAACCGCTCGAACAGCGCGGGCAGCGCGATCTCGGCTTCCATCCGGGCCAACGGAGCCCCGAGGCAGTGGTGTACGCCGTAGCCGAAGGACACGTGGTCCTTGGTCGTCCTGCTCGGGTCGAACTCGTCGGCGTCGGGGCCGTACAGCTCGAGGCTGCGGTTGGCGGCGGCGATGCTGGTGATGATCGCCTCGCCCGCCTTGATCTGCTGGTCGTCCACGTCGATGTCGGTGATCGCGTAGCGCAGCGGCAGGTTCGAGACCGGGGGTGCGTAGCGCAGGGTCTCCTCGATCAGGTGTGCCCAGCTGACGGTGCCCGCGCGGACCTGGGACAGCAGTTCGGGGCGGGTGAGCAGCTGGTAGACGGCCTGGCCGAGCAGGTTGACGGTGGTCTCGAAGCCGGCGCTGATCACCAGGAGCAGGGTGTGGACGAGTTCTTCTGCTCTGTCTTGCGCCTGGACGTGCCGATCGGTTCCCCGTGTGTGTGGGTCGAGTGCGTCGATCCGCTCCAGCGGCGCACTTCGGTTCGACCGGCGACCTGCGCGTATAGCTGATTTGCTCTGCGCGGGTTGACATTTCGCTGAGCTTAAGTGAAGCTATGTGCAGCGCCAGAGCTGTGCCTGCAAGCAGGTTCGAGCCTGCGCGACTCTCTACGTCTGCGAGACGTTTTCGCGACAGCAACGTCTGATTCGATCCCCTCAGTGGCTTCGACCCGGCTCCGGGGCGAAGCCACAGTTGTTTTCCGGGCCCGATGATTTCCGCGTCGCCTCGACAAACGGCACGTCATCGCATCTTGATATGCGCATCATTCTATTACTCAGGAGTTTTCATGAGCGAATTCACCGTGCCCGCGACAATCTCCTCGCCTGCGAGCATCCCGTCGGCGACCTCCGTACCAGGCATCGCATCGCCGACGCCGGCGCAACTTCTGGTCTCCGGGGCAAGGGCCGCCGTGGCAGCGGGCTTTCCGGGCGTGATCGGCATGGTGCGCGATGAGCCCTACAAGGAGTACATCGCGGTCGGTTACCGCAAGTACCAGACGCAGCAGCCCGCGGACTGGTCCGCTCAGTTCCGCATCGGCGCGAACACCGAAGCCTTCACCGCAACGGTCATCCTCCAGCTCGAGGCCGAAGGCGTTCTGTCGCTGGAGGACACGGTCCACCAATGGTTGCCCGGCGTCGTCGATGCCAATGGCAACGACGGCGCCGCCATCACCATCCGCCAACTGCTGGATCACACCTCGGGCCTCCCGGAGTACTCCTCCCAGGCCGCCTTCACCACTACCTACGCGCTCAACTTCGAGCCGAACCAGCCGTGGCCGCCGCAGATGCTGGTGGACATCGCCGTCGCCCAGCCCCCGTTGCACGCACCGGGACAGCAGTTCGCACACGCCAACACCAATTACGTGCTGGCGGGCATGATCATCCAGGCCGCGACCGGCAAAACCGCCGCCGCCGAGATCAACAGTCGGATCCTGATCCCGCTCGCCTTGGACGACACGTCCTTCCCCACGGCGGATCCCCAGCTGTACGGCAACTACCTCGAAGGACATTCGATCACCTGGGGCATCTACCGGTTCATTACCGCCTCACAGGTCCAGGCCTTCGGTGCCGCGGGCGCGATCGTCTCCACACTCGACGACCTCGCGACCTTCACCCGAGCGCTCATCAGCGGTCAGCTGTTGCCCGCCGTGCAGCAGGCCGAGCTGAAAACCACAGTGCCGGTGCCCAACTCCAACGGCTCGGCCGCCTACGGACTCGGCGTCCTGCGCGTCGAAACCAGCGCGGGCCCCGTGTGGCAGCACACCGGCGGCGTGCTCGGCTACTACAGCCTCTGGCTGACCTCCGACGACGGCTCGAAGCAGGTCGTGGCGGCCGCCAACGAACATCACATGACGGTCGGCACGTCGAGTCAAACCACGATCGGGCAAGCCGCCTTGGACGCGTACGCCGCGCTCTGACGGCGATCAGCGCCCTATCAGTGACGGGCGTCTCATCGAACTCTGCTCCGCACCGCGCGGTACTGCCGCGCGGTCAGCCGGCATGTCCAAAAGGTAACCGATGACCAATTCCATTACACCGCAGATATACCGGCCGGATTGGGTGGATGTTCGAGCGGACTGGTTTCGGCGGATGACAGCGAGTGGCCTCGCCGACGCACCGTCCGAGCCGCCCTCGGTCACCACGTTCCACAACATGACGCCCCAGTCTGCTGCCAGGCGGCTGGAGCGAATACGAGCCGCCGCCGCACTCACCCTCACCGCCGATGCTGTCCAGTCCATGCTGTCCCCGGCACAGTCGAAGCTGACATTCGTAGACGAGCCCGTCGGCGATTACTACAAGCCGCCGAACAGGCAAAAGCTTCCAGCGCCCGCCCCACCCGCGCCACAGCCGGCGGCAGTGGATCAACTGCCGCCGGTTGTGAACCCTGATGCTCCCCGCCCGACTCAGTGGGACGGCCCACTACCGAAACTTCCCTCGCAACAGAGCGACGAATCACGCGCGACACCATCGTCGCCCGGAACCACGCCGATCCCTGTGCTTCCAGAACCAGCCCCTGCTGAAGACTCATCCGAGCATGTCTTCGGCCTCCCCGACGTCACAGGGCACGCGCCCGGTGATACCTGGGACGAGACGCTGCCGAACGGGATCACCCGCACCAATACGATCCCGCTCGGCAACGGGCTGAACACCGTCGACCAGGTGATCCACAACGCCGACGGCACGATCACCTACTCGCGAGTGGTCTCCGACGGCCGTGGCGGATACCAGCGGTGGAACAACGACTCGACCGGGACCGCCTCGTACTACAACAGCGGTGATCCGGGAGCGATGGGCTTCGGCCAGCACTTCATGCCGGGCACCTCGACAACCGGGGCACCGGACCGCGAGTTCGGGACCACGCCCGGCTGGAAAGAAGTGGTCAGTCCGTCCTACGACGCGGACGGCAACCTCGTGGGCTACGACGTCGGCGTGCCCAACGCCGACGGGCTCTACGACAACATCCACTACGACAACGACGGCAACCGCACGGTCACGACAGCATCGCCGGACGGCTTCGGTGGTGTTGCCAGCAGATTCTTCGAACAGGTCGACAGAAACGGCAACGGCTGGCGCATCGGCCCGGACGGCGAACCCTGGACGATGACCCTCGACAGCCACGGAAATCCCGTCATGGTGCGAACCGTCGATGACGAAGACGGGGTTCTGCTCTCGCGAATCGACCACACCGGGCTCCGGACAGACGAATTCCGTGGCGTCGACGGCGAATGGTTCCGTGACACGACGACGCCGGACGGCCGGACCACCCGGCTACTGCGGGACTTCACACGGATCACCTTCGACGCGGATGGCGCCGAGATCGCTCGCCAGGGCCGTCCCGACACCCGCGCCGCCTGGGAAAAGGCCGCCGGCTTCGGTCTCGCGTTCGGGAAAGGCGTCTCGACCGGCGCACTCGGCCTGGTCGAATTCGCCGGCGCGCTCTCCGGTGTCAATGCGCAGATCAACCTCGTAGGAAAGCTTTTCGGCAAGAACCCGAACCTCACCACGCTCCCGGAAACGGTCATCGGGTTCGGCAGAACGGTGGTCGATGTCGCGGTTGCCGACTACCGGGCATGGACCACGACGGCCAGCGAACTGGGCGCGTTCCTCTTCGGTGAACAGGGTTGGGATGAAACCTGGAACGAAGTGAGCCGCGCTATCGGCAACTCCTACAACGAGATGTCCAAGCTGGTCATCGGCACCGATTGGACCGGGTTTTCCGAACATCCAGCAGAAACGCTCGGAAACGCGGCCTTCGGAATTGCTTTGATTTTTGGTGGAGGGAAGGTCATCGGCGGCATCGATGCAACTCCGTCGTTCCGACCGGGCTCGGCACGCGAGGTACCTCACCCTTCTGGCGGTCGGACACCATCAGGCGCCCAGCATGAATCGTTGAGAAGGACTGGCCCGGCCTCGGAGAAGCGCTCAGTCGAGTCGCAGAGGACGCAGCATCAGGAACACAGTGGGCAGGCTTCTCGGAATGTTTGGGGAGGACTGGATCAGATCAAACATGCTACAGGCTCATCGTCCCTCGCACGGCGCCGTGCGTTGGAGGCAATCCTGAACTCCCCAGACTTTGAGAACTTCAAGTTTACACATCAGCCGGTCTATAGCCCCACCGTATACAGCGGAATGGCGCGACGAAACACCGGAATACAGATTGGCCGGATTCCGTTCAGCTCACGATTGGAGTTGCGGAGAACCATTGTCCACGAGGAACTGCATCACCGCTGGTTTGCGCGCGGACGGATAAACCACCACCCTCGCGACGGTAGTGGAACATCAAAACTGTTCTATGATACAGTCAATCGTTATCTTCAATTTAGAGGATGGGCATAATGGAGCAAGCTGCGAAATATAGTCAATTTTGTTCCAGTTGCGGTCAGTCTGTGGCGGGATGGTGGGGTCAGGAGTTCCTCGATCATGCGAATGAAATTCGCTGGTTCATTGAGTGGGAGTGCCCCTCGTGTGGAGTCGTGAGTGACGAATCCGGCATTGGGGTCGGACCGGCTACGCTGCGCCGAGCACTCCTGGATGAGTTCGGCGGGGCGATTATAGCTGTATCGACGAGTCGTCCCGCACGCCTAGCGGTAGTGAAGCGGTTGCGCGAAATGTTCGGACTATCCCTGGCTGAAGCGCTCGCGGTATTGGCAGAGTCCGGCCCCAATAAGCCAATCGGGACAGCGGTAGAGGTTCGCTCTGTCATCGAGACACTTGAAAAGTTGGGGTATCATACTCAGGTGATGCAGACCGAGCCCGGTGAAGGCTCTCGCGACCGATAGTCCGCAGCAGTGGGCGGAGCGCTCTTCTTCCTGTTACCGACTCTACGCCTCGAATTGAGGGGACTGCATGAATTCTGCTATCCGCCGGCTCGGTAGGTGGGAGATGCAGCGCCGCGCGGCATTGGCGGCGTTTCTTCGCGCCGTCGGCATCGGTGATGCAGATATTGACATCGACCCAGTGTCATTGCTTATCGAATTGGATCTATTCGTGGTCGGCCAGGATTTCTCTGCGATGGACGAAGAGGATTGGCTTTATCTGAATACTGTGTTGGCGGCGTACGTGGCGCAGGTCTTCATTGTGGAATTCGAGGCCGAATGGAAGATCCTGGTCGATGAACGAGGGCGCCCAGGATGTTAGCAGCAGCAGAAGAAAAGTGTGCCCCCGCCCGTCCTGAGGGTGCCGCATCGTGCAGCCGCAGAATTCACAGTCTAGAGCTGGACGGATGGCATGATTGCATATGCCACCTGGGGCATGTCGCAGTTCGCAGACAGTGAACGTCTCGAGTTTTACATGTTCGCCGCGGAGGCCGACTGGATGATCGAGAATCATGTCGAATCTCGTGCCGACGGAGTGTCGAGCGCATCTCCCGGTAAACCAGGCCAACTGATCATCGACCCGGAGGCTTCGTACGGTGCCTGGCTGCATGAAACACGGCACATGCTCGATGATATGGAGAGCGGGTGGCGCGGTTTTCGCATGATGGCTGATCGGGATGTTCGGGCGCAATGGGAACGCCGCGCATACCATGAGGAGATCGAACATGCTCGGCTCGTCGGGGATGAGACGTCCGTGGTGAACTTGCATCGACTATTGAAAAGGAACTCAAAAAGATTTATCGAAGAGAGCGGAGGAATGGATGGTGAATGATGGTGATGATCGCCCGAATCTGCTCGGCGGCGCGAACGAGCCACGGCTGGATTCGGGGTATATTCGAGATATGAGCGATGGTCCGGATCTGGATGTCGATGAATTGTCTGATGCCGACTGGGATGAAATCGACCCCGAAGGTATTCGCAATGCTGCGCCACTAGACTATTCTGGCATGACGGTGGTGGAACTCGAACAATTCGTTAGAAATGGTGATCCGCGTGGATCTGCCGCAATTGTGGAGCTTGTGGATCGTGCTGGCACGAATGATACGGCTGCGCGCATTGTTGCTGAACTCGCGAAGCTGCGGTCGGTTCGTGATGATAAATTCAACCTCTACAGCTTTGCTGAATATATAATCGTGAATCTTTTGACCCTGGGTACGCAAACTGCGCGGGATGCCGCCATTCTCGTGTTCGAGACACTTGATCACGACGAGCAGGTGAACATTCTGCAATGGCTGAATATTTCGGATATCCGGCAGGTCGGCAAGGCTTCCAGTTGACGAGTTGGCATACGACCTACGCCGTAGGGCGTTGAAAACATTCGGCGCGAAGGTATTAAAATCATCGATGGAGGTGCGGGCGCAAGGGAGTTGCGGAGTGGGCGCTGATAGGTCAGTCTATTGTGGTAGGTGGAATTATATTCTCCATCGCCCTGTTGGTCGCCACTATACGGAGGATCGAGCGCGCGCCTGCCATGAGACTGGCATAGGTTACTCTGTCGCTTTGCTCGGACCTCGCACCGATGGCGTGCCGGATAGCGTGATCGAAATAAACACAGCAACTGGCTGCTACCTCGTCTGGTTCTTCGACGATCATGGACGGCGGGAGTACTGTTACTATTTTGACAAGGCATCCGGAGATCTTCTTTTTATGAAAGAAATGATCACCTATTCATATCCGAACGATCGAGCTGAGGATATTTCGGGGGCCTCGTCGATCAGGCGCACAGAATTTTCGGAAGACGGAATAGTTCGCGACACGTTGGATGATTACGAGGACGGATCACGTGAAACGACAAGCTACGATAATGTGGATGTGTCGGTCTTTTGGGAGCCGATTCCCGACTTCGGTCACCGGGGCTCGATAGCTAGGTGGAATCGGGGATAAAGTGATGCAAATCCGGTCGTGTAGAGTTTGCTTTCGCCGATTACCGACTCAACTTCTCGAATCGAGGGGAATGCATGAATTCTGCTATCCGCCGGCTCGGTAGGTGGGAATTGCAGCGCCGCACGGCACTGGCGGAGTTTCTTCGCGCCGCCGGTATCGGCGATGCAGATATTGACAATGACCCAGTGTCATTGCTTACCGAATTGGATCTATTCGTGGTCGGCCAGGATTTCTCTGCGATGGACGAAGAGGATTGGCTTTATCTGCATACTATGTTGGCCGCATACGTGGCCCAGGTCTTCATCGTCGAGTTCGGTGCCGAATGGAGGCTCTTGGTCGATGACCGGGGGCTGAACTATGTACTCGTGGCTGGCGGGCGGGATGTATCCGAAGGCTTCTTTTCTCCGCTGGATTTGGTTTATGAAGATTTTCGGCGCAGTCAGCCGCCCCGATTGCCCAGGATGTTAGCGGCAGCAGAAGAAAAGTTCGCCCCCGGACTCTCCTAGAGGTGCCGCATCGGGTTCAATATCCAGATCGTGCAGGCGTCTCGGCTGTATATCGTGGTGCCATAAACGAAGGACTCGGCGATGAATCGCTACACTTTTTGGACCGACGATGAGGGGAGGGAGTTCTTTTCGGCGATCGCGTCGGAAATGAGTAGAACTTTCGGAATCTCCGAAACGGAGGCTGTAGCTAGAATCAACCAACGATTCGTGGGCTTGGAATTTTTCGGAGACGATGTTATTTTTCATAAGTCAGAGGATTATTGGGCAAAAGATGTGATGTTCGGCCATGGTATATGGTCAGAATCGGGATCTAATATAGATCCGCTGCCCGCGCCCAGTTCGTTCGAGCGCTTGCTGCACAAGCAGCCTTGGTGGATTCTATATTGGAAATGGCGCCGCCAACGGCAGATCACTCAGCTACGACTCCGTGTCGAGAGGCGGGGGAAGAGGTAGTCCGCCCGCCAAATCATCCAGAACGGGTGGGGTGATATCAAAACCCTCGGCTCGTCTGTGTCGTCGTCTCGGTAGATCCACTTTTGGTGGCTCAGCAAATCTGTGAATCCGAGTGTAGTCGGGTTTTCGCAACTCTGAGACGCCATCGGCTTGGACGATCGAATAGTTGCGGCCCGAGGTCGCGGAAAGTTGTTGATGACATTTATGTCCGATCGAAAAGTGATTGATTCGATAGAGTTCGGTGTCGGTCAGCCGCAGTCCTCCTACTCGAAAAGTGAGACAGGACAGCTGGTTACGCCGGAGTTCCTCGCCCTGATGGAGCAGATGCTCTCCGGCCGGCTCCCGGAGCCCGCCGCAGGCGAGGAGCTCGACCCACAGGTGAAGGCCTTGGCCGAGGAACTGTCGGTGATCCACCTGCCGGCCTGGCAGCGGGGCGCGGGCACCACGGCCGAGGCGACGGTGACCGGTATCAAACAGGCCACCAGGGTCGCCGAATACCTTGTGCAGCGCGGTGTTCGAGTGCATGCGGAGCTGGAGGAGATCCGTTGGCTACCCACCCCGGGCGGCCAGCCGGGCGCGTTCGACACCGGCCTGCACGTGCGCAAGGACGAGAACGGCTGTTGGCCCGACCCTGATCCGGACTCCTTCTACGACATCGACGATATCGATGTCACTCAGACCGAGGACGGCGCGTGGTGCGCCGTCCATCCCCGGGGGCTCGTGTTCGAGGCCCCGACCAAGACCGAAGCCTATGCGGGGCTCGTCGATCAGCTGCGTGAGCGGATCGAACGGGCCCGCGGGGCCGACTGACCAGGAAAGAGGTTTCCGATGGAACGAATCGTGTTCCCGGACATCGAACAGACTCTGGTCGGGTACCTGTCCACCCAGCTCGCGGCGCTCTCCGATACCGCCGCTGTGGTGACGCGGGTGCCCGATCCGCGGCCGGTGCGCATGGTGCGTGTCGTGCGCAACGACCGCAAGCGGCGCGAGGACGTCGAGGACAGGGAGGGGCGCCGTGGCACCCACCTGATTCTGGACAGGCCTCGTGTCGTCATCGAGTGCACCGACGACGCCGGCACCGCGGCGGCTCTGGCGAGCCGGGTGCGCGCCATCCTGTCGGCGGCGGCACCCGGCTATCTCGGGGCTGTGTGGTGTGACCACCTCGAGGATGTCGGCGTCGAGAACGACACCGACCCGGCGACCGACGCACCGCGTCAGGTGATCGTCGCCGACCTGATCGTGCGGGGCGCAGTCTCCGCCTGATTCCCCGATTCGGGAATCACAACTGAATATCCGATCCCAAGGGGCCTGCGCAACTGATCCCAAGGGAGATATCACAATGGCTCTGCCTTCCAGCAAGTTCATCGGCGCCGGAACGCCGAACATCGCCGTGACCGGCGGCGTTCTGGTCGCCCCGCTGGGCACCACGCTGCCCACCTCGGCCGCCATCGCCCCGATCGCGGCCTTCAAGCCGCTGGGCTACGTCTCCGAAGACGGTATCGAGTCCCGCGGTGAGCGTCGGGTCGAGACCATCAAGGACTGGAACGCCGACATCATCGCCAAGCTGCAGACCGAGCATTCGGTCGCCTTCGGCCTCACCCTCTACGCGGTGTGGGACGCGGACGTGCTCAACGAGGTGTTCCATCCCGACAACGTCGAAGTCACCGCCGCCACCGCTTCCAGCGGCACCATGGTCAAGGTCGAGGAGACCGGCCTGGTGCTGCCGCGCCGGGCGTGGATCTTCGACATGAAGAACGAGGACAAGAAGCTGCGGATCGTGCTGCCCAACGCGCAGATCTCCTCGGTCACCGAGAAGAAGTTCGTCTCCAACGAACTGGCCGGCTTCACCATCACCGTCGAGGCGTTCAAGGACGACGCCGGTGTGAAGGCCTACCGCTACCTCGACGACGGCGTCTTCGCCGCCTGATAAAAGCCCCCAGTGGCGGCAGGTAATTCACCTATGCGCAGGCCCGCCTGCCGCCGCTGGGCCCTTCACTGTTTTCCGAGCCTGCGCACAACAACTGTCATGAAAGGGTCTGCGAAACCGATGACTACCCCCAAAGCCCCCGTCACGCTGAACCAGCCGATCACCGTCAAGGACGATTTCGTGGTCGAGGTCGGCGGTGTCGAAGTGCACCTGCCCTCGCTGTCGTACCTGAAGCCGGGCCTGATCCGCCGGATTCGCCGGCTCGGTGACGTGGACGCGATGTACACCTTGCTCGAACTGGTGCTGCCCGCGGAATCGCTTGCCGCGCTGGATGATATGGACCCTGACGCCTACCACGCTCTGCTCGAGGCCTGGCGCGCCCATTCGGGAGTCAACCTGGGGGAATCCTAGGCCTCGATGCTCTTCTCGAAGAGCATGGCGAGGCTGTCGAATTCGATCTGATAGCTCTCGGCCTGCGTTTGCGCCAGCTCGGCACCGACGTGCTGAGCTGGCGTGACCTCAAGGCCATCATCCGGTGGCTGCCCGCCGAATCGGCCCTGCTGCGGTCGATGGATCCGGAAGCCAGCCGCTGGCGACTCACCCAGCACCTGCTGGCCGATATGACCGAGTCCCTGCGCTGGCTGGTGTGGTCCAAGACCCCCGATGCCCAGCAAGGCAGACATCGGCCCGAGCCCATCGCACGGCCAGGCAAGAAGACCGACCGCGAACGTGTCGGCACCGCTACCGCCATCGACCAGATGAACACCTTCCTGGACTGGGGTCGGTAACAGGCGCCGAGGCCAGGGCAGCGGCCGAGAAAGTAGATGTCAATTTGAGGAGATACACATGAGCTCCGTAGTGCGGAAACCCGGCGGCTCCGGTCCGTCTCCGGCGCGCGGACCCGCCGCCTCTCGGCCGGCGCGGCGTCACCCGGTGATGGGGATGCCGGACATTCTCGCGATGACCAATGCGGGTGCCCTGCCTCCGGGCAAGAAGCTCACCCTGCCCAGCGGTGCGGTGTGGGAGGGCGGGCGGATCGCCGGAACCTCCACCATCACCTTCCCCGACGACGATCCGCTGTTCGTCGACTCGGGTGACTCACCCGAGTCGGCCGGCTCGCCGGTGCGGATGGATGCCTTGGCGCGCGCGTTCCAGGGTGTTCTGGGCGTGATGCCGAGGATCTTCGCCGACTGGGTCGCCTCCGGCGGTGGCGGAGAGCAGGCACGCACCAGCACTCGGGTTCTGCGGATGAGTGCGCGTACCACCTTCCAGAATCCGTACCGGGCGGGGCAGCCGGAAGGCGAACGCGACGAGGCCGTCACCGATTCGGGCCTCGCCGACCGCACACCGATCCGCCGGGCATCCGGCGGCATGGTGTCGGGTCCCGGTGGCCCGCGCGATGATTCGATCCTGGCTCGGCTGTCCGACGGCGAGTACGTCGTCAATGCCGCGGCCACCTCGAGAGCGCTGCCGCTGCTCGATGCGATCAACGCGGGCTGGGTACCCTCGCCGGCGTACCTGGCGCGCATGCTGCCGGGCTTCGCCGCCGGTGGACTGGTCGATTCGGCGGGCAACAACGGCGTGTGGCGCGATCTGCTGGCTCGCAACCTCGTGAAGCCGGTCGGGCCGGGTGCGGTCACGGGTGCGGACTTCGGCCTGTTCGGCATGGTCGGTGATGCTTTCGGCGTCATCGCCGACGGTGCGCTGAACGCCGGTGCGCGCGCCGGTTCCGCCCTGGGCGCGGCGATCGCGCCCGCGTTCGGTCCCGGTGGCGCGGTGAGCAGATTGTTCTCCGCGTCGGGCGGCGCCTCGGCAGATCCCACTCAGACCTTCGAAAAGCGTGATCTTCCGGGCGGGGCGCCGAATCCGCTCGCCGCTTTTCTCCATATCACCCCGCAGGGGGCGTCCACGATTCCCCGTGCTGCGATGCTTCCCGGCCTCACCGGTCTCTTGTCCGGCAATTCGGCGGGCACGGATGATGGCACGGGCCAGATGGCCCGGCTCGCCGAAGCGCTCGGGCAGGGAATCGAAAGCGTTGCCGCGGACGCCGGCGCGAGAGTGGGTTCGGCGCTGGGCTCGGCGATCGGCCCGGCCCTCGGGCCGTCGGGTGCGCTCGCACCGGAGATCGGCGCCCAGCTCGGCGCCATGATCGGATCGAAATTCGGCGGCAGCCTGCGCGCTTCGATGACCATGACCGGCACCACGCCGGTCGACCCTGTGACAGGCCCCGGCACCGGTGCCCCGACCGTGGACGGGGGAGCGGTCGCTTCGAGCGAAACCGGCTCGGTCGCTCCGCAGGTCGGCGCGGGCGGCACGTTGCCGGGAATCCCGGTGGGCGGCTCGGACGGCATTCCCCTCCAATATCTGCTGCCCAGTGGCCGGCTGACGCCCGCGCTTTCGGTCCGTGAAGGCGGCACCGTGCAGTCCATGCTGTCGGCGCTGCGCACGGACGCGCCGAAAGCACTGGGTACGGCGGTGCCGCAGGCGAAGAGCCTCGAGCAGGCGATGCGGCCGTACGATCCCGTCACCGGCAGCGTCGCGGACTTCGCCCAGGTCGCCGGTGCCAAGCTCGGCGTCGATTTCGGGATCGGGGAGAACGCGGGTCGCGATATCGGTGACTTGTTCGGCGCTGTCGCGTCGCTCGACCCCGAGGGGCAGTGGGCGCCGACCTTGGCGATGGGTGTCGGCAACCTGCTGGGTATCGACTTCCGGCCGGACCAGCAGGAGGCGTTGCGTCAAAATCCCTCGGTCGAACAGCAGATCGGTTTCGCCGCCGTGACAGGCGCTGTGCAGGGTATGCGGCAGCGGGGACTCGTCGGCGGCCTGACCGGAGCGATCAGTGGAGCCGCGTCGACGGCGGGCAGCATGCTCGGCTCCGCGGCGGGAACCGCGTTGGCCGGCTTCCTCGGCCCGGCGGCGCCGCTGGCGCCCGCGATCGGCAGCGCGATCGGCTCGATGGCCGCATCGACGCTGTCCAGCCTGGTCACCCAGCCGATCGAATATGCCGCCCAGTCGGCGAAAGAGGTGATCGGAACCGGTTTCGGACTCACCGATCTCGCCGAAGGTCCGGGCGGCCGGACAGTCCGCCAGGACATCTACAACTTCAACGGCATGGACCCCAAGAGCGCCGCTATCGCGGTGGAGCGGGTCAATCGGCGCCGGACGCTGGCGCAGCAACGCGGAGGAGGGCTCGGTCGATGACCCACCAGTTATCGAATGCGCACGACACGAAAGTGGTCGTGTGGGATGTCAACGGGCGAGTGTGGCATCTGTCGGGCGCCAATGCCGGGCGGGAAGGGGTGCGGCTGTCGAAACAGGCCGGATTCATGTTCGCGCCGGTGCAGCTCCTGGTGTCCGAGGGCGCCCGTCAGGACGGCGCGACCTTCCAGCGGTCGGTCCGCTCGAAGAAGGAATGGGACTTCCTGGTGGTGATCTCGGCTACCACGCACCGTCCCGCCGCCGACCCGGTGCGCGATTTCCTCGCCGTCCACGACGCCTGGTTCCGCGGCTGGTCCACCGACAAACCGGTCACCGTAGGCTATTTCACCCGGCATCAAGGGTGGCGTTTCCAGCAAGCGCAACTCGACGCCGCGCCGGAACCGATGGGTGACATCGATCCGGCGCGCAACGCGTTCGCCCTCTACAAGATGTCCGCGACGGCCATGGACCCGCTGGAACATCACTTCGAGGAAACCTCGGTGTGGACCGATATCGCCGGCCTCGGTGAAGGCGTTGTGCGGGCGCGCAATGCCGCCGACCAGCCCGCCTGGCCGCGCTACACCATGAACGGGCCCGGACGCTGGAGGATCCAGGATCCCGTCGGCGGTGAACAACCGCGTCTGGTGCAGACACCTGTGTTGAGTGCGGGCGAGACCCTCCGAATCGACACCCATCCGAGGCGCCGCACCGCCACTGTCTACAGCGCCGAGAATCCGCGTGGCCGCAATGTGTGGGCGCAGCTGGCGGGCAGACACTGGCTGGCGGCGCTCCCGCCGTGGAGTTCGACCGACATCACCGTCACCGTGGACGGCGGCACCACCGAGTCGAGCCTGATCGTGTCCGTCACCCCGCGATCGTCGAGGCCGTTCTGATGAGCGAACCGACCTGGGATCCGCACGCGCAGGCGCGTCACATGGACGACGTCTACCGGATCGAGCGGGAACAAGCCCGCAATTCCGATGTGCTGGTGCGCTATTGGGACAAGTTCATGCGTGAGGTGGGGGAGGAGCACAGCTATCTGTCGCTCGAGTTCACCTATCCGCGCAACGCGGCGGGCGGGCTCAAGATGATCTGCCCCCGCGACATGGTGCACTTCGATCACCTGTTCAACAACGAGGACGGGGCCGACGCCACCATCCCGATCACGGTGAATACCCGAGGCTTCCGGTGGGACGGCTACATCACCAAAGCCGCGCTGGTCCGTGACGAGAACGGCGTCGAGACCGTGGACATCGAGGCGATCCACGCCTGGAACCACATCTCCACCATCTGCTGCTGGGCTTCACCGTTCGCGCCGATCCTGGCGCAGTTCCCCCGGCACATGATCCAGTTCGGTCCGGTCCGCACCCTGGTGACCACTTATCTCACCGCGAATCTCCTGCGCCTGCAGGCGCCGGGCTGGGCGCCGCCGGGAACCGCGGACAACCCCGGCTGGGCGGGTGCGGGCAATCCGTTGTTCCCGATCGCAGTGGTCCCCGTCGACCCACGCACCGACACCAGTCGCTGGAGCGCGGCCTCGGCACGTTTCGACATGGCCGACAAGTTGTTCGTGCCGATGCTCGAGGATTCCGGTGTCATGCTGACGGCCCGGTTCTTCCTCCCCGAGGAAGACGAGCAGCCCGCACCGGAGTGGTTCTATCTGGAGCGGCCAACCGTCGTACTGGAAACGGTCGACAAGTCGGGTGTGACCGGCCCGACGGGCACCTTGCTCGATGGCATCAAGTCCTGGCTGGAAGAGTTCGCCGAAGACGGCACCACACCGATCCGCTATCCGAACTTCGAATCGACCACCGAATACGAAGCGGTGTACGGGAATTACGGCAAGTTCGGCACCTTCAAGAACTTGCCGTGGGTGTGGTACTTCGAAGGCGAGTACTCCGGCATCGGGCGATCCGAGGTGGCCCTGCACAAGCCAACGGCGACCGACGTCATCATCGGCGGCCGGTCACCGGGCTGGGTCAACGCGGGCATCGAGATAGCGATCAAAGGGCTGTTGTCGCTGATCGGCATGGACTGGCTGTACCGGGGCCAGCTCAACGACGTGTTCCTGGCCTGGAACGTCTACCGGGACCTGGAGCGTGTCGAGCGCAGCGGCCCGTACGCGTTCCGGGAGCTGTACATCACCGGCAGCGACAAGGCCTTCACACTCGACGGCTTCGTCGCGGCCCGCCAGGGCCTGCACCTCACCCGCGGCTACACCAGTCATCGGGTCACCGTGGAAGACAACGCCCCCTACCTGCTCGGCCGGGACTTCGGGCTCGGCGACCAGATCGGCTTCGCCATGGGGCAGCTCATCTTCACCGACTACGTGACGGAGCTGACCTTCACCGACGACCGGGAGACTCCGGCCACCTGGCAGATCACCGTCGGCGACGGCTCCGACGAGGAGGACGCGGTGGTCAAGGCATGGCAGCGGCTGGGCCGGGTCGCGTCCGCGATCAAGGATCTCGCCACCGATGTCGGCGCCGATCTCGACCTGCTCATCTTCTGACCTTTGTCCCGCGAGGAGAAAACAATGGCAGACACCATCTTTCCCGCACACCTCACTCTCCGCGCCGATCCCGACGCAGACGGACTGCCCGTCCTGACCGCCGAGGTCGCGGTGACCCCCACGGTCGCGGAACTTTCGCTGCCCCAAGGACTCACCGGACCGGCAGGGCGTCGCGGACTACCACGCACGACCTTCCACAAGATGGGGGAGATCGCCGACGCCGCCGCGCGCCCCTCCGGTCTCGGACCCGATGACCGCGGCAAGTGGTGGCATCGCCTCGACGACGACGGAATGGACCTCTGGACCGGCGCCGGCTGGCAGCATTCGCCGAACGCGGTCGGCCCGGCCGGTCCCGCCGCCGATCCGATCGCGTTCACCGACGTCCGCACGGTGCACGAGCCCGCGCTGACCAACCCCGCCGTGGTGGTCACCGGATCCGGTGCCGCTCAGACGCTCGCGGTCACCGTCCCGGCCGGGCTGCGGGGTCCGAAAGGCCCCCCGGGCGCGTCGGGCACCATCGGGACGGCCCCCGATTTCGACACCACGGTAGGGCCGTCCGATGGCGGCGTGTTCGGCTATCAGCGCGGTTCCCGCAAGTTCCAGGCGCTGGCCGCTCCGATCGGACGCGGTCCATGGGCCTGGTACGACACCGACTTCGCGGCCGACCAAGCCGGTGCGGCCGCACAGCTGGTGGCGGGGACCTTCACAGTGCCGGTCATGCCGTTCGAGTGGCGCCCCACCGTATACGGCCACCTGTCGGTCTACTGCCAGGACTCCGGCCAGCAGTTCTATCGAGTCACCGTGCGGCTCATGCATTCCGAAGGACAGATCGTCGCGATGGCTCGGACGGGCATCACCGGCGGCGGCTACCTGATGACTCCGTTCGTGCCCGCCTACAGCGACGCCGACGCCACCAAATCACTGTCGCCCGTCGCGAAGTACGCGACCGTCCCAGCCGGTCAACCCGTGAATCTGGTGGTCACGGTCGACCGGCTCAACGCGAGCAGCACCAGCACCGGCGAGATCGGCTATCAGCGCGCAGGCGCGTCCCTGGTCGTCTATGCCACACCCACCCGAGCAAGGAAGTGAAATGTCCACGGTAGGGGAATATTTCGATTCCACCATTATTCGCGGCATCGATGAGGGCTCCAGCGCGTCCGGCGTAGTGCAAGCACTGCACGCGACGCCGCGCGACGGCGCCCTCGAACTCATGACCGGTCCGCCCGGCGCCGTCGGTCCGCAGGGGCCCACGGCGCACTCGTTCCGATGGGAAGGCGACATCGCCGACGAGAGCGCCTTGAACGCGCTCGCGCCCCGGCTGACCCAGGCGCACGCGGGCAAAGCATGGCGCGTGCTGGCCAACAACACGCTGATGTATTGGAACGGATCGACTTTCGATTCCTTCGCCGACGCGTTCGGTGCCATGGGCCCCGACGGCGAGCCGTCTTCGGTGTCGATCGGTGTCGTCGACACCGGGCCCGTGGGCAGCCCGTTGCAGGTCACGGTCATCGGGACAGCGCCGAACGTGACGGTGAACCTCACCGTTCCGCGAGGTGTGAAGGGGATCGCCGGCGAAGCCGGGCCGCCCGGCCCGATCCGGAACGCCGCCGACTACGCCGATGGTGTCCACGCCGACGGTTCGGTACCCGTATGGAACGAGACCACCGGCAAGTGGACTCCTCGTCCCGACCCGGGTCTGCGCGGGCCGTGGTCGATCGTCGAAACATCGGCGTGGAACGGGGGAGCGGGCTTCTCGGCTTCCCAGACGAACGTCTCCACCTCACCGAACACCATCGCCCGCCTCGACATTCCCGCACAGGATGTCGCGTGGCGTCCGCTGGTTTCCGGCGGAGTGGTCGTGCGCACGCAGGAGAGTTCCACCAGTTACGCCACCCGCGTCGACACCGAGTTGCGGATCGGATCGAACTCCGGCCAGATCGTCGCCCTCGGCACCGGCTGGCCGTTCGGTATCACCGTCAGCACCCCGCTGCGCCCGTTCTTCGGCGCCTCGATCACTGATCCGAGCAGCTCGGTGGGCGTCGTCCCGGCAGGCCAGGCGGTGACCCTCTATGTGGTCCTGCGCCGTGCCCAAGGCAGTTCCAATTACTCGTACACCATGTCCGGCGCACAGGTCGTGTGCTGGGCGCAACCAGTGGCGGCATCATGACCGACGACCCGAATATCGTCTACGACGACGACATCATGATCACTATGCGCGGTGTGTCCGACTCGGTCGGGCTGCCGTTCACGGTCAATCCCATGGAAGTGGTGGATCGCCAGGCGCTGGTGGAGATCCGCGAAGGGCTCCCCGGTCCGGCGGGCCCGGACGGCGATCCGGCGTGGCCGTGGGTGTGGCAGGGCGATGTCGCCGATGTCCCGGCCCTGCTGGCGCTCGCCCCGACGACTGCCGACGCGCGCAAAGCGTGGCGAGTCGTCTCGGAGAACCGCGTCTATTACTGGACCGGCCTGGAATTCATCGCCTTCGCCGATGCCTTCGGCGCACCCGGGCGCAGAGGCTCAGCCACGACGCTGACCGGAACCGGTGTCGCCGGGCCGCACGGCTCGAATGCGACCGCGCAGATCACCGGAACCGCGCCGCATCAGCAATTGCAGATCACGTTCCCGAGAGGGGAGACCGGCGACGCGGGCCCACCCGGCGGCGCCGGACGCATCCAGGATGCCAGTGACGTCCTCGTCGACGAGGATCATCCGCTCGGCCAGGACTACATCCTGTCCTGGGACGCGGCACTGGAGAAATTCCGGCCCGTGCCCAACCCCGCGCCTGCCGGTCCGTGGGCCATCGCGAGCAGCCAGTTCACCGGTGGCACCAATATCTCCGACGACCGCCGCGTGGTCGCCACCCTCACCATCCCGGCGCAGCCGGCGCCGTGGCGTCCACGAGTGGAGGGCGGCCTGATCGTGCAGACGCACGTCAGCCAGCTCAACGCCTCGCACTGCGATGTCGAGGTGCGTGTCGGCGACATCGACGGAGATCCGGTGGGCTACGGCTACACCCTCGGCGCCAACAACCTCACCCGCATCCCGATCTCCCCGAAGTTCGAGTACGCGCTCTCGCCCGGCTCCGCCGTGGGAGTGATCCCGGCGAATCAGACGACCACCCTCTATGTCGTCGTCCGCCGTGTCGGCACCTCGAAATTCAGCGTCTCGACCAACGGCGCGCAGCTCATCGTCTACGCCCAGCCGGTGTAGCGGCAGCGTTCCCACCCCAGCCGTCCCTCGGCTGCCCACTCCGAAAGGCATCGATCCATGGCCGATCTGCCCCCATTGAAATACGGAAAGGTCGTCGGGCGTTTCCTCGCCAACATCAGCGACGGCCCCGACATCGGCGACCTTCCCGAATTCCCCCCGCTCACCGGCACGGTCACCTTCACCGCAGAGACGCCGAAGGTGCTCGTCGCCGACGCCGTGCCCGCGCCCGCCACCTACGTGCAGCTGCCCCGGCACTACGAATGCTCACTGGACGAGTTCGGCTACCTCACCTGGCGCGGCGGTCGCGGAGTGCGCCTGGTCGCGCCGAGCGCGGCCACCAACCCGGCCGACTGGACCTGGCGGGTGACCTTCGACCTCTCCTATGACGGCGACCCGGTGCCGTTGCAGCCGTTCAGTTTTCAGGTCCCGGAGTATCTCCCCGGCCCGGACCCGCAGAATCCCGACACCGGCTCCTCCGGTCTCGTCGATCTCACCCTGGCCTCCCCGGTCCCGGCCTCACCGGGCAATGCTGTGGTGGTCGGGCCCCGAGGTGAAGGTATCCGGATCGACGGCCGGGTGGCGACCTACTCCGCGCTGCCCGCGACACCGCCCGAAGGCGCACACTACGTGGTGGCCGCCGACAACCTGCTCTACGTCTACCACGCCGCCGACGGCGGCTGGCTGCCCAACGGCCAGGGTATCGTCATCCGCGGTCCGGCCGGGTCCAGCGACTGGGCCGCGATCACCGGCAAACCGGCGACCTTCCCGCCGACCATCGGATCGACGGCGACCACCGCCGTCGCCGGCGACGACCCCCGCCTGTCCAACGCCCGGACCCCGATCTCGCACACCCATCCGGCCAATCAGATCGCCGACTCGACCACCGTCGGTCGTGCGGTGCTGACCGCCGTCGACGCCGTCGCCGCCCGCACCGCTCTCGAGGCGGTCGCCACGACCGATGCCCGTCTCAGCGATGCCAGGACCCCGACCGCACTCGGCCAGATCTACGACATCGCCTTCAAGTCGCACAACGGCATCCGTGCCGCGGGCGCGGGCAATGTGATGCCCGAAGGCCTGCGTCTGGAACGGAAGGTCACCGTCACCTCCCTCACCTATCGAGGTGAGACCGCGGGCACCGGAAACCTCATCGTCGAGCTGCGGCGGAACGGCACCGCCGTGGCGCTCACCTCGGCGACGATCGCCGCCGCCGCTCATGCGGCCGATACCACCCTGACCGGTTCGTGGGTGTTCGACGCGGGTGACCGGATCACCGTGCACATCACGACTGCCGACAGTCCGGCCGGTCGCGGTCTGCAGGCGAGCCTGCGAGGGGTGACGTCCTGATGCCCTTCGTGATCGTCGGTGGCGGGGCACCGTTTTTTCCCACCTCTATGAACAAGAACGGCGCGTACACGATGCAGATCGGCACGACCGCGAATCCGTGGTGGGTTGTGCCGGGCTGGGTCGCCGACAGCGCCTATCCGGGTTCCACGGTGGTCGGCGAGGGGTTGCGGGTGTCGGCGGACAAGGTCGCGGCGACCATCACCGCCAATCTCGTGTTCTCCGGTGGGACGAGTACCGGGGGTTCGCTCGTTCAGAAGATCCGGTTGCTGGTCGACGGTGTTTCGGTGGTCGAAGGTCCCACGGTGACCGGCACGTCGGGTGTGTTGCTCGCCACGGTGACTGGTGATGTGGTCGAGGGTTCGGTCATCACCGTGGAAACCGCGACCAATGCCGGGCTCTCGGGCTGGGCTCCATCGATCAACGCGTCGGGCAGCTACGTCCGCATCACCTGACCGGGTCGGTCGCGGCGGTATCACCCGCGAACGTCACAAGCCAACTGAACATAGGACGCCGATTGGCCCGCTCCCTTGTGGAGCGGGCCTTTTCGGTGCTGCGTAGAGAAGGTTCCGCACGATGGCGATGCCAGAAGAGACTTACGATCCGTTGGCGGGGTCGCGGTGGCTGCAGTCGCTCACTCCCGCCAGGACTCGGACCGATGGTGGTGGTGACGGCCGGCCGCGGGTGCACAACTTCCACGGCATGACTCCGGCGCTCGCCGCACGCGCATACGAACGCGTGTTGAACAGAGCGGATTTGGACGCGTCCGCACGTCAGCAGATACCTGTGGCGACACCGATCGGTGATCCGACGCCGCCGCAGACCACTCCCCCGAAGCCACCCAAGCAGGAAATGCCCCCGGCGCCGACGCAAGCCGCACCGACTGTCCCCGCGCCCGCACCCCCGCCCCCTCCCGCGCCGTCTGCTGATCGCGATAGTGCGGATGAAGACATACAGCACCTCCTGGCAACGCCCCACACCCCGTCTGCCCCAACGGTATCGGTGCCATCCACGCCCACCCCCGCGCCTGAGTCTCCGTCCGCACCGTCCACCGGGCCGGCGCAGCCCGTACCCGCAGAGCCGGCCTCGGTCGACGCCCCGACCTCGGCTGGTCCGGAGCCGGTGCAGCGGCCGGTCGATCCTGAGATCGCCCGAAAGTATCCGTACCTGTTCGGCTACAACAGCGACAGTGGAGCCCCTGGGGCGGTCGGCTCGCTGCCCTGGATCATCACTCAGCCCGAGGAGAAGAAGTCCTCGCAAGCCGATGCGACAACCGTGGAACAAACACTTGTCGGACAGATCGTTCTCGGCACCGGGCCGGCCGCACCGAGCCCTGCCACGAGCAGTGCGCTCGAACTGATCGTCCCGGAGGCAGCAATTCCCTCCATCGCCTCCGATGTGAACAGCGTCGACCCACTGCCTTCGGCGTCCGGTGTCCCCGATCCACGTGCGACAGGCCTGCCGGACTCTATACGAGATCCACGCGTGGTATTTCGCATCGGCGCAGGCTACCCAGCGTCGCAACTCATCGCTGATCTCGAGACAATCCGTATCCCGCCCGTGCCATGGGTCGGTCAAGGTGCCCACCCCTGGGATGCGGCCATGGCTCGATTGCACGCGGCTGCCTACACGCCACCTCAGCAACTCGAAGATCTGAAGTCCGCCACGAGCGACACCCTCCCGTGTCTTCGCAACGAGGCCGCTTGGTATACGGATGCCAGACAGCGACAGGAACGGCAGCAGCGCGAGGCTCGCCGTCGTCTTGACGAAGCCGGAATCCCCTGGCGAGATCCAGAGGTCTCGGAGTATGTGAAATACCAGGCGGCTATCCCCGTTCTGACCAGTCCATCCGAACCTGTAGACAGCGATCCGGAGCTGAGTCTCGGTGGAGTTGCCCGCCAGCTCGGCCACATGGCCGTCGGGGTATTCGCGATGACAGATCTGGGCGCTGTCGTCAACAGTGTCGGCGGATGGTTCGGCAGGCATCCGAACCTTCCGACAAGTGATGACGTCGCCGCGGGCGTCGCCGAGCAAGTCGAGGCGGCCAAAGCCGAAGCCGACAAGGGCAATACAGCTGGGTTCATCAATCACGCGGGGATGGCTATCGGTCTGCCGGACTGGCGAGATCCCAACTCGGTCGTAGCCTTCGGCATCGCGCTAGGTGTTGCCAGGGGTGCGGGTGGTCGCGGCAAACCCGGTTCGGGTGGGGGAGATGCCGCAGGAACTCCGGCTGTTGCCTCCGAGGCCGGCGCCGTGGGCCGAGCCAACAGGAACCCGGCCGGCTGGACCGATCACATCGACATCTACAGCCAACACACCCGGATCCCGCCGTCCCACATCGGCAAACCCCCTGTGCCACACGCGGAGCTGCCGCCGATACATCCGGACTCGGTGCCGAGAACTCCTATCGACGTCGTAGGTTCAGATCAGCCGCAACGCGTACCGGCCACCGCCGTTGGACGCAATGAGAAATTCGAACCTATCGCTGCGTCGAGAAATCCGGGGGAGACTCCTCGCGCGACGCCGAAGGGACCGAGCGACAAGACGCGTAGTGCGTTGCTCGGGGAAATCGATCCGTCGGGGCCTCGTGTAGGACTGGCGGGCGAATTGATCGAGACTATCGATGGACTTGTTGATGTCTACCGCGTCCAAGGTGGCGATAACCCGCCAAAGAATTTCAGTCGGGAGCGCCTCCGAGTGGCAGCAGATGGTACTATTGAGATACTCGGCGATAAGATGCTGCACCTCAACTTTAATCAGTGGGACAGGACGCTCCAGTGGATCGAAAAGCGTGGTAACGGCTCCTATATTGTCAAGTTCAAGGTCGAGGAGAGCTTTCTGTACTATCTGCGTGAAACGGCGGTTCCGCAACGCGAGGGTCGATTTCCGGAAAACCGGGGTAAAGCTCAAATTGACGACCCTGCCTATCCTGATCAATTTGGCATACCCCCGCAATTATGGCAACGACTGCAAGATAACATTATTCCAGGAAGTGGGGAAGAAATCATACCATGAGCGAGATCGAAAACTTGGAGCGCAACCCGCACTTCGGTAAGGCGCCGGGGCAGTGGCTGACGCTGAAGATACATCTGGGTGAAGATTCTGATGTGGAGAAGAAGATTTTCGGGGTGATGCGGCAGTGGATTGTGGCGACCGGGTCCGATCGGCCTCAACACCTGCGGATCGAGGATTTTCCTTCGGGTAAATCGGGCGATACGGCACCAGGAGATCTGGGTGCATATCTGAAGCCTTTCCTGCCGGAGTGGTTCATCGAGTCGTTCGAAGGGCACTCGAGGCAAGAGATACGGGAGAATGAAAACCTATGGGACTATGACTCGTGGGTTTATGCAATGGAGAATCGCGTTTGGAGCTGGTGGGGACATAGCCGTAACGGTCCGGTGTTGGTAGTGCAACTGCAACTCGATTCGTGGCCGTACAGTATCGGACCGCTTCGCTACCTAGCTTGGGCGGCGGGCGGCAACCTTGTATCGGTCGAGGAATAGTCGATCGATGACGTACTGACCAGGAAGTATATGTTTGCGGGTGTGGTTGTGTTCGTGTAGGTCTATAGACAATAATCCGAGCCTTGGGTCACCCTGAGGTTCCCCCGCATTGTTGGAGGGCGGATTACCAGCTTTCGGCTGGAACTCGGTGATGGTAGCTGGCTTCGAACTCGTCGGGTGATCGCCAGCCGAGCTTCTTCTGGATGCGTTGGGTGTTGTACCAGCCGTCGATGTAGGCGAACAGGGCGTTCTCGGACTCTTCCCGGGTCCGCCAGGACCGGCGATAGACCAGCTCGGTCTTCAACGTGGAGAAGAAGTTCTCCATCAACGCATTGTCGTAGGAATCCCCGACCGACCCCATCGACTGCGCGATTCCGTTGTCTGCCAATCGGTTCGCGAACCGGATAGCGGTGTAGGTCGACCCGCGGTCGGAGTGATGTATCAACTCACCGTCACGGATATCGCGGCTCCAGACCGCATACTCCAGGGCACCGAGCACCAGCTCGGTGTCACAGCGGTCGGAGGTCTTCCACCCGACGATCCGGTTGGAAAACGCATCCCGCACCGCTGCCAGCCAGAACGCGCCCTGACCACACGCGATGCGAGTCGCGTCCGCCACCCATAGCCGGTTCGGGCGATCGGTGGTGAAGACCCGTTCGACCAGGTCCGGCGCTGGCGCTGCCCGCGGATCTTGACGCGTGGAACCGAGCCGCCACCGTTTCCGCAGGAAAGCGCCCTGCAACCCGGCGCCTCGCATCACTCTTTCCACTCGTTTGCGGCCGACCGCGATTCCGCGGCGGGCGAGCATCGCATGCACCCGGGGCGAGCCATAGGTGCCGCCGGAGCTGGTGTGGATATCGACGATCTCAGCCAGCAACTGGTTGTCGGCGATCTGCCGCGCCGACGGCTCCTGCAGGCGTTTGCGCCACCAGTAGTAGGTCGACGACGCGACGCCCAGCACCCGCAATACGAGCTCGACCGGGTGCGGGCTGTCTTCGACGAAGCGCACGATCACCTCCGGGTCTGGTCGAGCTCCGAGGCGAAATACGCACTCGCAGAACGCAGGATGTCGTTGACCCGCTCCAGCTCGGCGACCTGCTTACGCAGCCGCTTGTTCTCCTCGGCCAGATCGACATCCGCCGGTTCGGGACGCTGGCCGGCGTTGGCCTGGCGGATCCAGGTGCGCAACGCCTCGTGATGCACACCCAACTGCTGGGCCAGCTTCCGGACAGTCGGTTTCGGGTCCGAGTCCTGATACAACCGGACTGCTTGGGCCTTCAACTCGTCCGGGTACTTCTTCGGTGCTGCCACGCGGGGCTCCCTTCCTGGCCCTATCGGACCATGCTCAGAGCCCTCCAAAGAAGCGGGGGAACCTCACCCTTGTGTGGGCGAGAAATGTTCGACGAGGTGATGCAGCACTTCGGCGACCAAAGCAAGGAGATGCAAGGGATATGGGTGTATGGTGACAACTTGGCTGGTTTCAATGAAGACGTTCGCAATGGGGAAAGTCTAGTGCAGGCGGCGAGGCGCACGTGGACAGGTCGGCAAGCTGCACGTTACGGATTCGATCGCGTGAGGATAGATGAGGCGCAAGCCCGGTTGGACGGAGATTTCGATCGAGTTTATGCCACCTTTCGGAGATAGAGGTATATAAAATGAAAGAATTCGAGACGCCAGCTGAATTTACCGCCTTTTGTCGGAGTAGGGGGAACACTGCTGCGGAAACGGCTGAATTCTTGGTGCAGAAGGATCCGCAACTCGCGCATTAAAGGTGTCGAAGACAGGGTATGGGCCGATGAATTCTTTCCCGATGTGCAGTTTCTGATGTTCATGTACGAAAGGTCCGGCCGCACCCTGGGGGGAACCCTATAATGAAAGTGCCGAATCTTCGCGATTTCCTGATTTGCGTGCAACCATTGCAGTGGGCGATCGCGTCGGATCGTCCTGACCTCCTGTCAGGCGGTTATATGGTAGCCCTCAACGCACGCATCGAAATAAGATTCCTCCCCGACGTCTCCGCATTCGCTCCACCATGGGATACGCACGAGTTCGATCCGGCAGTCGCGGTCGAGTCCCGATCGGAGGCGCGCATATGGGCCGCACGTACGTCAGATTACTCCGCGACTCCGAACCCTTGCTTGGCAGGTACTGCGGAGACGATATCCCTGCTCCCCTATGCAGACGATCTCAGTGAGGGTGACGCCGATCGGGGTGTCGTGTGGTATATCGATACCGCGCATTGGGCGGCTCTCATTCTTGAACTGGAAGCCCTCGCCGGGCGCACCAACCCATTCGGGCGATTCGTAACTCTCTCGGAGATTGCAGGGACCAATCTATGGCACTTCCTGACCGAGCGGTTTCTCACCTCCGATCTTCTTGCCCACGAAACGGTCAAGGTGATACAGCAGGCCCGTTAGCGGGAGTGTCTCATCAACGGCGGATCTCGATGATCAAGGGAGAGAAGCCAAGTGAGTGAGGCTATGACTGAGGTTCGGGCCGCGATCAATCCGTCTGCGGAGGTGTTGGACGAGCAGATGATCGCGATGCTGGTCGACCGGGCCCGCAGCGAAGGCCTGCGGCTGACCGGTGAGGGCGGGTGCTGCAGCAGCTGACCAGGCGGGTGCTGGAATCCGCGCTCGAGGATGAGGCCGTCGACCAACTCGGCTACGACAAGCATGCCCAGGCCGGCCGCAACAGCCGCAGCGGGACCCGCTTGAAGACGGTGATCACCGATGTCGGCCGATCGAGGTGAAGGTGCCCCGCGACACCGCCGACGGTGGCCCGGTCCCGAGCCGCTGACAACGCGTCGGCCAATTCGGCACAGGCGCTGTCGAGTTCGGTGAGCGCCTGTGGGTTCCTCTGCAGCTACGGCACCGTTCGCGTCGTTCGGATCTTCATTCGGTCATTAGTCCGTTCGCGCACGGGCCGGGTCCACAGGGTGTCGTTCCCGACCTCGGTCCCCTCGGCGACCAGTTCACGCTTGAGGATCTTGTTGGTGGCGGTGGCAGGCAATTCGTCGGCGATCCGCACATAGCGTGGCCATGCCTTGGAGGAGAGGTCCGTTGGGGACAGGGTAGACGGCCAGGGCCCCGGCAAAGTCGTGTTTCAGCAGGTCAATAGTAGTGTGACGGGTCGGGAGAAGTCGTAGGTGTGATATCGGAGCGCGGCGGCGATGTTGGTGTGGCCGGCCAGGCGGCGCAGGCTGATGGCGGTGTTACGCAGGGTTGCCTTCACTTGTGGTGCGTGGCCGGTGCGGATCTGGGAGCGGTCTTCGTCGTAGGTGACGTCGCGGACCCAGTGGGTGCGGTTCTCGATTCCCCAGTGTCCTCATAAACAGTGGGCTATCTGTTCGGGTGTGGCGTGGTCGCGGTGAGGCTGGTGACGGCGTAGACGGTTTCGCTGCTGCGTTTGCCGGTCTTGCGGTCGGTGCGGGTGCGGGTGATTCGCACGGCCGTTCGGCGCCGGGAAACCCGATACCGGTATCGATCGCTGTTGCTTTCAGGGTTCGTCGTTCGCGGCGGCCGTGGCCGGTGGTCGTGGTGGTGTTCGCGATCGGAACGTCGCCCCAGGGGAGACGTTTCAGTGGTTTCCGCAGGTTGGGTTGGTTGGCTTTCACGGTCAGGATGTAGTCGCCGCCGCGATCACAGATCAGTGCCGCGGTCTGGCTTTGGCAGTTGAACGCATCGGCGGTGATCACCGCTGCGGTGATGTTCGTCCTCGCCAAAAGTGTTTGCAGCATGGAAATTTCATTGGTCTTCGCGTTGACGGCGAGTTGTGTCAGCACGGTGCCGGTGTGCTGACACAACCCTGCCAGCAGGTGGATCATGTTCCCGGCGGTGTCCTTGGCCCCACGCAGGGTCTTGCCGTCGAACGCGATCACTCGCCGACCACCGACGATGCCGGTGCGCAGCCATATCCAGGCGCCGATCACCTCGTCGAACCGGTCACCGGGCACTCGTTGCAGTACACGCCGGATCGTCGACTCCGACGGTGCCTGCCGCACCGATCCCAGCTGTGTCAAATACCGGTCCGGGTGCTTCGGCGGCCCACTGCGCGATCGCGGTGAACGACCTGGCCCCGGCCAGGGGCGCGGCGAGCGCGATCGCCAGGACTACTGTCAACCGATGCCGCACACCACGGCGATCCCGCGGGTCGGCCACCGTCTCCAACAGTTCCAGCAACCCTGCCACTACCACCTCCGAATCCGGATCTTCGGGTCGTCGTGTCGAAACCGGACCCGGTTCGGCATGGGGACAGGCAACGGGAGATGATGGGAACGCGGGCACGGCAATGGCTTTCGGACGATCCTGTGTGTGGTAACCAAGATCATTACTGAACCGGCCGTGCCCGCCCCAACAGCACACTGAGCCCCAGTGTCCACGCACCTCACACGGTCCACCGATCTCGTTCAGGGCGAGTACTGCCGTTCCCGTCCGATGTCATCGGGGAGCCCCTGTTTCGGGCGTGCTGATGTGCGCGGCGGGTGAAGGCTGTGCGGGGTGACCGGCGGTCCTCCGCGGACCCGCCGGCCGACACCCGGTCAGACCTCGCTGTCGAGGGTCAGCACGACCAGCGGCATGGGTCGGTCGACCTTGGACTGGAAATCTGCCAGCAGAGGGTTGTCCGCCAGCGCCCACGCCGCGAACTCGTCGTAGTCCGCGCCTTCGAGCACCGTGCCGGTCGCCCGGTAGGTCTTGTCCCTGAGTTCGACGGTGACCTGCGGATTCGCTTTGATGTTGTACCACCAGGCCGGGTACCTGTCCTCGATGAACGAGCTCACGTACATGATGTCGCCCCGGTACAGGGGCCCCAGGGGAGTCGTGTGCCGCTTGCCGCTCCTGGCTCCGGTGGTGGTGAGCAGGATGAGGTCCCCGCCCGCGTAGGCACCGCCCACCTTGCCCGAGTTCTCCCGGAACTCCTTGATCACATCATCGTTCCAGTGGGCGATGTCGCCTTCCTGGTCCCACGCCTGGTTCCACGGCGCGTTCGGGTCGTCGTAGTCGGTGATGTCGGTCTGGCCCGGAGTCGATTCGGTTTCGCTCATGGTTCGAGCATGCCGCGGATATAGGCCAGTTTCCGGCCTGAATTCGCCACGGCGCTCGGGTCGCGTCCCCGGCTCGCCTCACTGTCCGGCGGCCACCCCCGGCTGCCGGCCCGAATATACCGGCAGACTCTGATGTCCCTGGGAGATGAAGCTGCTCAACGGCTTCAACGCCTCCGGTGCCTCGGCGAGCGCCAGCTCGGGGAACCGCTCGAACAGCGCGGGCAGCGCGATCTCGGCTTCCATCCGGGCCAACGGAGCCCCGAGGCAGTGGTGCGCGCCGTAGCCGAAGGACACGTGGTCCTTGGTCGTCCTGCTCGGGTCGAACTCGTCGGCGTCGGGGCCGTACAGCTCGAGGCTGCGGTTGGCGGCGGCGATGCTGGTGATGATCGCCTCGCCCGCCTTGATCTGCTGGTCGTCCACGTCGATGTCGGTGATCGCGTAGCGCAGCGGCAGGTTCGAGACCGGGGGTGCGTAGCGCAGGGTCTCCTCGATCAGGTGTGACCAGCTGATGGTGCCCGCGTGGACCTGGGACAGCAGTTCGGGGCGGGTGAGCAGCTGGTAGACGGCCTGGCCGAGCAGGTTGACGGTGGTCTCGAAGCCGGCGCTGATCACCAGGAGCAGGGTGTGGACGAGTTCTTCTTCGGTGAGGCGGTCTTCGTTCTCGTCGCGGTGGCTGATGAGCAGGCTGGTCATGTCCTCGCCGGGCTCGGCGCGGCGACGGGCGACGAGCGTGCCCAGGATGCCGACCATCTCGGCGAAGGTCTCCTGCGGATCGCGCTCCGGGGATGTGGAGAAGATCTCGTCGATGCAGCGTCGGAGCCCGGGCTGCAGATCGGCCGGGACGCCCATCAGCGCGCTGATCACCCGCAGCGGAACCTGCGCCGCGTATTCCTCCCGCAGGTCGATCGCCGTGTCGGTGGGCCGGGCGGCCAGGTCGTCGAGCAGGTCGGTGCTGATCTTCTCGATCTGCGGGCGCAACGCGGTGACCCGGCGCGGGGTGAACGCCGGTCCGATGAGCTTGCGCAACCGCTGATGGTCCTTGCCGTAGGCGGTGAGCATATTGCGCACCGACACCCACGAGATCAGCGGCCAGTCCGCCCCGATCTCCCCGGCGATGAAGGCGGGCCAATGTTGCGCGGCGTCCTTGGAGACCCGCGGATCGACGAACAACTCCTTGAGCAGGACGGGATCGGTGATCGCCCAGGCCTGCACCCCGGCAGGCAGTTCCACGCGAACCAGACGTCCGAGCTCACGCAGACGGATGGCCTCGGCGGAGATGTCGGTGCCGGTGGGATCGAGTACGACGGGGGTGGCTGCGACGGAGGAAGAGGGAAGAGCGGTCATCGGAGAGCCTTACGTTCGGCGGGTGGGATGGGTCAGAAGAGGACGGGCAGTGATTCGAGCGCCCGGTGGAACGGTCCTGGTCGCCACCGCAGCTGCTCGGCGGGGATCGCCAGGTCCATCTCGGGCAGAGAGTCGAGGATCTGATCGATGGCCTCCCCAGCGATCAGATGCGCCGGTGTCTGCGCGGGGCAGCGGTGTGGTCCGGCGCCGAGTCCGAGATGGGACTCGTTGTGGCGGATATTGCCGCCGAGGACGGCCGGGTCGTTGTTGCAGGCGGCCAGACTGATCACGATCGGCTGATGCGCGGGCACCCAAACGGTTTCGTCGATGAGCTGTGGCTGCGGCGGATAGGACATGCAGAAGTTCGCGATCGGCGGATCGCGGAACAGTACGTGGGTGAGCGCGTCACGGGTCGACAACGACCCGCCGACGACATCGCCCCCGAAATCCTGGTGGGTCATCATCCACGACAGGGCGTTGGCGATGAGGTTGGTCAGTGGCTCGCTCGCCGCGCCGTAAAGGGTGACCAGCTGCTGGATGATCTCCTCGTCGGACAGGCCGATGTGATGGGCCGACAGCGAGGACGTGATGTCGGTGCCCGGCTTGGCGCGTTTGCGGCGGACCAGTTCGCCCAGCGCCGTCACGATCAGCCGGTTTCCTTCGGCGGCGTCGGCAGTCGCGTCGAACATCATCGCCATACCGGCGGCGGTCTGCGCGCTGACGTCGGGATCGCACCCGATCAGCTCGCTGATCACCTCGAACACCAACGGGACCGCGTAGTCGCCGAGCAGGTCGGCCCGGCCACGGTCGGCGAATTCGTCGATCAGTGTCACCGCGATCCGCTCGACCGCTGTGTGCAGGGCGGCCAGATCCACCCGGCCGAGGGCGGCCACAGTGGCCGACCGATACCGCTCGTGTTCGAGCCCGGCGCTGCGCAGGGCGTTCGGTCGCCACTGCATCATCGGCAGCACGGGGCACTCCGGTGGGATGTCGCGCTCCCACATCCGCGGATCGGCGGGAAAGTGCTCGGGGTCGTTCATGATCTTCAGCGCGGTCCAGTAGCCGATCACCAAGGTCGCCCGGACTCCCGGAGCGAGCCATACCGGCGCCAGCGACCCGAACCGCTCACGCAGCTGCCCGTAGACGGCGTGCGGGTCGGCCGCGAACTCTTCGGTGTAGATGGGCACACGGGACTCGCCGTCGGTGTCGAGAGGCGAGCCGTGGGCCGTGGGGCGACGGCCGGCGGCGGGAACGCCGGATTGTGCTGAGGGCAAAAGGGACTCCCGGTTCGAGCGAGATACGAACGGCGCGCGCCAGGCGCCGGTCGGTCTCTCGAGGCTGGCCCAGTTTCGGTGAAAATGACAGCCCCAGAAGAAGTTACGTACTCACCGGCGCTCAACGGGGGGGTACGGGTGGCGAAGTCGGGGGGTCGGCGGACTCCGGTCGCCGAAACCGGAGTGTCGACGTAGCCTTTTCGTTGTCAGATCTTGACAAGGGCTTCGGGGGCAAGGGGAGTTCGAGAGCGGTGAGACGACGCCAGCGGGTGTCCAACAGCAAGTTGCAGCAGCTCATCCGACAGGCGGGGTTGACTCAGGATGGGTTGGCCCGGCGGGTCAACGCGCGGATCGACCAGATCACGGGCACCCCGGGACGCTATACCGACGAGACGATTCGCCGCTACCTGTGCGGCGAGCGGACCTGGCCGGACCCGAAGTATCGGGAAGCGTTTCGGCATGTGCTCGGTGTGGATTCCGACCACCAGCTCGGCTTCTTCGATCAGCGGGCGGCGCACGCACCGCTGCGCGCCGGGGTCGAGGCGGATCCCCTGCACCGCCCCGACTCTCTGCGGGCAGCCGGGGGCGTGACCGCGGCGGTGACCGCGCAGGCCGCGCTCGCGGATCTGGTCGAGATCACCGAGCCGACGCCCATTCCGGCGCGTGTCGGCAAGGTCGAGATCGCGCAGATACTCGACACCGCCCGGGTGTTCGACACCTGGGACAACACCTACGGTGGTGTCCTGGTCCGCGAGGCCGTCGCCGCCCAGTTGCGCTACGCCGTCGCCCTGCTCGATGCCCGCTGTTCGGCATCCAACCGCGCCGAATTGTTCAGCGCTGTCGGCTTTCTCGCCAACACCTCGGCCTGGATGGCGTTCGACTCGCACGCGCACGACGACGCTCGTCGGATGCAGCGCCTGGCCTTGCGCTGCGCCGAGGAGGCGAGCGATGTCCATCTGCGCGCCGAAGTACTGTCCTGTATGGCCCGGCAGGAGATCTGGTGCGGTGACCCGGATGCCGGACTGACCCTCACCGAACTCGGACTGGTGCGGGCCGATCGCCTCACCCCCACCGAACGCGCCAGCCTGCGGGTCATCCGGGCACGTGCGCTCGCCCAACTGCACCGTGTCGAGGAAGCCGTGCGTGCGGTGGGCGAGGCCGACGAGAGCTTCAGCAACCGCAGCCCCGGCGATGACGCGTTCTTCATGGCCTACTACGACGATGCCCAACTCGGTGGCGACACCGGGCACGCGCTCTACGACATGGCGTTGCACGGGCGCTTCGTCGGCGAGGCGCGGGCGCGCCTGCAGACTGCCGTCAGTGGTTTCGGTGACATCTACGTCCGGTCCAGGGCGCTGGCGCACCTCAAATTGGCCTCGCTCGTCATGGCCACCGGCGACCCCCACGAGGCCACCGTCATCGGCCACGCCGCCATCGATGAAGCCGCCCATGTCCGCTCCCGTCGCATGGGTGTCTACCTGCGTGAACTGGATTCACTGGCGGCAGCCCACAGGTCGGTCGACGGGGTCACCGGGCTCCGTCGCCGTCTCGCGGCGGCGGCGATGTGAGTGTCGTCTCCGGTCGCGGGCCGTCAGCGCGTCCGCAGTGCCTTGACCCAGCCTTCGCCGATATCCCAGACGGCCACCGCGATCGCCACCGCTATCACGATCCGCGTCACCAGGCTCATGGCGCCGGCTCCGTCGGCGGGATATTGCGCGTCGAAGTAGGCGGCCTGGAACAGGCGGTCGTCGGTCGCCAGCCAGACCAGGGGAGCGGTGAACGCGATGTTGAGCACCGTGCCGACCGCGGCGAGTGTGACGGTCCAGCGGCCGAGGGCGTACTTGGCGATGTCGAGTACCGCGGCATGCGGCTCGGAGCCCGATTCCACCCGATCGGCCGAGCCCCACCGGCAGCGGGCCTATGTAGAGTGCGAGGTATGTCGAGTCCTGAGTCGGACACATCAGGGGCTGGTGGTCACACCGTCAGCCCCGTGAACCCCTGAGCCCTCCCTGCCCTCTGCGCGGGCGGGTCTCCGGCTTGCTCCGGGCCGCTGGTCGTGGTGACGAGAAACCCTCTCTGGCCTCTCACCTCGGAGTACTCGATGCCTTTCGCTCTCTACATGCTTGCCCTGGCGGTCTTCGTCATGGGCACCTCGGAATTCATGCTCGCGGGTCTGCTCCCCGCGATCGCCTCCGATCTCGACGTCTCCGTCGGCACTGCGGGTCTGCTGACCTCAGCATTCGCCATCGGAATGGTCGTCGGTGCACCCGCAATGGCGGCCTCCGCTCGCCATTGGCCCCCGCGGCTCACCCTGCTCGTCTGCCTGCTCGCATTCGCGAGCTGTCATGTCGTCGCCGGGGTGACGCCCGCGTTTACAGTGCTTTTCATCAGTCGCGTGGTCGCCGCGCTGGCGAACGCAGGCTTTCTCGCGGTCGCGCTGAGCACCTCGACCACCCTCGTACCCGAAGATCGTAAGGGCCGGGCACTGGCCATCCTTCTCTCCGGCACGACGATCGCGATGGTCGCGGGCGTCCCCGCCGGAGCGCTACTCGGCACCGCCCTCGGTTGGCGTGCGACATTCTGGGCCATCGCCCTCCTCTGCATTCCCGCGGCTCTCGGCATCCTCCAAGGCGTCCCGAACCAGTCTGCCGGCGCCGCGACGGGCAACGGCCCCGCGCCGGGGATTGCGTCGGAACTCCGCCAACTGCGTTCATCGCGGCTCCTGCTCGCGATGTCTCTCGGCGCGCTGATCAACGGCGGCACCTTCGCGGCCTTCACCTTCCTGGCGCCGATCGTGACGAGATACGCAGGGCTGAGCGATGGCTGGATCTCCGTCGTCTTGGTCGTGTTCGGTCTCGGATCATTCCTCGGTGTGACGATCGCGGGAAGGATGTCGGATCAGCGGCCCGGTCTCGTCATCGCGGTCGGAGGTCCGCTCCTGTCGGCAGGGTGGGTCGCGCTCGCATCGTTCGGCTCGCACCCGGCGCTCCTCATCGTTCTCGTTCTGGCGCAAGGAGTTCTGGCGTTCGGTGTCGGGAGCACCCTGATCACTCGGGTGCTCTATGCCGCGACAGGCGCGCCGACGATGGGTGGTTCATACGCGACTGCCGCGCTGAACCTGGGAGCCGCTGCAGGGCCTGCCCTCGGTGCCGCCGGCATTGCCGCAGGTCTCGGGGGACCGGCTCCGGTCTGGGTCGCGGCAGCGATGACGACGGCTGCTCTCGGCGTAGCGCTTCTCTCGGGACGCATGCTGACGTGTGACGCAATGGAGGTGACGAGGTGGCGGCGGGGAGACCGGTATTCCCGGCCATCGCCCAGGAAACTCCCAGGTTCTGCCTCTAAGGTGTGGGGGCCCGATCGCAAACACATCTCGACAAAGGCACGGTCTCCATGGAGCTCACCACGTTCAACGGCTTGCCGATCCACCCCCTGCTGGTGCACTTCGTGGTGGTGCTGGTGCCGATCTCGGCGCTGATCCTGCTGCTGTCGTTGTGCTGGCCCGCCGCGCGACGCCGGATCGGGGTCGCCTCGCCCATCGTGGCCTTCGTCACGCTCGTGCTGGTGCCGTTGACAACCGAGGCCGGCGAGTGGCTCGAGCATCGGACGCCGAGTGATCCGCTGGTGGAGATCCACGCCGAGCTCGGCGAGGAACTGCTCGTCTGGTCGCTGGGTGTCTTCGTGGTCTCGCTGGCGTGGTGGGCGATCCACCAGCCCCGCGTCCAGCAGTGGTGGACGCAGCGGACCGGATCCGCGCGGGAACAGGCGTCCCGCTTCCTGGCGGTCGGGCTGACCGTTCTGGGCATCGCGCTGGCGGTCGGATCGGTCGTGCAGGTCTATCGCATCGGTGAGAGCGGCGCGGCCGCGGTCTGGAACAACTCGGCCGACACCGAGTCGACGCCGGGGCGGTGACACCCGTCTCCGCGTCGAGCAGGCGGGAATCATCTGGATGAATTCGGCTTCGGATAGCCTTGCATTGCTGGTGGCGCGAGCCCGGTCGCAATAACCTTCCGGTCGTGACCCTGAACAAGGACTCGAGCGATTCGCCGATCAGCAACGGCTCCCACGCCGCGGAACCACATGTCGGAGGGCTGTCGTCGCGGTTGAACTGGCTGCGGGCCGGGGTGCTCGGCGCCAACGACGGCATCGTCTCGGTCGCCGGTCTGGTCGTCGGTGTCGCGGCGGCCACCACCGATCGCGGCCCGATCCTGACCGCCGGATTGGCCGGCCTCGCCGCCGGCGCGGTCTCCATGGCCTTGGGCGAGTACGTCTCGGTCAGCACCCAGCGCGACTCCGAACGCGCCCTGCTGACCAAGGAGCGCCACGAGCTGTCGACCATGCCCGACGCCGAACTCGAAGAGCTGACCGGTCTTTACGAGGCGAAGGGCCTGTCCCCGCAGACCGCTCGCACGGTCGCCGAGGAATTGACCGCGCACGACGCGTTCGCCGCGCACGCGGAGGTCGAACTGGGGATCGACCCGGACGAGCTGACCAACCCCTGGCATGCGGCGTTCGCCTCTGCCGCCGCGTTCACAGTCGGTGCGATCCTGCCGCTGCTGGCGATCCTGTTGCCGCCTGCCGAGGTGCGCGTCCCGATCACGTTCGTCGCGATGCTGGTGGCCTTGGCCCTCACCGGCAGCCTCAGCGCCCGCCTCGGCGGCGCCGCCCGAGGCCGGGCCATCGTGCGGGTGGTCACCGGTGGTGCGCTCGCGATGGCCGTCACCTACGGGATCGGGCAGCTACTCGGCGTCGCCGGGGTCTGACGGCGGCGATGCGCCCCCAGCCGTCGCACTGCGAGCGTCGCGGGTTTCGAAGGTGACGAACTCGTCGATGCCGAATCGCCCGAACTGGCGCCGACGTGGTGGGGACAGCAGCGGCGCGGCGGTTGCGGCATCGATGATCTCGGGAGCGGCGACGGCGTAGACGTTGCCTTTGTGCCGGATGGTCGCTGTTCCGGTGCGTCGCACATTGCGCAGCCAATCCACGTGCCTGCCATAGGGGAGCGGGATGATGAACCCGCCGGTGAACGGCTCGGCCACGACGGGGGTGTCGTAGGTTTTCCCGGTGCGTCTGCCGGTGTGCCGGATGACCGACGCATACCAGTATTTCCGGCCGGCCAGCCGCATCATGAGTGGATTGGTCACGTACTTGTTGAACACCCGCACGATGTCTCTGACCGAGACAGTGCCGAAGGGGGCCGCGATCGGGCGGTTCGCCGCGGCGAGCACGGGTGAACAGGACATCGTCTCCATCGCTTTCTATCCGGCGACGTCGCGGCGCCCGAACCCGAACAACGCGACAACGACAAGCAGCACCACCGTGCCGACGGAGACCAGCACGGCGGGCACGGACAGTCCGTTACGGAGCGGATCGTGGCCGGCGTACTGGTAGAACGGCGAGAACTTCTGCCACGGCTCCAGCCAGGACACGATCGGGCCGAGCCCGTTGACCACATAGGCGAGGACGGCGGCGACTGCGGGTACGGCACGGCTGACGCCGGTGCGTCCGGTCAACGCGCCGAAGGTGGCCGCGAGGGTGCCGTACACGAGTGCCAGCAGCGACATGTGCACCATCGTCGCGGCGACATGGCCCGCGGGCAGCGTCATGTCCGCCAGGCTTCCCTCACCCACCAATGCCACTCCGGTCACGGCCCCGAGCAGCGCGATCCCGACCACCATCGCGGCGAACTTCTCGACGAAGATGCGGCCTCGGCTGATCGGGCTCGACAGCAGCAGGTCCAGCGTGCGGTGCTCCTCTTCACCGGCGAGCGATGCGGCTCCGGTGGTGATCGCGTAGAGCAGCAGCAACAGCGGTCCCATGAAGGCAAGTAGCTCCACCTGCACGTAGCCGACCGGTGTGGACATGTCCGCGCCGGACATCGCGAACAGCGCCCGCATCGCCTCCGGCATCTGCTCGATGAAGCCGCTGATCGAGGGCTGGTCGCGCACGCTCGGCCAGATCGCGACGTACATGGCGACGAGCAGCACCAGCCCCAGCACCCAGGCGGGCAATGACCACCGCTGGTCCCACAGGGTCTTGAGGAAGACGGTCCGAGTCGACACCGTCCGGGTGAGGGCAGTGTTCGCGATCACGATTCCCCCGATCCATACAGTGCGAGGAAGGTTTCGTCGAGACTCGCTTCGGCGCATTCGAAGTCGACGAGAGTGTGTCGCGCGAGGTGCTTGATCAGCGCGTCCAGTGCGGATTGGGGTGCGCTGCAACGAAGGGTGCTCCCTTCGATCGCGATGTCGCGCAGACCGTCGATGTGCTGGAAATCCAAGGCGCCGACCGGGTTCGCGAACTCGGCGACGACGTGGTGCAGAGACTTCTCCTGCAGATCCTCGAGTCTTTCGACAGCGACCAGGCGGCCTTCCCGGAGGACGCCGACACGGTCCGCGACCCGCTGGACCTCGCTGAGGACGTGCGAGGACAGCAGCACCGTGCCGCCCTTCGCGGTGTGCTCGCGCAGGATCGCGTAGAACTCCAGCTGGACGAGTGGATCCAGACCCCCGGTCGGCTCGTCGAGAATCAACAGCTCGGGCCTGCTCATGAGGGCCAGGACCAGGGCGAGCTTCTGCCGGTTGCCCTTCGACAGCGCCCGCACGGGTTTGTCGAGCTGCAGGTCGAGTCGGGTCGCCAGCGCCTCGGCGGATTTCCGGTCGCGGTCCCGGCGCAGATTTCGCAGGTAGTCGATGTGCTGACGCCCGGTCATGCGCGGGTACAGGGCCAGCTCGCCGGGCACGTACCCGATCCGCCGATGGACGGCCACCGCAGCCGACCAGGCATCGAGTCCGAACAGTTCCGCGCTCCCCGCGGTGGGGCGCAGCATCCCCATCAGCAGACGCAGGGTGGTGGACTTGCCGGCCCCGTTCGGCCCGAGGTACCCGAATACCTCACCGCGCTCGATCCGTAGGTCGACCTCACGCAACGCGACCAGTCGGCCGTACGCTTTCGTCAGCCGGTCGGTCCGCACCACCACATCGGAAGCGGGAGGCATATCTCGACGGTCTCAGCTGGTCACGGGCCTTGCTAGTGCCTTTCGGCCTCTTGTCGTGGGTGGAAATCGCCTCGCCTGCGCGCTGCTGTGCGCCTACCGTTCCGGGCGTGGAGCGCGTGGTGGTCGTCGGCGATATTCCTGGCTGCATCCGTGGCCCACATCGGGCTCACTCCAGGGACCGAGCTCCGAATCCATCGGGTCGGTTGGTTACGCCAACGGTATGTGGTGGCTCATGGAAGTGGCCTGCACACGCCTTGCCGTGAAGCCGTGTCGCCTGGCCCGGCCCTGCCTACCGGGTGAACGCGTCGCGGATTCGAACCATGGCTTCGGACATCCGATCCGGCATCGTGCCGAGTTGTGCGGATTCTTCGTCCTCGAGCGCTGTCAGTGCGCGGACCTCGTCGTCGGTCAACAGCGCCGCGACCTCGGAGGCGCTGATGTTGTCGGCGAGGTGTCGCAAGGACTTGGTGCCCGGGATCGGGATGATCACCGGGGAGCGCCGAAGCAGCCACGCCAAGGCGACCGCGGAGGTGGAGACGCCGAGCCGGCGTGCCGGTCGGGTGAGCTGGTCCGGTTCGCCCAGGGCGCCGGTGGCGAGCGGGAAGTACGGAACGAACGCGATGCCGTCTCGTTCGCAGACGCCGAGGACTTCGATGCCGCTGCGGTCGATGAGGTTGAAGCGGTTCTGGACGGCGGCGATCGGCGTGATCTGTTGCGCGATGCGCAGCATCTCGGGCGAGGCGCCGGAGAGTCCGATGTGGCGGATCTTGCCTTCCGCGCGCAATTCGACGAGGGCGCCGAGCGATTCCTCGAACGGCACCTCATCGGCCGGGGCACTCTCGGGTGCTTGGCTGTCGCCCGATAGACGCAAGTAGGTGAGTGGGCTGCTGTCCGTACGCATATCGAGCAGGCTTTCTTCGACCTGCGTGCGCAAGGTCTCCGGTCGGCCGTCGGTGAGCCACTCGCCCCTGGGGCCGCGCCGCGCGCCGACCTTGTTTCCGATCATCACATCGTCGGCGAAGGGGCTCAGCGCTCTGCCGATGAGCTGATCGACGGTGCGTGGACCGTAAGCGTTCGCGGTGTCGAAGAACCTGACCCCTTGATCCACCGCAGCGCGCAGCACGTCGATCGCGCCGTGCACGTCCTCGGGTAATCCGATCACGCCATGGCCGGCGAGTTGCATGGCGCCGTATCCGAGGCGGGGAACGGGGTCCTGTCCTCCCAGTAGATGGGTGAGCGTGAGCTTCTCGCGTGGCGAGTTGGTCATGATTCCTCTCCCTCTTTCCGTGTATCCGATTGCGCGAAGTGCCCGGAGAGGGCGTGCAGCCACTGGCGCAGCAGCGCTTCCTCCGCCGGGCTGAACAGCCCGTCCACCGCACCGAGTCGAGCGAGCAGCGCCCGCGCGGCGTGCCCGGCGTCGTCTTGCTCCGGCGACCTTCCGGTCAGTTCGGACAGCAGCGCGCCACGCATCGTCCGAGCCAGCGGCGCGGTCGCGGGCGCGCCTTCGTGAATCAGTTGCGTGACACAGCCGATCGCCATCGCCGTCGTGACCGCGACGGCTTCGTCGACACTTGTTCGCAGGATCCCCGCGTCCGCGAGCAGCTCCACCGCGCGCCGCAATTCCGTCTCGGCGGTCTGGGCGGCCCGAGAGTGGCGCCCATCCTCGCGCCCGTACATGAGCGCATAGAGGATCGGGTTCTCCACCCCGAATCCGACGTGCATGTCCCACCCTGCCGCGAAGTCGGCAATCAAGTCGCCGGTCCGGGGGACCGCTCGCTTGCGCTCCAGGTAGGCCGAAAAGGCTTCGTCGACCGCGGCCTCCATCAGGCCGTCCTTCGTGCCGAAGTGGTGATACAGCGTCGGCGCGGCCACATTCGCCGCCTCGTAGAGCTCCCGTGTGCTCGGTGCCCGCTCCGGATGCTCGGCCAGCAGCGCGAGCGCTGCTTCCAGCAGGCGGGTCCTTCCTGACTCCATGTATCAATGGTACAGAGTATCGAGAATTATGCTGACTGTCGGTATAGTCGGCGGCGCATTGCGGATTCGGGATCAGCCGGCTGCGATGCCGTCGAGGAGGTTGGCGACCAGGCCGGTCACGAAGTGGTCTGTCACGGGCTCGTCGGGAATGAGCAGCCGGTGGTAGACGGCTCCCCAGAGCTGGTCCACGATGATCTGCGGGTCGGCTTCGGGCCGGATCTGGCCGATCTCTTGTGCCCGTCGCAGACGTTCGCAGGCGAGGCGGCGGCGTTGCGACGAATACAGTCGACGGTAGGCGACTGCCAGGTCTTCGTCGGTCTGGGACAGGCCGATCAGTTCGGTCAGCACCCGGCCGCCGGGAGTCCGTGTCATGAGCTTCGCGAAGGCGCGGAGCTGGGCGAGCAGATCGGTGCGGATGTCGCCGGTGTCGGGGAAGGCGAGTCTTTCTTCCACGGCGTGGAAGTAGCCGTCGAGTGCGAGCGCGCCCTTCGACGGCCACCACTTGTAGAGGGTTGTCTTGCTGACGCCTGCCTCGCGGGCCACGCGCTCGAAGGTGAGGTCCGCGCTGCCCTCGCTCAGGAGAAGTGTCCCAACGGTTTTCAAGATGTCGGCGCGCACTTCCTCGGCGGGGCGGCGGCCGCGGCCGCGTGTCGCAGACGATGATTCCGATGCCATCAGCTGATCCGTAGCTCGGCGATCCGGTCGTCGCGCAGGACGAAGGCCAGGGGACCGGCGCCGTTGAAGCCGTTGCCGGTGACCTTCATGGTGACCACATAGGACTCCGGCTCGTCGCCGGGTTCAGTGGCGAGCACCTCGAAGGGTGACTGCTCGCCGATATTGTCCGTGCGGAAGTCGGTCATGTTCGGACTCCTGTCCTGTGTAAGGGGTTCAGGCGATCCCGCCGTTGGGGAAGACGACCTGGCCGTTGATCCAGCGACCCGGGCCGGCGAGGAAGGCGGCGACCTCGGCGATGTCCTCCGGGGTGCCGAGACGCTCGAGGGGCGCCAGGGCGGCGAGGCGGTCGATGGTCTGATCGTCTTTGCCGTCGAGGAACAGCGGCGTGGCGGTCGGTCCCGGCGCGATCGCGTTGACGGTGATGTCCTTGCCGCGCAGCTCACGGGCAAGGACGAGGGTCAGGCTCTCGACGGCGGCCTTGCTCGCGGCATATGGGGCGTAGGTCGGGTGCTGGAGCCGGGTCTGGCTGGTCGAGACGTTGATCAGGGCGCCGCCGCGGCGGAGCCGGTTGGCGGCGAGCTGGGAGATCACGAAGGCGCCGCGGATATTGGTGCGATGCATTCGGTCGAGGTCGGCCAGGTCGAGGCTCGCGACCGGCGAGAGGACCATGATCCCGGCGGTATTGACGACGACGTCGATGCCGCCGAATTCGGCCTCCGCCACGTCGAAGGCGTTCGCCATCGCGGCCTCGTCGGCGACGTCGCCGCTGACGGAGATGGCGCGGCCTGCACGGTCGGTGACCGCATCGACGATCTTTCGAGCCCGCTCGGCGTTGCCTGCGTAATGGACGGCGACCGCGAAGCCGTCAGCCGCGAGTCGGTCGACCACGGCACGGCCGATGCCGCCGGAGCCGCCGGTGACGAGTGCTACGCGGGGCGTGGGGTTGGCGCTCGACATGATGCTCCGATCGGTTATGTGGACGTACCGTCCATATAAGCACGATATGAACGGTGCGTCCACTAACAGTCGCGATGCGGCAGGGAGAAAGCTGGAGGTCGAGGTACGGGCTCGCTGCCGCTCGTGCTGCGCTTGCGTTGGTCGAGGGGACGCGGGCGACGGCGATGGTGCCGCACGGTTCCGTCGAGAACAGCCGGCTCGGGTTCACGCCGTTGCGGGCGGGGCCGGCTGCGCACGCCAGCCGCGCAAGCCCTGGGCGGTCATAGCCTGGGATATGCCCGGTGACAGCCAGCGCATCGTGCGACGCGTGGATTCCCGGTGGACCACCTATGTGATCTTCCCGCACGATCGGTGCTCGAGCCGGGCGCAGGCCGACGGCGCGCCGATAGGCCGAGATCCACCGGAACCGCCTGGTGCGGGTCAGCTGTCGATCTGCCGTACCTCTTGGGCGAACTCCTCGTCCACCTGCGGCAATGCCGTGGCCACGGTCGCGAACAGCCCGCGCAGTTCCTCCGTGCTCGCCAGATGCCGGCCGAGCACCGAATGCGCGCTGCCCGGACCGCCGGATGCCTTCTCCCGGAATATGTTCACCAGGGCTCGGGCCGTGCGCAGCGCGGGATCGTCCTCGCCGAGTCCCCACGTGGTGAGCGCGCCGAGTGCGGCGGCCCGGCCCTGGGCGTCGACCAGTGCGGCGGCCAATTCCGAACACGCGCTGTCGAGTTCGATGAGCGCCTGTGGGTTCAGTTGCAGGACAGCTGCTCCCACTGCGGTCTGGCCGGGCGGGGTATCTCGCGGGTTCGATTCGTTCACGGCGACTGTCCTCTCGGTGGTCCTGCACATTCAGACGCGTCCGCCGGCTGATCGGTTCCCCTCCCGCGACGGTCCGCGGGTTGTTGAACCAGCGCGGTCGGGGCGGCGCGGCTACGGCAGCGTCCGGGCTGCTCGGCCCTCGGACAGGCGATAGGTGCGTTCGCGCCCGGCCCGGGTCCACAGGATGTCGGCCCCCACGCCGGTGCCCTCGCAGACGAGCACGCGCTTGAGGATCTTGTTGGTGGCGGTAGCCGGGAGTTCGGCCGCGATCCGCACGAACCGCGGCCATGCCTTGGGGGACAGATCCTGCTGGGAAGCGAGGAACTCGCCGAATTCGGCTTCGTCGAGCCGTGCTCCCTCGCGCAGGACCACGGCCGCCATGAGTTGATCGCCGACCAGTTCGTCGGGGACCGGGTAGACGGCGACGCGGCTGATGTCGGGGTGGCGCTGCAGGATTCGCTCGATCGGGCCGGCGGTGAGGTTCTCGCCGTCGACGCGCATCCAGTCCGCGGTGCGGCCCGCGAGATAGATCCAGCCGTCGGAGTCCTTGTAGGCGAGGTCGCCGGACCAGTACATCCCGGCGCGCATGCGTTCGGCGGAGGCCTCGTCGTTGTTGTAGTAGCCGGAGAAGAAACCGGCGCCGCTGGTGTTGACCAGTTCGCCGATGGCTTCTTCGGGGTTGACGAGCATTCCGCTGTCGTCGAAGCGGGCGGGCGGGCACTCGGCGATCGGATCGCTCTTGTAGACGGCGACGCCGGGCAGGCCGCGTCCGACCGACCCGGGCGGCGTGCCTTCCTCGCGGGTGATGATCACGGCGTTCTCTGTGGAGCCGAAGGCGTCGACCACGCGGACGCCGAACCGCCGGGAGAACCCCTCGATGTCCTGATCGGACGCCTCGTTGCCGAAAGCCACGCGCAGCGGGTTGTCGGAGTCGTCGGCGCGGGCTGGTGTGGCGAGGACATAGGCCAGCGGCTTACCGACATAGTTCATGTAAGTCGCCCCGTAGGAACGGATTTCGTCGATGAATCCGGAGGCCGAGAACTTGCTCGGCGCCATGGTCCCGCCTGCCGCGACAGCGGGTGCGAAACCCGCCGCTATGCCGTTGGAGTGGAACATCGGCATCGCGAGGTAGAAGACGTCGCTGCTGGTCAGCGCGAATCGGTCGAGGAGGTTGCCGCCGGCGAAGGACACCATGAGGTGGGAGACGAGAACAGCTTTGGGGTCGCCGCTGGTGCCCGAGGTGAAGATCATCATGAACGGGTCGGTCGGCTGGGCCTGCCGGGCCGGTGTCAGCTCGCCGGCGCTCTGGCATCGATGTTGCCATTCGCTGTCTTCGACGTCGATCACGTCCACGCCCGCGAGGTCGAGGCCGTCGAGCAGGTGCCGGTGTTCGGTGTCGGTCAACAGGATCTGGATGTCGGCGGTGGCGAGGTCCGCCCGCAGACCGGCACCGCGGCGCGTGCCGTTGATTCCGCACAGCACGTATCCGCCCAGTGCCGCCCCCGCGATGGCGGTGAGCATGGCGGGAGTGTTGCCCAGCAGCGCTCCGATGTGCAGGGGGCGACCGGCGTCGGCGCGCTCGAGGATCGCGGCCGCGTGCTGGGAGGAGCGCGTGACGTACTCCTTCCAGGTCCATCGGACCCGGCTGCCGTCGGCGGCGTCGTGGATGACCGCCAGGGTGTCTTTCTCGGCATGTTCTGCGATGAGCTGTTGCATGGTCAGGGTCATCGTTGACCTCCGGTGGAGACCGCGACCGAATGGGATCGCTTTGGTTTATCGAGAACGGGGTTCGGGGTGTGAACGCGGCGGCCCGGGCTGGACGGGCGCCTCGGCTAGTGGGATCGCCCGTTGTCCGTCCCGTCGAAGCGCGAGGCCTGCGAAGTGGGATGTGGTCGATCGCCGGCGGCTCGGATCGGCGGCGGTGTCGCGCCCGGGCTGGGGGTGATGTCGCTCACGCGAACGAGTAGAACACGTTTCAATCAGTGGTACAAGCGCTGATTGAAGATCCAGTCCTGTGGCGATGAGGGTCGAGCCGGTAGCCGAGACGGCGGGCGACTGTGGCACTGCGAAATGTGCCTCGGCGCAGGTGATTTCGACGCTGTCGACGCAGGGTAGGGGCAATGCGATTCGGGTCGGCGCGGCAATGCGACTACCAGGGCATGGCTCGGGGTCAGACTCCTGTTGCGCCGTCGATACGTTCGCGGATGAGGTCGGCGTGCCCGCAGTGGCGGGCATATTCGCTGATCATGTGCGTGTAGATCCAGCGCAGGCTCACTCGGCCGTCCATGAACGGGGCGGTGTCGCCCAGTTCGCGTGCGGCGCAGTTGCGGCGGGCGTGGGCGATCTCCTCCTGCCAGATCGTGACGGCAGAGTCGTAGGTCGAGTCTTCGGTCAGGTCGAACCCGGCATCGTGCTCGGGATCCTGTTGGTGGTGGATCGATGCAACCGGCTCCCCGGCGAGGATTCTGCGGAACCAGTTGCGTTCGACCTCGGCCATATGCCGGACCAGGCCGAGCAGGGTCAGCGCAGAGGGCGCTACCGAAGCGGTACGCAACTGGGTGTCGTCGAGTCCCTGGCACTTCGCGGCCAGAGTTGCGCGGTAGAAGTCGAGCCACGCCTCGAAGGTGGTGCGCTCGTCGGCATCGAGCGGTGGCATCGCGCGGTCGTTCATCGTCACCCGAAGATGGTGCCATCGGCATCGTGCCTCGACCTGAGGAACCGATCTTGTCGGCGCTGCGGAGAGAAGGGGCGCCCAACGACGCGCCCGGTCGCGAGTAGTGCTGACGGCGGCCGGATGTGCGGCAGAATCGTCGATGTGAGCGTCCTGGGGCACCGGCTCGTGTTGCTCCGGCACGGCGAGACCGAGTGGTCGGCTGTTGGCAGGCATACCGGCCGCACCGAACTCGATCTCACCGATGTCGGCCGTCGGCAGGCCGAGATGGCCGCCGGAGCACTCGCCGAACTGGAGTTGCGCGATCCTCTGGTCATTTGCAGCCCGCGACGCCGGGCGGTGGTGACCGCCGCTCTGGCGGGGCTGGAGGTCGACGAAGAGTTGTCGCTGTTGGCCGAATGGGATTACGGCGACTACGAGGGGCTCACCACCGCGCAGGTTCGCGAGACCGTTCCGGGCTGGCTGGTCTGGACGCACGGCTGTCCGGGCGGTGAGAGCGTGGCCGTGGTCGGCGCTCGCGCCGACCGGGCTGTGGCGCTGGCTCTGGAGCGGATGGAGAGCAGGGATGTGGTTTTCGTCGGCCACGGGCACTTCTCCCGCGTGCTGCTGGCGCGATGGATGGAATTGCCGGTGGCCCAGGGTATCCGGCTCTCCATGGTGCCTGCCTCGATCGCGGTGTGCGGTTTCGAGCACGGTGTGCGTCAGATCGCCGCACTCGGTCTCACCGGCCACGCCTGTCCGCATCTGCCTCGATGAAGTCGTGCGCATGCGCGACCCACACCATCCCGCGCCCCGATTCCGCGGGGGCGCGCACCTCGCGTGGTTCGATCCGATCGAGCCGGTAGCCGAGCCGGCGGGGGACCGCGGCGCTGCGGACATTGGCTTCGTCGCAACGGATTTCGATGTGGTCGATGCCGGGTAGTGCCAGCGCGATTCGGGTCAGCGCGGCGGCCGAGCGGGTGATCACGCCACGGCCGGTATGCGCGATGTGGCACCAGTACCCGATTTCCAGTGTGCGCGGGCCGATGCGGTCGTGGAGTCCGATCGCGCCGAGGACGGTGCCCTCGGCGTCGAAGATGCCGTAGTTGCAGCTGCCGTCGGGGCCGGGCCAGCTCGTCGCGATCGCGTCGCCGAAGGCTCGTTGCCGTTCGATCGTCATGGGCTCGGCGAGCCAGTCCATCCAGGGGTGGATGTGGTCGAAGGAGGCCGTTATGGCGTCGAATCGTGGCATCAGGTCTTCGGGCTGCCACCTGCGCAGGAGTAGATCACCCAGGTCGATCCGCTCCGGTGGCGCGATTCCCGGTGCGAGTGCGGACGGCTGCTCGGTGTTCATCTCGGAATGCTGGCAGCTCGTCGCGACGTGGGCAACGCAATATCGGCAGCCCGTATTTCGGGACGAATCGGGCGCGCGTGGGCGGAGCGCGGAAGATCGACGACCTGACATGACCGGAGATCTCGACACGAGCCGGCAAGAGGTGACACATGGACTGGTCTCCGATTACCGCAGTCCTCGTTTGCCCGCATATCGGTGTATGCAACACTGGGTTGCCTTACCAACCTTTGGTGAGGCTTTGTTTCGTCGTTTTGGGAGAGATGTGCTGGAACGTACTTCTGCTTCCGGCCCCTCGGTGGCTGCCGAGTTGTTCGGCAGTGGCTTGATCGGGGTGCGCGAGGGGCTCGAGGCCGGAATCGTGGTCATGATTCTCGTCGCGTTCCTGGTGAAGTCGCAGCGTCGCGACTCGCTGAAATGGGTGGCGGCCGGAGTCGGCGCCGCGGTCGCCATGGTGGCCGCGATCTTCGCCGGCGTGCACTACGGCACCTCCACGGTGACCGGTGTCGCCGCGGAATTGATCGCGGGCCTGGCCTCGCTCGCGGCGGTGGTGATCGTGACCTGGATGGTGTTGTGGATGCGCACCGCGGCACGGTCGATATCAGGGGATCTGAAGCACGGCATGTCACGTGCGCTGAGTGTCGGTCCACCGGCGGTCGTGGCGCTGGCGTTCCTCGCGGTCGGACGCGAAGGTGTCGAGACCGCGCTGCTGATGGTCGGCTACGCGGAGAACGCCTCGGGGAGCCAGTGGCCGCTCCTCGGCCTGCTGCTGGGGATCGTGGTCGCCGCCGCGCTGACGGTGGCGATGTATTTCGGCGCGGTGCGGATCGATTTCGCGGTGTTCTTCCGCTATACCGGCGTGTTGTTGATCGTGGTCGCGGCGGGCATCCTCGCCTACGGAATTCGGGCATTACAGACAGCGAATTGGCTGCCGGGTCTGTCGCGGAATGCCTTCGATATCTCGTCGTGGTTTTCGATGTCGAGCTGGTACGGCTCCATCGTCCAGGGCATTTTCAACTTCCGCGCCGACCCCACGCTGCTCCAGGTGATCGCCTGGATTCTGTATGCGGCCGTGGTGCTCACGCTGTTCCTGCGACCGACGGCAGTTGCCGATTCGAGTGGTGGAAGTTCGTCGTCTTCGGAAACCGCGGCGTCGCCGTCGTAAGTGAAAGGTCTGTCCTCCGTGCGCAATACCCTGATTTCGGTCGCCGTGGTGGCGTCTGTGCCGCTGGCGCTCGCCGCGTGCACGAGCAAGGCCGACCCGGCGTCGGACAGTGACATCGCGGTCACCGCCGACGATTCGTCCTGTGCGGTCGCCCGGGATTCGGCCGAGACCGGGACGGTGACCTTCCGCATCGTCAACAACGGAACCAAGGTCACCGAGTTCTACGTCTTCGGCGCCGGCGACCGGGTCATCGGCGAGGTCGAGAACATCGGTCCCGGCCTGACCAGGCAATTGATCGTCTCCGTGCCGGATCCGGGCACCTACCAGACCGTGTGCAAGCCCGGCATGGTCGGCGACGGCATCCGCCACGATTTCACGGTCACCGGCGACGCGCGCAAGCGCGACGAATCCGGCAAACTCGCCGAGGCGGCGACCGGTTACAAGCGCTACATCGTCAGCCAGGCGACCGCGCTGCAGGAAACCGCGCGCTCGTTCGTCGAGGCGATCAAGAGCGGTGATGTCGAGTCCGCCAAGAAGCAGTACCCGGTGACCCGCACCTACTACGAGCGCATCGAGCCCGTCGCGGAGAGCTTCCCCAACGATTTGGACCCGCGTCTGGATCTGCGCGAGGTCGATCTCGCCGAGGGTGACACCTGGACGGGATTCCACCGGCTGGAGAAGGACCTCTGGACGCAGGGGCTGCAGCCGGATACGAACCGGATGGCCGATCAGCTGCTCGCCGATATCGACGAGCTGGTCGCCGGGGTGAGCGCCGAGGGCTACTCGGTCGACCCGGTGCAGGTCGCGGGCGGGGCGCAGACCCTGCTCGACGAGATCGCCCGCACCAAGATCACCGGCGAGGAGGACATCTTCTCCCACACCGACCTCTGGGATTTCCAGGCCAATGTCGACGGTTCGCAGGCCGCGGTCGCCAGCGTGCGGCCGATCCTCGACGAACGCGACGCCGAGCTGGGCGCTCAGATCGATCGGCGCTTCGCCGAACTCGACGAGGAGCTCGCCAAGTACCGGCTCGGCGACGGGCAGGTCAGCTACGACACCGTCACCGAGGAACAGCGCATCGCCCTCTCGCGGCGCATCGACGCTCTCTCGGCCGTGGTGAGCCAGGTGCAGGGCATTGTCGCCGGATCGTGAACCTCGTCCCGGCCGCGGCGGGATCTCCCGCCGCGGCTTGATCGGGTCGGCGGGAGTCGGCGCCGTCGCGGCCGGCGCCGGTGTGCTGGCCGGTCGGGTCTCGGCCGGCCAGGCCGCCCCGGCGCAGGTGGTGCCGTTCCGCGACACCCACCAGGCCGGCATCGTCACCGCCGCGCAGGACCGGTTGCATTTCGCGACGTTCGACGTGCACACCGAGTCCCGTGCCGAACTGGTCGATCTGCTGCGGACCTGGACCGAGATGGCCGAACGCATGACCCGCGGGCAGGAAGCGTTCACCGACGGCGCGGTCGGCCTGGGCGCCTACACTCCGCCGACCGATACCGGTGAGGCGCTCGACCTGTCGGCCTCGCGCTTGACCCTGACGATCGGGTTCGGCCCGTCGCTGTTCGTGACCGGCGACGGCCACGACCGCTTCGGCCTCGGCGGGCGCAGACCCGCCGCGCTGGCCGACCTTCCGAAGTTCACCGGCGACGCGCTGGACCCGGCGCGCTGCGGCGGCGACATCGCGATCCAGGCCTGCGCGGACGACCCGCAGGTCGCGGTGCACGCCGTGCGCAATCTCGCGCGGGCGGGTTTCGGGGCGGTGTCGGTGCGGTGGTCCCAGCTCGGATTCGGCCGTACCTCCTCGACCACGACCGGCCAGGTGACGCCGCGCAATCTGTTCGGATTCAAGGACGGCACCCGCAATATCAAGGCCGAGGACCAAGCCGCCGTCGACGAGTTCGTGTGGGTGGATCGCGCGGACGACCAACCGTGGATGGCGGGCGGCTCGTATCTGGTGACCCGCCGCATCCGCATGCTGATCGAACCCTGGGATCGCGCCAGCCTGCACGAGCAGGAACGGGTGATCGGCCGCGCCAAGGGCAGCGGCGCGCCGTTGGGTGGCCGCGACGAGTTCGACGAACTCGACCTGCAATCTTCAGGGCCGTCCGGTCCGCTGGTCGATCGCGACGCCCACGTGCGCCTGGCCTCTCATGAGGAGCTCGGCGGCATCCAGATCCTCCGGCGGGGCTACAACTTCACCGACGGCTCCGATGGTTTCGGACATCTGGACGCGGGCCTGTTCTTCATCGCCTACTGCCGCAACCCGAAGACCCAGTTCGTCCCGATGCAGGACAAACTCGCCCGCAACGACGCGCTCAACGAATACACCAAGCACGTCGGATCGGCGGTGTTCGCCTGCCCGCCCGGACTCGGCGACGGCGACTACTGGGGCTCGACCCTGTTCGCCGACTGATCCCGGCATCCCGCGCAGACCGGACGTATCCGCGGGCCGCGCGGCCGATGCCGTTGCCACCCGCGGCGCCCCCGGCGGACACTGGGGTAATGGTCGACAAGGAGCAGTACACGCCCTTCTACGGGGTGGTGATGATTCTCGTGGCGCTCGGTGCGTCGATGTTGGTCAGCTATTACGGGCCGGTGTGGCTCCGCATCACGATCTACATCCTCACCGCGGTGGCGATCATGGTCGGCGGCGTCATGACGTTTCGGGACTACTCGCACTGACGTCGCGAAGGCGTAGGCGTCGCCCCGCATCGTCAGGGCGACGGTGCACCGATGCGTTCGACGGCCCGCACATGCCTGCGGCCGTCCCCGGGCCGCGACGGCCGCGGGCGGTCGGCTCAGGCGCCGAGCAGGCGGATCTTGTCGTCGAGCAGCGCGGCCTCGGTGGTCAGTTGGGTCTCGTCCGGGCGGTCACCCAGATGGGCGGCCAGATCGGCACGCGTGACGACGACCAGTCCGTAGTTGTCGTCCACGGGGCCGTTGTGGACCTGGACCCGGCCCTCGGAGAGCAGCAGGCAGCTGCCGGGAACGGCGTCGAGGAGCCGGCGCAGATCGCTCGGGTCGACGTGCGTCGGGTCGTCGGCGCGGGCGGAGGAGTTGTCGGTAGCCATGCTGATCGGGTGCCCCGAGCGTCGGAGGAGAAACGCTCGCGGGCGGGCGCAGCGGCCTACGACCCGTCGGGTGCGGGGGCCGCGACGTCGGAGGAGCGCACCGTCGCGATGGCGGTGAGCACCCGCACCGCGTGCCGGTCGAACCGTTCGCGCGGCACGTCGAAGGTGCCATCCAGCCACGGCCGGTACAGATACGCCAGCGAGCCGAAGATGGCGTTGGCGTTGAGCGAGGCGTCGAGGTGGTCGGGGAGCGGCTCCCGGTAGTCGCCGCTGCCGATGGTGAAGGCGATGGGCTGGGTGAACAGGGCGATGAGTTCGTCGCCGCGTTTGCTCAGGACCGGGTTGGCCTGGGATTCGATGAACATGATCGGCCCGCGCCTGCGGTCTTCGAGCAGGAAGTCGGTGAACGCGGACACGACGTGGTGGAACATGGCTTCGCGCTCGGCGGGCGCTTCGGTCAGCGCGTCCAGCAGCCGGTCACGGGCGCCGATCACCACCGTCTCGAGCACGGTGACCATGAGCGCGTCGAGGTTGGGGAAGTTCTCGTAGAAGTAGCGCTCGGTGAGACCTGCCTGCCTGCACACCCCGCGCATGGACAGTTCCGAGGAACCGGAGGTCGCCATCATGTCGGTGGCCGCCTCGATGAGCTGGGCGCGGCGGGCGGCGATGCGGTCGGCGGGGGCGAGACCCCGCCAGTTGCGCATACCGGCGAGTGCGTCGGATTCGGCCACCATGCTCCTCATCCTCTCACATCGAGAAGTTGACATCAGGTGCTGTTGACATTGCCTGATGTCAACAAATATCGTCAAGGCCTCCCGTTCAACGTCGAGCCGTGAGGATCATCCGATGGGTACTGCCTCCTATACCGAGCAGGCGCACGCGATTCACGCCCGGGACGTCGCCTTCGACTTCTCTTCGGTGCCGCTGCATTACATCCCCGGCGAGGTGATGGCCACGCACATCATCAACGTCATGCACCTGCTGCTGCCCGAAGGCGAGCGCGCGATGGCCCAGGCACTGTCGGAAGCGCTTCCGTTGATCGACGACGAGCGGCTCGCCGAGGAGGTGCGCGGGTTCATCGGCCAGGAAGCCATGCACGCCACCTCCCATGAGCAGGCGCGCATCCAGCTCGAGAAGCTCGGGCTGGAGGTGGGTCCGCTGGTCGAGCTGGTCGGCTGGCTGGTGGACCGCATGCTGGGCGATCACGGCCTCAGCGGCCGCGCCAAACACGAGTGGCTGTGTGAGCGGCTGGCGCTGTTCGCGGGCATGGAGCACTACACCGCCGTGATCGGCGAATGGCTGCTCACCAACGACGTGCTCGAGGAGAAGGGCATGCATCCGGCCATGCTCGATCTCATCCGCTGGCACGGCGCCGAGGAGGTCGAGCACCGCAGCGTGGTCTACGACGCCTACATGCACGTCGACGGCAGCTACGCGCGCAAGGCCCGGCACGCGCTGATCTCCAGCATGGGCCTGCTCGCGCTGTTCGCCGCGACCGGCGGCTACCTGTTCGCCAAGGATCCCTCGCCGCGCAAGGGTCGCTGGTGGCCGGTGCAGCTGGCCAGCGCGACGGTGCGCGGGGTGGTGCCCAGCTTCACCACCTTCTTCACCGAGATCCCGCGCTACCTGCGCCCGGGTTTCCACCCCTCGCAGCTCGGTCCGATGGACAACGCGCTGCGCTACCTGGCGAGTTCTCCGGCGGCCCGGGGCGGCCAGGCATGACCGTGCAGAAGCAGGAGGTGGCGGCGAGGGGTGACCGCACGAGCCGTCCGCTCGCGCCGGAGACGGTGGCCGTGGCGGAGCGTGATCGCGAGGTAGGCGGCCACGGGGGCGGCCGGGGAACCGCCGCGTCGCGTCCGGGCTACGAGCCGAACGCGGGTCTACGGCTGCTGGTCGGCGCGTTCGACGCCTACAAGAACGTCTTCGTGAAAAGCCCGGCGGCTCCGTTGCTCTCGCGCCCACAACCGGTCCGGCGCACCGGCTTCGACCTGCCGATGCTGGTCGACCGGATCGAGGACGAAGCCGAGGACGTGCGCAGCCTGATCCTGCGCCATCCCAACGGCAGCGAACTGCCCGCCTGGTCGCCCGGCGCGCACCTGGACCTCTTCCTGCCCTCGGGCAGGCAGCGCCAGTACTCGCTCAACGGTGACCCGGCCGACCGCCGCCACTACCGCGTCTCGGTGCGCCGCATCGCCGACGGCGGCGGGGGATCGGTCGAGGTGCACGAGCTGAAGGTGGGCGATCGCGTACGAATTCGCGGTCCGCGCAATGCCTTCGACTACGTGGCCGCACCCAGGTACCTGTTCGTCGCGGGCGGCATCGGCATCACCCCGATCCTGCCGATGTTGCGGGCCGCCCGCGCCGACCACCGCTTCGCGCGCCTGGTCTACACCGGCCGTTCCCGCGCCACCATGCCGTTCCTCGACGAGTTGGCGGCGATTCCCGGCGCCGACGTCGAGATCCGTCCCGACGACGAGTTCGGTCGGCCGGACGTGGCCTCGATCGTCGCCTCGGCCCCGCGCGGCACCGCGATCTACGTCTGCGGCCCGCCGCCGATGCCGGCCGCGGCCGCCCGCGCCGTCGGCGACGACCTGCGCGTCTCCCTGCACACCGAACGGTTCTCGCCGCCACCGGTTCTCGGCGGCCAGGAGTTCACCGTCACCCTCGCCCGCAGCGGCACCGACGTGCGGGTGGGCGCGGAAGAATCGGCGCTGGCCGCGATCCGCCGGGTGCAGCCGGGCGTCGCCTACTCCTGCCAGCAGGGTTTCTGCGGAAGCTGCAAGGTGGGCGTGCTGGCCGGCCGGGTACAGCACCGGGACCGGACGCTGTCGCCGGTCGAACGCGACAAGGCCATGCTGACCTGCGTCTCACGGGCCGACGAGGGCGACCTCGTGCTGGATCTGTGAGCCGACCCGACCTGCCTCGGAAAGGAGTCGCCGACATGGCGACCGAGAAGAACACCCCCGCCACCGCTGAGAAGGCCACGCAGCGGAAGACCACCGAGCACTTCCCGGTGGTCGTCATCGGCGCCGGCTTCGCGGGCATCGCGCTCGGCGTCGAGTTGCGCGCCCAGGGCATCACCGACTTCGTCATCCTGGAACGCTCCTCGGGCCTGGGCGGCACCTGGCGCGCCAACACCTATCCCGGCTGCGCCTGCGACGTGCCCTCCCACCTGTACTCGTATTCCTTCGCGCCCAACCCGGATTGGTCGCGCACCTACGGCACGCAGCCGGAGATCCTGTCCTACCTGGAGAAGGTCGCCGCCGATTTCGCGATCGTGCCGCACATGCGCTTCGGCGTCGAGGTCGCCGACGCGCGCTTCGACGAGGACGCGAATCGCTGGCGCGTGACGACCGGCAGAGGTGATTACACCGCCGACGTGCTCATCTCGGCGGTCGGCCCGTTCAGCGAGGCCAATATCCCGAACCTGCCCGGCCGGGAGAGCTTCGCGGGCACCCAGTTCCATTCGCTGCACTGGAATCACGATCACGATCTGACCGGCGAGCGGGTCGCGGTGATCGGCACCGGCGCGTCCGCGGTGCAGTTCATTCCGGAGATCCAGCCGAAGGTCGGCAAGCTGACGGTGTTCCAGCGATCCGCGCCGTGGATCGTCTCCCGCCTCGATCGCCGCACGACCCCCGTGGAACGCGCGCTGCTGCGCAATCTCCCGGTGCTCGGCAAGGCGGTGCGCGGCGCGTTCTACACCGGCATCGAGAGCTTCGGCCTGGTCGGCTTCGTGGACAAGCGCTTCCGGCATCCGTTCGAGACGCTGGCCAAGCTGCAACTGCTGCGCCAGGTCCGCGACCCGAAGCTGCGCAAGATCCTCACTCCCGACTACGTGATCGGCTGCAAACGCGCGATCTTCTCCGATGCCTACTTCCCGGCGCTGACCCAGCCCAATGTCGAGGTCGTCACGGCCGGGATCAAGGAGATCAGGGAGCATTCGATCGTCACCGCCGACGGCGTGGAGCACCCGGTCGACACGCTGATCTGGGGGACCGGTTTCGGCATGCCCGCCAGGGTGTTCGAGCGCATCCACGCCGTCGACGGGCGCTCGGCGGCCGATATCTACCGCGAAGCGCCGAGCAGCTACCTCGGTACCTCGATGGCCGGGTTCCCGAACTTCTTCACCACCCTCGGCCCGTTCGGCGTGGTGGGCAATCAGTCGGCGGTCTTCATGATCGAGTCGCAGGCCCGCTACATCGTCGACGCGGTGAAGACCATGCGCGAGAAGGGCGTCACCCGCGTGGCGGTCCGCCCCGAGGTGCAGGAGGCGTTCCTCGCCGACGTCAACGCGCGCAGCACCGACACCGCCTGGCTGACCGGCGGCTGCAACAGTTACTACACCACCGCCGACGGCGCGAACTCCGGCCTGTACCCGAGCTGGAGCTTCGAATACGCTCGCCGCACGCGACGTTTCGACGCCGAATCGTATGAGATGAGGACCCGATGAAATTGCCGGATCTGCGCGGACTGCTCGCCTCGGTGCCGTTCACCGGCGTCTCCGATCAGCCGATCTTCGACCTGCAGGACCGGGTCGCCGTCGTCACCGGCGCGGGCACCGGCATCGGCCGGGAACTGGCTCGGCTGCTGGCCGCGCGCGGCGCGCATGTCGCGGTGATCGACATCGATGCCGCCGCGGCCGAAGCCGTGGCCCGCGATCTGCGCATCCGTGGCTTCGCGGTCACCGCCGATGTCACCGACCGCGCGGGCATGAACGCGGCCATCGCGCGGGTGCGTGAGGAGTTCGGGCGCATCGACGTGGTGGTCGCCAACGCCGGCATCGTGCCGCCGCCCGCGACCATCCGCCTGATGGACCCGGCCGACTTCGACCGGGTCATCGCGGTGAACCTGACCGGCGTGTTCAATACCGTGCAGCCCGCGCTCGACAGCGTCATCGAAGCCGGTGGGCATGTCGTGGTGGTCTCCTCGGCGGCCGCTTTCGCGCCCGGCATGGCCGGTTCGCCCTATATGACCAGCAAGGCCGCGGTCGAGCAGTTCGGCCGCGCGCTGCGGGTGGAACTGTCCGCGCACGGCGCGACCGCGGGCGTCGCCTACCTGGGCGTGGTCGAGACCGCCATGACCAGGAACACCCTGGACGAGGACGAACTCGGCCGTGAGGTGGGGGAGATGCTGCCCTGGCCGCTGAACCAGCGCATCACCGCCCGCGAAGCCGCCGTCTCCATCGCCGACGGCATCATCCGGCGCTCCCCGCGCACGATGGCGCCCAAGCAGTGGGAGGCCTACGCCCTGCTGCGCGGCACCGTCAATGTCGTCCTCGACGACCGCCTCACCCGCGACGCGAACCTGCACTCGCTGCTCGACCGCCTCGAGCAGCGCCTGTCCGCGGCGCGTGACACGGTGGTGCGCCCGCTGATCCGTGGGACCTCCAGGCGCTGA
>NZ_BAGA01000182.1 GCF_000308595.1 Nocardia higoensis NBRC 100133 | reverse complement strand
GGGCTACGGTGGCGGAAATCGCCACCGGCTCGCCGATTTCGGCGCCGAGCTACCGGGTGCTCCCCGCGACGGGGCAGCCTGCACCCCTCTAGAGTCTCTCGGCCAGGTCGAATGGTGCTGTTCGGCCGTTTCCGCGTGGGCCGTATGGCGCGCACAGTGGGAGACGATGCCGCCGCCACCCCGAAGCGGTCCGACGGCGCGGGAGGTGCTGGCCGACCGGTTCGCCCGCGGTGACATCGACGACGAGGAGTACCTGCGGCGTCTGAGGACCCTCGATACCGGCCCCCCGCCCGGACCGCTCTGAGCAGTCCGAGACTGTGTCTGAGCAGTCCGAGACTGTGTGAGCGGCCGTTGTCAGCGGGCGGATCGTTCGGTGACGCCCGGCGTTCCGCCGACGACCTTCGACTCCTCGAGATCGGCCAGTTCCGTCGCGCCGATTCCCAGCTCGGTGAGCAGTTCGGCGGTGTGCTCGCCGAGCAGCGGTGCGGGACCGCGGTGCAGGTGTTCGGGTCCGGCGGAGAACCGGGCCGGAATCGTGCTGTAGCGAGCCGGCGGCAGAACGGGATGATCGACGTACTCGTAGAACCCGCGCGCCTGCAGTTGTGCGATGTCTGCCTGCCGATGCGGCTGGATCACTGCGCCGACGGGAACCCCTGCGCCCCAAAGCACTTCGACGACCTCATCTTCGGTGCGCTCGGCACACCATGCGGCGAGTTCGACGTCGATTTCGTCGTGGCGGAGTCTGCGCCCGGCCACGGTGGCCAGGGCCGGATCAGCAGCCCAGGCGGGATCGTCGAGCGCTTTGCGTAACGCCTCCCACTGAGCGTCGGTGGTGACGGCGATGGCCACCCACCGATCCCGGCCGCCGAACTCGTCGGTGCCCGCGCAGCGATAGAGATTCTGTGGCGCCGCTGCCGGCCCGCGGTTGCCCTGGTGCCGCAACAGCGCGCCGTAGGCCGAGTACTCGATCACCTGCTCGGCGGCCACGCTGAGCGCCGCCTCCACCATCGCCGCTTCCACCAGTACGCCCGCTCCGGTGGCCCGTCGGTGTTCGAGGGCCAGCAGCAGCGCGTTCAAGGCGTGCACGCCCGCATTCGGGTCGCCGATCGAATACGGCTGTACCGGATTCGTTTCGGGGTGCCCGGTGAGGTTGGTGATGCCGGAGGTGTCTTCGATGACGTAGGCGAAAGCGGGGTTGTCGCGCCACGGGCCGGTGAGTCCGAAGCCGGGCATGCGGACCATGATGCCGTCGGGGCGTAATGCCCGGTAGGCGTCGTAGTCGAGGCCGATCTGTTCCATCACCCGGGGCGTGTAGTTCTCCACGACCACATCGCAGGTGGCCGCCAGGCGGCGCAGCAGGTCGCGCCCGCGTTCGTCGCGCCAGTCCAGGGTGATGCTCTTCTTTCCGGTGTTGAGGCCGGCGAAGATCGGGGAGCGCTCCCACCACCGGTCCTCGGTCGTCGGCACACCCGCGATGAGGCGGGTTCCGTCGGGGCGGGTGGCGGACTCGACGTGGATCACTTCGGCGCCGAGCATGGCAGGCACGTGGGTGCACGAGGGGCCGGCCCAGAAGGTCGTCACATCGAGGATGCGAATCCCCTGGAACGGCAGAGGTTCCGGACTACCGTGGCCCGATGCGGTGACGCGGGCGGGGGGACGGTGCCGGTAGCGATCGGTGTGCTCGCCGAGCCGGGGTGCGGGCGCGGGCGCGCGCAGCAACGGGGGCGTGCTGCGGAACGGCGCCGCCGGTCGCAGGAAGCCGGCCGGGTCGGTGACGAAGGTGCCGCGCTCGACATGCTGGTTCAGGTGCGGGGCGTTCGCGCCGTCGGCGAGCAGGCCGTTGGGGACCCGGAAAGCGGTGGCGAGTTCGCGGATCGCGTCGACGGGCTGGGCGGCGAACCAGGCCTCGATCTCCTCGGCGTGCTTCAGCGCGCGTTCGGTGATGGTCAGTTCGGCGTCCTGGTCGATCCACTCGGGATGCCCCACGATCGCGCACAGGTCGAACCACTGCTGGGCGGTGCCGCAGCCCACCGACACGAGCCCGTCGGAGGCCGTCGCGACGCCGGGCACGTTGCGCCTGCGCTGGGTGCGGAAAGGACGCCCGAGGGCGTCGTGGAAAGTGACGGGAAAGTAGGTGAGGCCCAGGATCTGGGTCTCGAGCATCGAGAGATCGACCAGTTCGCCGGTATCGCTGTCGGCGCAGCGCAGGCGGGAGATCAGGGTCGCCGCCGAGGCGTGGGCGCCGGCGAACCATTCGCCGATGCGGCCGCCGACGTGGACGGGTGCGCGCTCGGGCGCGCCGCGGCCCAGGCCGATGATGCCGCCGGACCAGGCCTGCAGGGTGAACTCGGTGGCGGGCCGGTCCGCCCACGGACCGTCGAGCCCGAACGGGGTGATCGAGGTGACGATCGCGTGCGGGTGGGCGCGCCGGATCGCGGCGGGGGACAGCGCGGGGAGCTCGGCCAGGTCGGAGCCCGGCGACCACACCACCACGTCCGCGCCTGCCAGCAGTGTCTCGACCATCTCGATGTCCGCTCGGCGCGCGGGGTCGGCGACCACCGAGTGCTTCCCGCCGGACAGGTACGCGAACAACGCCCCGTCCTGAACATCGGGTATCTCGGCGCCCGATGCGCTCCACTTCCGCAACGGATCACCCTGGGGAGACTCGACTTTCACGACGAGTGCCCCGCCGTCGCGAAGCAGCCGGGTGCAGTATGCCCCGGCGATCCCGGAGGACAGGTCGACAACGGTGCAGTGGTGGAGCGGCAGGTCTGCGCTCATTCCTGCTCCTCGCGCGCGGTCTTGCTGAGCCGGAACTCCGGCGGGAAGCGCGAGTCGTTGTCCTTGACCGACTTGTTCAACCCGTTGTCGAAAGCCTTGTCCAGCATGAGCTCGTCGTCGTCGGCGTGGATGTGCCCGCCCATCGACTCGAAGAAGCCGCTGAGCAGGCTGCCCATGTACTCGCCCTGCTGCTGCTTCATGATCTCGAAGAAGACCTTCTGCATGAAGATGGTGTCGGTGGGGCGGTTACGGGCGCAGGCCAGCGCGTATTTGGCGGTCTCGGCTTCGAGTTCCTCGCGGGTGACGACCTTGTTGAGGAAGTTGCAGTCGAACATCTCCTGCGCGGTGAACGCCCGGCCGGTGAAGACCATCTCCTGGAAGCGGCGCAGACCCATGGTCTGTGCCCAGGTCCACATGCGCGGCCCCCATCCGTAGTAGCGGAAGGAGGGGTGGCCGAAGAGGGCGTCGTCGGAGGAGATCACCAGGTCGGCGTCGGCGGCCTGGTAGAAGTGCCAGCCGTAGCAGTAGCCCTTCACCTCGACGATGCTGATCTTCTTGAACTCCTGCAAGCTGCGGCAGCCGGCCTGGGCATTGGCGTACCACTGGCTGACGGTGGCGCCGTGCCGGAAGGAACCCTTCGGCGGGTAGCGCACCTCGTCCTCGCCGATCTTGTACTCGGCCAGCCGCGGACCCTGCGACGGGTCGTTCTGCACGCGCAGGAACTCGGGCAGGTCCGCGCCGCTGCCGAAGTCGTCGCCTGCCCCGCGCACGACGAGCACCTTGACCTCGTCGTCGACGCTCGCGCGGTGGATGAGATCGCCGTAGCGCAGACGGGCCGCGATGGTCGGGGCGTTCAGGTGCTCCGGGCGGTCGAAGGTAATGGTCGCGATGCGAGTCGCGGGATCCTTGTCGTAGAGGATGATCTCCTCGGCCGACGGTTGAGCGGTATCGGACATGGGGCGGCTCCTGGAAGTCTGTGGGCGTCGACCGCTCAGTGCGGCCAGTGCGGCGCGGTGGTCAGCACCTCCGGGCCGGAGTCGGTGATCAGCACCGAGTCGCGGGTGAATACCGCGCCGATTCCGGGCTCCCACACATAGCCGGTGACCGCGAGCACCATGCCGGGTTCGAGGCGCTCGGCTTCGGCGGTCTCGCGCAGCTGCGGGGAGATCACCGGGGTGTCGAAGCCCATGCCGAGCCCGCGTGCGACCGGCATCGGCGGCAGGGCGACCCCCGCGGCCTCGTAGGCGTCGAGCAGTCCGGCGGCCGAGGCGCCCGCCTCGCAGGCATCGATCACCCTGTGCCACAACGAGTCCGCACGCCGATACTGCGCCCGGACCCGATCGCCTGCCGTGCCGCTCGCGGGCCAGGTGCGACCCACCTCACCGATATAGCCCTCGCCGAGCACACTCGCCGACACCGCGACGAGATCACCGTCGCGGACCCGACGGTCCGTGTCCGCCCGCCGCCACGGATGCTCCGGCGAGGTCACCCATACCGTGTCCTGTGCGGCGGGCGTGCTGATGCCGCCTGCCGTCATGGCCTCGAGCAGTACGCCGGTCAGCCCGTGCTCGGTGGCGCCCGGTGTCAGCTCGCCGATCGTGGTGGCCAACCCTGTCTCGGCCACCCGCAGAGCGCGCCGCAGTGTCGCGATCTCCTCGGCAGTCTTGATCCGGCGGGCCTCGCGCATCGCCTGCTCGCCGTCGACGAGTTCGGCGGCGGGAAAGGCCATCGGCAACAGCTCGGCGAAACCCGGCGAGAGCGCGTCGGTGCCGACCCGTTTCGCGGTCTTCGCTCCCTCGATGGCGGCGAGCACCGCGATGGTGTTCATCGGATTCCACAGCAGGCCGTAGAGGTGCTCATGTGGAATGTCCTCGGGTACGCCTTCGTCCCAGGTGCTCAGCAGATGCACCGCGCCGCTGTCGCGCACCAGGGTGGCGACGGGGCCGAACGGGCGGGTGCCCGCGACCCACAGTTGCACGGCGCCGGAGACATAGCGGGCGTTGGCCTGCCTGCCGAGGACGAGGATGTCGAGGTCATGGGCTTGCATCTGTGCCAGTGCGCGCTCGCGCCGCCCATGCCGCAGGGCGCGATCGTCGGGCAGTACCTCAGTTGCCATAGGGATCGTAGGGGTAGTCGGTGAGAGGGAGCCAGCCCTCCTCGGTGATCACGATGATCTCCTCGCTTCGGTATCCGCCGGTGCCGTCCTCCCAGACGACCGGCTCGAGCACCAGCACCATGCCGGGCTCGAAGACGAAGTTCTCGTCGTAGGCCGGGCCGAGATCGGTGCCGATCATCGGCATCTCGGCCGCGCTCACGCCGATGCCGTGGCCGAGATAGAAATGCGGCAGCCAGGGCTTTGCGCCGTCGTCGGCCTCGATCGCGGCGCGGGCCAGATCGGCCGCCGTCGCGCCGGCCCTGGTCACATCCAGGACCGCGGTCAGCAGTTCGCGCCAGCGTTCGAATTGGCGCTGCTGGCGCGGAGTCGGGTCGGCGCCGACGATCCAGGTGCGGCCGAAGTCCGAGCAGTAGCCGCCGTAGGTGATGCTGACGTCGGTCCACAGCACATCGCCCGCGGCGAGTTCGCGCTCGGTGGTCAGCAGCGGCAGCGCCAGATCGCCGTGGGTCGTCCACACGCCGTCGGCCTTGGTGTCGGGCATGACCTGCCAGATGGCGTCGAGCATGTTCGCCGTCGCGCCGAGTTCGAAAGCGCGACGCACGAATCCGGCGGACAGGTCGATCTGGCGGCGTCCCGGCGCCAGGGCGGCCTGCACGTCGACGATCGCCTGCTCGGTGATCCGGGCGGCGGTGCGGATGCAGGACACTTCGTCGGGCGTCTTGATCAGCTTGGCGGCACCGATGACGGCGGCGGCGTCCGCGGGCGGGCCCGCGGGGAACACCGTCGCGCCGGCGCGCAGCATGGCGCCGGTGTACTCGTCGACCGCCACTGTCGAACCGGATGGGATCAGATCGGCCAGCAGGCGGGTGAAAGCCGATACGCCCTCGTCGAATTCGAGATATACCGGGCCGTGCAGGTGATCGGCGGGCAACTCGGACTCCGCGGCCGCGCCCTCCCGGAACGGCAGGAACAGATGCGGGTGCGGGTCACCGGCCAGCACCACCGCCACCGGACGCTCGACGTGGGCGAGGCCGGCGTCGCCGAGCGGCCAGTTGGCGCCCGTCGCGTAGACGACATTGTTGTTGTTGAGCAGGACGAGCGCGTCCACGCCCATCGCGGCCATCGCGGCGCGCAGCCGAGCGCCGGTCTCCCGACGCATCCGAGCGCGGTCGGGAACCTCGGGAATGGTGTAGGACGAGGAGGTTCTCGGGGTGGTGAAGGCGGTCATCGCGATTCCGGAGCCGACAGTCCGAGGAAATCCTGGACATTGGTGCTGACCACACGGGCGGCGTCCTCGGGACCGAGTGCCCGCACGACCGCGGCCAGGGACTTCTCCGAGTAGCCGAAGGTGCTCTCGTTGTGCGGGTAATCCGAGGACCACATCACCCGGTCGACGCCGATCTGATCGACCAGCGTCAGGCCGAGGGGATCGACCATGAACGAGGCGCGCATATGGTTGTCCCAGTAGTGCCGGACATCGTGGTCCAGCGGGCGATCGAGCATGTGCTGGAAGGATGCGTGCATGTGCTCGGCGTCCTGCAGGGCCGAGGCCACCCAGTTCACCCCGCCCTCGAACCAGCCGATCTCCAGGCCGGGATGACGGTCGATGATGCCGCTGAAGATGTACTTGGAGAACAACTCCCGGAACGGCGCGACATTGTGCATCATGCCGACCGCGACACTGTTGATCTCGCAGGGGCTCGACAGCGGCGACTCGCCGATGTGGTGGGAGACCGGGACGCCGGACTCCTCGATGGCGTCCCACACCGGGATCATCGCGGTGCTGCCGTAGTCGATGACCTTTCCGTCGTCGTCCTTGCCCGCGGAGAGCGGCAGCAGGAAAGTCCGCAGACCGAGGCCTTTCAGCTCGTCGAGGGTGCGGCGCGCGCCGTCGGGGTCCCACCAGTTGATGAGTCCGACTCCGTAGAAGGCGCCGTCGGATTGCTCCTGGAGTTCGGCGATATAGGCGTTGTAGACCCGGAAACACAGCTCGCGGATCTCCTTGTCCGGATAGAACAGCAGCGCGAGCAGGGCGTTGGGGAAGGCGAGTTCCTTGGCGATGCCGTCCGCGCGCAGGTCGGCGGTCCTGGCCTCGAGGTTGGCGCTGCCCGAGCCGTCCAGCGGGTCGTACTGCATCAGGACGTGGCTGAAATCGCCGGGCAGGAACGACTTTCCCTTGCGGCCGAGCTGGAACGCGCCGTCCTCGTACCAGACCCGCGGCGCCCGGTCCTTGAGGCTGTCCGGGAAGCGTTCGAAGAAGATGTCGTGCGCCAGGGAGATGTGATTGTCGGCCGAGAACACGTCGGTGCCCGCGGGCAGACCGAGGCTGCCCTCCGCGTGACCTCGCCGGTCCTTCGGCGGGCCGAAACCACCGGGCGGATACAGGGAAGCACTGCTGGTCGGAACCGACATCATGACCCTCCGTGGGGAATTCGGGTGTGGTCGAGGCACCGGTCGGCGGGGCCGAGCAGTGCGGTAATGAGATTATCACAATAGGAGAAGCGCGCATTCGGACGCAATGCGTCACGGTCCATCAAAGGGCAGCTGGGAGCCTGAGAATGATGTTCTCCTAGTGATCGATCACAAGGGTTCTACGACACGCGCGGAAGTGACCTTTTCGCCACGCGGTGAGACCCTTGTCACAAGTCGCGAACCAACCTACTGTGTGTTCACTAGGTTTCCAGCCGACAGGTGTTTCCGCGTGACAGCTCCCCGCCCCTATGCCTCACTACTCGCCAAAGGCGAGGATCGCCGGCAGCGCATCCTGACCGTCGCGCAGCGGCTGCTCACCCGCAACGGCTGGCGTAACACCACTGTCGCGATGGTCGCGCGAGAAGCCGGCGTCAGTCCGGCCGGTCTGCTGCACCACTTCCCCTCCAAAGACCAATTGCTGCATGCTGTCCTCGACGCCAAGGACGCCGACGATCTGTCCCAGGCCGACCTCACCGGCGACCTGTTCGTCGAGATCGGCCGCGTCGCCGAACGCATCCAGCGCTCACCCGAGCTGGTCGGCACCTTCGTCGTGATGCTCGTGGAGAACCTGCAACCCGAAGCGCCGCTGCACGACCGGCTGCTCGACAGATGGAAACTCGCCGTCGGCATCGTGGCCGCGATCATCAGGCACAACCAGGAGCTCGGCCACTACCGGGCCGATATGGATGCCGATGTCCGGGCCGTCGAAATCGTTGCGTTCATCAACGGAATGGAGATCTCATGGCTGCTCGATCATTCGATCCCGCTGGCGAAGGTGTTCGAGGAATACACTCGGGCACTGGCCCGGGACTTCGCTCCGGTCACGGAACGACCCGCTACCGGCTCGACATCGTCGGAACCAGCATCGTCGATGTCGTCGAGCACGCGGGCGGATGGCTGTTCGACCGTGCGATCGCCGGCTGGGAGGTGACCGTCCTCGTCGCCGACCTCGCCGACTCCCGCCCCCTGCGCATTCTCGGCGCGGAAGTGGCCGACTTGGAGTCGGTGCTCTCCGCGAGCGGGCAGGGTCGCAGACCGGATGCGCTCGGCATCGCCAGCGCGGTGTGTCAACGGGATTCGCGGGCGCATCGCGGCGTGCTCAAGGCCCTGCGTGACGGCGGGGTCGAAGTCGTGGTGTGGGGCGAGGACTGGTCGTCCCCGCCCGAGCATCGGGTGGATCCCGTGCTGCACCGGCTCAGCATGGCGGCGCAGGCGTTCAAGGCGCAGGCACTGTGCGCGGCGGCTGCCTCCTCGGTCGCGGTCGGCGCGACGGAGACCTTCCGCAGCGGAGCCACCCTCGTCCCTCAGGTCGCCGCCGACCTGCTACCGGTCGGGTGATTCGCCGATGCGGGCGGGGCAGGCTCGAAACGACTTGCCCCGCAATCCGACTCGCTTCAGTGGCTCATTCGCCGGAGGTGAAGCCGTGTGCGCAGAAATCCCAGATCTCCGCGGCGGTGATCGGCCGCTGATCCTGTTCACCGGTTGCCGACTGAGCGGTGAACATGACCGTCTGGATGACCATCGCGGCCACCCGGCGCGGATCGATGCCGGCTCGCAGCGCGCCCGCCTCGGCGGCCTCTTCCATCAGTTCGGTGAACAGCGCCAGCATCGGCGCGTGTGCCACCTTCACCTGGCTGGGATGGCTCACCAGCAACTGCGGGGCGAAATCGGTGAACAGCGGACGGTGTGCGCCGGGATCGGGCCTGCACAACTCGAACAGCAACTCCACGGTGACCCGCAGTTTGTCCAGCGGCTCGGTCTCGCCGTCGGCGGCGGCGCGCAACTGGTCTGCCGTGCGGCCGAGCGCATCCTCGAACAACGCGAGCAGCAGCTCGTGTTTACCGTCGAACTGCAGGTAGAAGCTGCGCAGTGACTGCCGGGAGCGGTCGACGACCTCCTGCACGGTGAAATCCGTGCTGCCCTTCTCCGTGATGATCGCCTGGGCCGCGTCGAGGAACCGCTGGACGCGCTGTTCGGCGCGAAGCTTGGCGGTGCGCAGGGAACGCTCGACGGCGCGCTCTTTCCAGGCCGGCTGCTCGCTCGGGCTGGTCACGGGCGCCTCCAGCCCCGGTGATGTGAAGAGAACATGACTGCACTGTACCGGATAACCCCATATCACAAGGGATGCGGGCCCGCCGGTCGTTGCCGTTTCAAAAGCGGCATCCTCGCTAGAGGAGAATGATATTCTCCAACCAGGCACCGGCCCCGGAGGGGGTTGCCGGGCCGGGTCGCTTCCGTCTCGAAAACTAGGACGTTCCATGCGCACTCCACGATTCCGCGCGGCGCGGCCCGCTGTCGCTCGGGCCGGCCGGCGCCGATATCGCGCGATCTGGAAAGTGGCCGTCGTGCTGCTGGCGGTCGCACTGACCGCGGCCGGCTGCGGTCGCGAAGCCGGCGCGGGCGAGGAGTCCGCGCCCTCGGTCGCCGCGTCCTCCGGCGACTTCGGTGATCTGCAGGGCGTATGCGGACCGGGTGACGCCTCGTCGGCCTCGGCGCAGGGCGTGAGCGCCACGCAGATCGAGGTCGGGCTCTTCTCCGATATCGGATACACCAAGGATCCCGATATCGCCGATGCCGCAAAGGTTTTCGTCGAGTGGTGCAATGCCGCCGGTGGCATCAACGGCCGGGAGTTGGTGACGAATCTGCGCGACACCAGGCTCACCGAGGTGCGTCAGCGCATGCTCGAAGCCTGCCGGGAGGACTTCTTCCTCGTCGGCGGCGCGGCCGCGCTGGACGGGCTCGGCGTCAAGGACCGCTTGAAGTGCCTGCTGCCGGAATTCCCCGCGCAGGTCACCCAGACGGCGAACACCGGCTCGGATCTGCAACTGGGCGGCGGCTCCTCGTTGTCGGAGGACGTGAACCCCTACACCGGGTTCTACGACTGGCTCACCACCGAGGCCTATCCGGAGTCGAAGGGCAAGATCGGGCTGCTCACCGGTGACTCCCCGATCACCAAGGTGATGGGCGACAAACTGACCGAAGCGCTGACCGCCTCCGGCGCGAACTTCGCCTACAGCGGCTTGTATCCGCTCGGCGGGCTCGCGGATTGGACCCCCTACGCGCAGGCGATCAAGAGCAACGGCGTACGCGGGCTGATCTTCCTGGGCGAGCACCGCGCCCTCACCAAGCTCGAGGAAGCTCTGACCAGCCTGAACTACGAGCTGGACTGGATCGACGCCAACTCCAATTCCTACAAGCTGGCCTTCCTCGACGGCGCCGGCCCCTCGCTGTCCGCGCAGAACAACTTCGCCGACCTCGCGGGCACGGCTCCGCTCGACGCCGCCGACCAGGTCCCCGCGGTCGCCCAGTTGCGGGACATGTTCGAGCAGTACGCGCCCGACAGCCCCATCACCTACCAGGTGCTGCGCGCCTTCCCGGCCTGGCTGCTGTTCGCCGAGGCGGCGACCGCCTGCGGCGATGAGCTGACCAGGCGCTGCGTATTCGAAACCGCGAGCAGGGAGACCGCATGGACCGGTGGCGGTCTGCAGGCTCCGGTCGATCTGAGCAAGCCGCGCTCGGATCAGCCGCGCTGCTTCAACGTCCAACAGGCGACGCCGGACGGGTGGAAGGCCGCCGACTTCCGGCCCGACACGGGCGTCTTCCGCTGCGGCTTCACCCCCTACCGCTACGCCGTCGACTACGGCAAGCCGACCACGCTGGCCGACGTCGACAAGAGCATGTCCGACCTCGAATGACGGAGACGATAGATGACTGAGACAGCGGAGGCCCACGGCCCGCTCGCGGGAATCCGCGTGCTCGAAGTGGCCATGTACGGGTTCGTCCCGTCGGCGGGCGCGGTGCTGGCCGATTGGGGCGCCGATGTGATCAAGGTCGAGCACGCGGTGACCGGCGATCCGCAGCGCGGGCTGCGCCGGGTGGGCCAGTTCGTCGTCGAGAACGACCCGAATCCCAATGTGGAACACGCGAACCGGGGCAAGCGCAGCATCGGGGTCGACATGTCGACACCGGAAGGTCGCGCGGTGATCCATGATCTCGCCCGCGGCGCGGATGTCTTCCTGACCAGCTTCCTGCCGCAGGCGCGCGCCAGATTCGGCATCGACGTCGACGACATCCGCGCGGTGAACCCGTCGATCGTCTACGCCCGCGGCAGCGCGCTGGGCCCGCGCGGCGTCGAATCCGATCGGGGCGGTTACGACATGACCGCCTTCTGGTGCCGGGGCGGGATCGCCGCCACGATCACCGCCCCCGGCGTCGAGGGCATGATCCAGCCGCCGGGTCCGGCCTTCGGCGACACCATCTCCGGCACGAACCTGGCCGGGGGCATCGCCGCCGCACTGCTCAAGCGCGAGCGCACCGGAAAACCCTCGGTCGTGGATGTCTCGTTGCTCGGCAGCGGTTTGTGGTCGATGGGTCACACGGTCGCGCTCTCCGCGCACGGCAAGAAGCCGATGATCGCGCCGAAGCCGGGCGCGCACGGCGCTCCCACGAATCCGCTGTCGGGTCTGTATGCGACCGCCGACGGACGCTACCTCTCGTTCGTCATGCTGCAGCCGGGCAAGTTCTGGGCCGACGTGTGCAACCACATCGACCGGCCGGAACTGGCCGACGACCCGCGCTTCGCCGATGCCGCGAGCATTGCCGAGCACACCGCCGAGGCCGTGGAGATCCTGCGCGCCGAGATCGCGCGCCGCACGCTCGCGGAATGGACCGAGCGTCTGGCGACGCTGTCGGGACCGTGGGCGCCGGTGCAGGACTCCGAGCAGGTGCTCGGTGATCCGCAGATCAGGGCCAACGAATATCTGCGGCAGGCGGGCGAACTCGAGCTCGTGGCCAATCCGGTCCAATTCGACGTCACGGCACCGGATCTGCGGCCCGCGCCGGGATTCGCCGAGCAAACCGACGAGGTGCTGCTCGAACTGGGGTTGAGCTGGGACCGGATCGTGGAGTTGAAGGTGGCCGGCGCGGTGTCCTGAGGCCGGCCCTCGCCGCGACGGTGGGCCCGACGACACGACGGGCCCACAGCCCACACCACCCTGCGGACAGGTCCGCCCCACGAACAGGTCGACACGTGAGCAAGCCGCCGCGCGAAGGGCCATGACGCGAAGCAGGCCGCGACCGGTGAGGTCGCGGCCTGCTTCGCGTGCAGAGGTCAGCCGGCGCGCTTGGCGTAGGCGGCGGCGTACTCCTTGCGCGAGGTGGTGGAGATGTCCACATCGGTCGCCGTGGCGCGCAGCGCGCCGACGGTCGCCTGCTCACGGGGGATGTGCCGGAACGGATCCCAGTCGAACCAGCGGGTGGCGTTCTCCCAGGTGATCTTGTGGATCTCGTCGTCGGTGGCCCCGGCGGCGTTCAATTCCTCGAGCACGAATTCCGGCGCGTTGGGCCAGATCGAGTCCGAGTGCGGGTAGTCGCACTCCCAGGCGATGTTGTCGATGCCGATGTCGTGGCGGAACTTCAGCGCCGTCCGATCGGTGACGTAGCAGGCCAGGACGTGCTCGCGGAACACCTCGCTGGGCAGCTTGCCGCCGAAGTCCCGGCGCAGCCAGCGCTGATTGGTGTAATGCCGGTCGGAGCGGTCCAGGAAGAACGGGATCCAGCCGACGCCGCCTTCGGAGAGGGCGACCTTGAGTTTCGGGTAGGCGCGGAAGGCGGGTCCCCACAGCAGATCCTGCGCGGCGATCAGCGAGATGCTGGGGGCGAGCACCATGAGATTGTCGATCGGGGCGTCCGGGGCCAGCCGCAGCACGCCGAAACCCTGGCCGATGTGCAGGTTCATCACGGTGTTGTGCTCGCACAGCGCTTCGAATACCGGTGCCCAGTATTCGATGTCGTGATAGCTGGGCAGCCCGTCGATATGCGGCAGCTCCGGCATCGTGACCGAATGACAACCCTTGGCCGCGACCCGGGCGATCTCGGCGACGGCCAGCTGGGGATCCCACAGCGGCAGAATCGCGATCGGGATGAACCGGCCCGGGTAGGCGCCCGCCCAGTCCTCGATGTGCCAGTCGTTGTAGGCCTGGATCATCGCGACGGTGATCTCGTCCTTGCGGTGCGCGAGATGTCCGGCGCTGAACCCGGTGAACGTCGGGAAGCACATGGAGGCCAGCACGCCGTTGGCGTCCATGTCGCGCACCCGGTCGTGCACGTTGTAGACCGCGGGACGCATTTCGGCGTAGCCGGCCGGATCGCGGCCCCACTCCTCGGCCGGCCAGGTGACCACGGCATTGAGGCCCGCGACGCCGGTCGGGCGGTCGCGGTAGATCCATCGGTCGATGCCCTGATCGTCGACGACGACCTTCGGGGCCAGATCGGCCCATTTCTTCGGGACGTGACCGTCGAACATGTCGAGCGGCTCGACGACATGGTCATCGATGCTCACCAGGATCAGGTCGTCGGTGTTCATGTGACTCCTCGCGTACATGGGCGTCGGACGGACGTGAGATCGGCAGTCTCGCGAAATTGTCAATCTTTCAGAAAGAGAATCACACTCTCGCTCATGGTATAGACGATAGCGGATCAGGTCGTCACGGTCGAAGGTCCGCGATGATCTGCGGAAGCTGGGCGGAACTGCGGATGCCCGGTTCGGCGGCGTAGACAGCGGGCACGGCATTGACCGCGCGGTGGGCGGTATAGCCGGGGGACACCTCGGCCATCCGCTCGAGCTCGACCGCCAGGCGGATGTCGACCTCGAGCGGGGCGTCACCCGCGACCGACAAGTGCCAGCCGGTGTCGCCGACGTGCCAGTCGGCATCGAGGTCGGCGGTGCAGTACCAGGTCGCGCGGAAGGTCAACAGTGCGGCGCCTTCCCGGATTCCGGTTACGGTGATGCGCTGGGCGGCGACGGTTCTCGCGCGAATCGGGCCCGCGGCGATCTCGATGTCGCTGCGCGCGCAGGCCAGCTCGGCACGGGCGGTCAGGTCGTCGAGTGGGAGGCCGATCGCCTCGGCGACCAGTCGCAGCGACGGGCCGAAGCTCTCGCGCAGGTATGCGGCCCGGTGCGGGTCGGCGGTCTCGGCCGCGCGGCCGAATCCCATGATGTCGAACAGCAGTTCCGGCGAGGGGCGGCGGGACAGGTCGGCGTATTCGTCGATCGTCAGGGCGGTCAGCTCGCGTTGGAGTGAGAGCAGCGCCAGCGGGACCGCCTCGGTGGCGAAACCCGGGCTGCTGCCGGTGCTGTGGATGGAGGCGCCGCCCTCGGCGCAGGCGGCGGCGACGCGTTCGCGCAGCTCGGGGTCCGTGCTGTCGGGGTGGTGGAAGCGGCCGCAGGTGGTGACCACGTTCAGTCCTGCGGCGAGCAGGCGGCAGACCTCGTCGGCGTCGAAGGCGATCGGCATGTAGAGGACACAGTCGGCGCGCGAGGCGATGATCTCGTCGATATCGGTCGTGGCGGTCACGCCGAGCGGATCGATTCCGCAGAGCTCGCCCGCGTCCCGGCCCGACTTGTCCGGCGAGTGCACGTAGACGCCGGCGAGGGTCATCCCCGGATGGTCGACGATCGCGCGCAGAGATCGCCTGCCGATGGTGCCGGTGGCCCACTGGACGACCCGATAGGGCGGTCTGCTCGTCATGCGCCGTCCGTTCCCCGCTGGTCGCGGCCCTTTCGATTATGCGTTCGCCTAGAATGGTATTGGCATTCTCATTTTCTGCAAGTAACGTATTCAAGTGATGAACGACCAAGTGCAGACCTCGTCCGGCATCCCGTTGGAGCCGAGCTACGGGCCGGAGACGAGGCGAACGGATCCGCCCCCGCCGGGCAGTTACCCCTTCACCCGGGGCAACTTCCCGACCGGTTACCGCGGCCGGCTGTGGACCTTCCGGCAGTACTCGGGGTTCGGCACCGCCGAGGAGTCCAACCGTCGCTACCGGTATCTGCTGGACCAGGGCGGCACCGGGCTCTCGGTCGCGCTCGACCTGCCGACCCAATGCGGTTACGACTCCGACGATCCCGAGGTGAGCGAGGAGGTCGGCCGGGTCGGCGTCGCCGTCGACACCCTGGCCGACGCCGAGGTGCTCTTCGACGGGATTCCGCTCGACAAGATCAGCACCAGCTTCACCATCAACGGCACGGCCGCGATCCTGCTGGCGCTCTACGTCGCCGCCGCGGAGAAGAAGGGCGTGCCCAGGGCGAAGCTCACCGGCACGATCCAGAACGACATCCTCAAGGAATACGCCTCGCGCGGCACCTGGATCTGGCCGCCGCAGCCCTCGCTGCGCCTGATCGCCGACACCATCGAGTTCTGCGCCGCCGAGGTGCCCCGTTTCAACGCGATCTCGGTGGCGGGCGCGCACTTCCGCGACGCGGGTGCCAACGCGGTGCAGGAGATGGCTTTCACTCTCGCCGACGGCGTCACCTACTGCGACACCCTGGTGGAGCGCGGTCGCATGACCATCGACCGATTCGCCCCGCAGATCTCGTTCTTCTTCTACACCCACGGCGACTTCTTCGAGGAGATCGCCAAATATCGTGCGGGCAGGCGACGCTGGGCCACCATCGTGCGCGAACGCTACGGCGCGAGCAGTGACAAGGCCGCGATGTTCCGCTTCGGCTGCGTCGCGGGCGGCGCCTCGCTGTATGCCCCGCAGGCGCAGAACAATCTGGTGCGCATCGCCTACGAGGCGATGGCGGCGGTGCTCGGCGGCGTGCAGTCGATGTTCACCGCGGCCTGGGACGAGCCGTTCGCGCTGCCCAGCGAGGAATCGGCGACCATGGCGCTGCGCACCCAGCAGATCCTCGCCTACGAGACCGGCGTGACCCGGGTGGCCGATCCGCTGGGCGGCTCCTACTTCGTCGAGGCGCTCACCGACGAGACCGAGAAGCGCATCGTCGAGATCATGAGCGATCTCGAACAGCGCGGCGGCATGGTCCGCTGCATCGAGGACGGGTATCTGCAGGGCCTCATCGCCGATGCCGCCTTCGACCTGCACCATGCGGTGGAGTCGGGGGAGCGGCCGGTGGTGGGGGTGAACAAGTTCGTCACCGACGAACCCGCCCCCGATATCGGCACCTACGCGCTCGACGCCGACGGCAGAGAACGGCAGCTGAAACGACTGGCCCGCGTCAAGGCCGAACGCGATCCCGCCGCCGTGCGCGACACGCTCGCGGCGCTCTCGCGGGCGGCGGAGGGAGAGGACAACCTCATGCACCATCTGATCGCCTGTGCCAACGCCTATTGCACGGTGGGGGAGATGACGTCCGCGCTGAAGTCGGTGTGGGGCGAGTTCCAGCAGCCGGTGGTGTTCTGATGCCGGCCCGCGTGCTGGTCGCCAAGCCCGGCCTCGACGGTCACGATCGCGGCGCCAAGATCGTCGCCCGCACCCTGCGCGACGCCGGGTTCGAGGTGATCTACACCGGCATCCGCAAGAAGGTGGAGGAGATCGTCGCCATCGCGGTGCAGGAGGACGTCGCTGTGGTCGGGCTGAGCATTCTGTCCGGTGCGCACGTGGCGCTGACCCGGCGGGTGATCGACGCGCTGAAGGCGGCCGATGCCGCCGATATCGCCGTGGTCGTCGGCGGCACGATCCCGCGCGCGGACGTGCCGGTGCTGCTGGAAGCCGGTGCGGCGGCGGTGTTTCCGACCGGGACGGCGCTGGAGACCTTGGTCGAGGAGATTCGGGCGCTCACCGAATCGGTGGCCACCTAGCTGCCGGCCTCCGTGACGACTGTGCGGCGCGGTCACGTTGTGTGGCACCGGCCATCCATCCCGGTCGGTGCGCGGCAGTGCTCGGCGGTTCCGGTCCTCGGCAGGCAGGGGCCGGCCGACCGGCAAACGGTGACCGACGAAACAGCGGTGGTCCGTGTGGCCGCGGCACACGGCCGCACGGCGGATTCCGCAACCCGATGGTCCGGCTCCGCGCCGGACAGCTTGGAGGAACAGTGCGTATCGGTGTGATGATCGGGCCCGAGAAGGGCGACTCCGGTCGCAAGCTCGACCGGATGCTGCGCGATATCGAGTGGGCGGAATCGGCGGGGCTGGACACCGCCTGGATTCCGCAGATCCCCACCGACTTCGACGCCCTCACCACCATCGCGGCGATGGGCTTGCGCACCGGCCGCATCGAGTTGGGCACGGCTGTGGTCCCGTTGCAGGCCCAGCATCCCATCGCCCTCGCGCGCCAGGCGCTGTCGGTGCACGCGGCGGCGGGCGGCAGGCTCGCGCTCGGCGTCGGCCCCTCGCACCACTGGATCGTGCGTGACATGCTCGGCCTGCCCTACGACCGCCCCGCCGCCTACACCCGCGACTACCTCGAGGTGCTCGCCGCCGCCCTGCGCGGACCCGGCCCGGTCGACGTGGACAACGACACCTTCACCGTCCACAATCCGCTCGACCTCGGCCCGGTCGCCCCGCTGCCGGTGCTGGTCGCGGCGCTCGGTCCGGTCATGCTGCGCATCGCGGGTGAACAGACCGACGGCACCGTGCTGTGGATGGCCGACGAGAAGGCCGTCTCCGAGCACGTCGTTCCCAAGATCACCAAGGCCGCCGCCGACGCGGGCCGCCCCGCGCCGCGCATCGTCGCCGGACTGCCGGTATGCCTGTGCGCGCCGGGCGAAGTGGACGAGGCGAAGGCGCGCGCGAACCGCATCCTGGGCGAGGCGGAGGTCTCGCCGAACTACCAGCGGCTGCTGGAACAGGGCTCGGCTCGCGATATCGGCGATCTGTGCATCGCCGGTGACGAGGAGGCCATCGTCGCCGGCCTGCGTCGCTACGCCGATGCGGGCGCGACGGATCTGTCGGTGCGGCTGCTGCCCATCGGCGATACCCGCGAGGAGTTGGTCGCCTCCAAGCGCCGCACCCGCCAGATGATCGCCGACATCGCCGGGGCGCTGCGATGAGTGACCGGCAGGCGCAGGCGCACACATGGTGCTCCCGGCGCCTGCGTTCCGAGCGCGGCATTCAGTCGAGTGATGCTAGGGCACAAGCTATTTCGAGGCCCTGCGACGGCGTGCGATGGCGTGCGGGGAAGTGGGAGCCCGATGAGCCGAAATGAGCAGGGCCCGCTGGCGGGTATCCGGATACTCGAGGTCGGCACCATGCTCGCCGGTCCCTATGCGACGATGATGCTGGCCGATCTCGGCGCCGAGGTCACCAAGCTCGAGCCGCCGGGCGGGGATATCTCCCGTCAGGTGAGCGACAGCTACTTCGCCAGCCTGAACCGGGGTAAACGGAGCATCCGCCTCGAACTCGGCACCGAACGCGGCCAGGCGGAACTCGCCGAGTTGGCCGCCGAATCCCATGCGCTGCTGGTCAATCTGAAACCCTCCGCGATCCACCGCCTCGGCCTCACCTACGACAGCCTGCGCCGCTACAACGACCGGATCGTCTGCGTGGCCATCACCGGCTACGGCCTGCACGGCGGCGACGATCCCGCCTTCGACTACGTCATCCAGGCCGCCACCGGCATCGCCGCACTCACCGGCGACCCGGACGGTCCGCCGACGCTGCCCGGCTACTCCTCGGCCGACAATTCGACCGGCCTCACGGCGGCGCTGGGACTGTTGGCACAAATCGTCTCCGGCCGGGGCGGACAGATCGACGTCTCGCTCTACGAGGTCATGCTGTCGCAGCTGAACTACCACGCGGCGGCCTACCTCGGATCGGGGACGCGGCCGCAGCGCCGACCGTTCGGCGCACATTCGTATTACGTTCCCGCGCAGATTTTCCCGACTTCCGAAGGCCACCTGGCGCTCTTCGTCACCCACGACGGGTTCTGGAAGGCCTTTGCCCGGGAGGCCGGAATCGATGGCTACCCGACGATGGCCGAGCGAGTGACGCGGCGGGAGGAAGTGCTGGAAGCGGTAGCCGCCGCCTTGTCGACCGACACCGCGAAGGGCTGGGAGGCCCGGCTACGCCCGCTCGGCATCCCGGCCGCTGCCGTGCGCGAACTCCCCGAAGCGCTCGATGCCAGTCCCGAAGTGGTCGTCCGGGCGGGGGAGCACCGGCTCGTCGGCAGCCCGATTCGGATCGAGGGCTACCGGCCTCGATACCGCCCGCCACCGAGGCTGGGGGAGCACGGGGCGGTGTGATCTGCCCAGGTCGGCAGCGAGCCGGGGCGATCGAGGCCGGTGTGCGGCGCGCGCCGGCCCGGCGAAGAAGCGGTCGAACTCCGTGACCCGGTCGGCTGTTCGGTCGGGGTGGGAGGGTGCAGGTGGGCGGCGAACATCTTCGCCGCCTGCCGGTCTCACTCGTAGTCGACGGTAATCGAGTCGGTGTCGGGGATCGCCTGGCAGGTCAGGACGTAGCCTTCCTCCAGTTCATCGTCGGTGAGCGCCTCGTTGACACGTAGCGTCGCGTGCCCGTCGGTGACCTTCGCGATGCAGGTCGCGCAGTTTCCGGCCTCGCAGGAGAACGGCGGGACCAGGCCCGCGCGCCGGGCGCTCTCCAGCAAGGTCTCGCCGTCCCTGCGGGGGACCGACTTCTTCTTGCGGTTGAGCAGGATCGTCACCGTGCCGGTCTCGGACTGTGCCGTAACGGTATTCGTTGCCGACTGGGCGTCCGGTGCGACAACCGGTGGTGCCGGGGTGCCGAACCGCTCGCTGTAGATCGCCCCCGGACCCGGCAGGGCGTTCTCGACCATCTCCATGAACGCTTCCGGCCCGCATACATAGGCCTCCCCGTGCCCGTCCGGGCCGACGAAAGCGCGGATGGCGGCGGCGTCCAGGAATCCGCCTGCGCTGTCGAGATGGCGGTGCACCTCGAGCCGGTCGGGGTAGCGGGCGGCCAGCGCTGTCAGCGCCTCGCCGAAGATCACCGAATCCGCGTCGCGGTCGGCGCACAGCAGCCGAACGCGACGGTCGGTGGTGGCCAGCGCGGACTTGGTCAGCGACAGGATCGGGGTGATCCCGCTGCCACCGCTGAACCCGAGCACCGGCGCCTCGCTTTCGCGCAGGCAGAACTTCCCCGCCGGGGGGCCGAGCTCCACCTCGTCGCCCTCGGCGAGATTGTCGTGCATCCAGTTCGACACCGCCCCGCCCGGAACGCGTTTGACGGTGGTCATCAGTTCGGAGTCGGTCTCGGGTGCGCTCGACATCGAGTACGACCGGTAGAGCGTCTGCCCTCCGACTTCGACACGGAAGGTGCAGAACTGGCCGGCGCGGTAGGTGATCGGCTGCTCGTGCGGGCGCAGCACGAAGGTTCGCGCGTCCACGCTCTCCTTCACGATCCGGGTCACGGTCGCCTTCTGGAACCCGGCCCGCTGGTACATCGAGGGACTCGCCATCGACCGCCTCCTTTGGTATGCATATTCTAGTAGAATGAGAATTACATTCTCACCCACGAGACGGGATCATCTCAAATGTCTGCTGGGAGCGAATCCATCGCCCTCGTCTTCGAGGAGCGGTCCTACACCCGCGGCCGACTCGACGAGCTGGCCGCGGGACTGGCCGCCGACCTCGCCGCTCGCGGCCTGCGATCCGGTGACCGGGTGGCGCTGATGTCGTCGAACCGGCCCGAGTTCGTCGTCGCCACGCTGGCGATCTGGCGGCTGGGCGCGGCGGTCGTGCTCATCAGTCCGGCCTGGAAGGCCGCCGAGGTCGAGCACGCGCTGGCGGTAACCGGTCCGGTCCACGGCGTCGGTGACAACCCGGTGCTGGCCGAGTTGCTGCCCACCCGCCACCTCGACGACCCGATCACTCCGCTGGAAGCGGCTGTCGCGCAGGCCGATCCGGAGGCGGAAGCGGTGCTCGTGTTCAGCTCCGGTACCACCGGTATGCCGAAGGCCGTGCGGCACACACACGGTTCGCTGGCCGTCGCGGTGCACCAGTGGCGCGAGGTCCTCGGCCTCACCGCCGCCGACCGCATCCAAGTCGCCACGCCACCGTCGCATATCCTCGGCCTGCTCAATATCGTCACCGCACTCGACGCCGGGGCGTGGATGCGCCTGCACCGCCGCTTCGATCTCGACACCATGCTGTCCTGTATCCAGGACGACCGGATCACCATCGAGATGGCGGTGGCGCCGATCGCGCTGGCCATCGCCTCGCATCCGAAGCTCGAATCCTTCGATCTGAGTTCGCTGCGCTACATCATGTGGGGGGCCACCCCGGTGACGGCCAGCGTCGCCGAAACCGTCACCCGACGGACCGGAGTCGCGTGGCTACCGGCCTACGGCGCCAGCGAGCTGCCGGTCATCGCCTGCAACCCGCTCGAGGGTGCGCGGCTGGACAGTGTCGGCAAAGCGGCGCCGGGTGTCGAGGTGCGAGTGGTCGATCTGGATTCCGGGCAGGTTCTCGAGATCGGCGAGATCGGGGAGATCCAGTGTCGCGCGGACTCGTTGATGTCCGGCTACCTGCCGGAAGAAGCCACCGCCGGTGCCTTCGACGAGGGGTGGTACCGGACCGGGGACGTCGGCTATGTCGACACGGACGGCTGGATCAGGCTCACCGACCGGGCCAAGGAGATGATCAAGGTCCGCGGCTTCCAGGTCGCGCCCGCCGAGATCGAAGCCGTGCTGCACGGGCACCCGGGGGTAGTCGACTGCGCGGTGTTCGGCGTCCCCGACGAGGCCGACGGCGAAGCCGTGATCGCCGCCGTGCACGCCGACGAGCCGGTCACCGAAACAGAGCTCGTCGAGCTGATCGGCAGCCGGCTCGCGACCTACAAGAAGCCGCGCCGGATCGTCTTCGTCCCCGAGATCCCGCGCCTGCCGTCGGGCAAGGTGCTGCGCCGAGTGCTCAAGGAGCGTCATGGATGTCCGTCTGACCGCTGAACAGCGTCAATTGCGCGACGCCGCCGCACGATTGGCCGACGAACTCGGCCCCGGCTCGGTGGCCGACCTCGACGACGAACAGCGGGTCGCCCGATTGGACAAGGCCGTCGAAACCGCGGGCTGGCGTTTGCTGCGCTCCGACGGTGCGTCCGGCGTGGAGGTGGCCCTGGTCGCCGAGGAGTTCGGCAGAGGACTGGTGGATGTCGCGTTCCTCGGCCCGGTCCTTGCCGATGACCTGCTCGGCGCGGGCGGTGAACCCGGCGACTGGACCATCGCCGTGGACGGTCGTGCCGTCGACTGTCGTGGCCGGGATCGCGCCCTGGAATCAGCCGACGGCCTGCTGCGCTGTGCGCCCGTCGGCGATCGGTTGCCGGGCGCCGATCTCACTCGCCGAAATGCCGAACCGGCCACAGGTTTCGAGATCCTCGGCGAGATATCGGCCGAGCGCGGCGCCCGCTGGTATGCCCTGGCGATCACCGCCACCGCGGCCGATCAGCTCGGTGCGGCGCGCGGTGCGCAACGCCTGGCGGTGGAGTACGCGAAAGTCCGCGAACAGTACGGCCGTGCGATCGGCGGCTATCAAGCGGTCGCGCACCTGCTGGCCGAGAACCAGGCTCTGATCGAAGGCTCGATCAGCGTCGTGCGGCATGCCGCCTGGTCCGTGGACGAACTGGAGCCGGCCGGCGCCCTGCGCGCCGCCCGCATCGCGCACCTCTACATCACCCGCGCCGCCCGCACCGTGTGCGAGAACGCCATCCAGGTGCACGGCGGCATCGGCAATACCTGGGAGTGCCTGGCCCATGTCTTCCTGCGCCGAGCGCTCGCCTCGGCCGGGTGGTTCCCCGTTCGCTTGGAGGAGATCGACCTTGGACTATCGTGATTCACCCCGCGAGGCGCAGTTCCGCGCCCGTCTGCGCGCCTGGCTCGCCGACAACGCCGCCGACTATCCGAGCAGCGGCGACGAATACTGGGCCCGGCAGGGTGACTGGCACCGTGCCCTCTACGCGGCGGGCTTCTTCGGCCTCTCGTGGCCGGTGAAGTTCGGCGGTCAGGACCTGCCACCGGTCTACGACGTGATCCTCGACGAAGAGCTCGCCCTTGCCGGCGCCCCGCCGCGCCCCAGCCTCGGCTATCTCGTGCACGGCTTGGGCAGGCACGGCAGCGAAGGACTGCAGCACCGATTCCTGCCCGGCATGATCGACGGAACCGAGCGCTGGTGCCAGGGATTCAGCGAACCGGGCGCGGGCTCGGACCTCGCCTCCCTGCGCACCACAGCTGTGCGCGACGGGGACGACTACGTGATCCACGGCCACAAGATCTGGACCAGCTACTCCGATGTCGCCGACTGGTGCCTGCTGCTGGCCCGCACCGACCCTCGTGCGGCCCGGCACAAGGGCATTTCCGCATTCGTCATCTCGATGAAGCAGCCAGGGGTGCAGCAGCGACCGCTGCAGATGATCAGCGGCGTCACCCGCGAATTCGGCCAGGTGCTCTTCGACGGCGCCCGCGTGCCCGCCGATCAGATGGTCGGAGCGCCGGGGGAGGGATGGCAGCTGGCCATGACCGTCGTCGGCCACGAACGCGAGCCCGGCACTCTGGGCTACGCCGCCCGCTACGGAAAGTTGGTGCGCCAGTTGGCGGCTCGCTCCGGCGACACGCCGCCGGAGGAACTGCGCTGGGCCGCCGTGCAGGCCGAGATGCTGCGCCTGCACGTGCGCCGACGCCTGTCCGAGCAACTCGACGGCCTCACCCACGGCCCCGACGGCTCCCTCGACAAACTTCTCATGACCTGGGTCGATCAATCCGTCGGGCACGCCGCCCTCGCCGTCGGCGGCACCGATGACGAGGAACTGCTCGGCGCCTACTTCTACAGCCGCGCGCAGAGCGTCATGGGCGGTACCTCGCAGATCCAGAAGAACATCATCGCCTCGCGCATCCTCGAACTCGGCGCTTGACCCGAGTTCCGCCAGTCAGGAGCCCCGCCATGTACGACCTTCCCGATGTCATCGACGTCCGCGCCGACGGCCCCATCCGCATCATCACCCTCAACCGACCCGACGCCCTCAATGCGGTGAACGACGAGCTGCACACCGCGCTGGCCCAGCTCTGGCCGCGCCTCGAAGAGGACCGTGAGGTGCGCGCGGCGGTGCTCACCGGGGCGGGCAAGGCATTCAGCGCGGGCGGCGACTTCGCCTATCTCGCCGAACTGGCAGGCGACGCGGAGCTGCGCGCCAAGACCATCGCCCACGGTCGTGCCATCGTGCTCGGTATGGCCCGCCTGCGGATTCCGGTGGTCGCGGCGGTGAACGGCCCGGCCGTCGGATTGGGTTGCAGCCTGGTCGCTCTCAGCGACATCGCCTACATCGCCGAGAGCGCCTACCTCAAGGATCCGCATGTCCAGGTCGGTCTGGTCGCCGCCGACGGCGGCCCCTTGACCTGGCCTCTGCACACCAGTCTCATGCTGGCCAAGGAATACGCCCTCACCGGCGCGAAGATCACCGCCGAACGTGCCCGCGAGATGGGCTTGGTCAACCACATCGTCGCCGATCCCCTCGCGGAGGCGCTGGCCTGCGCCAAACGGGTGGCGGAGTTGCCCCGCCAGGCCGTGGAGAGCACCAAACGTCTGCTGAACCTGCACCTCGAACGGGCGGTGCTCGCCACCCTGGACTACGCCAACACCGCGGAGGATCTGTCGTTCCGGACCGCCGATTTCCAGGCGACCATAGCCCGGCTCACGGCGAAGCGTGAATGAGCCGCAGCCCTGCCGAGCTGGACCAATCTCTTGCGGGCGAGACGATCGCACATGTATATCCCCTCTGGATGGAGCGATCGTCTCGGCGTCTGCGTGATAGATCTGTCCGGGGCAGTGCCCGCTGTGTCGGCAGGCGCCGGCCGGCCGCGCAAGTGGGCGCGGCCTGGACGGCATCGTGCATGACGATTCCGTGCGACTTCGGCGATGCGCCATGCTCAGCCGTCGACGTCGCATGATTTCCAGCGGCCCTCCGAACTGGTCATCTGCAGGAACTGACGCAGGGTCGCCTCGATCTGCGCCGCGTCGGACTCTCGCGTCCCACTGTCGGCCAGGCGTACCAGGGCGGTCGCCGAAACGGTGACCGCGACGGCCAGCGCGACGCCGGCCGCGATCGCACCGGCGATGAGGCCGGTCCGCTTCTTCGGCGGTGGCGGAGGATCGCCGGCGTGCTGCAGCGGAAGCTGCGGGAAGGAGGTCCAGCCGTCGATGTGTACCGGCTCGGGCTCTCGATCTGCCGTCTCGCGATTCTCCACGCACCGCCATTGGGGCGCAGTCTATTTCGGGCCGAAGCGCAGCGCGCCGTCGAGGCGGATCACCTCGCCGTTGAGGTAGTCGTTCTCGATGATCGACTGGGCGAGCTGGGCGTATTCGGTGGACCGGCCCATGCGCTTGGGGAAGGGCACCTGTGGTCCCCAGTACTGCTCGAGCTGATCGGCGGCCTTGCCGTAGGCGGGGGTGTTCACGGTGCCGGGCGCGATGGTGACCACGCGGATGCCCAGAGGCGACAGGTCGCGGGCGGCGACCAGGGTCATGCCGACCACGCCGCCCTTGGCCGCCGCGTAGGGCAGCTGGCCGATCTGGCCTTCGAAGGCGGCGATGGACGCGGTGTTGACGATGACTCCGCGGCCGCCTTCCTCGAGCGGCTCGGATTCGGCGATGGCGGCCGCCGACAGGCGCAGGACGTTGAAGACCGCGGTGAGGTAGTACTCGATGGTCGTCCGGAAACCCGCCAGCGCCAGCGGTTTTCCGTCCTTGCCGACCAGCCTGCCGCCCTGGGCGGGGCCGCCGTGGGTATCGACCGAGATGCGCAGCGGGCCGAGAACTCGTGCTTCGGCGATGGCGGCGTTCACCGAGTTCTCGTCGGTGGCGTCGGTGTGCACGTAGCGGATGCCGAGTTCTTTCTCCAACTCGCGGCCCTTCTCGTCGGCCACATCCGCGACCACGACCTTCGCGCCCGCGGCGACCAGCCTGCGCGTGGTGGCTTCGCCGAGGCCCCCCGTGCCGCCGACCACCAGGGCTGAACTTCCACTGATCTGCATGTCGCGACCCTCTCTCTTGAAACTGAACTCTCGTGTTGAGAGAATCATATTCTCATACGTGATTGGAGTGTCACCATGCCTGAGGCCGTCATCGTGTCCGCGACGCGGACCCCGATCGGAACCGCCAGGAAAGGAACGCTGCGCGATACCGACGCTTTCGAACTGGCCCGTCATATCGTGGGAGCCGCCGCCGATGGGCTCGATCCGGACCTGATCGACGATGTGGTGCTGGGCGAAGGCCGCTACGGCGGCGGCGTGCTCGCCCGCCACGGTGCGATCACCGCGGGACTGACCACCGTGCCCGGGCTGGCGCAGAACCGGCACTGCGCGGCGGGGATGTCGGCCGTGCAGACCGCGGCTGCCTCGATCCGCGCCGGTATGGACGAACTCGTCATCGCCGGTGGCGTGAACTCCGATTCGACCGCGCCTCGCGCTCGTTTCAAGACCGGTGAGGACACGTGGGCCGACCCGTGGGTCTCGCCGAGCCACCCGGACCGCCCGGACGCGCCCGCCATGGACATGTCGATCACTGTCGGCTGGAACGCCGCGGTCAAGGCGGGCATCTCCCGCGAGGAGATGGACGCCTGGGCGCTTCGCTCGCATCGCAATGCGATCGCCGCCATCGACGAGGGGCGCTTCAAGGAAGAGATCGTCCCGATCCGGACCCGGCACGGCCTGTTCGACACCGATGAGCATCCCCGGCGCGACACCAGCCTCGAGCGACTGGCCTCGCTGAAGGTGCTGCACCCCGAGATCGAAGGCTTTTCCATCACCGCGGGCAATGCCTCCGGCGCCAACGACGGCGCGGCGGCACTGGCTATCGCCAGTGACCGCCTCGGGTTGCCCGCCCTCGGCGTCATTCGCGGCTGGGCCAGTGTCGGCGTCGATCCGCACGACACCGGCCTGGCCCCGATCGAGGCCATCGCCAAAGCCGTTCGGAGAGCGGGGGTCTCGCTCTCGGATGTCTCGCTGATCGAGATCAACGAGGCGTTCGCGTCGGTCCCGCTGGCGACCGTCGCGGCGCTCGACCTCGACGCCGATCGGGTCAATGTCAGCGGCAGCGGGTGCTCGCTGGGCCATCCCGTCGCGGCCACCGGCGCCCGCATGATCGTCACCCTGGTGCACGAATTGCGCCGTCGCGGCGGCGGTTTGGGTGTCGCGGCGCTGTGCGCGGGCGGTGGCATGGGGTCGGCCACGGTCATCGAGGTCCCCGCGCCGTGAGCGAGCCGGACGGCGACGGAGTCGCTGATCTGCTTGCGCGGGCCAGGGCGGGATCGCCGCGTGCGCTGGGGCGGCTACTCACCGGGGTCGAAGGCCCGGCCAGGGCGTCGGTGCGCGCCGCGCTGCGCGGCGAGTCCGCCTCGGCGCTGGTCATCGGCGTCACGGGACCACCGGGAGCGGGAAAGTCGACCACCATCTCGGCATTGGTGAGCGCATACCGGGAACAGGCTCTGCGCGTGGCCGTGCTGGCCGTTGACCCGTCCTCGCCCTACAGTGGGGGCGCCCTGCTGGGGGACCGCATCAGGATGGATCGGCACATCGACGATCCGGGCGTCTTCATCCGTTCTCTGGCCGCCCGCGGTCACCTCGGTGGACTTTCCGAAGCGGTGCCCGCGGCCCTCGATCTGCTCGCCGCGGTGGGCTACGAGGTGGTGCTGCTCGAGACCGTCGGCGTCGGCCAATCCGAGATCGAGATCGCGGCCGTCGCCGATCCCACGCTGGTCGTCCTGAATCCCGGTGCGGGAGACGCCGTTCAGGCAGCCAAGGCCGGTCTGCTCGAGGTCGCCGACATCCTCGTGGTCAACAAGGCCGACCGCGACGGCGCCCAGCAGACGGTCCGCGACCTGCGCGCGGAAGCGTCCGTCCCGATCCTCACCCTGATCGCCGACCGGGGCGTCGGCATCCCCGAGCTGATCACCGCCATCGATGCCCACCGCCGCGCCGAGACCCGCGATCGGCGCACGGCCCGCGCCCGCGTCCAGATCCTCTCGCTCGCCCAGAGCCGGCTGCGCGGGCACAGCGCCCTCGACCGTCTGGCCGATGCGGTCGGCGCCGGGGCCCTGGATGCCTATTCCGCTGCCGACACGCTGCTGTCGACACCGGCTCACCGTAGTCTCGATACGGCAACCAACCCGCCGCCGAGCAGGTGAGCGTGGTGTCGAAGTGGTCTCGGACTACCATCGGTAGTAGGTCCACCGCGCCGGCACCGTGACCCTGGGCCACGCACTCGGCGGGTCGAGGAGGAGCTCATGACAGTGCAGGCGGAGCGCGGCGATCTCACCACCCGCGCCGACATCGAAGCACTGTTGCGCGCTTTCTACTCCCGGGCGCTGATCGATGAAGAACTGGTCGAGCCGTTCACCGAGCTTCGCGAGAAGGGACTGGAGTCCCACCTGCCGGTGATGTGCGATTTCTGGGAAACGGTGTTGTTCGGCACCAAGACCTACCGTGGCAGCGCGCTCGCCGTCCACACCCGCCTGCACCAGCGGCATCCGCTCACCGTCGCGCACTTCCAGCGCTGGCTGGCCCTGTGGACCGAGGTCGTCGACGAGCGATATGCCGGACCGTTCGCCGCCCGCGCGGTACTCCAGGCGTCGCGCATGGCGCGGGCGATGAGCCGCCAGATCACCAAGGATCGGAGCTGGGCACTGGGCGGTCCGGCCGAACCTCGCGGTAGCTGAGGCGCGAGCCGTTTCGAGACGCTCGGTACCGCCAGATTTCCCCTTGACGACCCCGCAGGTCACGGCAGGCGGACCAGCGCCTCCTGGGCGTAGGACGCGACGAGGTCGCCGGCTTCGGTGAGGATATCGCCGCGCCCGAAACTGCGCCCGTGAGCGAGAATCGGGCTGTGCTGACGCAGCAGCAGCCAGTCGTCGGTGCGGAATTCGCGGTGGAACCACAGCGTGTGCGAGGTGACCGCGGAGAGGAAGGCGGTGCCGTTGCCGCTCTGGGAGAAGCCCTCCTGGGGAAGCAGTGCGGTGCCGATGAGGGTGAGGTCGGTGGCGTAGGACGCGAGGGCCTGTGCGAGTGCCGGGACGACGGTGGGGGTGCGCATCCAGAACTCGAATTCCGGTGCACTGCTGCCTTTCTCGTCGATCTCGCGGGTGGCGCGGATCTCCCACGGCAGCAGGTCCCAGTCGGCCTTGTGCTCGGCCCCGGGCAGGGTGGGCACCGGCTCGGTGGTCTGGCGCTGCGGCCCGTCCTCGGGGGCGTGCAGAGAGATGGACGCGGTGGCGATCACGCCGGAGGCCTGCTCGGCGACGATGGCGGCCGAGGCGAAGGTGCGGCCGGCGTGGTGGCGGCGCACTCGGTAGCGGATCGGCTCGTCGGAGCGACCTTCACGCGGGAAGAGCGCGTGCAGCGACTTCACCTGCTTGTCGGGAAAGCTCGCCGACGCCGCGCGGACGAACTGGCCGAGGATCTGGCCGCCGAACACGCGGTGATAGGTGAGTTGTTGATTGCGTCCCTCGAACACTGTCTCGACGTCGTCGCCGGACTTGTCGGGGGAGGCGATTCGCGTGATGTCGAGGCACTCGACGAGATCACTCCACAGGTCGGACATGATCCGAGTGTAGGTCATATTCTCGCACACGAGAATGCTATTACCGATCCGGTGTGAACCCGTGCGCGCAGAAGTTCCAGACCTCGGTGGCGGTGATGGGATTCTGGGTCTCTTCGTCGGGATTGCCGTTGGACTGAGCGGTGAACATGACCGTCTGCATGACCATCGCGGCCATCCGGCGGGTGTTCACGCCTTTGCGCAACTGCCCGGCCGCGGCGGCCTCGTCCATGAGTTCGGTGAAAAGCGCCAGCATCGGCGCGTGGCCGAGCTTCACCTGTGCGGGATGGGAGACCAGCAATCGGGGGGCGAACTCGGTGAACAGCGGGCGCTGGGCCGCCGGATCCGGTCGGCACAGCTCGAAGAGTAGTTCCACGACGACCTGGAGCTTGTGCAGCGGATCGGTCCTGCCCTCGGTGGCGGCCCGCAACTGTTCGGACGTGCGGGCCAGGGTGTCCTCGAACAGGGCGAGCAGCAGTTCGTGTTTGCCGTCGAACTGCAGATAGAAGCTGCGCAGCGACTGGCGCGACCGGTCCACCACCTCCTGCACGGTGAAGTCGGTGGTGCCCTTCTCCGCGATGATCGCCTGGGCGGCGTCGAGGAACCGTTGCACGCGCTCTTCGGCTCGCAACTTCGCGGTTCGCAGCGAGCGCTCGACGGCGCGCTGCTTCCATGCGGGCTCTTCGCCGGGGCTGCTCACGGGTGCCTCACTCCTGGGTCGGCGGAAGAGAACATGAACGCACTGTACCGGAGGAACGTTCGTTTTCGGTCGTTCTGAGCACTAGGCTTCCCTATTGCGAATGCTTCACTTTCTTCAGGCGAGAATGCTATTCTCGCACGATCGTGTGGCGGACCAGGCGAGGAGGTGAGTCCGGATGCTCTTGGAGTTCGACGCCGATCAGCGCCTGTGGCAGCACACTGTCCGCGAGGTGCTCACCCGGCACTGTCCGGCCGCACTGATCCGAGAAGTCGCGGACAAGGGCGCCTCGACCGAAGCGTTGTGGCGGGTCTACGCCGAGCAGGGATGGGGGGAGCTGACCGATCCCGCCGCGGCGGTGGAGTTGGGGATCGTGCTCGAGGAATTGGGCAGGCATACCGATCCCACGCCCTTTCTCGCGACAGCGACGCAGTTCGCTCCGCTGGCAGCGGGATTCGAGTCGGCCGGCGCCGCGGGGGCGGCGATCTACGAGGGTGTCGGGGTGCATCACGACGGCAACAGCTGGGTGCTCACCGGTACCGCGCGCCACGTGCTCGACGGTGATCGCGCCGACTGGCTGGCGGTGGTGACCGCGTCGGGAGTGTTCGTCGTCCCCGCCGCGTCGGCGATCATCCGGCGCGAGCAGGTGTTCGACCCGCTGCTGCACCTTGCCGAAGTGACCTTCGCGGCGGTGCCGGTGCGCGACGACGCCAAGGTCGACGCCGATCCGGAGAAGGCGCGTCACGTGGCGCTGGCGGGTCTGGCGATGACCACGGTGGGCGCGTGCGCGCGGGTCCTGGAGCTGGTGCTCGGCCACGTGCGGGGACGAACGCAGTTCGGGGTGCCGATCGGAAGCTTCCAGGCCGTCAAACACAAAGCCGTCGATATGCACGTCGCCATCGAAAGAGCGCGCGCGCTGGCGTATTTCGCGGCCATGACCATCGCCGCCGACGACCCGCGCCGCCGCATCGCCGCCTCGATGGCGAAAGCCGCTGCGGGGGAGTGCCAATCGCTGGTGTTCGCGCACGGCATGCAGTTGTTCGGCGCGATGAGCTTCACCTGGGAGAACGACCTGCAGTTCGCGCTCAAGCGGGCCAAGGCCGGCGAACTGCTGCTCGGTGGTGCCGCACACCATCGTGCCCTGATCGCCGAGGAGTACCGTGCGACTGACTTTTGACCCGGCGGTCGAGGAATTCCGCGCCGAGTTCGTGGCCTTCCTCGCCGAGCACGCACCCGACGAGGACGCCGCGCTCGCGCACCGACCGGTCTCCAGTGCGGATGTGCCGGAATGGGCGCGACAGTGGCAGCGCACGCAATTCGACTACGGCTGGCTGCTGCCCGGTAATCCACCGGAGTTCGGCGGGCGCAATGCCACCATCTTGGAGCAGTACGTCCACCTCGAGGAATTGTCGCGGCGGCGGATGTACCACAGCTTCAATCCGCAGGGGCTCGGCATCATCGCGGCCTCGCTGCTGTCGTTCGGCACGGAGGAGCAGAAGCGGGACTGGGCGGTGCGGATCCTGCGCGCCGAGATCACCGCCGCGCTCGGAATGAGCGAGCCCGGCGCCGGTTCCGACCTGGCCGGTCTGCGGACCCGCGCCGTGCTCGACGGCGACCACTTCGTGGTGAACGGCCAGAAGGTCTGGACTTCCGGTGCCCACGACGCCGACGTGCTGCTCACCTTCGTGCGCACCGATCCGGACGCGCCCAAGCACAAGGGCATCAGCGTCCTGCTCATCCCGACCGACACCCCGGGCGTGACCCGCAGGCCGTTCGCCTCCCTGTGCGACCCGGCGGACCTCGACTTCAACGAGGTCTTCTTCGAGGACGCGCGAGTACCCGCGGCCAACCTCGTCGGTCCGCTCGACGGCGGCTGGCAGGTGGCCAACGGTTCGCTCGGACACGAGCGCACGCTGCTGTGGCTGAGCTTCGCCGACCGGTTACAAGATCTGGTCACCGACTTCCGCCCGGTCACCCCGCTCGACCGCGACAACTACGCGCGCCTGGTGATGGACAACCTGTCGTTGCGGCTGCTCGGCTCCGCGGCGCTGGCGGACGCGGCGCGCGGCGAACAGGATGTGGCCGGTCTGTCGGTGCTCAAGTTGCTCGGCTCCGAAGCGGTGCAACGCGGGGCCGAATACGCACTCGACTCCGCGGGCGCGGAAGCGCTGATCCATCCCGCGCTCACCGCCCCGCTGCAGCCGCTGAACTACGACAACTTCGTGCGCGGCTGGTTCGAGCGCTACGCCCGCAGTTTCGCCGGAACCATCGCGGGCGGCACATCGGAGATCCAGCGCAACATCGTCGCCGAACGCGTGCTGGGACTACCACGCGGCTGAGCGCGCCCTCGGCCGGGCGACGAGCCGTATCCGAACCACCGAACAGAACCGAGTCAGCTGAGGAATCCGATGTACATCCGCTACGAGGTGAGCGAACGCATCGCCACCATCACCCTCGACCGCCCCGAGGCCGCCAATGCCCAGAACGGCGAGCTGCTCGACGAACTCGACGCCGCCTGGGTGCGCGCCGCCGCCGCCGACGAGGTCTCGGTGATCGTGCTGCGCGCCGAGGGTAAGCATTTCTCGGCTGGTCACGACCTCAACGACAAGTCCTGGCCGGACCCGAGCAACATCACCCTGGACACCATCTACAATCTCGAGTCCCGCCGGTACCTGGAGTATTCGCTGCGCTGGCGCAATATCCCCAAGCCGTCCATCGCGGCGGTGCAGGGGCGGTGCATCGCCGGCGGGTTGCTGCTGTGCTGGCCGTGCGACCTGATCGTCGCCGCGGACGACGCCAAGTTCTCCGATCCGGTGGTGATGATGGGCATCGGCGGCGTCGAATACCACGGCCACACCTGGGAACTCGGCGCCCGGCTGGCCAAGGAGATCCTGTTCACCGGCCGCCCGGTCACCGCCGCGGAAGCCGAGCGGGTTGGCATGGTCAACAAGGTCGTGCCGAGGGCCGAACTCGACTCCGCGACCAGGGAACTGGCTGCCCAGATCGCGAAGATGCCGCCGTTCGGCCTGCGTCAGGCCAAACGCGCGGTCAATCAGACGCTCGACGTGCAGGGCTTCTACGCCGCCATCCAATCGGTGTTCGACGTCCACCAGACCGGCCACGGCAATGCGCTGAGTGTCAACGGCTACCCGATTCTGCTGAAGCTCGACGAGATGAAAGCCGCCATCGAGTAGCGCCGTTCCCTTCCCCCACCCGACAGCCCTTTCAGAGATGAGGAACCCCATGCGTCATTCCCTGCACCGCACCGCCGCGGCTTGTTTCGGTCTCGCGCTCGCCGCGTCGGTCGTACTGACCGGCTGCTCCGACGACGAGAGCACCGAAGCGACAGAGACCACGACCACCTCGGCCGCCGCCACCACCTCCGCGGCCGCCGACCCGGCCACGATCGAGGCGATCAAGGCCACCTACGCGACTTTCTTCGACTCCACCAAGACCCCCGAGGAGCGGGCCGCGAAGGTGCAACAGAGCGACGCCTTCCTCCCGGTCCTGCAAGCCCAGGCAGCCAATCCGCAGTCGGCGGGCCTCGGTGTCGAGGTCTCGAAGGTCGAACTGGTCGACGAGAGCAACGCCGCGGTCACCTACACGCTGGTCATGGGTGGCAACCCGGTCCTGGCCGATCAGGCGGGGGAAGCGGTGAAAGAAGGCGGCCAGTGGCTGGTCGCCGCCACCACCTTCTGCACCCTGATGGCGCTGCAGGGCGGAACTTCGCCGGCCTGCTGACCGGGCGGGGCGCGACAGCGGGGCCCGATGCGAACACGATTCGCATCGGGCCTCGTCGTTTCCGCCTGCTCGCGATTCTCAGCGTGTGCTGCCGGGAGATGGCCACGGATTTCGATAGCGTACGCAGCGCATATGCACTATTCGAGCCTGATACGGGATTGGAGTGCGAGTGGCGAATCGGCGTGCGGTGAAGGGGAGGTTCGACAGGATCGGCGCGGTGGCCGCGGCGATGACGGTACTGACGTCGATCGTCTGGAGCTTCGGGGCGATCGCCGGTGCCGCGCCGATCACGGCCGCGAAACTCCGGGCTCCGGCCGGCGGGTTCCAAGAGCTCTTCGTGCCGTCCGGCATGGGGCCGATCAAGATTCAGGTGCAGTGGGCCGCGCGCGGCGGTGATTCGGCGCTCTATGTGCTCGATGGTCTGCGGGCGCCGGACGATCACAGTCAGTGGACCAGTGACACCGACGTGCTGCGGCGGTTCGCGGGCGACAATGTCACGCTGGTGTTCCCGGTCGGTGGACACTCCAGCTTCTACACCGACTGGTATCGGCCGAGCAGCACCAACGGCCAGGTCACCACCTACAAGTGGGAAACCTTCCTCACCCAGGAGTTGCCCGCCTTTCTGCAGGGATACGGAGTATCGCGTAGCCGCAACGCCATCGTCGGCGCCTCCATGGGCGGTGGCGCAGCCCTGACACTGGCCGCGCACCACCGCGACCAGTTCACGTTCGCCGGCTCCTTCTCCGGATTCCTCAATCCCACCTTCCCGATGTGGAACGAGGCGATCCGCGCGGCGTTGTGGGACGAGGGCCAGTTCAATGTGGACGATATGTGGGGCCCGGTGGGCGACCCCAGCTGGAGCCGCAACGATCCCACGGTTCAGGCCGAGCTGCTGCGCGGTCTGCCGATGTACGTATCGGCCGGCGCCGGCCTGCCCGGGCCTCCCGATGTGCCGTACGGGGTGGGCAACACGGTGAACGCGATGGGGTTGGAGGCGATCGCGTTGGTTTCCGTGCGCATCTTCGGTGATCGACTTGCGGCGCTGGGCATCCCGGCTCGTGTCGAGATCGTCGGCGGAACCCACACCTGGCCCTACTGGGAGCAGGCGATCGCGACCGCGCGCCCGATGATCCTCGACGCGCTCGGCGCCCACTGACGACCGTCGGAGATTCGCCAGGCGAGGCGATTCACCATGGTTGCGCACTCCTGCTGCGGTTCGATCGCCAAATCTGTTGCGGTGACGGCGCCGAGGATCGGTGGACGAGTTCGGGGGCGAGTTCGATCCGGCGGTGTGGCGCGTCGGGGTGCTCGAGGCGGGCGAGCAGGAGTTCGGCGGCGCAACGGGCCAGTTCGCCGACGTCCTGGCGGACCGTGGTGAGTGCGTACGCGGGCCATGCCGCCATATCGACGTCGTCGTAGCCGCAGACCCACAGATCCTCCGGTACCCGGACGCCGCGCTCGCGGGCGGCGTCCAGGGCGCCGAAGGCGAGGAGGTCGTTGGTGCAGAACACCGCGTCGGGTGGTTCGGGCCGATCGAGCAGGGCGGTCATCGCGGCGTGGCCGGAGGTGTGGGTGTAGCTGCCGTGCACGGTTTGCGGTGCCGGCTGGTGGCGTTCGGCGAGGCGTTGGGCGAATCCGGTGCTGCGCTCGTGGGTGGTGGTGATGTCGGCGCGTCCGCCGATCACGGCGCACCTGCGACGGCCACCGTCGATGAATGCGTCGGCGACGAGTGCGCCGCCTGCCCGGTTGGCGGAACCGACCTGGTCGCAATCCAGGTCGGGGAAGGTGCGGTTGACGAGGACGATCGGGGCGGCGCGGTCGAGTGCGCCGCGGAGTTCGGCGGAGTCGTGGGTGGCGGTGGTGAACAGGACGCCGTCGACGCTGCGTTCGGAGATGGCTTGCAGGGCAGCCTCGTTGAGCGGGCCGTCGGCGATCCAGACGGTGATCCGGTGCTCGGTGAACGCCCTGCCCAGCGCCTCGAGCAGCTGGGGATAGAACGGGTTGGTGAGGTCGGCGACGACGACGCCGATGGTGCCCGCGCGGCCCGTCTTCATCGCGCGCGCCGAGAGGTTGGGGACGTAGCCCACCGCGTGCATGGCGGCGACGACTCTGTCCTTGGTGGCGGGGCTGACGGTGGTGGCGCCCGCAAGGACCCTCGAGACGGTCGCCTGGGAGACTCCCGCGGCCGCGGCGACATCACGGCTGGTGACCATGGTGCTCCTCTGTGCGCTTCGTACGGTGTGACCGGAACAGTCTATGTCGATGTATACGTATTCAGAATCCGTTGCGCAAAGCGGATGAATACGTATACATTCTGCTCGTCGAACCACCGAGATGAGGAAGATCGCATGGCTACCGCCTTCACCACAGACCCGCGCACTCCGTCCCGCGCCCTCAAGAACCGCATCGGCTCGGCCGCAGCCACCGCCGGTTCCGCCGACGTCCGAGGCATCGTCGAAGGGGTCATCGCCGATATCAGGGACAACGGCGACGCCGCGGTCCGCAAGTACTCGGAGAAGTTCGACCGCTGGTCCCCGCCGAGCCTGCGACTGTCCGAGGAGCAACTGCAGGAAGTGATGCGGCGGGTCCCGGCGCAGGTGATCGACGACATTCGGTTCGTGCAGGATCAGGTGCGCGCGATGGCCGAACGCCAGCTCGCCTCGCTCGGGGAATTCGAGTTCGAAACCTTCCCCGGCGTGCGGCTCGGGCAGCGCAACGTGCCGATCTCCGCGGCGGGCGCCTACGTGCCGGGCGGGCGTTACCCGCTGCTGGCCAGCGCCCATATGACGATCGTGACGGCGAAGGTCGCGGGCGTGGAGCGGGTCGTCGCGTGCACGCCGCCGATCGACGGCGAGATCCCCGACGCCACGGTGGCGGCGATGGTGCTGGCCGGCGCCGACGAGATCTACATCATGGGCGGCGTCCAGGCGGTCGCCGCGCTCGCACTCGGCACCGAAACGATCGGCCGGGTGGACATGATCGCCGGCCCGGGCAACGCCTTCGTGGCCGAGGCGAAGCGGCAGCTGTTCGGCGAGGTCGGCATCGATCTGTTCGCGGGCCCGACCGAGGTGCTCATCGTGGCCGACGAGACGGCGGATCCGTTCATCGTGGCGGTCGATCTGCTCTCCCAGGCCGAGCACGGACCCGATTCGCCCGCCGTGCTGATCACAACCTCCGAGGAGGTGGGCGCGGCGGTGCTCGACCACATCGCGGCGATCCTGCCCGATATGCCGACCAATGATTTCGCGGGGAAGTCCTGGCGCGATTTCGGCGAGGTGCGCGTCGTCGATTCGCTCGCCGACGCCTACGCGCTCGCCGACGAGTACGCGGCCGAGCATGTGCAGATCCTCACGGCGAATCCGCGCGAGGCCCTGAACACGATGCGGCACTACGGCGCGCTGTTCCTCGGCGAGGGCACCTGCGTGTCCTACGGCGACAAGACCATCGGCACCAATCATGTGCTGCCGACGCGCGGTGCCGCGCGGTACACCGGCGGACTGTGGGTGGGCAAGTACCTTCGCACGGTGACCTACCAGGAGGTGACCGATCGGCAGAGCAGCGCGCTGCTCGGCGAGATCACCGGCCGTGCGGCCCGGGTCGAGCGGTTCGAGGGTCACGCCCGGTCCGGTGATGTGCGCGTGGCCAAGTACCGCGGCACGCAGTTCGACTGGATTCCGAAGAACTGATTTTCCGTGCGCCGGGGCACGCGGCATCGAAGTGCGAACGCGCGGCCCGGCGCCCTCCCCCATCGATGAAGGAGTACGACATGCCCGACTTCCGTCTGGACGGCCGGACGGCACTGGTCACCGGAGCCAGCCGGGGGCTCGGCCGTGCGGTGGCCGATGGGCTGCGCGCGCTCGGCGCTACGGTCTACGGCACCTCGCGGCACGCCGACGAGGCGGCGGTGATCGCCGAGCGGTACGGCACCGAGCCGGTGGTGCTCGATGTGGCCGATATCGAGGCGACCGCGGAGACGATCCGCGGACTGCAGGCGCGCGGCGCCGCGATCGATCTGCTGGTGAACAACGCGGGGATGAACGCTCCGCAACCGGCACTACAGGTCACATCGGAATCCTGGGACGCGGTGTACGAGGTGAACGTGCGTGGCCTGTTCTTCGCGTCCCAGGCGTTCGCGCAGACCTGTGTCGATGCCGCAAGGCCCGGGGCCATCGTCAATATCGGCTCGCAGGCCGGTCTGGTAGCCATCGAGGAGCGCGCGGCATACGGGTCGAGCAAAGGCGCGGTGGCGCAGTTGACGCGCAATCTCGCACTCGAATGGGCGCAGTACGGTATCCGGGTCAACGGTGTCGCGCCGACATTCGTGCGGACCGAGCTGACCGAATCGACGTTGTCGAGGCCGGGATTCGCCGAGCAACTGCTGGGCCGAATTCCCGCGAATCGCTTCGGAGAGCCGGAAGACGTTGTCGGGCCTGTCTGTTTCCTGCTGTCACCCGCGGCGGCATTGATCACCGGTCATACGCTGGTGGTCGACGGCGGCTACACCATTCATTGAGCAAACCTTCCGGCACCATGTTTCCGGACAGTTGAAAACTCGTCCCATGTTTCCCATGATGTGCGAATCGAGCTTTCACATACTAAGGTTTGTGTGTATGAAACCGACTCGTTCGGAGCAGCGCGGGGGTGCGCGCGTAGCCGGTGCGGAAAGCGGACGACGGCTGCTCAGTGTCCTTCTCGCGTTCAGCGAATCCAGGCCGATGTGGACAGCGGCCGAACTGTCCGCCGAGCTCGACCTCACCCAGTCCGCGGTCTACCGCTATGTGGCCCTGCTGCGTGAGGTCGGGCTCGTCGAACAGATGCCGGGCAACAAGTATCGGCTCTCCGAACAGATCGCCGCCATGGCCGCGGCAGCGGCGGCGGCTCGCGCTCCGTTGGGGGAGGTCGCCATGCCGGTACTGCAGCGCCTGCGCGACACCATCGACGAGACCGTGCTGGTCGCCCGCCGCAGTGGCTGGCACGTCTACTACGTGGCCAGTGCCGAGTCCCGGAAACCGGTTCGCCTGCAATTCGAGCCGGGCCAGGCGATGGTCTTGCACCAGGGGTCCATGCCCCGGGTGTTGCTGGCGGCCATGCCCGTTGCCGAACAGGAGCGGTACCTGGCCTCCCTCGACGAAGAACAACGCCGCGCGCCCTTGCTCAGCCCGGCCGAACGGCAGAAGGTGCGCCGTGAGGGCGTCGCGGAATCGTTCGAGGAGATCGACGAGAGCATCTGGGGAGTGGCCGCCGCGATCACCGTGCGCGGCGAGGTGGTGGGCGCGCTCGGCTGCGCCGCCCCCATCTTCCGCACCGACGTGGACAAGCGCCGGATGATCCGTGAGCTGATCATCGCGGGCGCGGGCGAAGTGGCCGCCCTGCTGTCCTAAGCGTCGAGCACCGAGCTGTCGAACGCCAGATACGCGTCGTTGCCGAGGATCTCGTACATGTCCGTCGCCGGCTGCATCGCCGCCATCTCGCCGTGCTGGTCTCCCACGGTCCGCAGCCCGCGCAGCGTGCGATCCGCGGCCCCCATCGCCGAACGCATCAGCGTCATCGGATAGATGCAGATGTCCACGCCCAGATCCTGTGCCTCGCGCTGGGACAGCGGTGTGCCGCGCCCGAATTCGTTCAGATTCACCAGCAGCGGACCTGGCACCGCGGCCCGGAACTGCCGCAGTTCCCCGGGATCGAGCGCATCCGGGAAGATCACATCCGCCCCCGCGTCCAGATAGGCCAGGGCGCGCTCGATCGCCGCGTCCAAGCCCAGCGGCGCTCGCGCGTCCGTGCGGGCGATCAGGACGAACGAGTCGTCTCGTCGCGCCGCGACCGCAGCCCTGATCCGGCGCACCGCGGCATCGGCGTCTACCACCTCGACTCCGTCGGTGTGGCCGCAGCGCTTCGGATTCACCTGGTCCTCGATATGACAGCCCGCCAGTCCCGCGTCCTCGAGTGTCTGCACCGTGCGCGCCACGTTCAGCGGCTCGCCGAAACCGGTATCGGCGTCCACTACCGCGGGCAGGTCGGTCATCCGCGCGATCTGCTGCGCACGGGTGGCGACCTCCGTCGCGGTGGTCATTCCGAGGTCCGGCAGTCCAAGATCCGCGGCGATCATGTGGCCCGAGATGTAGACCCCGCCGAAACCGCGCCGCTCGATCATCCGGGCTGCCAGCGCGTTGAAAGCGCCTGGGAGAACGGTTATCTCGGGGTCGGCGATCTGATCGCGCAGGGCCTGGCGCTTCTGGGTCGGGGTCAGCGATGAATACAGCACGGTGCTCTCCTGGGAAGAATGAGGCCGCCGGCCGAGCGGAGTCCGCTCGGCCGGCAGCAGGATGGTTTGCCGGAGCTCAGTGGTGGGCCGGGTCGACTCCGGCGACCTCGACCACGAACTTGCGGACGAGTTCGGTCACCTGTTCCTCGAAACCGTGATACCAGTGGTCGGAGTCGACCATGCGGGCGTTGAACTTCGGCATGGTCAGCCGCTCGTAGATGCCGCTCCACAGACCGTCCCTGGATTCGGTGGCGCCCCAACCCATCAACACCGGCGAGGTCTGCGCGTTCACGCGCTCCAGCCAGAACTCACTGTCGGGTTGGGCGGCCCGCTCCAGCAGGGAACGGGCGCTGATGGCCCAGTACCACTGGTCGATGGGGATGAGTTCGTCCGGCCTGCCCGCTTCGACCAGGTCACGGGCGCGGGCGAGGACGGAATCCAGTTCGCCCTCACCCGGATACCACCAGCCGAGCGCGACCTTGTTGTCGGTGAGCGGGGACAGCACGATCCGGCCGACGATGTCCTCACCCTCCGGGGTGTAGACACCGGCGTAGTATCCGCCCGACGAGTGCCCGGACATGATGATCTTGCGGTATCCCTCGGCCCGCAGGAACTCCACCGCCGCCGCGATGTCGACCTCACCGTCGGTGAGCGATTCGTACATGCCGCCCGCGACCGGCACATCGTCGCGGTCGGTGTTGTAGGCGAGTGCGTGGCAGCGCATGTTCAGCGCGAAATGCGCGACGCCGGGCAGTTGATCGGGCAGCCAGCGGGCGTGGATGTCGAGCATGGTCGCGCCCTTGCCGTGGAGGTGCAGCAGGACGGTGTCCGCGCCCGCCGGATCGCTCGCCGGATAGAGCAGTGCGTCGAGGTCCCAGCCGTCACTCGTTCGGAGCGTGACGATTTCGGCCGATCGGCGCCGGATCGTGTTGTCCATGTTCTCCTGTCTTTCTCGGTGCCTTCCGCGCCCGTGGCGGCAGGCGCCACGGGCGCGGAAGGCGCCGTTCGTGGTCGTTCTATGGCCGCCGGTCGGGCACCGAGTCGAAGTAGGACTTGATCCGTTCCGAGTCGACGACCTCGCCGATCTTGGCGCGGATATCGAACAGGTTGGCCTCGTGCGGGCCGGGCAGCCGGTCGCCGACCGCGTCCTCGACCACCACCGGGATGAACCCGCTCTGCATCGCGTCGGTGGCGGTGGCCCGGATGCAGCCGGAAGTGGTGAGGCCGATGATGACCGCGGTGTCGGCGCCCAGTGCGCGCAGCGTCGCCGCCAGGTGGGTGTTGGCGAAGGCCGACGGGTACTGCTTGACGATCTCGACATCGCCCTCGATCGGCTCCAATCCCTCGATGTAGGCGCTGAACGGGCTCTCCGGGGCGAAATTCCGCAGTGCGGGCACCTTCCGGGTGAAGATGCCGCCGGTCCGGCCGGTCGGGTCGTGTTCGACCCGGGTGATGACCACCGGAATGCCGCCCGCCCTGGCCCAGCCCAGGACCAGGCGCATGACGGCTACCGGTTCTTCCACACCGGCGTACAGCGAGCATTCCGGATCGGTGTACGCGCGGGCGGGGTCCACCAGGACCAGGGCGGGGCTCGCGCCCAGCGGCAGTGAACCCTGCAGACCCGCGGCGGTGTAATCGTCGGTCGAGTCGGTCACCGCGATACCTCGGTGAACCCGCCGACCTGGGCGAAGGTCTTCGCGACGAGCACCGGCGCGATCGTGTCCGCGATCAGCGCCTTGTGCGCGGGATGGTCCGCATAGGACTCCCAGGCCTCGACCGAGGAGAAGGTGAGATGGAAAACGACATCCGCGGTGCCGGCCCGCAGACCGAGCCCGGTCGCGGTCGCGACGGATTGCAGCCCGTCCACCACTTCCACGAGTGCCGCCAGACCGTCGGTGATGGCCTGCCTGTCCTGTTCGGTGGCGGACTCCTGCAGGGTCAGAACTCCGATATGAGTGAGCACGCGGGGGCTCCTTTCCGTGGTGGTCGGGTGTGCGATCAGTGCTCGAGCAGCAGCGAGCCGAAGCCCTCGATCTTGTCGTCGATTCCGTTGGTGCGGTAGGCGTGCCACGCGGTGACGGTGTTGATCGACAGCACCGGCTTGTGCAGCTCGGCTTCCAGTTCGCCGGCCAGGCGGGCGCCGGCCAGGTTGGTGCCGCACTGCAGCAGCAGCTCGACATCGGGCCCGTCCACCTCGGCGAAGGCGGCGCGCAGTTCCTCGGGGGTCACATCGCCGATGGCGGTGGCGGTCGGGCACTTCAGGCCGTGCACACCGGCGACCTCGAAGCCCATCTCCTCGAAGAACTGCTGGACCGCGGCGTCGCCCACCGGCTGGTACGGGGTGATCACGCCGATCCGCTTGACGTTGTAGGCCTCGATCGCGTCCTTGCAGGCGAGCGCACCCGTGGTGACGCCCAGACCCTGAGAGAGTTCGTTCATGAGGCCCATGAACTGCTCGGCGCCTTCTTTGCCACCCCAGAAGGTCTCGGCGCTCATGCCCATCACGAGGTAGTCGACCTCGGCGGTGACGACATCGCGGACCGCGCGGCCGATCTCCACCCGCAGTCCTTCGAGGAACCGCACGAAGCCCTCGTCGTCGGTGAAGTTGGGGTCCGGGATGAAGATCCGGCCGGTGTGCCAGGAGACGCCTTCGGGGCGCATCCAGTTGAACTCGGCCTCGACGACGGTGTTGGTCGACGGGACGATCAAGCCGAATTCGGCGCGGGGCGCGGTGATTCCGGTCATGGTTGTGATGACTCCTTGTCGTTCTTCGTTGGTTCGCTGCTCGCAGCGGCGAGCAGTGTCAGACCGATTGGGTCGCGAGGGTCTCGCGGTCGAGGACCAGTCCGACGCCGGCGAGGCAGAGGGTGGTCCGGTCGGGCAGGCTCTGGCCGGTCACCGCGAGCGGGACCGCCTTCTCGCCGAGGTGGATCTTGCCGACCAGCCCGGCATCGGCGGTCTGGGTGAGCGCCACGACGTCGGCGCCCGCGGCAACCAGTGCCGACACCTCGTCGGTGAGGGCCTGGATGTCGCCGCTCGAGGCGTCGACCGTCGCCATGACCAGGGCGTCGCGTCGTGCGGCGACCGCGGCCGCGACATCCTCGGTGCCGGTGACCTCCACCGCCGCCACCCCGGCTCGTTCACAGCGGGCGACCAGTTCGGCGACTTCACCGTGCTCGGGGAGCGCGGCCACCACCGGCACGGGGGAGGAGGCGACGGCTGCGACCAGTTCGTCTGTGCCCGCGGCCACCGGCGGCAGGACCGCCGCGGTCAGCAGACCCTCGGGCGTACCCGGAAGGGTCCACTCGCGCAGGGCATCGGACATGAGCTGTCCAGCCGGTCGCGGCGCCGGCCCGGCCAGCGGGGTCAGGCCCCGCCGCATCCGGCGGCACGACGTCTCGAACGAGGCCAGCATCGAGGCCACCCGCAGGTAGGCGCGGGAGCGCGCCGGGTCGGCGGCGATACCCACCATTTCCTGGAACCGCTCGGTGCGCCTGCCGGTATCGGTCTGGCGCATCTCCTCGTAGTTCTTCTGGGTGTTCTTCTGCACGTCCAGCTGCGCGGCATCCTTGCGGACCCGGGCGTAGGTGGCTACCGCGCGTTCCGGGTCGCCGCCGGCGAGTGCGTAGGTGACGGCCTCGACTGCGGCGTGGGCGTCGTGGATGCCGCTGTTCATGCCCATCCCGCCGAGCGGGTTGTTGATGTGGGCGGCATCGCCGAGCAGCAGCACCCGGCCGAGACCGAATGTCGCCGCCAGCCGCTGGTGCACCGAGTAGATGGTGGAATGGACCACCGGGTACGGCTCGGGCTGCGGGACCACGCCCTGCAGCCTGCGCTGGATGTGCTCGGGATCGAGTGCTTCGGCGTCGGATTGGTCGCCGACGATGGGGAACAGCACGCGCCAGTGCGAAGGGGTGCGCAGTAGCACGCCCCAGTCGTCGGGATCGTAGACATACGAGACCGGCGCCAGTCCCGGCATGTCGGCGGCGAAATCGTGGGTGGTCGAGGCCACCAGGAACCGCTCGGGGTAGGTCACGCCTTCGAAAGCGATGCCGAGCGTGCGCCGCACCGCCGAATTGGAGCCGTCGGCGGCCAGCACCCAGTCCGCGGTGATGGACGGCTCGAAGGTATCGCCGGGCAGAAACAGCCGGGCACACCCGGTGCCGATCTCCGCCCGCTGCACGGGCGCGTCGAAACGGAGGGTGACATTGGGGAGCTGCTCGAGATGGCGCCGGATGATCCGGGTCAGCTTGCTCTGCTCGCACTGCACCCGGAAGGGGAACGGCGTGTCCTCCGCCAGCACCGACATGTCCAGGTGGGCGACGAGTTCCCTGGAGTGGCCACGATATTGGAAGCCCGGCGCCTGCAGACCGAGCTCGAGCAGTTCGTCGACGACGCCGAGTTCGGCGAGGACCTGCAGGCTGGGCGGATGGAAGGTGGAGGCACGTGATTCGGTGGCCAGGTCGGAACCCGCCTCGAGCACGGTGACTTCGACGCCTCGGCGGGCCAGGCTCAGGGCCGCCGTCATACCGACGGGGCCCATCCCGACCACGACAACGGTGGCTGTAGGGGCGTTCACGGGAATTGCCTTTCGGAAAGAAGCGAATTACCGGTCAGCGGACCGGACGCGCCGGGCGGATGATCGGATCGGGGAAGCCGCTCACCGGCTGGCCCGCCACACTGAGCTGCCCCGCGTCGACGGGCAGCACCTGTCCGGTGACCATGGACGCGTCGGGGGAGAGCAGGAAGGCGACCGCGTCGGCGACGTCCTCGGGATCGGCCATGATGCGCAACGGAACTCGCGCGGTGAGCGTGTCCTCGCCCTGCGTCTCGCGCATGAACTCGGTCAGCGGTGTCCGGACCAGCCCCGGCGCGACGGCGTTGACCCGGATGCCGTACTGCCCGAGCTCGCCGGCCAGTGCCTTGGTCATCGCCGAGATCGCGCCCTTGGAGGCGTGGTAGTGCGCGCCGAGTCCGGCCGTGTGCCCGGAGGCCACTGTGGACGAGATGGTGACGATCGCGCCGCCGCGGCCCTGTTCGGCCAGCACCCGGGCCACCGACCGGCAGGCCAGTGCCGTGCCGAGCACGTTGATCGACAGCGTGTTCACCCAGTTGTCGACCGAGCTGTCCAGGAAGGATTCCTTGACCGAGATGCCCGCGCAGGCAACCAGACCGGTGAGGTCGGCGATCGCGAGGCCGGTCATCGCCGCCTCGAGTGCTGTGGCGTCCGCGGCATCGGCGACGGCCCACGAGCCACGGACGGCCTCGGGCAGGGCATCCCACCAGTCGGTGGGTTCGGCGCGATCCAGGATCGACACCTTGGTGCCGCGCGCGGCCAGTTCCCGCGCGACCCCCGCGCCGATGCCGGATGCCCCGCCGGTGACGATGACGTGTCCCATCAGCCGACCTCCTCGTATGCCTGGTCGGCCGCGATGTCGGGCCGAGGATGGTCGATCGCGCGGGTATCGGCGATCGGTGCGGGGAATCCCCCGCCGGGCGCGCCACTGATCGCGGTCTGCCCGCCTTCGACCGGCAGCACATGGCCGGTGGTCAGACTGGCGCGCGGCGAGAGCAGCCACACGATGGCGGCCGCGACCTCGTCGGCTTCGGCCAGTCGCCCGCCCGGGGTGCGTGCGGCCAGCGGCTGCTCGCCGATGCTGCCGCGCTGCCCGACGGTCATCGGGGTGCGCACCACGCCGGGTGCGACGCAGTTGACCCTGATTCCGTACGGGGCCAGATCGCCCGCCGCCGATTTGGTGATGCCGACGACCGCCGACTTCGAGGCGTGGTAGCCGATTCCGAGGCCGGACACGTAGCCGATGCCCGCGGTCGAGGCCAGCGTGACGATGCTGCCCGGCCTGCCTGCGGCGACCAGTTGGAGGGCCACCGCGCGGAGCGTGGTGAAGGTGCCGCGCAGATTGATGTCGAGGGTGCGGTCGAACTCCTCGGCGGTTGTCTCCAGCAGCGAGGCCCTGGTGGCGATGCCCGCGCACGCCACCAGGCCGTCGAGTGGTTCACCCAGGTCTGCGACGGCCGCCTCTACCGCCTCGGCGTCGGTGACGTCGACGCTGTGCCACGCCCCGCGCAACCGGGCGGGGATCTGCGACCATGCTTGCGAATCGGTGGACTCGGCGCGGTCGAGGACCGACACCCGGTGTCCGGCCGCGGCCAGGCGGGCAGACACCGCGGCGCCGATGCCGGACGCGCCACCGGTGATCAGATAGTGGCTCATCACGGCACCAGCGACAGCTGCTGGTCGACGACGTAGGCACCGTTGTCGTAGTGGCCGATGGTCACGCCGAACGACAGCGCACCGGTCTCACTGCCCTTGTGCACACCGCACACGCCTTGGCTCTCGGGCAGCGCGCTCAACGCCGCGGCGACGTCCGAGGGATCGGTGGAACCCGCGGCGGTGATGGCGTCGGCGACCAGGTGAACACCGTCGTAGGCGATGGCGGCGTACTCGGTGGGATCGGTCGAGTACTTCTCCTTGTAGGACGCCGACCAGGTGGCCAGGGCGTCACCGTCTTTCGCCGCCGACGGAATGCACTGATTGCGGTTGTAGATGGTGGCGAAGCCGTCGTAGTTGAGCTGCTTGTAGGTGCCCGGCTGCAGGCCCGCGATGAACGTCGGCAGCTTCACCCCCGCCGTGGCCAGGGCATTGGCGACCACGATGTAGTCGGCCTGCTGCCCGTAGGTGAAGAGCATGTCCGCGCCCGCGCCGCGGATCGCGTTGGCCTGGGTGGACAGATCGACGTCACCGGTCTGGAAGATCTGCTCGGTGACGATCTCGAACCCGAGATCCTTCGCGGCAGCGGTGAGCATCTGCGACGCGCCGGAGCCGAGCTCACCGGATTCGCGCAGTAGCGCGACTTTGCGGACGCCCAGTGACTTCGCCGCGAACTCGGCGGCCGCCCGGGTGGTGATCTCGTCGGAAGAGGTCATGTTGAAGACCCATTCGCTGCTCTTGGCCAGTTTGGGATTGGTGCCGGACATGATCACCGGGATGCCGCTGCGGTCCACCTGCGTGGTGACCGCGAAACCCTGTGTGGAGACCGGGAACCCGATGACCGCGGTGGGCTTGTCGCTGACCGCCCGGTTGAAGGCGTTGAGCGCGTCGGTGTCGTCGGCGCCGAGGTCGACGCTGTTGATCTTGATCTGGTTGCCGTCGATGCCGCCGGCCGCGTTGATCTCCTCCACCGCCATTTCGATGCCGTGCTTCATCGGTTCGCCCAGGACGGCGGAACCGCCGGTGGTGGGCAGGGCGATGCTGAGGGTGACACCCTCGGAATCACCGCCGCCGGAGCAGCCGGCCAGGGCCAGTGCCGCGGCGCCGATGACGGCGGCGGCACGCACATGCTTGACAGACATCGAGATACCTCGTCTTTCTCTGATGGGAGAGGTCGTGGGTGTTGTTTCAGCGGCCGAGATAGGCACGGCGCACCTCGGGATCGTCGAGAAGTTCGGTGGCCGCCCCGCGGGCCACGATTTCGCCGTGCTCGAGGACGTAGCCCCGGTCCGAGGCGCCGAGCGCGAGCTTGGCGTTCTGCTCCACGAGCAGCACCGACAGTCCGTGTTCGCGGGAGTAGCGGCTCATCAGGCCCACCACCTCGGCGGCGAGCTTGGGCGACAGGCCGAGGGAGGGTTCGTCGAGCAGCAGCACCCGGGGGCGGGCGATGATCGCCCGGCCCATGGCCAGCATCTGTTGCTCGCCGCCGGACAGGGTCCACGACAGGCTCTCGCGGCGCTCGCGCAGCCGGGGGAAGACGTCGTACACCTCGTCGATCGCCGCTTTCAGCGCCGAACCGCGCAGGCGTCCGGCGACCGAGGCGACGTCCAGGTTCTCCGCGACGGTCAACCCGGGGAAGACGCGGCGGCCCTCGGGGACGAGGTTGAGTCCGTTGCGGGCCAGCCAGTCGGTGGGCTTGCCGGTGATGTCTCTGCCGTCCAGCCGGATCCGGCCGCGCTGGGGTTTCAGCAGACCGACCAGGCCGTTGAGGGTGGTGGTCTTGCCCGCGCCGTTGGCGCCGATGAGGGTGACGACTTCGCCCTGGCCGACCGTGAGATCCACGCCGCGCACCGCGCGGGCCGCACCGTAACTGAGTACGAGGTCCTCGACCTCGAGGATGGCGTTCATACTTCCTCGCTCGTGCCGAGATAGGCCTCGAGGACCTGCGGATGTTCGCGGACCTCGCGCGGTGTGCCCTCGGCGATCACGTGTCCGTTGTCGAGCACGGTGACCTGGGAGGCGACCGAGGCGATGAAGTCCATGTTGTGTTCGACGACCACCATGGACAGCCCGGTCGCGCCGATCTGCTGCACGATCCCGGCCAGCCGGATGGTCTCGGATTCGTTCATGCCCGCCGCCGGTTCGTCCAGCAGCAGCAGTGTCGGATCCAGCGCCATGGCCCTGGCGATCTCCACCAGACGCCGATGTCCGTAGGGGAGGGTGCCCGCGACGCGTCCGGCGTCGTCGGCGACGCCGACGAGTTCGAGTAGTTCGTGTGCGCGGTTCCGCATCCCGGCCTCGGCCCGTCGGTATCCGCCGGTGAGAGCGATCGCCGAGAGCAGACCGAAACCCCGGGTGTGGTGCATGGCGACCATGACGTTCTCCAGGACCGTCATGTCGTCGAAGAGCCGCAGGGTCTGGAAGGTGCGGGCGATTCCCCTGCGGGACAGGGTGGTCGAGTCGCAGCCGGTCACCTCGGCGCCGTCGAGCTCGATGCGGCCCGCATCGGGCCGGTCGACGCCGGAGATGCAGTTGATCATGGTCGATTTGCCGGACCCGTTCGGTCCGATGAGTGCGCGGGTCTGGCCTGCCTCGACAGTGAGGTCCACTTCGTCGAGGGCCACCACGCCGCCGAATCGGCGGACCAGTCCGCGGACGGTGAGCGCGCCGGTCATGGGACAACTCCTTCTTCCTCGGCCTCGGCCGCACGGTCACCGGTGCCCCGCGATCCCCGTAGCCGGGCGAATGCCGACTGCGCCACGCCCCAGATGCCCTGCGGCACGAAGGCGACCATCACCAGCAGCAGCACGCCGTAGAACAGCAGGTAGTAGTCCTGGAAATCGCGCAGCAGTTCGGGCAGGAAAGTCAGCAGGAAAGCTCCGGCGACCGCGCCCCAGGGGCTCTTCGCGCCGCCGACCACGACCATCGACAGCATGGTCACCGACAGCGACATGGTGTAGGTGCCCGGGCTGATGTAGGTCACGAAGCCCGCGTTGAGCGCGCCCGCCAACCCGGCGAACGCCGCGCCGATGGTGAAGGCGAGGACCTTCACCCGGGAGAGCGAAACCCCCATAGCCGCCGCGGCGGAGTCGTTGTCGCGCACGGCGCGCATCACCCGGCCGTAGGAGGAGTGATGGATGCGATGCACGATGTACACCGACGCCACTGCCAGCAGGCCGACGAACACCGCCCAGTGCGGCACGGTCTCGAGTTCGAGCGAACCGATCAGCGGGCTGATGATGCCGCGGACGCCGGTGGCGCCGCCGGTCAGCCAGGTCCAGTTGATGAGGATCAGCGCGATGATCTGACCGAACCCCAGGGTGACCAATGCCAGGTAGTGGCCCTTGAGCCGTAGGGCGGGAACTCCCAGCGCCAGCCCGACCAGGGCCGCCAGCGCGACGCCGGCGATCATGGCGAACAGGAACGGCGTATCGAAGTGGCTGATCAGCAGCCCGGTGCCGTAGCCGCCGAGTGCGTAGAAGCCGGCCTGGCCCAGCGAGACCTGTCCGGCGAGGCCGAAGGTCACATACAGTCCGACCGCGGCGATCACCATGATCTCGGCGTTGATGACGATCTGCAGCCAGTAGTTGTCGGTGATGCCGAAGGCGAGCACCACAGCCGCCACGATCAGGGCGGGCCACAGGATCAGCGACGCTCGCGAGGTGCCGGTGACTTCACGCAGCAGCCCGGGGGCGAGTTCCCGCTTCGGAGGATCGCTCTTGTTCAGTTGCGTCAGGGTCTTCACAGCTTCTCACCCACTCGAGATCCGAAGATTCCTTCCGGCCGCACGAGCAGGAACGCGATCATCAGCGCGAAGACGATGAGCTCCTTGCTGTCCGAGCCGATGTACGTGCCTGCCAGGTTCTCGACGACCCCGAGCGCGAATGCCGCGACCGCTGCGCCGGGCAGATTGCCGAATCCTCCGATCACGCAGGCGGCGAACGCCTTGAGCGCGATCAGGAAGCCGAGCGTGCCGGTGACCGAGAACATCGGAGCCACGAGGACGCCGGCCGCGCCGGTGAGACCGGTGCTGATGGCGAAGGCGATGATGACCATCCGTTCGGTGCGGATGCCCATGAGTTTCGCGGTGGGGGCATCCACGGCGGTGGCCTGCATCTGACGGCCCAGCCGGGTCCGCGAGAGCAGCAGGGTGACTCCGACGATCAGGGCCACCGAGACCACCGCGATGAACACCGACACCGTGGAGATCCGGGCGCCGAAGATTTCCAGCGAGCGGTTGGGCACCAGCGAGGCGAGGGTCCGCGGTTCCGGTCCCCACACCAGGTGGGCGATCTGCTGTAGCACGAGACCGACCGCGACGGTGGAGATGATCAGGGAAGCGTGCGATTTGCCGTGCAGTGGTTTGTAGGTCACGCGCTCCATCAGCACACCGGCGAAAGCCGCCGCACCGATACCCAGCAGGGCGGCGGCCACCAGGGGCACACCGGCCGAACCCGCGACCGCGGAGGCGATGAACGCGGCGAGCATGACGAACTCACCCTGGGCGAAGTTGAGCACGCCTGAGACCCGGTAGGTGAGCAGGAACGCGACGGCGAGCAAGGCGTAGATGCCGCCGATCGCGATCCCACTTGCGAGGGACTGGGCGATCATGAGAATGGACCTCTGACTTTCGGTATGAGAGGCGCCGGCCCGACAACCTTGTGCCGTAGCCGGTTCGGGTGGACAGGGGTCAATCGGTCGAGGCGAACAGCCCTGTGAACGACTCGTACAGCGCGGGCTGACGGGTCGCGAGCGGATCCAGGTGATAGCCCTGGACTTTGGAATGGGAGTCGACGAGGTCGATGGTCTGGATGATGTCCTCCTCGAACCCGGTCCGCGACCAGATCGCGGTGGGGAAACGCATCAGGGCGACCGGCTGTCCGGGCAGGAACCGGTCGGCGAGCACGATCTGGCTGCCGAATCCCGCGGGATTGTCGGTGCGGGCGCAGGAGATCAGGTGGGTGCGGTTCTCCTCGGTCCGTTCCACCGCGGCCTGGGTGGCGGCTTCGAGGCGATCCCAGGAGACGGGGTGCGCGATGACTTCGGCGCCGCGCAGCGTGAGGATGCGCGCCACTTCGGGCAGCCACACCTCGTCGCCGATCATGAGACCGAGCCGGCCGAAGGGGGTTTCGGCGACGACGAGATCGTCTCCGGCGCTCGCCCATCCCCGCTCCTCGGCATTCAGATGCGCTTTGCGGTAGGTCGCGGCGATCTGTCCGGCGTCGTCCACCAGGTATGCGGTATGGAAGTACCGGCCCGCGTCGTGCTCGACCAGACTCGCCACCACCCAGACTCCGTGCGCGGCGGCGGCCGTGCGGAGCACATCGAGAGCCTGCGCCGAGAGTGCCGCCGCGGCAGCGGGATTCGCCGCGACCTCGCCCGGCCGATGGATGAACAGTTCGGGGAACACGCCGAGGCGCACGCCGCGTGCGGCGGCGTACTCCACCTGCGTGCGCACCCGGGTGAGGGTCCACGAGGTGGCGTGGTACCAGGAGGTCTGCAGGGTGGCGACGGTCAGCGGGCGCGCGGGCGTCCCCGCTTCGACCGGTCCGTACATCGCGGCGGCGGCGTGGGATTCGATGGGGGCCAGGAGTTCGCCGTAGAGGTCGGGGCGCCGGAAGTCGTCGAGCGCGCCGATCCCCGCGAGCACCTTGGGGTGCGCGGTGGCGGGGGTGATGTCCGCCCACACCATGCCCTCGGCGGTTTCTCCCGCGTTGGCCAGGATCTCCCCGGTGGGGCTCACGATCTGCGAACCACCGGTCCAGGGGTAGCCGTCCGCCGGGCCGCCGACGGTGTTGGCCGCGATGTGCCAGACGTGGTTCTCGATGGCGCGCAACGGTTCGTGCACCCGCATCTCGTCGGGGCCGCGGGAGTTCAGCGAGTTGACCAGGATCTGCGCACCGCTCAGGGCGAGTACCCGGGGCACCTCGGGAACGATGCCGTCGGCGCAGGACAGCTGCCCGATACGGCCGAGCCGCGTCGAAACGACCTCCAACGGCTTGGAACCCGGTGTGAACAGCGTGTATTCGTAGTCCCAGAAGACCGTCTTGTGGTGGACGTGCAGGATCTCGCCGGTGGAATCCACCAGGATCTGACCGATGTGCACATCGGGGGCCTGCGCACCGCGCAGATCCACACCGACGGCGACCATCACGCCGAACTCGCGTGCCGCGGACCGGATTCCGCTGACGAACTCGCCGTCGAGCGTTTCGCACTGTGCCCAGGCCTGTTCCCGGTCGACGTAGGTCCGCACCCGGTTGGAGTTCTCCGGGGTGACGAGCAGTTCGACACCCGCGCGGGCGGCCTGCTCGATGTAGTCGACGACCGTCGCGAGATTCGCGGAAACGTCCTCACCGGAGAAGAACTGCGCTGCAGCCACACGAATCGTGGTCGGCGTTCCCTGAGGATGAAGTCGAGCCGTTATCACAAGGACTCCGTTACTACTATGTGCAAAAGACTCTTTCGTCTTGTGCAATCGAGGTGAGCCTATGGTGTGATAGGTCACGAGTCAACGGGGCAATTCGTTGTTATCACGGCGGAAACATTCGGGTGGCCAGTTAACATTCGGTAACCGGCCGGCAAGGTCTGGCGACCTGGTTGCGTAATGTCGAATCCTCCTATTGCATAGTGCAAAAATCTGGCCGCCAGAACCGCTATCCGACTCGAGGTGCAAATGACCCCCCCACGCACGCTGGCCGAGAAGATCTGGGACGAGCACGTCGTCGCCGCAGGGAACGGCGGCGGGCCCGACCTCCTCTACGTGGATCTGCATCTGGTGCACGAGGTGTCGAGCGCTCAGGCCTTCGAGGGACTGCGGCAGAGCGGTCTGCCCGTCCGCCGCCCCGACCTGACCCTCGCGACCGAAGACCACAATGTCCCCACCACCGGACCGGACCGGCCGATCGAGGACCCGATCAGCCGTCTCCAGATCGAGCAGTTGCGGCGCAACTGCGCCGAGTTCGGCATCCGGCACATGCCGCTCGGTGACTCCGGCCAGGGGATCGTCCACGTGGTGGGACCGGAGATGGGCCTGACCATGCCCGGCCTCACCCTCGCCTGCGGGGATTCGCACACCTCCACCCACGGCGCCTTCGGCGCACTCGCGATCGGCATCGGCACCAGCGAGGTCGAGCACGTGCTTGCCACCCAGACTCTTTCGCTGGCCAGGCCGCGCACGATGGCTGTGACGGTCGAGGGCGAACTCGCCCCGGGAGTCACCGCCAAGGACGTCATCCTGGGAATCGTCGCCAGGATCGGAGTCACCGGTGCGCAGGGGCACATCCTCGAATACCGAGGCTCGGCCATCCGGTCACTGTCGATGGAAGGCCGGATGACCGTCTGCAATATGTCCGCCGAGACCGGCGCCCGCGCGGGCCTGATCGCACCGGACGAGAAGACCTTCGCCTATGTCGAAGGCAGGCCGCACGCCCCGGCCGGCGCCGACTGGGACGCGGCCGTCACCTACTGGCGGACACTGCACAGCGATCCCGGCGCCCGGTTCGACACCGAAGTCCATATCGACGCGGCCGAGCTGGCCCCGCTGGTGACCTGGGGAACCAACCCCGGCCAGAGCATCCCGATCCACGACCGGGTCCCCGCGCCCACCGACTTCCCCGACTCCGGCGCCCGCGCCGCCGCACACCGCGCTCTCGAATACATGGACCTGACTCCCGGCACCCCGCTCCGGGACATCCCGGTCGACGTCGTGTTCATCGGTTCCTGCACCAACTCTCGCATCGAGGACCTCCGTGCGGCGGCCGCCGTCATGCGGGGTCGGCATAAGGCCGACAGTGTCGAGGTGATGATCGTGCCGGGATCGGCGCGGGTGCGTCGGGAAGCCGAGGCCGAGGGGCTGGGGGAGGTGTTCGAACGGTTCGGCGCCCAGTGGCGTCATGCGGGCTGCTCGATGTGCCTGGGCATGAACCCGGACAAGATGGCAGGCGCCCAGCGCTGCGCCTCCACCTCGAACCGCAACTTCGAAGGCAGGCAGGGGCCGGGCGCGCGCACCCATCTGGTGTCCCCGGCCGTCGCCGCCGCGACCGCGGTGCGCGGCCGGTTCAGTGCGCCGGACGATCTCGACTGATCTCGGCGCCCGTAGTCATCTTCCGTCGCGGACGGTGTCGTGATCGATTCCCTGTCGGAGCCATCCGAAGTGGCGCTGTCCGTCGAACAGATATCAGCGTCGACGTGGACGGCTCCTTCGAGAACAACGTCTCTGGAATCAGCGTCTCCGAAAGAACTCTGGAAGGAATCTCCGTGCGAGTACCTATTGCGCTCCTTGCCGCCCCCGCATCGATCGGGCTGCTCCTGCTCGGCAGCGGGCAGGCCGCGGCGCTCTCGGTGACACCATCGGCCGGTGCTGTGAGCATCGAGTTGACCCCGGCCGAAGCCCAGACGATCACCACTATGAATCTCGGCCCGCTGCTGGGTGCGCTGCCGCCGAACTACACACCGCAAGCCAAAGCGCTGCTCGGCGAGGCCATTTCTCGTGCCGCCGCCGCGGCGGCGCGCACACCCGGCTCCACGCTGACCATCGTCGTCGACGAGCCGCTCCTCACTCCGCCCGGTGTGAGCGTGATGGTCACTCCGGGACGATGAGCGGCACTATCCGGGTGTCTCGGCTATGAGGGCGTCGAGCACGTCGAAGCTGTCGTGCGCGGTCACGCCGGCGACGGCGCGCTCGACGCCCACCCGGGAGACGTCACGGGGCTGCATCCGGTCTCCGGCCTCGGCCGTGCATACCGCGGCGAGCAGGAGTTCGGTGATGGCGGCGCGATACAGCATCCAGGTGCGTTCGAAGTCGGCGTCGATGCCCGCGGCGGCGAGGCGGTCGGTACGGAACCGTTCGATCCAAGCCGGCACGGGCCGCTTCCTTCGCTACAGAGCACATTCCCAGTGCCGTGTGCAGTGCTTGCGTTGCCACAGTGAACCTTTCGCCGCCGACCGTGGGTTCCGGATCGATTCCACCGTCGAATGCATTGAATCACCGCGGCTCCGAACTCGTCTCGATCGTCGGAGGGAATGTTCCGAGCAGCTCGAGATGTGGATTCCATAGTCCTCGGACGGTTCTCGGATGGTCCTGAGCTCCCGCGGCGAAAGTCAGAGGTTCGCCCCGCGTGGTGCTTCCCCCCGGTTGCGCACCTCGTTTCCGATCTCGCGGACGAGCTCGCGCGTGCTGCCGAGCAGACCGTCGAGGACGAGCGCCCGCCGCACATGCCGGTGCAACTCGTGTTCGGCGGTGAAGCCGATTCCGCCGAGTACCTGCTGACAGTGGCGTGCCGCGGTGGTCGCCGCGCGGCCGGTGGCTGCTTTGGCGAGCAGAGCGCCGAATTCGTCGTCGGCGTGGGCGAGCGCGGCTTCGGCGCCGTCGAGGGCCACCAGGGTCTCGGCAAGGCGGTGACGCACGGCCTGGAAGGAGGCGAGCGGGCGGCCGAACTGGACGCGTTCGAGGGCGTGGGTGCGCGCGAGCGACAGCATGGCGTGTCCGGAGCCGAGCAGCCACCAGCCGAGCGCACGTCGACCGGCTGCCGAAGATGTCGCGCTGATCCGGCCGAGGTGTTCGCCGTCGGGTCCGCCCAGGCGGATCGGGCGTAGCGGAAGTTCCTCGTCGAGGAGAGCGGCACGGTGGGCCGCGCGCGAGGCGGGTTGCGACGGCCTCTCCGGCCCGGTTACGGAACGATCCCAGATCACCCACCGGCCACCCGCGAAGGGCAACGGCACGTCCGGTGGGAGGGTGGGATCGGCGGTGCGTAGGACGTCTACGAGCACCGACGCGTGCGCACCGGTCTCGCCGAGAAGCCGGAAGACGGTGGGAATCGCGACTTCCGGGCTGTCGGCCAACATCTCGGCCCAGCCGAGATCGGCCAGCGCGCGATCGAGTTCGTTGCCGCTCGCGGCGGTCATGGCCGTGCGGATGGCGTCGGCGAGCAGTCGCAGTTCGGCGGCATCGAGAAGGGAACCGCTCTGGGCGGGGTCGGCCATAGGGTCACTCCTTGCCGAGGTCGAGCAGGCGGCGGGCGATGATATTGCGCTGGATCTCGGCGGTGCCGCCGTAGATGGTCGCCGCGCGGGAATAGAGGAACTCGGTGCGCCAGGGGGAGTCGTCGAGTTCGACCACCCCGGGCAGTACGTCGCGGGCGGTGTCGAAGAGGCGTTGTTCGGCTTCGGCGAGCAGCACCTTGTCGACGGAGGTCTCCGGGCCCAGGCGTTCGCCCGCGCCCAGCCGTCGCTGGGTGGCGTGGGAGCGGCAGCGCACGGTGTGCAGGGCCAGGTATGCCACGCCGAGTTCGGCATCGGAGGCGTCGGTGGTGGCCGCGAGCAGTTGGTCGAACCGGGTGAACAGGTAGGCGATGCGATGCCAGAAGCAGGTGGAGCGCTCGTAGGGGAGCAGATCCATCGCCAGGCGCCAGCCGTCGCCGGGATTGCCGAGCATGCGGTCGGCGGGAACGACGACGTCGTCGAAGAAGACCTCGGCGAACTCGTCCACGCCGTGCATGGTGCGCAACGGGCGCACGATGATGCCGGGGGAATCCATGTCGACGAAGAAGGCGGTGATGCCGTCGTGACCGGGGCCGGTGCGGGTCAGCAATACGCAGCGGGCGGCATACTGGGCCAGGCTGGTCCACACCTTCTGGCCGGAGATCAGCCAATCCGCGCCGTGCGGAGTGGCTTTCGTGCGCAGTGAGGCCAGGTCGCTGCCGGAGCCGGGTTCGGAGAAGCCCTGGCACCACTGCTCACTGCCGGAGAGCAGCCGGGGGACCATATCGGCGGCGAGTTCGGGGCGGGCGTAGGCGATCATGGTCGGGGCGAGTACCTCGATCATGGACCAGATGCCGGGCTCGGCGAGGTCGCGGGAGGCGATCTCCTCACCGAGAACGGCGCGCAGAGCGGCAGGCCCGCCCAGGCCGCCGACCTGTGCGGGCCAGCCGTAGCGCATCCAGTCGGCGTCGAAGAGTGCGCGCCGGACCCGGAGCAGTTGTTCGACCTGGCCGTCCAGAGAGTGGTCCGGGCCGGGGGAGAGGTCGTGCTCGTCGAGCCAGGCGCACAGCTTCGACCGGAAGGCGGCGATATCTCCGACGGTGCGAGCGGTCACGGCTCACGCCTCGGAGCGCTCGAAGGCGTGCGGGATGCCCGAATCGTGGTCGCCGTTGCGGCGGATGAAAGTCATCCGGCGGGTCTTCAGCCGCCAGCCGTCGGGAGTGCGCTCGAGGGTGTCGGTGTAGTAGCCGATACGCATGTCGTGGGTGCTGTGCTCGACGAAGCACAGCGGCTGGGTGCCGGTGGCGGTGTCGCCGTCGATCTCCAGTACCGGGATGCCGGTGAGGAACAGCCCTTTCGGGGCGGCGGCGACCAGATCGGGGAAGACGTCGAGGGTGTAGGTGTCGCCGAAGGCGCTGTAGGTGCCGTCGGGGGTGAACACCGCGATCAGGCCCTTGATGTCGCCCTGGGTGATGGTCACCGCGTAGCGGGCCAGCACCTGCTGGATCTCGAGCAGGTCGTCACTTCTGGACATGGATTTTTCCGCCTTTCATCACGAAGCGCACATCCCTGGTCACCGTGATGTCGTCGAGCGGGTCACCGGGGACGGCGATGACATCGGCGAGCTGACCTTCGGCCAGGCGGCCGCGGTCGGTGACGCCGATGAGTTCCGCGCCGCGAATCGTGGCCGCGCGCAACACGTCCACCGGCGGCAATCCGCGTTCGACCAGCGCGACGAGTTCGTCGGCATTGCGGCCGTGCGGGATGGCGGGCGCGTCGGTGCCGACGGCGATCTTCACGCCCGCTTTGTACGCGGCGAGCACGGAGGTGCGAGCCTTGGGGAACATGAGGGCCGCCTTGGCCTGCAGGGCCGGATCGGCTTTGGAGACGTCCATCGCGTCGGCCAGCCGGGTGGTCGGCACCAGCCAGGTGCCGTTCTCGACCATCAGGTCGATGGCGGCGTCGTCGATGAGGAAGCCGTGCTCGATGCAGTCGATGCCGGCCGCGACGGCGTGCGCGACGGCTTCGGCGCCGTGGGTGTGGGCGGCGACCTTGAGCCCGCGCCGGTGCGCCTCGTCGACGATGGCGCGCAGTTCCTCGTCCGAATAATGTTGTGCGCCCGGCGCTCCCGTGAGGGACATGACACCGCCGGAGACGCAGATCTTGATCAGCTGAGCGCCGTGCTTGATCTGGTAGCGCACGGCTTTGCGGACCTCGTCCACGCCGTTGGCGATGCCCTCCTCGAGGGTCAGCTTCAGCACGTCGGGCGCGAAGGCCGAGAACATGGTCGGGTCCAGGTGCCCGCCGGTGGGCGTGATGGCGTGGCCGGCGGGCACGATGCGCGGACCCTCGATCCACCCGGCGTCGATGGCCTTGCCGAGCGCCACGTCGAGCAGGTAGCCACCCGTCTTCACGAACAGGCCGAGGTTGCGCACAGTGGTGAATCCGGCGCGCAGCGTGCGGCGGGCATTGCCGACCGCGCGCAGCACCCGCAGCGCCGGATCATCGGTCACGCTGGAGGCGAGCCCGGTCTCCCCGCGCCCGCCCATCAGGAGGTTGACCTCCATGTCCATCAGCCCCGGCAGCAGGACCACATCGCCCAGATCGACGACTTCCCCCTCCACCGGGCCGCCGACGCCGACGATGCGGTCGCCGTCGATCCGCAGGACGCCCGGCCGCTCGATCTCGCCGGAGTCGACATCGAGCAGCCCGGCCGCCCGCAGCGTCAGCGCCGACATCGCTCAGACCACCGGTTCGCGAACGACATCGAGATATGCCGCGCCGGAATCGGGTACCCGCGCCTGTTTCCACACCTCGATCGGGAAGGACACCATCACCAGCGACTGGAGCAGGTGGAACAGGTGACGGCCCTCGTCGGGCAGATCGTTCCAGTCGTACTTGCTGTCGATGAAGTCCAGCGCCGCCTGCAACCGCGGGAAGACCGTGTCGTACAACTCCTGCATCTCGTCCATCGACGAGGCCAGCCGCTTGGCGTAGCGCTCGGGCTCGGTGGCCAGGATCCAGCCGGCGAACTTCTGCAGATCGGCGAACTCGGCCGGCAACGGCTTGGACTGGTCGGGCCGGGACTGGTCAGTTGTTGCCATCGCGGTACTCCTCGACGATCTTCTGGGCGGTCTTGTGCAGGTGGCGGAGCAGGATCTCCTGATCGTTGAGCGGGAAGTCGGTGATCTCCCGGGTCGCGATCATGGTCTGGGTTGCCTCGAGGGTGTTCGCGTCCTGGAGCGCGTACTCCTTGAAGGTCACCGCGGCCAGTTCCTGGGCGAGCCGCTCGCGGGCAGTGCGCGCGGGCACGAAGTACAGGTTCGCCTCGAAGATGTGGCGGTCCACGGCCGTCGGCCAGTAGTGGTAGGTCAGGAACCAGCCGGGCGCCCAGAACAGCAGCGAGAAGTTCGGGAAGATCTCGAATTCGTCCACGCCCCAGGCCTTGTGGCCCGCGGGATTGAGGCCGGGCGGCAGTGGGTCGAGCCCTTCGATGTCGGGACGGTCCCACGGGCCGAACAGGCCACTGCGCAGCTCGCGCTCGAGCGGCTTGACCATCATCGGGTCCCTCGGCGGGGCCATACCGCCCCAGGAGGACACCATCGAATGCGGTGCGGCGATCTCGTAGTGCAGCGCCTCGAAGCCGTAACCGGCGAGTTTGTCGGCCTCGTCCTTGACCGCCTGCTTCTGGTGCAGCACCGGCGCGTGATAGAACTCGGCGAAGGCGTCGATGAACAGCTTCCAGTTCGAGCCGATCTCGGCCCGGTAGCTGTAGACCTCGCTCATCTCGGCGAAGGGATAGCCCTCGAGGCCCTTCATCATCGGACCCAGGTACTCGGTCAGCGGCTTGGCGTTGTCGTCGAGGTTGACGAAGATGAAGCCTTCCCAGAGCTCACAGCGCACCGGCTTGAGACCGAACTTGCTCTTGTCCAGGTCGAAGAACTCACCCTCCTGCTGGACGAAGGTCAGGTCGCCTTCCAGGCCGTAGCGCCAGGCGTGGTACTTGCAGGTGAACTGCCTGCAGGTACCCGCGGTCTCCTCGTTGGGGAAGTCGTCCCAGACGAGCTTGTTGCCGCGGTGACGGCAGATGTTGTGGAAGGCGCGGACCACGCCTGCCTTGTCTTTGACGATGATGAGCGAGGTGCCCACGCAGGCCAGCTCTTTGGTGAAGTAGCTGCCGGTCTTGGGCAGCTTGTTCACCCGGCCGACATTGAGCCAGCTCTTGCGGAAGATCGCGTTGCGTTCGTCCTCGTAGAAGGCCGGGTCGATGGAATCGGTGTAGTCGACCGGATCGGTGCCCAGTTCCGGGTAGTTCTGCGTCCAGCTACCCGCGGCTGGTTTGGCGAAGTGGGGCAAGGCAGTACCTTTCGTGCTGAGTGGCCTGCGGCCTAGGGCTTGACGCCGAAGGTGTTGAAGGCCATGGCCATGGTGGTGTAGCCGCCGACGGTGAAGACGAAGTCCATCGCCTGCCGCTCGTCGAGGTGTTCGCGCAACGCGGCCCAGGTGGCATCGGTCAAGGTGGTGTGTTCGGCGAGTTCGTCGACGGCGGTGAGCACCGTCTGATCGAAGGGGTCCGTGCTGCGGCCGAGCCGGATGGCGGTGATGTCGTCGGCGTCGAGCCCGGATTGCTCGGCGATCTCGAGATGGTGCTCCCACTCGTAGGCGCAGTGTGCGCGATGGGCCACCCGCAGCACCGCCAGTTCGCGCAGCCGGGCCGGCAGGGTCGAGCGGAACAGCAGATACACACCGAATTGCAGGAACGCCTCGACGAGATCGGGGTGCCGCACCATCGTCGACATCGCCGGGCCCGCGCCCTCGGGATTCTGGCGGGCGCGCGGCAGCAGTGCGCGCAGGGCTTGGCGACTGCGGTCGTCCCATTCGTCGGCAGGCAGCGGTGGCAGCCGCATCGACACCTCCTAGGAGAATCTGATTCTCATAAACTGAACAATAGATTTTCACGCCTGGCGGCGAGTGTCAACGTGAGAACGACGTGGGCGGATGCGCGCGGACGCCGGCTACCGGTGGCCACGCCGGTGGCCTCGGACCTTCGATGCGTGGACACATTGCTCTACGAAAGTGGGCTATTGATTCTCCGAATCTGAGAGGATAGTTTCCGTGAAGCGGTGGCGTCGGGCGCGGGCCGCGGAGGAGGAACAGGTGAGATCTCAGCGAATACTCGTCGCGCTGATGGCTGCCGCGCTGGTCGTGGCAGGCTGCGGGCGGGAGGGCGGCTCGACCGAGGCCGAAGCGGGGCCCGCCGCGACGGTCTCCGGCGATTTCGGTGACCTGTCCGGCATCTGCGGGCCGGGCGATGCGAAGGGCGCGACCGCGCAGGGCGTCACCGACACCCGGATCCAGGTCGGCGTCTTCTCCGACATGGGCTTCACCAAGAATCCCGAATTCGATGCCGCGGCCAAGGTGTTCACCTCCTGGTGCAACGAGGCGGGCGGTATCAACGGGCGCACCCTGACCTACGAGATCCGCGACTCGAAGCTCACCGAGGTCCGTCAGCGCATGCTCGACGCCTGTCGCGAGGACTTCTTCCTGGTCGGCGGCGGTTCGGCGCTCGACGGGCTCGGGGTCAAGGACCGGCTGTCGTGCCTGCTGCCGGAATTCCCCGGTCAGGTCGCGCAGATCGCCAATATCGGCTCGGACCTGCAGCTGGCGGTCGGCGCCTCGGCGGCCGAGAACGTCAACCCGTACACGGGTTTCCAGCAGTGGCTGATAACGGACGCACACCCGGACTCCGCCCAGGCCATCGGCATCATCAACGGTGACTCGCCGGTGACCAAGGCGATGGGTCCCAAGATGGTCGAGTCGCTGCGGGCCGCCGGCGCGCAGATCGTCTACGACGAGCTCTATCCCGCCTCCGGCGTCGCCGACTGGACTCCCTACGCGCAGGCGATCAAGTCCAAGAACGTGCGCGGCCTGATCTTCTTCGGTGACTTCCGCAGTCTGGCCAAGCTCGAAGAAGTCCTCACCGGGATGAACTACGAGCTGGACTGGATCGATGCCAACGCCAACGCCTACAACCCCGAGTTCATCGAGCTGGCCGCGAGTTCGCTGAACGCGCAGAACAACTACGCCGATCTCAGCGGCATCGCTCCCCTCGACGCCGCCGACCGGGTGCCCGCCGTGCAGCAGGTGCTCGATCTCTACGAGCGCTACGCCCCCGACGCCGCGATCACCTTCCCCGCGCTCAAGGCATTCCAGGCGTGGGTGCTGTTCGCCGAGTCGGCCACCGCCTGCGGTGATCAGCTGACCCGCGCGTGCGTGTTCGAGAACGCGCGGAAGGAGACGGCGTGGACCGGCGGCGGCCTGCTCGCGCCGGTGGATCTGTCCAAGCCCCTGTCGGATCAGCCGCGCTGCTTCAACGTGCAGAAGGCGACCCCGGAGGGCTGGCGGGCGGTGGACTTCGGCGCCACCGACGGCGTGTTCCGCTGCGGGGTGACTCCGTACCGCTACGCCACCGAGGTCGGCGCGCCGCTCACGCTGGCCGACGTCGGCAAGACCATCGACGACCTGGAATGACGGGGCGGGCGCGCTGATGGAGCAGTTCCTCGCCTTCGGGATCGTCGGCCTGAGCACCGCCGCGATCTACGCCGTGATCGGCAGCGGTCTGGTGCTGACGTACACGACCACCGGTGTGTTCAACTTCGCGCACGGCGCGGCGGGCATGGTCTCGGCGTTCGTGTACTGGCAGTTCACCATCGGGTGGGGCTGGCCGGTGCTGCCCGCGCTGGCGGTGGTCCTGCTGGTCTTCGCGCCCGTGTTCGGCGTGCTGTTCGCCAAGGCGCTCGCCCCGACCCAGCAGATGGGCGATGCCGAGAAGCTCGTCATGACCGTCGCGATACTGAGCGGCCTGATCGTGATGGCGCGCTGGATCTGGGATCCCAACAAGGCGCGCGCGCTGCCGAAGTTCTTCGCCGATTCCGCGCCGATCGATCTGGGACCGGTGACCATCACCGGACACCAGGCACTCACCATGGCGGTGGCGGTGGCCGTGGCCATCGGACTGCGAATCCTGTTGTACCGCACGCGCTCCGGTGTGGAGATGCGCGCGACCGTCGACGATCAGGCGCTGGTCGGGCTCACCGGCGCCGATCCGCGCCGGGCCGACACGGTGGCCTGGATCCTGGGTATCGAGCTGGCCACGATCGGCGGCATCCTCATCGCCCCGATGGTGGCTCTGGACGCCGCCCAGCTCTCGCTGCTCATCGTCAGCGCCTACACCGCGGCGATCTTCGGCCGGCTGAAGAACCTGCCGATGGTGTTCGTCGGGGCGATCGTGGTGGGCTGCCTGGAGAGTTACCTGACCGGTTATCTCCCGCAGAACGACTACCTGCCCGGTCTGCGGCTGGCCGCGCCCGCGCTGCTGCTGTTCCTCGCGCTGCTGATCTTCCCGCACGGCCGGCTGCGCCGCCGCGACACCAAGGTGAACCCGGTGCCGTTGCCCACGCGCGGCGGATCGCTGGCCTTCGCGGCGGTGATCGTGGTGGTCGGCCTGATGCTGGCGAGCATGCTCAGCGAATCGGACCTGATCACCTACGGCGCCATGTTCGCCTGGGGTGTGATCGGCTTGTCCTTCGTGCCGCTGGTGGGCTTGGCAGGTCAGATCTCGCTGTGCCAGTTGAGCATCGCGGGCGTCGGCGCGGTGGCCTACGGCCATCTCGGGCCGGACGGCCAATGGTGGGCGATACCGGTGGCCATGTTGATCGCCGGCGCGGTCGGCGCGGTGATCGCCGTGCCCGCCCTGCGCCTGTCCGGTGTGTACATGGCGCTGGCGACGGCGGCGTTCGCGGTCGTGCTCGATCGCTGGATCTTCACCCTGCCCTCCTTCGAGATCCTGGGTGTCCGCATCTCGTTGTTCGAGCAGGGCTCGGTCTCGCTCGTCGGGCCCGACCTGTTCGGCCGGCAGCTCGACAGCACCGCCGAGGTGACGGTCTTCGCCTCGGTGTGCCTGGCGCTGGCCGGTCTCGCCGTGGTGTGGTTGCGACGCAGCCGGTTCGGGCGTCGCCTGATCGCCCTGCGCGACAGCGAGGCCGCGTACGCGACACTCGGCGGCAATCCGATGGCAGGCCGGGTGCTGGTGTTCGCGCTGTCGGCGGCCATCGCCGGACTGGGTGGCGCGCTCTACGGCATGCAACTGCAGGCCGTGACCGCCGAGCAGTTCAACTTCGTCGCAGGACTGCCGATCTTCCTCATCGTCGTCATCGCCGGTGTGGGTTCGGTCGGCGCGGGCATGTTCACCGGCGCGGTCTTCGCCGGTCCGCTGAACGTCATTCCGGCGCTGTGGCCCGCCTTGCACAACCTGGCGCAGGTGCTTCCGGCGGCCGGCGGTATCGCGTTCGGTGGCGGCGTACTGCGCACCGGCGCATTGCATTCGCTGCGGGAGGGCTGGGTGCCGATGTTGCGGGACCGGGTGGTCGCGCCCGTGCTGATCGTGGTGACCCTGGCGCTGTGGGGGCTGCGGCTGCTCGACGTGATCGACGGCTGGGGGTTCTGCCTCGGCCTGGTGATCGCCGCGGTGGCCGGGCGGATCGGGCACGGGCGACGGTCGAGAGCGCAGTCGGCGGAGGTGACCGCGGACGAGCCAGTGCCGGTGGAGTGGCTTGGCGTGCGCACCCCGTGGCGTCCCGAGGACGAGGAGGTGCTCGATCGTGGGCTCACTGCTACACGTTGACGACGTCACCGTCGTATTCGGCGGCAACCGGGCACTCGACGGCGCGGGTCTGCACGCCGAACGCGGGGCGGTGACCGGACTCATCGGGCCCAACGGCGCGGGGAAATCGACGCTGTTCGACGTGGTCAGCGGACTGCGCAAGCCGACAACCGGCCGGGTTGTGCTCGACGGCCGCGACGTGACCCGTCTCAACCCGACCAAGCGTGCCAAGCGTGGGCTCGCCCGCACCTTCCAGCGGCTCGAACTCTTCGGCCGGTTGAGCGTGCGCGACAACCTGCGCGTCGCCGCCGAACTCGGCCCGCAGCGTCGCCGCGCGGACGCGATCGTCGCCGACATCATCGACCGCCTCGACCTGCACGCCGTCGCCGATTCCACCACCGACACCCTGCCCACCGGTCTGGCCCGGCTGGTCGAGGTGGCCCGCGCCATCGCCGCGCGCCCCGGGCTGTTGCTGCTCGACGAGCCCGCCGCAGGCCAGGACCACACCGAGACAGCGCGTTTCGCCGAGTTGCTGCGTTCCCTGGCGCACGAGGGCACCGCGGTGCTGCTCGTCGAACACGACATGGACCTGGTGATGAACGTCTGCGACGAGGTGTTCGTGCTCGACCTGGGCAAGGTCATCGCGTCCGGCCCGCCCTCGGTGATCCGTACCGACGAGACGGTGCTCGCGGCCTACTTGGGAGAAGTATGAGAGCTCAGACGATCACCGGGAACGCAGCCGTGGCGACGCCTTCCACGCCGGCGGCACCGCTGCTCCGATTGCGCGAGGTGAGAGCGGGCTATGGCGCGATCACCGTATTGCACGGTGTGGACCTCGAAGTCGGGGCCGGTCGAGTGGTGGCGCTGCTCGGCCCGAACGGCGCCGGCAAGACCACGACCCTGCGCGTGGTGTCGGCGACCCACCCGGTGAGCTCCGGTGCGCTGGAACTGGGCGGGCGTGATGTGACCGGCGCGTCGGCACGCGATCTGGCCCGTGCCGGCGTGTGCCTGATCCCGGAGGGGCGCGGCATCTTCGCCAACCTCACCGTCCGCGAGAACCTCTGGATGATGACCTTCACCGGTCGTTCCCGCGCGGAGATCGAGGCCATCGCCTTCGATCGGTTCCCGATACTCGGCAAACGCGCGAGCCAGGTCGCGGGCACCATGTCCGGCGGCGAACAGCAGATGCTGGCGCTGGCCCGGGGTCTGGCCACCGACCCCGCGGTGCTGCTGCTCGACGAACTGTCGATGGGCCTGGCCCCGCTGGTGGTCACCGAACTCTACGAGGCGGTGGCCGATATCGCCCGTCAGGGCGTGGCGGTGCTGGTGGTCGAGCAGTTCGCCGCGGCTGTGCTCGACATCGCCGACCACGCCGCCGTGCTGGTGCGGGGTCGTGTCGTGCGCAGCGGACGCCCCGACGAGATCCGCAACGATTTGGCAGCCCTCTACCTAGGAAGTGCGACATGACCGAGACCCGTGCGGAGCGTTTCGTCCGCGAACTGCAGACCATGAAGATCCCCGACCCGGCCGCCGGGCGTTCCGGGCTCTGGTTGCGCACCGGCATCGCGCTCATGGTCGCCGGGCCGGTGCTGGCCCTGCTGGCCTACTTCATGTCACACGGCACCACCGATCCGCTGGCCCAGCGCGACGCCATCGTGCTCGCGCTGCTCGGCATCGCGCTGGCGGTGGTGGGCGCGGCGCTGTTCCTGCGCTACTCGCTGACCAACTTTCTGCGGTTCTGGCTCGCCAGACAGTCCTACGACATCGATCGGCTCGCCGATCGGGTCACCGGAGAGGAGATCGGGGTATGACCACATCACTACGCACGGGCGAACAGTTCGCCAGCACGGTGTGCGAGACGAGAGTGATCGTCGTGCGCGCGCCCGCGGGGGAAACTCCCGAACTCACCTGCGGTGGCGCGCCGATGGTTCCGGTCGCCCAGGCCCCGGCGGCCAAGCCCGCCGCCGACGGCGCGGTGACCTTGATCGGCAAGCGCTATGTCGACGAAGCCGAGACGGTGGAACTGCTGTGCACTCACTCCGGCGCCGGTGAACTACGCCTCGGTGACGAGCGATTGAGCGTGAAATCGGCCAAGGCGCTGCCCGCTTCGGACTGAAGCGGCGGCTACGGACCCCCGGTGGCACGGCCACACCGGGGACGGCCGGCGCCACGACTCGACACCGTTCGCCGACCGGAAGCCGCCGGGCGCGAAAGGCGACGACCGGACAGTTCCGGACGTCGTCCCTTCGCGCCCGGCGCGCACAGCCGTGAACGCGTGCCGGGTGACGGACATGGAGAGGTAGGGGCGGATGAATTTCGAGCTGACCGAGGATCAGGAGCTGATCCGCAAATCGGTGGCCGAACTGTGCCGCAGATTCGACGACCAGTACTGGCTGGAGAAGGACCAGGCGCACGAATTCCCCACGGAATTCTACGAAGCCATCGCGAGCGGCGGCTGGCTGGGCATCACCATCCCCGAGGAATACGGCGGGCACGGGCTCGGCATCACCGAGGCGACCCTGCTGGCCGAGGAGGTGTCGCGCTCGGGCGGCGGGATGAACGCCGCCAGCTCCATCCACATGTCCATCTTCGGCATGCATCCGGTGGTCATGTACGGCTCCGAAGAACTCAAGCGGCGCACCCTGCCGCGCATCGCCGCAGGCGACCTGCACGTCTGCTTCGGCGTCACCGAACCCGGTGCCGGCCTGGACACTCCGCGCATCTCCACCTTCGCCCGCCGCGACGGCGACCACTATGTCGTCAACGGCCGCAAGGTGTGGATCTCCAAGGCGCTGGAGTCGGAGAAGATCCTGCTGCTCACCCGGACCAGCACCTATGACGAGGTCGAGAAGAAGACCGACGGCATGACGCTGTTCCTCACCGACCTCGATCGCGCGCACATCGACATCCGCCCCATTCGCAAGATGGGCCGCAATGCGGTCACCTCCAACGAACTGTTCATCGACGACCTGCGCATCCCGGCCGAGGACCGGGTCGGCGAGGAGGGGCAGGGCTTCCGCTACCTGCTCGACGGACTCAACCCCGAACGCATGCTGATCGCCGCCGAGGCGCTCGGCCTGGGCCGGGTCGCCCTGGATCGTGCCGTCCGCTACGCGAACGAGCGCATCGTGTTCGACCGCCCGATCGGTTCGAATCAGGGCATCCAGTTCCCGCTGGCCGATTCGCTCGCCCGCCTCGACGCCGCCGAACTCGTGCTGCGCAAGGCCACCTGGCGTTACGACAACGGCAAATCCGCCGGGCGCGAAGCGAATACGGCCAAATACCTGTGCGCCGACGCGGGCTTCACCGCCGCCGACCGTGCGCTGCAGACCCACGGCGGCATGGGGTACGCCGAGGAGTACCACGTCGCCCGCTACTTCCGGGAGGCGCGCGTGATGAAGATCGCGCCCGTCAGCCAGGAAATGATCCTGAACTACCTGGGGTCACACACCCTGGGACTGCCGAGGAGCTACTGATGGCCAACGACCTGTTCGATCTCACCGGCCGCTCGGCCCTGGTCACCGGCGCGGCCGGCGGCATCGGCTCGGCGGTCGCCCGGGCGCTGGCCACCGCGGGCGCCTCGGTGCTGGTCACCGACCGGGACGGGGATGCCGCCGCGGCCGTCGCCGAGAAGATCACCGGCGACGGCGGCATCGCCGAGAGCTTCGCCTTCGACGTCACCGACCGGGCGGCCGCGGGGGAGGCAGCCGAACGCACGGCCGCGCTCACCGGCGGCACGGTGCACATCGTGGTCAACAACGCCGGCGTCACCGCGCCGGCCATGTTCGCCGACACCACCGCCGAATCCGTGCGGAAGCTCTTCGACATCCACGTCATGGGCACCATCAACTGCTCGCAGGCCGCGCTGCCACACCTGGCCACCGACGGGCGCGGCCGGATCATCAATGTCACCTCCGCCGCGGGCCTGGTCGGCACGCTCGGCCAGGTGAACTACTCCGCCGCCAAGGCCGCGATCCTGGGCGTCACCAAGTCGCTGGCCAAGGAGTTGGCGCGCAAGAACATCCTCGTCAACGCGCTGGCCCCGCTGGCCGCCACACCGATGACCGAGACCATCCGCACGAACGAGCGTTTCTCCGAACAGATGCTGAATCGAATCCTGTTGCGCCGCTGGGCCGAGCCCGAGGAGGTGGCCGGTGCTTTCGTGTTCCTGGCCTCGGATGCGGCCTCGTTCGTCACCGGGCAGGTGCTGCCGGTGGACGGCGGCACGGTGATCTGATGGACCGCGTTCCCGGCGGACCGCTGTCCGGCATCACGGTGATCGCCCTGGAACAGGCGGTGTCGGCGCCGATGTGCACCCGCACGCTGGCCGACTTCGGCGCCCGGGTCATCAAGATCGAGCACCCCGACGGCGGCGACTTCGCCCGGCACTACGACGACGTGGTCCACGGCCAGGCCGCGCACTTCGTCTGGGTGAATCGCGGCAAGGAATCCGTGGCGGTGGATGTGAAATCCGCCGAGGGCGCGGAACTGCTGCACAGGCTGTTGCTCGACGCCGACGTGCTGGTATCCAATCTGGCGCCCGGTGCGACCGCGCGCCTCGGCCTGTCGGGACCGGAACTCGAGCGGGATCACCCGCACCTGATCACGGTGGAGATCGACGGCTTCGGCCGGGGCGGTCCGCTCTCGCACAAACGCGCCTATGACCTGCTGGTGCAAGCGGAGTCCGGAGTGTGCGCGGTGACCGGCACCGCCGAGGCTCCCGCCAAGCCCGGCCCGCCGATGGCCGACGTGACCACCGGCCTGTACGCGGCGCTGGCCATCGTGACAGCGCTCTACGGCCGCGATGCGCGCAAGAAGCCTGCGCAGGAATCGCGTTCGCGGATGGAACCGGAGGGCAGGCGGGGCACCGAGATCGCGGTGAGCCTGTTCGACACGATGGCCGAGATGATGGGCTACCACCTGACCTACGCCCGCCACCGCGGCATCGACCAGCAGCCGCTCGGCATGAGTTCGCCCGCCGTGGCGCCCTACGGCGCCTACCGCACCGCCGACGGCGGGACCGTCGTCCTCGGCACCACCAACGACCGCGAGTGGCAGCGCCTGGCGACCGGCATCCTCGGGCGCCCCGACCTCGCCGCCGACGAGCGCTTCCGTACCAACCCCGGCCGCACCCGCCACCGCGCCGAGCTCGACGCGGCCATCGCCGCCTGGTGCGCCCGCCACGATCTCGCCGAGATCCAGCGCGTCGCCGACGCGGCGGGCATCGGCAACTCCCGCTTCAATCGCCCCAGCGAAGTCCTGACCCACCCGCAGCTCGTCGAACGCGACCGCTGGCGCGAGATCGACACCCCGGCCGGGCCGATCCCGTCACTTCTACCGCCCGCGGTGATCAGCGGCTACGACCCGCCGATGGGGCCGGTGCCCGGACTCGGTGAGCACACCGACGCCGTCCTGACCGAGTTCGGTTGCACGGCAGATGAAATCGATACGCTGCGCGCGGCGTCGATCGTCGGCGGCCCGGCATCGACGTCGGCTACCAGGTCCGCCTCATCGGGGATCTCGTTCACCTCGCCCGGAGCCGCCTCATGAGCGCCGGCGCCGAATCCGGAGGTTCCGACGCCGGAATACCCGGCTCTGGCGATGGATCCGCATCAGGTCGAGCGCAAACGACTCGCCCACCCGGTAGTCCGGACACGACCCCGGCGGCCGGCCCGACCCTGCTCACCGCCGACCGCGAGGGCGTGCGGACGGTGACGCTGAACCGCCCGCACCGCCGCAACGCGATCGACGCGGAACTCTGGATCGTGCTGGCCGAAGCCCTGCGTTCCGCGGCGGCCGATCGATCGGTGCGGGCGCTCGTCCTCACCGGCGCGGGCGGCGCCTTCTGCTCGGGCGCCGACATCTCGGTCCCCGACAACTCCCACCCGATCCACCGCATGCGCCCGCTCACCGACGTGGCGACCCTGCTGCACGAACTACCGCTGCCGACGATCGCGAAGGTGACCGGACCGGCGTTCGGCGCGGGCTGGAATCTGGCCCTCGGCTGCGACCTGGTCGTCGCCACCCCGGAATCGACCTTCTCCCAGGTGTTCACCAAGCGGGGGCTGACCATGGACCTCGGCGGTTCCTGGCTGCTGCCCCGGCTGGTCGGCATGCAACAGGCCAAACGCCTCACCATGCTCGCGGAGACCATCGATGCCGCGCACGCGTACGGCCTCGGCCTGGTCACCTGGGTGGTCCCGGCCGACGAGATCGACGCCTTCACCGACGAACTCGGTGCGCGCTTGGCCGCCGGGCCGCCGGTCGCGCTGGCCCAGACCAAGGCGCTCCTGCACGAGGGCGCCGACGCCACGATGTGCCAGGCGCTGGCCGCCGAAGCCCGTGCACAGGGACTCAACCTGGCCACCGCGGACGCGCCGGAAGCCTATCTGGCCTTCGCCGAACATCGTGAGCCGCGCTTCACCGGCCGCTGGACCGTGCACCGCCCGCCGATCCGCCCCGCCACATCCGAGAACGGGAGATAACACCATGCCCGAGGTAGTCATCGCCGCAGCGGTGCGCACCGCCGTCGGCAAGCGCAACGGCGGACTCGCCGGGGTGCATCCGGCCGATCTGTCCGCGCACGTGCTCGTCGCGCTGGCCGAGCGGACCGGCCTGGATCCGGCCGTGGTGGACGATGTGATCTGGGGTTGCGTCTCCCAGGTCGGCGACCAGTCCAGCAATATCGGCCGCTACTCGGTACTCGCGGCAGGCTGGCCGGAGAGCATCCCCGGCACCACCGTGAACCGCGCGTGCGGATCCAGTCAGCAGGCGATCGATTTCGCGGCGCAGGCGGTGCTGTCCGGACAGCAGGACGTGGTGATCGCGGGCGGCGTCGAGACGATGAGCCGGGTGCCGCTGGGGTCGGCGCGGGCGAGCGGCACACCCTACGGTCCGCGAGCGCTCGCCCGATACGACGGGTTCTCCTTCAACCAGGGCTTGTCCGCCGAACTCATCGCCCAGAAGTGGGGCTTCGACCGCACCCGTCTCGACGAGTACTCCGCGCGCTCCCACACTCTCGCCGCCGCGGCCCAGGACGCCGGCGCGTTCACCGAGGAGATCGTGCCCGTCGACACCGGCGCGGGCATCGTCGTCGCCGACGAGGGCGTCCGGCGCGGCACGACCGTCGACAAGCTGGCCGGCCTGAAACCGGCGTTCCGCGAGGACGGCGTGATCCACGCGGGCAATTCCTCCCAGATCTCCGACGGCGCGGCCGCACTCCTGCTCACCACCCCGGAGAAGGCCGGCGAACTCGGCCTGGCCCCGTTGGCCCGGTACCGCGCCGGAGCCGTGGCAGGAGCGGACCCCGTCCTCATGCTCACCGGGCCCATTCCGGCCACCGAAAAGGTTCTGCGCAAGGCAGGCTTGACGCTCGGCGACATCGGCGTCTTCGAGGTGAACGAGGCTTTCGCCCCGGTACCGCTGGCCTGGCTCGCCGAAACCGGCGCCGACCCCGCACGGCTCAACCCGCTCGGCGGCGCGATCGCCCTCGGTCACCCGCTGGGCGCGTCCGGCGCGGTCCTCATGACCCGAATGATCCACCACATGCGCGCCAACCACATCCGTTATGGACTGCAGACCATGTGCGAGGGCGGCGGCACCGCCAACGCGACGGTCGTCGAACTCCTCTGAAACCCCGCCGATCGGAGAAACCCCGTGCGCCGCGATCTGTTCACCCCCGATCACGAAGCCTTCCGCGAACTGGTCCGAGACTTCGTCGAGAAGCAGATCGTGCCCGACTATCCCAGCTGGGAGAAGGCCGGGCAGATGCCGCGCGAGGTCTTCACCGCCATGGGCGATCTCGGCATGCTGGGGATCGCCCTGCCCGAGGAGCACGGGGGAGCGGGCATCCGCGACTACCGCTACAACGTGATCCTCCAGGAGGAGGCCGCCCGCGCCCTGGTCACCCTCGGCACCGTTCGCACTCAGCTCGACGTCATCCTCCCGTACTTCCTCGAATACGCCGACGCCGCGCAACGCGAACGCTGGTTTCCCGGCTTGGCCGCCGGCCGCCTGCTCACCGCCGTGGCCATGACCGAACCCGGTACCGGCTCCGACCTGGCGGGCATCCGCACCACCGCCGTCCGCGACGGCGACCACTATGTCCTGAACGGCGCCAAGACCTTCATCACCGGCGGTCTGCTCGCCGACCTGGTCATCGTCGTCGCCCGCACCGGCACCGACCCGGCCGACCGCCGCGCCGGGCTCACCCTGCTCGTCGTGGAGGACGGTATGCCCGGCTTCGAGCGCGGTCGCATGCTGGACAAGATGGGTTGCAGGGTGCAGGACACCATGGAACTGTCCTTCACCGACGTGCGGGTCCCGTCGGCCAACCGCCTCGGCGACGAGGGCGCCGCCTTCGGCTATCTCGGCCACAACCTCCCGCAGGAACGCCTCACCGTCGCCGTGGGCTCCGTTGCCCAGGCCCGCGCCGCCATCACCGCCACCATCGACTACACCAAGCAGCGCAAGGCCTTCGGCACCCCGGTCTCCTCGTTCCAGAACACCAAATTCGAACTCGCCGCCATGTCCGCGGAGGTCGAGGCCGCCCAGACCATGATCGACCGCGCGGTACTGGACCTGATCGACGGCGTCCTGTCCGCGCCCGACGCCGCCCGCGTCAAACTCTTCTGCACCGAGACCCAGGCCCGGGTCGTGGACCGCTGCCTGCAGCTGTTCGGCGGCTACGGCTACATGATGGAGTATCCGATCGCCCGGCTCTACACCGATGCGCGGGTGGCGCGCATCTACGCGGGCACCAGCGAGGTCATGAAGATGATCATCGCCCGGGACCTCGGCGTCTCATAGGCATTGTCCTGGTTGACATTACGGGCCGGTTCATCCGGCCGGGACTGGACTATCCGAAGCTGTGCACGCCATCTATCCTGATCCCTTCATCGGGTAGTTCGACTCAGTTGGGGAATATTTGATGGCCGAGAACGTCGGATCCGTCTTGATCACCGATGTGCCGACGGCTCGGATCGCGATGGCGGTTCATCGGGCGGTGCGCGAAAAGCCCACGTGGATGGATCGGAAGTTCAAGTACGCCGTGCTGGCCGGTCTGGGCGAACGGTGGTCGAGCGAACGACTCGCCCCGGGTGACGCGCGACGCCAGGATTACGACAACCCCGCCCTCTGGTACGACCTCGTCGACACGACGAACGGACGGACGATCCACATCGTCTACCGCGAAGCCGGGAACGAGACCCGGGCGGTCTTCTTCGGCCTCGGTTTCGACACGTACTCGGAGGGGCGTACCTGGGCGGAGAAGTTCGCACACCGGGTGGTCGAGTTCCTCGTCGAGTCGGGCGGCAAGGCGCGGGTCG
>NZ_BAGA01000183.1 GCF_000308595.1 Nocardia higoensis NBRC 100133 | reverse complement strand
TGTCCTGAATGGGTCGCAGGACGGCGGAGCGACCGGACTTCCGCCGTCGACCACTCGAAGCCGATAACTCTGAACGGGTGTGGGTGGTCGGGTCATGCGCGCTCTCCCCAGCAACGGCACCGGGACGGCCGCGCCGGGCCGACGGAACGGCTCGGTGGTCAGGAGGAACTCGATCTCGACATGTTGAAGCCATAGATGAGTGCCCATGATGATCACACGGCACCGGAGGACAGAGCTCATCGCTGTGCCGCACAAGATCCCGCCGAATCTTCGTAGGAGGGGCGGTCGGGACAACCCTCGGCGAGAACGGGCCACATGACGGCGACAACCGTCGCGACCGCTCCGCGATCACCGGCCATTTCGTCGGGCCGGACACCACCGTCACCCGGAACAGCTGAGCCCGCCTCATCGGCCTGCCGGGATCCGGGCTTTTCGCCCGTATCCCGGCAGGCCGCACTCATCCACCCGAATGCGGCGAGCGAAGGCGGGTGGGAAGCGGTAATCGGCTCCGGCGAGGATCGAACGGCGGAGAGGGTAAGTGTGCTATTCGAGTTCGCCGATATTGCCGATGACCCTGTTCAACCGGGCGCGGCCCTCGGACAACTCGTAGGTCACACAGGCGATTGCCAATTGGCCCGACTCGATACGCCGGGCGATGGTGTCGGAGAACTGTGTCAACTGCTCTGCGGTCTCCTCGACGTGCCGGGCCTCCAATTGGTCGACCGAGGTCAGGCCCTCACGACGACCCAGCAGAATCGAGGGAGTTACCCGCTCGACAACACTGCGGATGAACCCACCCGGCACCGCCCCGGTGTCCAGCGCGTCGATCGTCGCGCGGACCGCGCCGCAGCTGTCGTGCCCGAGGACCACGATCAGCGGGATCTCCAGTATCTCGACCCCGTATTCGATCGATCCCAGCACCGAACTCTCGATGACGTGTCCGGCCGTGCGGACGACGAACATATCGCCCAGCCCCTGATCGAAGATGATCTCGGCCGCCACGCGGGAATCACCGCAACCGAACACAATCGCCGTCGGACGCTGACCGGCGGCGAGTTCAGCGCGGAGGCCGACACCCTGATTGGGATGCTGCAGTGCGCCCTCGATGAATCGGTTGTTGCCCTCACGCAGGGCCTTCCAAGCGGAGACAGGATTGGTTCGAGGCATGGACGCCATTCTGCCCAATCCGGGTGAGCGCGCTGACAGGGGCATACTTTCGTGGCCCGATACCCGGCTGCGGCTCGTCGCCCGACGTCGCCTCGGCCGGTGCACGTGCGCTGCCCAAGCGACTGCCCGCACCGAATTTCGGTGCGGGCAGTGCGCAGCGTCGAGGCGGCAATTACGGCGTGGGCTCCACCGGCTCGGGGTCGACCGGATCAACCGGGTCCACGGGATCAACGGGGTCTACGGGATCGATCGGGTCCACCGGGTCGATCGGCGGATCAACCGGCGGGTCGATCGGCGGGTCGATCGGGGGGACGTCACCGTTGCCGCTGAGAGTATCGATCGCCGAGGTGATGATGTCGAGCAGTCCATCGAGAATCACAATTGCTTCCCTTCGTCTGCGACTTGTCTTTTTCTCGCGAGATGCTTCGTTGTGGCAGTGGCGCGTTCCTCGAAGTGGGCCACCGTAACCAGGGTTGACACTTCCGTATGGGGGCAAACATTCTCTCGGCAATTGCCATGATCGCCGGGCTTCGATTCACTCTGCTCGGATGTCGGACCGCCGTGCGCCGCTCGAACGGACGATTCACCGCCTCCGGCGGTCCGGGCTGCCGCACGGCGGTCCGGCTGGTGAACCGCGACGGCACCCCCGGTTCGATGGAGACCTTCGAGCAGGTCGTGCGTGTCAATCTCTTCGGCACCTTCAATGTCTTGCGCCTGACCGCCGCCGAGATGGCGCGCCACGAGCCGGTGGATGCGTGCTGACCGCGTCGGTTGCCGCCTACGAAGGTCAGATCGGTCAGTTGCCTTATGCCTCGGCCAAGTCCGGCATCGTCGGCATGCCCCTGGTCGCCGCGCGGGACCTGGCCTCGAAGCTGATCCGGGTCACCACCATCGCGCCCGGCCTGTTCGACACGCCGATCCTTGCTCGGCTGCCCGAGAACGTCCGCGAATCCCTCGGCGGCTCCGTCCCGCACCCCAGCCGCCTTGGCTACCCCGACGAATACGCGTCACTGGCCGCCCACATCATCGGCAATCCGATGCTCAACGGCGAGACCGTCCGCTTGGACGGCGCGATGCGGATGGCCGCGCGATGACCACCACCGACGCCCCCGAACTGCTGACCGAGACCCGCGGCCGGGTGCTCGTCCTCACCATGAACCGGCCGGCCGCGCGCAACGCCATGAGCGCGCGCCTGGCCCATGACATCGCGCAGGCACTCGAGACTTTCGATCGGACCGACGACCTGAGCGTCGCGGTGTTGACCGGTGCCGGCGGAACCTTCTGCGCCGGAATGGATCTCAAGGGTTTCGCGCGCGGGGAGCGTCCTGTGGTGGAAGGCCGTGGCTTCGCCGGCCTGGTGCAACGCCCACCGCGCAAACCGATCATCGCCGCCGTCGAGGGCTACGCGCTGGCGGGCGGCTTCGAGATCGCACTGGCCTGCGATCTCGTCGTCGTCGCCGCCGACAACGCCACCTTCGGCCTCCCCGAAGTGCGCCGTGGCCTGACCGCCGCGGCGGGCGGACTACTACGGCTGTCCCGTCGCATCCCCTACCACCTGGCCATGGAACTCGTGTTGACCGGCCGCATGTGGTCGGCCGCCGACGCCGCGGCAGTGCACCTGGTGACCGAACTGACCGAACCAGGGCGGGCACTCGCCGCCGCGCTCGAACTCGCCGAGCGGATCGCCGAGAACGCGCCGCTAGCGCTGGCGGCGTCCAAGCAGGTGCTCGTCGAATGCGACGATTGGACGCTCGACAAGATGTTCGCCAGCCAGGAAACCTACGTCGACCCGGTGCGCAGGTCGGCCGACGCACGCGAGGGCGCCGCCGCTTTCCTCGAGAAGCGCGCGCCGCGCTGGACGGGCCGCTGACCGCAGCGGAACGGCGATGCGGTTGGCGACCAGGCCGAGTCGTGCGGCCCCGCTGGCGTTCGGCGTGGTCCACCGGAATGCGACGCCGCTCGATTCTGCCGCGGACCGATGAATCCTCGCCGTGGGCGACGTCGACAGTGACATGGAGAAGACCTGTGTACTGGAAACCGCCGGGGCCGCCATCGCCTACGACGTACGAGGACCACTGCCGACCGCGGACGGGCTCGCGCCGCTGATGATGATCGGCCAGCCCATGGACGCCAGCGGGTTCCGCGCTCTGGCCGCGCAATTCCCCGACCGCACCGTTATCACCTACGATCCACGCGGGCTCGGCCGCAGCACACGTGAGGACGGCCGGACCGACCACACGCCTTCGACGCAGGCCGAGGACGTGCACCGGGTGATCGCGGCGCTCGGTGCGGGTCCTGTCGAGCTGTTCGCGAGCAGCGGTGGCGCGGTCACCGCATTGGCTCTGGTGGCCGCTCACCCCGGTGACGTGGCGACATTGGTGGCACACGAGCCGCCGCTGATCGCGATCCTGCCCGACGCCGCAGCCGCCGAGCGTGCTCGCGCCGAGGTACGCGATGCCTACGAGGCCAAGGGATTCGGCGCGGGCATGGCCGCCTTCATCATGATGACGTCGTGGCAGGGCGAGTTCACCGAGGAGTATTTCGCCCAGCCCGCCGCGGATCCCGCCATGTTCGGGATGCCGACCGAGGACGACGGCTCTCGCGAGGACCCGCTGTTGTCCGACCGGTCCTGGGCGGTGAGCAGCTACCGCCCCGACCTCGCCGCGTTGGCGGCCGCGCCGACCCGCGTGGTGATCGCGGTCGGCGAGGAAACCGGCGACACTATGACCGCGCGCACCGCGCACGCGGCCGCCGCTCTGCTCGGGCAGCGGGCCACCGTGTTCCCCAGCCATCACAGCGGCTTCATGGACGGCGAATTCGGCTACCCCGGACAGCCCGAGGCGTTCGCCCGGACTCTGCGAGAGGTACTGGCCGCGGCGCACTGACCGGGAACGAAAGAGGCCTCGGATCGAGCGGGTAGCTCGGCCGAGGCCTCTTTCTGTCGGGCCGGATCGGCCCGCACGCTGCGGTCCTAGGTGACGATCCGCAGGGGGTTCTCCAGGAGGGTCTTCAGCTCCGCCAGGAACTGCGCCCCGACCGCGCCGTCGATGGCACGGTGGTCGGCGGACAGGGTGACCCGCAGGATCTTGCGCGCGACCACCTCGTCGTCGTCCAGTTTCAGCTCGTCGGTGGCCGCGCCGACGGCGAGGATGGCGGCCTCGGGCGGGTTGATGACGGCGGTGAAGTGCTCGATGCCGAACATGCCCAGGTTGGAGATGGTGAAGGTGCCGCCGCTCATTTCGTCGGCGCGCAGTTTGCGCTCGCGGGCGCGCTCGGCCTTGTCGCGGCTCTCGGCGGCGATCGCGGAGACCGACTTGCGGTCCGCGTCGCGGATCACCGGGACCAGCAGGCCGGCCGGGGTGGCGACCGCGACGCCGAGGTGGACGCCGTGATGCTGCCGCAGCCCGGCTTCGTCGAAGGAGACGTTCACGGCCGGGTTCGCCCGCAGCGCCACCGCCACGGCCTTGACCAGCAGGTCGTTGACGCTGACCTTGCCCGCACCGGTCTCGGTGAGCGTCGCGTTGACCTGGGCGCGGAAGGCGAACAGGGCGGTGACGTCGATGGCCGAGGTCAGGTAGATGTGCGGGGCCTGCTGCTTGCTCTGGGTGAGCCGCTGGGCCGAAACGCGCTGGATCGTGGTGAGCGGGACCACGTCGTAATCGCCGGAAGGCAGGTCGGCCTGCGTCGCGCTCGCGGCGCTCGGAGCGGGCTCGCTCTCGGGGGCGCCGGCGGGGAGATCGGCGGCGGCCGTGGAAACGGCTGTCCGCCCGGCGGATTCGACATCGTGGCGGGTGACGCGGCCGCCGGGGCCGGTGCCGACCACCGTGGCGATATCGATGCCCAGCTCACGGGCGATCTTGCGGGCCAGCGGCGAGGACTTCGTGCGCGCACCCGTCACGGCTGCGGTGCTGTTGCCGGCCGATGCCGCGACGGTCCCGGGCGCGCTCGTCGGCGCCTCGGCGGAGGCCGTCTCCGTGCCGGTGTTCCCCGCCTGAGCAGCGGACCCGGCCGTATCGGAGGCGGTGACCTCGGCGTTGGGGGCAGTGGTCGCAGCGCTTCCGGTCCCGTCGCCGACGAGCGCGATCGTCTCACCGATCGCCACGCGGGTGCCCGCCTCGACGATGATCTGCTCGAGCACGCCGTCGTCGTAGGCTTCGAGCTCCATCAGGGCTTTGTCGGTTTCGATCTCGGCGAGGATCTCGCCGCGGGTGACCTTGTCACCGACCTTCTTCAGCCACAGCGAGACGACGCCGTCCTCCATGGTGTCCGAGAGCCGGGGCATGATGATTTCGGGCATGTGGGTTCTCTTCCGGGTCTCAGCGCCGCTTGTGCACGGCCGCGAGGGTTTCGCGCGCGGCGGTGAGCAGGGATTCGGCGGACGGCAGGGCGAGGCGTTCCAGCGGCTTGGCGTAGGGCAACGGCACCTCGGCCATCGCCACGCGGCGCACCGGGGCGTCGAGGTAGTCGAACGCGCCGTCGGAGATGGACGCCGCGATCTCGGCGCCGATCCCGTAGGTGAGCCAGTCGTCCTCGCCGATGACGGCGCAGCCGGTCCTGCGCACCGAGGCGACCAGGGTGTCGCGGTCCAGCGGACGCAGGCTGCGCAGGTCGATGACCTCGGCGGAGATGCCCTCGGCGGCCAGCATCTCGGCGACCTGGGTGCACACGGTGGCCATCCTGGAGTAGCCGATCAGGGTGATGTCGGCGCCCTCGCGGGTGACCGCGGCCTTGCCGATCTCGACGGGCGGAAGATCCTCGGGCACTTCGCCTTTGGTGTTGTAGAGCGAGAGGTTCTCCAGGAACAGCACCGGGTCGTCGTCCTCGATGGCGGCCTTGAGCAGGGCGCGCGCGTCGGCGGGCGTGCTGGGCGCGACCACCTTCAGGCCGGGCACGAACGCGTAGTAGAGCTCGATGTTCTGCGAGTGGGTCGCGCCGAGCTGCTGGCCGCCGCCGCCCGGGGTGCGGATGACCATGGGCACGTTGGTCTGCCCGCCGAACATGCCGTAGATCTTGGCGGCGTGGTTGACGATCTGGTCGAGCGCCAGCAGCGAGAAGTTGATCGTCATCAGCTCGACCACCGGGCGCAGGCCGAGCATGGCCGCGCCGATCGCGGCGCCGACGAAACCTTCCTCGGCGATCGGGGTGTCGCGCACCCGCTTGGGGCCGAACTCGTCGAGCAGTCCGGCGGTGATCTTGTAGGAGCCGCCGAAGACGCCGATCTCCTCCCCGATCAGGAAGACGTCGTCGTCGCGCCGCATCTCCTCGGCCAGGGTTTCGCGAAGCGCTTCGCGATAGGTCATGACAGCCATGGTGATGTCCTCAGAAGGTGAAGAGCGGGTCGGCGGGCAGGCGGCGGGAGTCGCCCGCGACCGGCGTCGCGTAGTTGTAGTCGAACAGGCTCGACGGATCGGGATGCGGGCTGGCGTCGGCGAATTCGACGGCAGCGGCCACCTCGGCGGCCACCTCACGCTCCATCTCGGCGTGTGAATCCTCGCTCAGCACACCGGCTTCGAGCAGGGCGGCGTGCCAACGTGCGATCGGGTCGTTCTCGCGGGCCGCCTCGACCGCCTCGGCGGTGCGGTATTTCGCCGGGTCCACCACCGAATGGCCCTTGAGCCGGTGGCTGACCGCCTCGAGCAGTGCGGGCTTGCCCTCACGGCGGGCCGTCTCGATCAGTTCACCGGCGACCTCGCGCACGGCCAGCACGTCGGTGCCGTCCACCCGCTCGCCGCGCATCCGATAGGCGGCGGCGCGCTTCCACAGATCCGGTTCGGCCGACGAGTTCTCGACCGTGGTGCCCATGCCGGTCAGGTTGTTGATCACCAGGAACACGATCGGCAGGTTCCACAGCGCGGCGAGGTTCAGCGATTCGTGGAAGGCGCCGATATTCGTGGTGCCCTCCCCCATCTGGCAGACCACCACGTCGTCGTCACCGCGGTAGTCGATCGCCATGGCGGCGCCGACCGCAAGCGGCACCTGGCCGCCGACGATGGCGTAGCCGCCGAGCAGTCGCGTCGCGGTGTCGTACATGTGCATGGAACCGCCCCAGCCCTTGGAGGTGCCGGTGGAGCGGCCGTAGAGCTCGGCCATGACCCGGCCGGGCTCGATGCCCTTGGCCAGCGCGTAGCCGTGCTCGCGGTAGTTGGTGAACAGGTAGTCGGTGGGACGCATGGCCGCGCCCACGCCGACCACGGTCGCCTCCTCGCCCAGGTTGAGGTGGCAGTAGCCGCCGATCTTGGCCTGCTGGTAGCTCTGCGCGGTGCGCTCCTCGAAGCGGCGAACGAACAGCATGTCGCGGTAGAGACCGAGCAGGGTCTCGGGATCCTCGGCGCCGATCCGGCTTTCGGCCGTCGGCGGGGCGGCGGTCGTTTCCTTCGACGGGCGGGCGGTCCGCGTGGCGGCGCGGGAGGGCTTGCGGCCGGTCGTGGGCGCGGCGGCGGTGGTGGTGGTCACGAGGGGTCTCCTCAACGCTTCCGGGAGGGCGCGATGTGTATCGGCAGGCCGAGCCCGGTCAGGGCGGCCTCCATACCGATCTCGCCGAGGGTGGGGTGGGCGTGGATGGTGTCGGCCAATTCGTCCAGGGTGGCTTCCAGCGAGATCGCCAGTGCGCCTTCGGTGATCAGATCGCTGGCCGACGGGCCGATGATGTGGACGCCGAGAACTTCCTTGTGCCGGGCTCCGGCGACGATCTTCAGGAAGCCCTCGGTCTCGCCGAAGGTCTTGGCGCGGCCGAGGGCCGCGAACGGGAACTTGGCGGTGAGCACGTCGTGGCCTGCCGCGCGGGCGGCGTCTTCGCTCAGGCCGACGCTCGCGATCTCCGGGTGGGTGAAGGTCGCGGCGGGGATCACGGTGTAGTCGATGTGGGCGTCGTGACCGGCGATGACATCGGCGGCGGTGATGCCCTGGTGCGAGGCCACATGGGCCAGCAGCGCCTTGCCCGTCACGTCGCCGATGGCGTAGACGTGCGGGACACCGGTGCGCAGCTGTTCGTCGACGGGGATGAAACCGCGTGCGTCGGTAGCGATTCCGGCCTCCGCGAGTCCGAGGTCGGCGGTGTTGGGCCGACGGCCGACACCGACGAGCACCACGTCGGCGTCGATCTCACGCGACTTCGCGCCGCCGACGCTCACCCGCAGCGCGGCCTTCGTCTGCGTGATGGCATTCACCGTCGACTCGGTCAGCACCGTGATGCCGCGCTTGCCCAGCGCCCGGCCCAGTGCCGCGCCGATCTCCTTGTCCTCCAACGGAACCAGGCGATCCTGCATCTCGACGATCGTGACCTCGCTGCCGAAGTCGGCGAACAGGCCCGCCCATTCCGCGCCGACCGCGCTGCCGCCGATGACGACCAGCCGCCGGGGGATCTCGGTCAGCCCGAAGGCGCCGTCGGAGGTGATGACTCCGGGCAGCTCGGCGCCCGGGACGGGCAGCCGCGCGGGCACCGAGCCGGTCGCGACGATCACGTCGGTCGCGGTGATCGTGCGGGAGAGGGGGGCGCCGGGGGCCGCCGCGTAGCGGGGACCACCGGAGAAGATCGGCGACGGTCCCGCCTCGAACACCTCGACGGTGGTCGGGCCGGTGAATCGTGCGTGGCCCTCGATCACGCTCACGCCGTTGGCCTTCAGCAGCCCGGCGACGCCGTCGGTCAGCTCCTTGACGATGCCGTCCTTGCGGCCGCGCACGGCGGCGAAGTCCACCCGCAGGCCCTCGGTGTGGACACCGAAATCGGCGGCCTCCTGGATGGTGCGCACAACGTCGGCCGAACGCAGCATGGCCTTGGTGGGGATGCATCCCCAGTTCAGGCAGACACCGCCGGGGCGCTCCTTCTCCACCAGACCCACGCGCAGGCCGCGCTGGGCCGCGCGGATCGCGGCGACGTAGCCGCCTGGGCCACCGCCGATCACCAGCAGATCGAAATCCGGCACTCGTGGTGCTCCTTGTCTCGACGACATGACCTGACCTCGGTTCGGTTCAGGTCTTCGCGGACAAGTCTGGCCACGGCGGTGGGGGCGGACAATCACCGCGAAGCCCAGAGATCGCCGGGCAGAACTGGGCGCTGCGCCCAATCCGTCACGTGGCGGGAGGGGCCGCCTGTCGCGCTTTTCTCACCTCGCGCGCAGCCGGAGCGCGGCCAGCGCCAGAGACAGTTCGAGCAGGCAACGCTGCGTCTCGAGCGGGCGGTCGAGCAGTGACGAGATCCGATTCAAGCGATTGATCACGGTGTTGCGATGACAGTTCAGCCGCGGCGCGGCATTGGCCGCCGAACAGCCGTGGGCGAGCCAGGCGTCGAGCGTTTCCAGCAGCGTGTCGCGCTCTCGGCTCGGCAGTTCCAGGACCGGACCGAGGATGCTGTCCACCAAGGCCTCGGTGACATCGGGAGCGCGCACCAGTAGGGCTTCCGGATAGCGCTCGTCCAGCGACACCAGTCGCTGCTCGGCGGCGGGCAACGTTTCCAGCGCGACCAGCGCCTGGGCGTGCCCGATGCTCACACCGGCCAATCCGGACACGGGCAGGGAAGCGCCGGCGCGGCCGGACAACTGCCCGCGGATGTGGTCCAGTGTCGCGGGCACGCCCAGCCCGCCGACCGCGATCAGCCCGACGGTGAACTGGTCGCGTTCATGCCAGACGCAGCGGACTCCCGAGGCCGTCAACGCGGTTTCGGCGCCCACACGCAGCACCGGATTCGCCCCTCGCGCCGCCGCCACCACGAGATAGGGCCCGTCGATCGGGAGGTTCAACGTCCGCGCGGCACGGGTGACAAAGGCCGGATCGTGGGCTCGCCCGGCGAGCAGATCCTCGACCATGACATGTCTGCGGCGCTCGTCGAAGCGCACCCGCTCGTGCTCGGCGTGCCGGTAGGCGGTGACCAGGGACGAGGACAGGCTGTCGATCACCGCCCAGGTCGCGGTGCCGATCTCCCTGAACTCCCCGGAGTCGATGTCCTCGGCGTGGGTCGCCAACGCCTCCCACACGATCCGCCCGCCGAGTCGGAAGGTCCGCAGCATCACCTCGAGCGGCACCCCCTGCTGTGCGCGCTCCCTGCCGATGGATTCGGCCACGTCATCGCCCGCGGCCGTGGGGCCGCCGCGTTCCAGCAGATCCAGGATCCTGCTCAGATAGCGACGGCAGCCGTCCTGCAGATCGGCACGTGTGACCGGCGAGTAGTCCGTCCATTCCGGGTTGTCGGTGAAGATCGCGACCAGCAGCCGCCGGGTGAGCGCCGGTATCTCCGCGCGACATGCCACCAGCGGTCCCGCGACCGCCGACGGTGTCTCCTCGGCCCGGTCCGGCGGTGTCATCGGACTACCTCGCTCTCTGTCCTGTCACCGGGTGCGATGCGGCCGTGCTCGGCCGTCGATGCTGTCGCGGGGCCCCGGGACATGCGACCGTACTCGCCCTGGTGGGCCGCCCGTCCGCTCGGGCACAGCCGGGCGCGAGCGAGCGTCCCGCGGCGGATCAGGCCACGATGGCCGTGCTCACCGGCACGCGCTGAGCGCGTGTGCAACTCTCGGGTTCCGGTGTGTCCTTCGTTCCTCTGACGAATGCAGTGAACCGTGACTTTTCGTGTTGTCAGGCAATGCCTGTCCCCCGAGGTCGCGCAGCTGTGCCTGGACACCGCGGGCGCGCCCCTGGCGCCGCCACGGGTGCTCGACCACCGACTGAACCCCACCGCCGAACAATGCAGGATGCCGAGCGCTTACACCGCGCATACCCAGGCCTACCCGTTCCACCGCGCGCGCCTGCGCCAAATCCTGCTGTCCACCCTGAGCACGCCTCCAACTCGTCGAGCACCGTTTCCAGCGCTTCGGTGAAGACATCGTCGACGGTGTTGGAGAAATGTCGCCGGTCGTCCATGACGACGACAGCCGCGCCGTCGTCGTCATGATGCCAGCTGAGAACCGGCCGAACCGCCATTGCCGAACATCCCCTGCTAGAACTCGTCCACCGGTTCCACTCCGGCGGCATGCCTGCGTGCCAGCTCCTGATACGCGTTCGGGTTCACATCGATCCAGAACTGCGCGGCTGTACCGGCGATCGGCGACTTGACCTTGGCCGGGCTGCCCGTGGCGATCACTTCGTCGGGCAGTTCCGTGCCGCCGACCACCAGCGCACCGGAGGCGACCATCGTCCGCCTGCCCACCTTCGCGCCGTCCAGGACGATCGCGCCGTTGGCGATCATCGCCTCCGCGCCCACAGTCGCCCCGTGCACGCAGCACAGGTGCGCGACAGTCGCGCCCGGACCGATCTCGCAGACGAGGCCGGGCGGCGCATGGAGCACGGCGCCGTCCTGGATATTGGCCCCCTCACGAACGATCACCTGCGAGAAGTCGGCCCGCAGCACCGCGTTGTACCAGACCGATGCGCCGGCTTCGACGATGACATCGCCGATGAGCGTCGCCGTCGGCGCGATGAACGCGTCCGGATGTACCTGGGGGGACTTGCCTTCGAATGAGAAGAGCGGCACGTGTGGGACTCCTGTCCTGGATCGGAAATGGTGGATATTTCGCTATGCCGACCACGCCGTGGCCGACAAGTCGTTCCGTGCCGGGTCGCGGCGCAGCAACTGCCGCAGTCCGTCCGGACCGGTGCAGCGCGACCATCAGATGGCGATGCAGGACTTCCGAAGCCGGGGTGGGGCCAGCATCCTGCGCAGCTTCGATACGTACACCTGAATCGTCGTCGCCGCCGTGCGCGGTGGCGACGCCCCCCAGCGGCCGTGGACCAGTTGCTCGGTGGGCACGAGGCGATCGGCCTCTGACCACGAGGATCGCGAGCAGCATGCGGAGTTTCGGCGCGGTCGGCGCCAACTGCTCACCTGTTTCGGTTTCGACTGCGAGCGGACCGAGCACCGAGAATTTCAACACCACACGACTCCATGGACTCGATTCGATTCGGCCGGAGGGTTGTCCCCTCCGTTCGAAATCCCAACGGAGCACTTCCGGTTCACCCTCGATCACACTGATGCTGTCATCGAACCGAACGTGACGTCAACGACAGTGCCGCTACCCGACCGGGCGGTCAGGGTTCACCCGCTGCGACCCGAACTCCCGCGGAGTGGCCCGGTCGGCCGATACCGACGGCAACGGCTGCTATGTCACGCTCATCTACACGGCCACCGCGATTGTGAAGGCGAATTACGTTGCGGCCGTCGTGATTCACGGGATCTCCAAGGACCGCGGGTACGTACTCCCAGGCCTATATGGCGTGTGTGAACACCAGAACCATCGTCACCATCGACACCGACCTCACCGGGACCGAACTCGGTGTTCGGGGCATCGCGTTGCGTGCCGGCCAGGGAATCGCGTTGCACTAGCGACGAGATCCGCGGGTGCGAGGCGAACCAATGCTCGCGAGCCGCCGCTCCAGTTCGTCCAAGATGATGTCCAACCCTTCACCGAACTGGTCGGAGAAGGAGTACGTCCCCGCCCCGGTGAGATGCTGCACGAACTCGGCCAGGTGCGGGTACTCGGTCAACGCCGGCATCATGTCGGCGGCGAGGTCGAGGGCCTGACCGCCGCTACCCGGGTCGAACGGGAGATTGCGCTCGGTCAGCGCGAAACCGTACACATAGGCGTCGATCACGGAGAACGCCTGCGCTGCGAGATCGATCGAGAACCCGCCGCGGCGCATGCATCCGATGACCGCATCATGGTGCCTGAGCAGCGCGGGGCCGGGATTCGTCCGTGAATCGATGAGAGTCAGCGCCCACGGATGCGCTACCAGCACTTCCCGAGCCGATGCCGACCGCAACCGCAGGCCCTCGCGCCATCCCATCTCGGGCTCGGGCAGCTCGATCCGCGCGAACACCCAGTCCGCCAGTGCGTCGAGCAGCGCGTCCTTGTTCGCGACGTGGTGGTAGAGCGACATCGCCTCGACCCCGAGCTCCTTGCCGACATTGCGCATGCTGATCGCCGCATACCCGCCCGCGTCTGCGACACGGACCGCGGCTTCGACGATGCGCTGCTTGCTGAGCGGTCGCCGAGCAACCATCCTGCCTCGCCTCCTTGCCGCCTTACGCATGTAAGGGTACCTTACCGGCTACCTGGACTTACATGCGTAAGGGAAACAATGGATACACAGATGCGTGCGGCGACCGTCGAGCGATATGGGCCGCCGGACACGATCAGGATCACCACGAGGCCGATTCCGGCGCCCGGTCGAGGCGAAGTGCTCGTCGGAGTCGAAGCGGCGTCGGTGAACTCGGGCGACGCACGGATCCGGGCGGGCCGCTTCCCGCGCGGATTCGGCCTTCTCGCCAGGCTCGGAATCGGCCTGCGCGGGCCTCGTCGCAGCGTTCTCGGTGTGGTGTTCTCGGGCACGGTCGAGCGCCTGGGCGAGGGGGTCGCCGGATTCTCGGTGGGCGCGGCGGTCGCGGGAATGACCGGCGCCCGGTTCGGCGCGCACGCCGAGTATGTGACGGTGCCCGTCACCGCGCTCACCCCACTGCCCGCGGGCGTGACCCATCCGGATGCGGCGGGCGCGCTCTTCGGCGGCAGCACCGCCCTGCATTTTCTTCGCGACCGCGCGAAGCTGCGGGCCGGGCAGACCGTGCTCGTGAACGGAGCATCGGGGTCGGTCGGGTCGGCGGCGGTTCAGCTGGCGGTGCACTTCGGAGCGATTGTCACCGCGGTGAGCAGCAGCCCCAACCACGATCTGCTGCGCCGTCTCGGCGCGGCACGGGTGATCGACTACAGGGAAACGCCTGTAGCCGAACTCGGCGACCGCTTCGATGTCGTCTTCGACGCGGTCGGAAACCTCAGCCGCCGCGACGGACTACGGCTCGCCGACCCTCACGGTGCAGTAGTGCTCGCGGTCGCGGGCCTCGCGGACACGGTGACCGCTCGCGGTCGCGTGATCGCGGGACCTGCGCCCGAGCGATCTGAAGACTTCGCACTGCTTCTGGATCTTGTGGCGGGTAAGGAGTTCGATCCGCTGGTCGAGGTCGTCGGCGGCATCGAGGCGCTGCCCGAAGCGCATCGACGGATCGACAGCGGCCGGAAAGTCGGCAATCTCGTGATCGTGCCCCGCGGCGCGCAGGAAGAATCCGTCACCACCGCCGGGGAAGCGACCTGACCTCGCCGCGTTGCCCCCGCTGCCGGTGAGCGCTGCGACCGGAACGTCCGGGCTGTCGTCCAACTCGTCCATGGCATCCGCCGGCCCCCGGGCCACCGGCAGATCGATGGCATCCCGACAATCGGAGCGGTTGGTGGTGATCAGCAGGACCCGCTCCCGCTCAGCCGGTGAATGATTCGGGCCCGAAACGTCCCCAGGCCACGAAGGCGGCGAGGGCCAGGTAGACGAAGTTCAGTGCCACATATTTGTATTGGCCGTAGCGAGCAGCTTTTCCTTGGGCATGAACGTCTTGGTAGCCCCACCGAACAGGGCGAGTACGGCGAGCACTCCGGCTACGATCCAGAGGGCGAGATCCATGAGCTTCTCCTGACATGTCCGCGATTCGGCCTGGTCCGAACCGGTCGAGCCGTTGGCCGCCGCACCGCGCGACGGCATCGGCCACGGCCCGCCCGAAAATGTGATCGCGCATCAGACACCCGTCGCCCTCGCCGTGTGACATCGCCGCGAGGACGAGCCGCGGTGAGCCCAGCCGCGCGAGTTCGGTTCGAAGCCTCGGCGAACCGGTGCCGGCATCGGCTTTGTCCGGCGTACCCGTGACCCCGCGGAGGATTCCGATGGCCGAGGGAACGCACAGCAGTGCGATCGCCCAGAAGGTCGCCCGCCATCCCGCCGCGGCGCCGAGCAGCGCCCCGGCGGGAACACCTGCGACCGTGGCGATCGTCGTGCCTGACAGCAGGCGCGCCGACCACCATGCCGACGGCGAAAGCGGAGGTCAGCAGCCCCGCGAGCATGAATTCCGAGGTGCCCATGACGAAGACCGCCAGGGCAAGCAGGTACAGGGTGGAAGGCATCGAGTACTCCGAGGTGAGAGATCGGGAAATCGTTCTTCTCGTCACCACGGCCAGCGGCCCGGACATGTCGGACAGTCACCTGCGGACAGCGGGCGGATCGCTCAGTAGTTCAGGGGGCTGGCGGCGGGACCGACAACCCCTGACCTGTCCGACTCGGGACTCGACATGGCGTAGAAACTACCCGGGCCGACATCCCGGCGACCAGTTCTGCCGCCCGCAGCGGCGAATGAGCCAGGGCAGCGACGAAATCCGCCCGTTCCGCGGCAGGCTTGCGCCCGCACGTCGCTTGAAACACGAATACGGCAGGCCGTGGCGAACGCCCAGCCGCGTCCGCGGTTCTCCAACCTCTGCGTCGAACGGGAGGGTCGGCATGCGACCATGTCGTCGTGCGGGCGTGGCCCGGACCAAGACAAGCGCCGGGTACGGCCGGGCGATGGACAACTCGCGGCCCGCGATTCCGGATCGATGACACCTCGGAGGAGCCATGACCTCGATGACGACCAGCGCCGCCGCCGTCCTGGCGACCGTGCTGACCAGCGTCGGGATCGTGCTCACCACCCCGACGGCGGCGGCCGCGCCCGGCTGCGGCGACGCGGAGCTGATCATGGCGCGCGGCACCGACATCTCCCAGCCGGTCGCGACCCGATGGGAGTCGGTCGACGACCCGACCGTCGGGAAACCACTGGACGCCGCCGTGCGCGCCGCACGCCCGGATTTGAGCTGGACTCTGTACAACGTGTCCTACCCCGCTGACGGCACGGGCCCCCGTTCACGCGCGATCGGCGCCGTCGACCTCGTCGCCCACCTGGTCGTGCGGGCTCTCGAATGCCCTGCGCTGAAATTCGTGCTCGCGGGGTACTCGCAAGGCGGCGAGGTGGTCTCCAACACTCTCGGAATGGCGAGTGACGATGCCGCGCCCGCCGTGGTGATCCCAGCCGTGCTCGCTCCGCGAATCGCCGCGGTCCTGCTCTTCGCCAGCCCGATCCACGCATACAACGATGTGGTGCCGGAGCCTTACACCGGGCGGACCGCGCAATACTGCGTGCCGAAGGATCCGGTCTGCAACCCGAAGGCCGCGCTGCCGCCCGACGCCAACTACGGGGCCCACACGCGCTACGGCGAATCTATCTCGGCCGCAGCGTATTTCGTCGCAGAGCGGCTCTGAGCGGTGGGTCATGTCCCTGGTCGGTGCGCATCGGAAGTCGAACGGCTGCCAGTGGTGACGCAGGTCCAGCTCACCGAGGGGCTCTCCCGGGACGCATCAGCTCGGCGATGACATCGTCGTCGCGGTCCAGAAGCTGGCGTTTATCAGCGAGGAAGCCGGTGAAATACTCCAACAGCTTCGCCCCCGCAATCGCCATGTCGGCGTCGATCTCCCCAGATTGTCTCCCGCCTTCGGACGGATTTGAACTCCAGGAAGAAGTCGAGGTCGGCGAGCGGAGCACCGACAAGGCCGAGGAAGGTTTGACAGGGCAGCGGCGTACAGAAATCGCCGTACCACCGACATGGATTCACCGAAGCTCGACTCCCGATCCGCTCTCTATCGTCGGTGGACCACCACAGGCCTGCAAGCCGAGGAGAACGTTTCCGTTACCAGGGCCATCCCGCGGGTAGCGGGGCCTATCGGTATGTGACCCTCGCGTTGTCTGCCGCCCGCCGCACCGGCTTGTGTTGCGCGCGCGGACAACCCCGCAGTGACTGACATCGGAAAGCCCCTCCTGGTCGACATACTGAATCGTCGGCGCCCCTTCCCAATCCACGGGAAGGTTGTTCGGCACCGGCAGATCCGCCATACGGTCCTGCCTGCCATCGGCTCGCCGACCGCCGTTGCCGCCACTCTGGCGGTGACCGCGATGATCACCACCGACCCACACGAACACCGCTGCAACAGCCCATGGCCCGAACCCGTCGCCCCGGACCGGGCGTTGTTCCGGCCCTTGGGCAAAGCGGGTCACCGCGCGAGGGGCGCTTGTCGGATCGCCAGATCGCGCGCATCATCCAATCCCGCGGCGCCGCCGCCGGATACCCCGGCGGGCTGACATTCTGGTCGAGGTTCTCGACGAGGTCATCGCGGCTACCGGCCGCAAACCGGCCTACATCCGCATGGAAGACGGCACCGAGATGACCGCGCACGCCACGCGCGACTGATCCGCGACGAAATTCCTCACCTGCGAAACCTTCACCTGCCTGACCGAAGCCCCGAGTCCTTGCCGACGATGAGCACCGTCACCAGCGGTCCTACCTGCCTGACGACACCGATCCCGGTCGATGAGCGTTATTCGTCGAGCACAAGGGCCCGCTCCGGGCAGGCACTCACCCCTGCGCGTGCGCGCTCCACATCGCTGGGGTCCAGATCGATGGACTCGATGGCGCAATAGCCGTCGTCGTCGATCGGGAACAGGTCGGGGTCGGTCGCGTGGCACATCGCGTGTCCTACGCACTGCCCCTTCTCCAGTCGGAGCCTCATCGCAGGATCACCGGGAGGCTCGTCGCGGCCCGCACTGCCACATTGTTGTAGACCAGTGCGTCGACATCGATCTCGTACGACGGCGTTCGGCTCAGGATCTCCTCGAGCGCGACCCGCAGTTCCAGCCTGGCCAGGTGCGAGCCCAGGCAACGGTGCACCCCGCCGGCGAAGGTCATGTGCGTCTTGCGGCCACGATGGAAGTCGACGACCAGCGGATCCTCGTGGTAGGTCGGGTCGACGTTGGCCGCGGCCCAGAACGCGTTGATCTGTTCCCCGGGTCCCATCCCGAAGAACACCTCACCGTCGGGATGGACCACACGGGACAGACCGTGTCCTCGCGCGCACTGCTGGCCCGCAGCGAACTCGCGATCGGCGACTTCGACGTGCTGTTCCCCTACGACGGATTCTCCATCATCACCCTGCACTGCCTCGAGTCCTACGGGTTCTGCAAGCCCGGAGAGGCAGGCGACTTCCTGCGCGAGCACTGGGACGACGACCGACAGCGCGTCATGATCGACGGCCGCGTCCCGATCAACCCGCACGGCGGCAGCCTGTCCGAAGGCGGGTCCCAGGGCGCAGGCCACCTCAGGGAAGCAGTGCGGCAATTGCGCGGCGATGCCGGTGACCGCCAGGTCGCCGACGCCCGCTCCGCGCTGCTGACACCCGGCGGCCTGTTCTTCAACGCCCAAGGCATCGCGCTGCGCGCGGATTGACCGGCGATCAGCAACCAGCATCAGGTCCTCGGATAGACCGGATTACCTCTCCACGTCGGCGAGGAACCGGGTCAGCTCGGCTTGGAAGGCGTCCCACTGCTCGGCGAAGCACAGATGCGACGCGTCCTCGATGGTCACCACTCGCGAGTCGGGGATGCGGCGCCGCATGTCCTCGAGGTGCGCCGGACGGCATTCATCGTATCGACCGCCGATCAACAGGGTCGGCACACCGATCTCACCCAGCCGGTCCGAGACGTCCCATTCCTTCAACGAGCCGGTCACGGTGAACTCGCTGGGGCCGATCATGGTGTGGTAGACATCGTAGCCAGCCGCCGCATACGCACGCTCGAGTCCCTGCGGCCACGGCCGCATCCGGCACACGTGCTTGCGATAAAAGCCCAGCGTCGCGGCCTGATACTCGGGGCATCCGGTGAACCCGCTCGCCTCGTGCTGCCGAATTGTCTGCCGCACCTCGGCGGGCTCGTCCTCCAGTAGTTCGGCACAGTCCTTCGACCATCGAGGCATGCTTGCCGGGGTACCGATCAGCACCAGGCTCTGCAGCGCCGGGCGCTGATCGAGCGTGTACTGCAGCGCCAGCATCCCGCCCCACGAATTACCGAGCAGGTGGATGCGCTCCAGGCCCAGCGCCTCGCGCACGACCGCCAATTCCGCCACGAACCGGTCCACCGTCCATAGCGAGATATCGCTCGGCCGGTCGGAGTTGCCACAGCCGAGCTGATCGTAAAAAATCACCCTACGCTCGGCGGCCAGCTGCGCCAGTGCCTCCAGATAGTCGTGCGGGAACCCGGGTCCACCGTGCAGGCACAGCAGCGGCGTTCCATCCTCGCCCAGCGACCGGTACCAGACGCGCCCACCGGGAACCTCGATACGGCCTTCTGTCGAACGCATGTTTACTCCACTCTCACCGGGTCGGCAACGACACATCCGGGATAACCATTCCGAGAATGACTAGCAGCGGATTCGTCATGTATTTCCACGGCGATCCGGCCCCTGCCCTTCGGTCCGCTCTTACGAGAGTCGAGGGCTTGGTTGGGTGTCGAGCCACAGCGTCTCGTACTCGAATGGGCCGCGATCGGCGCGGTTGCCGACCTGCTGGGTGTTGGCACCGCCGAAACGCTGCGCAAATGGGTCCGTCAGGACCCAGGTCGACGCTGGTGTTCGTCCGGGGTAGACCGGTAGGAGTCCGCGGAGCTGAAGCGGTTGCGGCGGGAGAACGCGGAGCTGAAGCGTGCCGATGCGAATACCTCGGCAATGAGTGACGCCTGAGAGAAAGAGATGGTGTCTTCAGTCACAAGTTTCACCTTCAGGGTGAAACCACAGGTCGCGACGACCGGGGAAAAGAACAGTCCCAGGACAGCGCCCGGACACTGGATTCGGTGCAGTTCTGCGCAGTTCTTGTGTCCGGAGGGGGACTTGAACCCCCACGCCCTAATACGGGCACTAGCACCTCAAGCTAGCGCGTCTGCCATTCCGCCACCCGGACCGGTGATGCTCAGCAAGGGTATCGGATGCGGCGGCGGGGACCAAATCGCACCCCGGAGAACCGCTCGCCGACGCCATTTGCGCAGGTCGGGTGCACCATTGCCGCGAGCGGATCGCTCCCGCTACCGAATCCTCTCGAGCAGTTCCGAGTCGAGTCGGCGAACGAGGGCGCGCAGGCGTTCGTGGGTGGCCGACTCGGGTTCGCTCAGGCGTAATTGCAGTAGTTCGCGCCCGGACGCGTGCATGACCCGTGCGGTGTAATCGGGGTCTTCCAGGTCGGGATTGATTCGAAGCAGTTGCTGGACGAAGAACTCCCGGACCGCAGCCTCCGAGCGGGCGAGGCGTTCGTACAGTTCGGGTGGCGCACCCTGCGGTGGGAACAGGAACAGCCGCCAGGTCTCGGGGTGGGCGTCGACGGAATGCAGCAGGCTGTCGAACGCGCGCCGGACCGGGTTGTCGTCGCTGTTGCCGGTGTCCTGGGTCACCGCTTCGGCGAATTGGGCGGCGGCTCGAGCGGCTTCGCGGTCGATCAGCGCGACGAACAGGCCTGCCAGGTCGCCGAATTGCTGGTAGATGATCGAGCGGTCGACGCCGGCCGAGTCCGCGATCCGGTTCACCGTGGCCGCGTGGAAACCCTCGGCGCTGATGATGGCGTGGGCGACATCGAGGAGTTGTTCTCGCCTGGCCTCGCCGGTCATCCGTCGTCGACGCTGCGAGTTCATGCTTGACATATTAACTCACACTCCGTGAGTATCAACTCATACCATGTGAGTAATGGAGGCGTGATGACGACGTACTACCCCGAACTGGCGCGGCGCGTGCGCAGTCAGCGCGAGCTGCAACCCGATCTCTACGGCGATCTGGACTTCGACCGGCAGCCATACCGCCTCGCCACCCAACCGGACGTCCCCTCGGCACTGCCGGGCCGCCCCGCCAAACGGGAGCGGTACCTTGCCGACGATCGCGTGGTCGAATTGATCTCGACCGCGACGATGCTCGGCGACACCGTCGCCGACCCGTACGCCGCGCTCACCGCGACACACAGCGTGACCAGCCTGATCGATATGCTCCGCAGAGCTTGCCGGGAGGGCCTCGAAGCCGTTCCCGACGCTCCGCCGGAGCTGGTGTCGTTCATCTCCGCCATGGAAGCCACCCCCGACTGGCTCGACCCGGAACTGGTCCGTCGCGGCGCGAAGGAAGCGCGCATCCCGGCCGCGCTCCTGACCCCCTTCGTCACCCGCGGCGCGTTCATCGCGACCTTCACCAACACCTATGCCGCACTGCCGATGGCCCTGACCGGTGCACTGTCGGGACGGCGCGCGGCCCGCCGCGTCAACGAGACCTCCAGCTTCTTCACGGTGACGACACTGCCCGGAGCGCTGGACCGCCACGGGCCCGGGTTCGAGGCGGCGGCCATGGTGCGGCTGATGCACTCGATGGTCCGCTACAACGCCCTCAAACGTTCCGACCGATGGGATACCGGCGTCTTCGGAATGCCGGTGCCGCAGGTGGATCAAATGCCGGCCGGAATGATCGATCTCTACATCACCGCCATGCGCGTGCGCCGACAAGGCCGCACCGAATTCGACGACCGCGAACGAGCCGTGGTGGAGTTCAGCCGCTACCGCAACTTCCTGCTCGGCCTGCCCGAAGAACTGCTGCCGACCACCCCTGAGGCGATCATCCACGTCTTCCACGCCCGCGCGGCCATGCTGCGCCACGATTTCGACGATGCCACCTGTGGGGAACTGATCCGCTCGACCATGGCGGCCTATCTCCGCCCCGGCGAGTCCCGGTTCGATCGCATCGCCGAAGCAGTCGAAAGAAGTTACAGCAAGGCGAGCTTCATCCTGGCCTTCTGCAACGGTGACCACCGGATCGCACGCGCCAAAGGGGTGGATATCGGACCGGCCGACCTCGCGCGAATCGCCGTAACGGCCCCCTTCATCCTCGGCCGGCTTCTCGCCGTCCAGTGCGCCGACCGGATCCCGCTGCTGGAGCCCTACCTGGACCGCTATCTCATCGGCCTCGTCGAACGTCGGCTGGCCACCTACGGGAAGCCCGAATACGTCAGCGACGCAAGGACATACACCCCCGTCGCGGGCTGACCGATCATCGGGGTGGCGCGCCGACGGGGCAACTCTGCCCGGTTGCGCACGTCGTCGGTCAGTAATACACCGGTCCCGGCACCCCGCCACCCGCCGCGATCGCGTCACCGGTGATGGCGACGCTGCGCGGGGAGGCCAGGAAAGTGACCACATCGGCGACTTCGCGGGCATCGATCACCCGGCGCACCGAATTTCCGGCCAGCTCGGCCTCCAGTTCGGCCACCGACACGCCCGTCTCCGCGGCCCGGGCGGCGAGCCGGTCGACCAGACGTTCGGTGCGGGTGCGCCCGGGATGCACCACGGTCACATTGACACCGTGCGGACCGAGTTCGTCGGCCAGGTTCTTGGTCAGCGCCGCCACGCTCACGTTGCGCACCGTCTGCGCGATCGAATTGGCCTGCCGCGCACCGAGACCGCTGATATTGATGATCCGGCCCCACCCCTGGGCCACCAGGTGTGGGGCGACCGCGCGGGCGGTGCGCAGGTAGCCGAGCACCTTGATCTCCACCTCCCGGCGGACCAGGTCGTCGGAGGTGGCCGCGAGATCGGCGGGTGCGCCTGCACTCCACGGGGTGGCGGCCGAGTTCACCAGGATGTCGACCCCGCCGAGTTCGGCGAGTGTGCGTTCCACCAAGGCCCGCACCTGGTCGTCGTCACCGGTATCGGTGGGCACCGCGATCACCCGGTTCCCGGTCTCCGCGGCCACCGTCCGCGCGGCGGCCTCGAGCGGCTCGGCCGAACGCGCGGCGATCACCACTTCGACGCCCTCGGCCGACAGCCCGCGCGCCACAGCCAGTCCGATACCTTTGCTGCCACCGGTGACGATGGCCCGTTTACCCTTCAGGTGCAGATCCACTCGGTACACGCTAGCCAATGGCCGCAGCCCATTCGCCGGTCCGGCTCGAGGTGAGCCGAACGTGCTCCAGGGCAGCGCAGCTCCGGTCAGCTATTGCCTTTGGTGGCCTCACCCATGATCAACGGACGAACGATCGGCGGCATTGCCCGCCATGCCGATTCCTGGACGCCGTCGAGTTCCAGTCCGGACGTTCGGATCAGCTCGAGGGTGGCACGGTTGCAGTGGCAGCCCTCCGCGAACACGCGCCACGGCTCGGCGAGGCGATCCTGCCAATGGGCGAGTCGGGGCGAATGGGAACGAACGTGCTCGAGGAAGAGCAGGCGGCCGTCGGGGCGAAGTACGCGCTCGATTTCCCGCAACACCGGATCAGGGTCCTCGACGGTGCACAACACCAGTGTCGAGACGACCGTATCCACGGTTCCGTCGTCGAACGGCAGCCGTTCCGCCGGTGCGTCGAGCACACGCGCCGGACGTCGATTGCGACGCAGCCGCCGCGCCAGCCGCACACGCATCGCCGGTTCGGGTTCGGTCAGGATCAGTTCGTCGAGGCCGTCGGGGAAGTACCGCAGGTTCAGGCCGGTGCCGCTGCCGAGTTCGACCGTGCGTCCTCTGGCGCGACCGAGCAGATCCTGTCTGCGAGCGCCCATCCCCGCCTTCTCCCCCAGCCACAGCAGAGGGTCGTACAGCGCCGCGAACACCCGGGCCCACCGGCTCGAGCCATTCACCGTTTCCGCAGGTACGGCGCCACTGCTCACTCACATGACGGTACGCCTGCGGGCAGTATCACGCTACGCCAAGGCAGCGTCGACAGTGCGTACTCGAGGGCATTCCGGGGAGACTACGAGCCGGCGGTCAGTCTGGCGGGCATGGAGCGGTAGCTGTTCAGGTTCACCAGGCCGCGCGGGACAGGCGGCCCGTCCAGGCGCAGATCCGGGTACCGCTCGAACAGGGCGCGCAGCGCGATGGTGCCTTCCAATCGGGCAAGGTTGGCGCCCAGACAGCCGTGCAGCCCGCCGCTGAAGGAGAGATGTTCCGCGGCGTTGTCCCTGGTCACATCGAATCGTTCGGGATCGGGGAAGACGGTGGGGTCCTTGTTGGCGCCTGCCAGTAGCAGCAGGACCAGGGAACCGGCTTCGACATGCTCGTCAGCGATGTCGATGTCACAGCTCGCGATGCGGCCGGTTATCCGTATGGGACCGTCGTAACGCAGGATTTCCTCGATCGCGCCAGGCCACATTTCCGGTCGAGCCAGCAGCATGTCCAATTGATCCGGATGACGCCGCAACTGGGCTATTCCGTTGCCGAGCATGTTCACTGTCGTCAAGAATCCCGCGTCCACCAGCAGGGCCGCGTTGGCCACCTGCTCGCGGCGGGTGAGCCCGTGATCGGCCGCGAGCATACTGAGCACATTGTCGCCCGGTTCGGCGGTGAACGCGACGATGTACTGGTTCAGGTACCGCTCGCTTTCGGCCAGATCCTCGACTGCGCGACGGAAGGTGGACCAGGTCAGGCCCCGGTCCAGCAACGGTGCACCGCTGTCCCCCCACTTCAGCAGGGTCGAATGCATGTCGGCGGGCAGCCCGAGAATTTCGGCGATGATCGCGATGGGCAACCGCTCGGAGAAGTCGCTGATCAGGTCCGGACGCGGCAACGATGGCAGGCGGTCGAGCAGGTCATCGGTCACTTCGGCAACCCGCTCCCCCAGTTGCGCTATCGCCCTCGGCGTGAATGCGTGCCCGACCACTCGCCGGTAGTGGGTGTGTTCCGGCGGATCGGTCACCAGCATCGAAGGCGGTTCCGTGAGATTGGGAAGTTCCAGATCCGTCTTCGTCATCACCCAGCGCAGCGGCTTCGGCAGGGCTGGACTGTAGGGCGTGAAGACGCTGAAGCGGCGATCACGCAGCACGAGTCGGCACAGTTCGTGGTCCGCGGTCACGCGCACCGTCGAGATCGTGGGCATCCGGCCTCGCCGCCGGACCTCCTCGACATAGTGCGGTGCTCCGAGCCCGCGATCCGGACCGATCAAAATGTGTGCCAGGGGATCGCCGCGACGTGCCGCCACCAGGAGATAAGTCCGGGCCAGACGATGCAACATCAACCATCGGATCCACGCGCGCAAGTACATATTCACCTCCACGCCCGACCCCTACCGATGATAGACGCCGGAAGCGACGGCGTCGGCCGGTCTGGCGCCGTCTCGGTCGACGATGCTGGTGACCGGGGCTGTACGGCGCTGCGGCAGGCTGACGCCTTGCAGATACCGCACCCCACACCTATCCTTCGGTCAGAGGGGGCAGCCGCACCGTGCGGAGTCGGGATGATCTACGAGAATCTGCTGACGCTGACAGCGCGAGCGCCGATAACCAGTGGATTGCGGGAGGGTGAGACATTTACGCCCTACGCCGCTTTGGTCGAGCGGATCGGCCGACTCGCCGCCGACTTCATCGACCGTGGTATCGAGAGCGGTGACCCCGTTGCCCTGCTGATTCCCAATTCATCCGATCTGTTCGTCACCGCTCACGCGCTCTTCGCCATCGGCGCCATCGCGATGCCGATGGGTGTCACGGCCACGCGATCCGAACTCGCCACGCTCGCGCGAAAGACCGGGCTCGCGGCTGTCATAGCGACTCCCGGCCGTGCCGCTGCTGCCGAGATGCTGATCGCAGATACGGCTCCCGGCATGCCGCTGTTGCTGACCGATGCCCTACCCGAAGGAACTGCGAACGCCCAGCTGCCGAAACTGCCCGGCGACACTACGGCGCTCTACCTCTTCTCGTCCGGCTCGACGGGGTCGCCCAAGGTAGTGCCGCACACCCATGCCGAGCTCATCGCCGATGCCGAACGGGCCGGCACAGCCTGGGACCTTCAGCCCGACGATATCGTCCTCGACATCCTGCCGGGCAACTTCGCGATGGGCTTCATGCTGGGCGCCACGCAGGCCGTCGCCCGCGGAGCGACGACGCTCTACTGGAGCGATCCGCTGCCGCTGGCGCTCTCGCGTAAGAAGCTGCTCGACACCATGGTCGGCGAGCGCGTCACCTTCATGGGGGCCGTTCCGGCAATGTACGGCACAATCGCCGGTCAGACCGGCAGTTTCGCTCTCAGGCTGCGCCTGGCCTTCTCCGGCGGCGCCGGATTGACGCGGCCGATCTTCGAAGCGGTGCGCGAGCGTCTCGATATCACCCTTCGTCAGGCTTACGGCTCGACCGAGGCGATCATGGTCTCGCACAACAACTCTGCCGATCCCGTCGCGACCTGGGCCTCGGTAGGCAAGCCCGCGGGCGACGCCAGAGTCCGCATCGCTGCGTGCGACACCGATCTCGGCCCATCCGTCGGCGAACTGGAGGTGCGGTCGTCCTCGCTGATGCGGGGCTATCTCGGCGATGCCGTGGCCAATGCTCAGGCGTTCGACGACGGTTGGTTCCGGACCGGCGATCTTGCCTCGCTCGACGAAGAAGGTCGCATCTTCATCCGTGGCCGCAGCAAGCTGCTGATCGAGGTTTCCGGCTTCAAGATCGACCCCATCGAGGTGGAGGAGACGCTCATGACGTTGCCCGCCGTCGCCGAAGCCGCTGTGGTCGGCTTCCCGGACACCCGAAGCGGCAACCGGCTGATCGCCTTTGTCGTCAGAGGTGCGCATGTGTCGGCTGATGAATTGATTCGCACTGCCCGGGAAAGGCTGTCGGCTCAGAAGGTCCCGGACGAAATCGTTTTCACCGACGCACTCCCGCGGAGCCCGACCGGGAAATTGCTCCGCGGCAGGCTACGCGAACTCTAGGAGAGTTCGGTCGCTCGTCGCGAGACATAGGCCGCCAGCGTCGCGGGCGATTCGAAGAGATCCTCCCGTACATCCGTGTCGGGGATGTCGATCTTGAATCTTTTCTCGACGAACCGCACCAGCCTTACCAGATTTACCGAATCGAGCACGCCGGTCTCGAGCAAGAGGGTCGCGCGTCCGACCGGCTCGCCGCCGGTTTCGGCGACCAGAGCGGAGATGTACTCGACTATCGGCTGTTCGATATCATTCACTATTCGAGTCCCTGTCCACGGGTCCCTGGTCGAAACAGCATACTAGTCCGTTTCATCGCGTCCTTGAAATTGTGCTCGAGAAATTAGGAGTCGGCATGGGCGAGACGCGCCCGCTGGGTGAACAGGAACGACTGCTTCATTTCATGCACATGCATGGCGGACTGATCGCCATGCATGTGCTGCACGTGCGCGGCCACCTCGATCCGGCGCTGATGAAACGCGCGCTCGCCTGGCTGCAGGCACAGACCCCCTTGCTCCGCGCGCATATCCGCTACGGCAAGCTCGTCTGGCGGCGCCTCCCCCCGTTCGCTTTGCGCCAGCCCTGGTTCGACACCGAGGGCACATCGGAGATCCCGTTGAAGGTGGTCGACAGTGCCGACCCGGACACCTGGCGCAAGGTTCTCGCCTCCGACATCCGCACGCCGATTCCGAAGGGCAACCATCCGCGCCTGCGCGTAACAGTGGTGCGGCAGTCGCCCGACGACGACCTCAACCACATCGTCATCTGTGCCGATCACGCGATCATCGACGCCAAATCCGGCAACATGCTCGCTCGCCGGCTCCTCGAATTCCTCGCCGATCCGGCCGCCGCGGAGCGGAAACCACCGGCCCGCACCACCCTGCCCCCGCCGGTCGAGGCCGGACTGCCCGACAGGCCGGGCAGTGGTGGCAGGGGTACCTATACGCCGGCCCTTCGACTACCCAAGCAGACGATCCCCGATCGGAAGAAAGAAACGCGAGTGCTGGCGCGTTACCTCGACCCCACCGTAATGGCGCCGCTGAAGGATGCCATCAAAGCCAACAGAACGACGCTCCACGGTGCGGTGACGGCAGCGTTCCTGCTCGCCGTTCGCGAGCGGTACAGGCTCGACGCCATGACCGTGTTGACCACGGTCGATCTCCGTCGGCTCAGTGAACCCGCCGTCCCGGACGAGACCTATGGTTGCTACGTCGACATCCTGCGTACCGAGCACCCGATCACCGACGATTTCTGGGCCACCGCCCGCGACGCCTCGTTCAAGCTGATCACCGCGCTGGCCAAGAACCAGCAGTCCGCCTCGATCCTGAAGCTTCCCGACCTGAACCTGTATCGGTACGAATTCCGTCCGTCGATGCGGCACAACGGCCGCATCGACGGACTTGCTGTCACCACGGCAGGCGATTCCGGCCTTCAGGCCGACTACGGCCCCTATACGCTCGAGGACGTCACGATGACCGTTTCGCTCGACGTGTTCGGCCCGTCACTGTTCGTGATCGCCGACGAACGACTCGGTGGCCTCGACCTCAGCGTCGGGTACACGGCATTGGCGATGAGTGATGACGAGGTGCGGTGGCTCACCGACAACGCGGTGGCCGGGCTCGAACGCGCGAGATAGTCGTCGCGGCGGTACGGCCGAGGGCCGATCCGCCGCTGATTGCTCCTGTCCGGGGGCGCCGTCCGGTTCGTCGGCGATGCTCAGCCGGTGCACATCGAGGTAACGGTCAGCTGCTTTCCGATCGCGCCGGCGACCGCGGCGTGGGCGAGGTATTCGGCGATGTCGTGTGCCCGTTCCTTGGAGTTTTCGACCGGGAGGTCGGCTACCCCGGTCCCCCACGCCTGGCGCAGCGGGCAGCCGATGGCGATGGGGTCTCCCGCGTACCAGGTGTTGAGCCATTCGCCGACACGTTCGGGCCGGTGGGCGCCACCGCTGAGCAGTTTGCGATACACGCTGTCCAGGCCGAGCGGACTGCCCGCCGTCACCAACAGGCTCACGTTCACCTCGCGCGGCAGCTCGGAGAGCAGATCCATGGCCACGACGGTGCCGAGACTGTGGCTGACGAGGATCAGCTCGCCGCTCGGGGGCACATCGGTGAGCACGGTGTCGAGCACGCTCTTGCGAACCCGCTCGTCGTCGAGGTAGGCGGCGACGTCCTTGAAGATGGCGACGATGAGTACGGAGTCGAGGCCGCTTCGGGCGGCGATCCAGCCGAGCTGATCGTGGAGCCGATCGAGTACCACCGCGCCGATGCCATCGAAGAGTTCTCTGGCCTCCGGGTCGGTGGGCAGTTCGTCGGGGCCGGGCATGCCGACGCGCTGTGCCGCCTCGGCGACCAGGCGCTCGTAGAGGACCGATCCGGTGTCGACAGCTTCGCGGGTGTCCATGCTCGTGACGAGCTGGTCGCCGTAGAAGGGGAAGTACACATCGGCGGGGTCGAGCGGGCTCCGATCGGCCGAGGTGAGTCCCTTGTTCAGACCGGCCGTCCAGGTGCGGCGCAGTTCGGCGGGATCGCGGCCCTGTTGCCCACGGCCGTGCAGGAACAACACGCTACGGCGTCCACCGAAGGCTCCAGGCCTGCCCTGCAGACCGCGCACCAGGCTCTCGGTGGCCGGGGCCCGCTGGGGCGCCGGTGGGGTCGCGACGGCGAGGCCGGTCTCGGCGGGCAGGTTCGCCGCGGGACCGAGTTCGTCGAGCAGCGCGCGTTGTGCGGGGTCGAACTTCCGGGAGGCGAGGTCGCGCAGCAGCACGCTCACGCGGGTGCCTTCGTTGGCGATCCAGTCGATCGCGTCGTCGCCGTCGCCGGGCTGCCAGAGTTTGCCGTCTTTGCGCAGCACCCTGCCGGTGTCGTCCTTCTTCGGGACCCCGGCGTGGTGTAGCGCGACGATCTCCCACTGGTCGTTGAAGACCGGCGAGCCGGAGTTGCCGGGCTCGGTGTCGGAGCTGTAGTGCAGGAAGTCGTCGAGTTGCAGATCCAGCCGATTGTTGCGGATCGAGATCTCCTTGAGTCGCCCCGAGGGGTGCCCGACGACGTTCATCGCCTCACCGATCACGATCTTGCCGGGATCGGCGATCAGCGGGTTCCACCCGAACGCTGTACCGGGCACAGCACCATCCGGTCCCGGTGCCACGCGGACCAGCGTGTAGTCGAGGTGCTGGTCGGTGACGAAGAAGCCGGCGGGCGCGAGCCGGTGGCGAACGGTCGGGGTCGGCACATTGTCGATGCCGACTTCGGCCGAGAACTCGACGACGACGCGCTCCGCCGCCTCGGGTTCGGGCAGCACATGGTTGTTGGTGAGCAGCAACTGCGGGGAGACCAGTGAGCCGGTGCCCATCGGCACCTCACGACCGTTGTCCGCCAACGAGATCCGCGCGACCGCGGCGGCGGCCCGGGTGCCGCGGGCAAGGAAGTTGACGGCTTGGAGTTCGTTGGCGAAGCCGATGACACGTTCGAGCGAGCCGATGCTGTCGATCGGATCCTGCCTGCCCAGTTCGATCACTGCCTGGGCGGGGACTTCGCCCGCGACGAGCAGGCGGTCGGCGCGGGCGAGAATCTGCTCCTTGCTGTCGACCACCTCGGAGTCGCTCGCCGCGCGACGGCGCGCAACCTCTTCGCGTTGAGGGGCGGTCTCGGCGAATCGCTGAGATGCCGCGTCTATCTGTTCACACCGTGCGGCGATGGGGGCTTCGCTCTCGGTGTCCATGGGTCACCACCTCGTCCCGAGAATGTGCTGGTGTATCCAGCGTGGGCGCGACGGAGGCGCCGACCACGAGTACCGGACCACTCGACTTTCTCGACCGGAACGTCGCGACGCCGCCGACGGCGGTGATGTGCGCGAGTAGTGCCTCACCCCGTCGCGAGACGGAGATGTCCACACCGGCCACCAGCCCTGCGCGGCACATTCATCCACCTCAGGGCCGGGGAACGCCGATGGGATTGGGCAGGGGTACGGCACCGGTGTCGAACAGGCGCCTGCTGATCGGCGCCGCGATGGCGATGAGTTCTTCGACCCCGGTCCGGCCGAGGGCGGTGACCGGATCGGCGGCGAGGAAGTCGGTTCTGTCTTCGACGCCGCGGCGCAGCGCTCCCCCGCTCCTGGTGAGACGGCCGCCGACGTCGATCAGGCCGCGGGCGCGCAGTCTGCGCACGGAGATGTCCCATTCCTCGTCGCTCCAGCCGCGGTTGGGTTGTATGACCTCGCGGGTGACCGCGCCGGTGGCCGCGTGGGCGACGACCGCGTCGACTCCCCGCAAACCCGCGTGCACACAGGCGATGACGTGCCCGTCACCGCGATGTTCGCGCAGGACGGTCGCGGCCAGCCACACCTGCGCCACGGCATCGTCGGGTCTCGGCACCCTCGACCATCCGGCCGCCAACGGCCGACCGGCGAAATGACATCCGTCGGCGGCGATTTCGAGGTACGACGCGAGTTGTTCGAGATCGTGGCGAGGGATCTCGCCCAGGTACTCGGAGAGCGCGAGACGCGCGGTGGCGATACGTGCCTGGAGCACCGTCGCCGGGTCGGCGGATGCCCAGGCCTCGGGTAACGCCCGTGCGACGCGGCGGGCGGGGAAGCTGAAGAACATGGATTCGACGGGGGCTGCGGTCATCGCGCCGAGCGGTGCGGCGCGGCCCGCGAAGTAGCCCATCCAGTAGCCGCTCATACCGAGATCGAGCGAGATGCGTCGGTGGTGCGGGGAGAAGTACGCCGCCGCGTGCAGTGGTTCGATCGCCTCCCAGAGCCGACGGGCCAAGGTCGCTGCCGGTTCCGCCATGTTCGGTCCCTTCACTCGAGGTTGGTGCGGGGACAAGCATCGAGCTTGCGATACGGCTTCCGACAGTGCCATTTTTGTCGAGTGGACCAGGAAACCGCGTGGTGGACGACCGTCGTCTTCGGCGCGGACGACAATTCCGACCTACCTCGATATCTGCAGATCGTGGCCGATATCGAACGTGCCGTCGACACCCGCACCCTGACCTACGGACGGCGTCTGCCCGCCGAACGCACACTCGCCGCCGCGCTGTGTGTCAGCCGTGGCACGGTCGTCCGCGCGTTCGAGGAGCTCGCCGAGCGTGGGGTGGTCGAACGCGTGCACGGGTCGGGCACCTTCGTCCGTCCCCGGCCGGCCGCCCGGCGGCCGGTTGCGCGGCACATCGATTCACCGGTGTACGACATCGGCGACATCATCGATCTGTCCCAGCCTGCACCGGCCGATCCGTCGCATCTACCGGATATCGACTGGGGCTTCGACCCCGCGGCCCACGGCTCGGGCAGCGCTGCTCGAGGTCTGCCGATCCTGAGACAAGCGCTGGCCGCGCAACTCACCGGCCTGGGATTGTCCACCGAGCCGGACCAGATCATCGTGACCACCGGCTCGGCGGAGGCGCTCGAGCTGATTCTGCGCTCGAACGCGAAACGCCCCGCCGTCGTCAGCGCACCGATGTGGCCGGCACTGCGCTCGGTCGTCACCGACCACACGGCGACGCCGCTCTGCGTCCATTCCGATGCGGGCGGCATCGATCCGGCTGCCGTCCGGCGCGCACTTCGCCGCACCCGTGCTTCGGTGGCGATCTTCGACACGGTCGAATCCGGCCCGAGCGGCCGGCGAACAACGGCTTCGCGGTTGCCGCGAATCGCCGGAGCGATCGAGGACAACACCGTCGCCGCGGTCGAGGATCTGTCTTTCTTCCCGATCGAGGCCGCCTGCGATCCGCAGGCGCGGCCGCTGGCCGCCCTGTCGGAACGCGTCATCGCCATCGGGGACCTGAGCCGGGTGTTGTGGGCCGGTTGCGGGGTCGGATGGATCCGGGAAGCAGCGCCCATCGAGTCGTCGCTTGCGGCGTTCCCGCGGCTGCCACGCCCGGCCGTGAGCGCGCAAGTGCATGCCGCGCGGCTTCTCGAGGCCACGGACCGGCGATGGTTCGCCGCCCGCCGCCACCATCTCGCCGAGCAGGTGGGGTATTTGCGCAGCATGCTCGAGAAGGCGGTGCCGAGTTGGACGGTGGAGCAGGCGACCTCGGGTGACGGGGTGTGGGTGCGGATGCCGGTCGTCGACGCGTCGACTTTCGCTCATGTGGCGGCTCATGGCGGGGTATGCGTGGGTGTCGGGGGTGATTGCGTCACCGACGGTGGTCTGCGGGAGTACATCTCGGTCTCGGCTGCGGCAGACACGGCCACCCTCGAGTCCGCGGTGGATCGGCTCGCCGAAGCGTGGGCGACGTACACACAGCGTCTGGCGGCCAGCGTGTAATTCGTCGACGGGTCCACTTCTCATCGGCGTGATCATTTTCCGGAAATTGGCACTGTCGCATTCGGGCTCCGGGCAGTTCGATTGCGACATGGACATCGACCAGGCCGAGGGCAGCCGCGCACGCACGCTTCCGATCAACGCATTCTGTATAGCCGCTGACCACGCGGTGTCGCTGACAGCGGCTGTACCGGAAGGGAAGTGGGATGATCCGGCACTGGGTTCCTGGACGGTGCGGTCCCTGGTCGGTCATATCGGCCGGGCGATGAGCACTGTCGTCGAGTATCTCACGCGGCCCGCCACGGATCACGACGTTCGCAGCGCGGTCGACTACTACCGCCTCGCCGCCGATCGGGTCGATCCCGACGCGGTTCGTGTGCGCGGTGAGCAGGCCGGAGCCGAACTCGGTGATCAGCCGATCGATTCCTTCCGGGACATCCGAGACCGCGCCGTGCGGGCGCTGTCGCAAGTCGACGACCGGCTCATCAGCACTGCGGTAGGCGGCATGTTGTTGTCGGACTACCTGCCGACCCGCACGTTCGAACTCGCGGTACACGGCCTGGACCTGGCGCGGGCGATCGGACTCCCCGAATCTCTCCCGGGCGAGGTGGTGAGCGAGGTGTTGCCGCTGGCCGCCGAGCTGGCTGTGCGGCGTGGGCACGGTGAGACGGTTCTGCTCGCCCTCACCGGACGCGGCGATCTGCCGGATGGGTTCAGCATTCTGTGACGGCGAATGAGCAAGCCTCGTATCCGACCGCCACCCCCGACTCCGTGACCGGCGGGTTGTGCGGGATCGGCGTGTCCCTGGACGGCTACATCAACGACCGCGACGGCAATATCGACTGGACCGAACCGGACGAGGAACTGCACCAGTTCCACAACGACAGGTACCGCGGGATCGAGATCTCGCTGCACGGCCGCCGGATGTACGCGCTGATGGCCGAGTACTGGCCGCATGTGTCCGAGAACGCGTCGCGCATCGAACGGGAGTTCAGTGAGCTATGGACGCAGAAACCCAAGGTCGTTCTCTCTCACACGCTCACCGAGGTGCATTGGAACAGCATTTCGACACGGTCGTGATGCTGCGCTACATCGCCGACCGAGTTCGAACGGAGGCGGCGACCCACCGGCCGGCCCAGTTTGCTGCCCGCCCACAGCTGGGCGGGCAGCAAACTCGTCAGCAGTTGACCGGCGCGGGTTCGCCCCGGACGCGGCCCTCGAGCCACGTCAGCATCGCGGGCGCCCCGGCCACCGCCGCGGACAGATGCTCGAACGACGGAACCAGCAGCGTCTCCAATCGCACCCCGGCCGCGCACCACTGGCGGTTGGTGTTGTCGATGGCGGCGATCGGAATCAGCGGATCGGTGGGCGAATGCCATTCGAACATCGGAATCAGCGGCGCGCGGCCGTAGAGTTCGACGCTGTTCTCCTCCGCGACGGCCCAGGCATCGGGCTGGTCGAAAACAGAAGGCCCCGAAGCGAACTCATGCGCGCTGCCACCGGAGCCGATGGCGAGAATGTCGTTGGTGCAGCCGTTGGCCATCGCGTCACGCATCGCGAGACCACGCTGATTGAGATTCGGGCTGACCCGCATGCGGTCCGGGTACTCCCGCTCGAGGCCGATGGCCGCCGCCATCGCCAGGCCGAAGGCAGGGTGCGGATTGGCGCCCAGCCCCTTCGCCATCGACACCAGGCTCAGCGGGGTGCCGCCGATGGCCGCGCCGGCCAGATGCAACTCGGGCGCATAGGAGGGCTGCAGTACGGCCGCCCATGCCGTCGGGAGGCCGCCACCGGAGTAGCCGGCCAGTGTCACCGGACTGTCCGCGGCGCCGAGTTCGGGCAACTGCTTCACCGCCCGGACGCCGTCCAGGGTGATCTGACCGCCCAAACGTCCTGCCCCGAGAGCGAATTGCGGCCCCAGATGATCCGGCAGCGCCACAGTCCAGCCTCGCTGCAGCATCACGCCCAACGCCGGCAGGATCACCGAAAGATTCGGGTCGGCGCTGTAGAGCTGGTGTGATACCGCGCAGCCGGTGCCCAGCGAGTTGATGAAATGCTGATACGACAGCACAGGTCCGCCGGGGCGATGGTCGGCGGGAGTGGCGATGGTGGTGGTCGCCGCGATCGGCTCGCCCCGCGAATTGGTGGAACGGAACTTGACCAGCCGCATCGTGGCACCGGGGAAGAAGACCGACGGCGGCATGACCCGCACGTCGAGCACATCACCCGGTCGGTGCTCTGCCAGATCGGCAGGGGCAGCGAAGAACGGGTCGGGATCCGGGCGCGGATAAATCGGTTCGGCGGTTGCCGGGGACGCTGCCAGCAGCATGCATGTCACACCGCCGAGAGCACCAAGAAAACGAAGAAACGGACGAGTCACGATCTCGACCTCCAGGGGGAGCAGTTCGCGTCGAATTGCCGGTACGCAGCTGGAACAGATCGATCGGTGAGCAAAAGTATCACGGGGTTCGGGCTAGGACTGTAACGAATGAAAGACGCGCGCGCCTTACCGGCACGAAGGGGAAATCCCGCATGTCGGTCGGACGCCCCGGAAGTGGCCCGCTGTTCGAGATCGCCAGGGCCTTGCGAAAGGTGGTGATAGAAGTAGACTTAAAGTCTCTCATCAACTCAGGAGGCGTAGTGGTCCAGCAAGGGGCGGCTGACGCGATCGGCGTGACACCCCGAAAGGAGTTCCTGGCCGGGCCGGGCGCCCTGCTCGGGGGGCCGGCGAACGTGATCATGCAGTTGAGCAACCCGGCCGTGGGTCGTGGCGTGGTGGAGAGCACCGTGGAAAGCGGGCGGTTCGACCGGCATCCACGAAAGCGCGGCCGTACGACGCTGACCTACCTGGCGGTGGCCATGTGGGGAACCGACGACGAACGCGAGGCCTATCGCGAGGCGACCAACCGCTCACACCGGCAGGTTCGCTCGACTCCCGACAGCCCGGTGAAATACAACGCCTTCGACCCGAGGCTGCAACTGTGGGTCGCCGCCTGCATCTATCGCGGCACCCTCGATTCGCTGACCTATCTCTACGGCCCGCTCGACGACAGCCTCGCCGACGAGTTGTACCGCGAATCGGCCAGATTCGGCACGACGCTGCAAATGCCGCCACAGTTGTGGCCCCCCGATCGGGCGGCATTCGCGGACTACTGGGAATCGGCGATGGCGGATATCTCGGTCGACGACGAGGTGAAGGCCTATCTGCTCGGCCAGGTGGTCGATCTCGGCCCCTACAGTCGAGGGCAGCAGTTGGCGTTCGGGCGGATCAACCGCTTCTTCACCACCGGTTTCCTGCCGCAGCGCTTCCGCGACGAGCTCGGGCTGGACTGGGGACCGCGCAGGCAGCGCGCTTTCGAAACGATCATGCGCGTGATCGGCATGGTGCTGCGAACCGGGCCCGAGCGGTGGCGGCGTTACCCGTTGGACAAGCACTTGGCGAACATGCGGCGGCGGCGCGCCGAGGGCAGGCCGCTGATCTGATCGCCGTCCCACATCGACGGAGGGCGGACAGGATGGACGCCCTGACGACAGTGGCCTTGTGATCGAGCTCGATCGCGGCGCCTCGTTCGTCGGCGATTTGAGGCAAACGCCCCATGTGCCCACGGCGTCGGCGGACCGATGATCAGGACATGACCAGGCGAATTCGGGAAGCACGGAGATCACCGGTCGTGGCCGATTCGACATTCGAGCCACCGACCGTCGAGAGCTTCGGTGCGTGTACTGCGGATCATGTGTCCGGATGGCCGGACGGCGGGCGAATCGATGTCGATCGGGTGAGCCGGCGTATCGGGACGCGGACGATACTCCGAGAGCTGTCGTTGTCGGTCGAACCGGGCGAGTTGGTCGCCATCGCCGGCGGCAGCGGCGCGGGAAAGAGCACATTGCTGGAGCTCCTCGCCGGACTGCGGCCACCGACGGCCGGGGAGGTTCGACACGACGGTGTCGTTCGGGGAGGCCGAGGCGGCGGCGGTTCGCGTATCGGCTACGTGCCGCAGGAGGACATCATCCACCTGGAGATGCCCCTGCGTCGCACACTGCGCTATGCGGCACGGCTGCGGCTGCCCGCGGGCACATCGACGGCCGAGGCGGACCGGGTGGTCGAGGAGACCCTGCGAGATCTCGACTTGGCCGATCGAGCCGATGTGCCGGTCAGGGCGCTCTCCGGCGGCCAGCGCAAGCGGGCGAGTATCGCTGTCGAGCTGCTGACCCGGCCGCACCTGTTCTTCCTGGACGAGCCCACCTCCGGGCTCGATCCGTCGACCGCGGCCGATGTGATGCGCCTGCTGCGCCGACTCAGCAGCCGCGGCGTCACCGTCGTCCTCACGACGCACGAGCCGAGCGATATCGACCGCTGCGACCGGGTGATATTCCTGGCGCGCGAGGGCCACCTGGCCTTCACCGGCAGCCCGGCCGAGGCTCGGCGCTACTTCGGCGTCGAGGATCTCACCGAGGTGTACGAGCGGCTGGCTCGTGAGGGCACCCCCCGGATCTGGGCGCAGCGATTCGCCGACAGCCTCGAACAGCCGACGACCCGGCCCGGCCTGGGTACGCGGCCCGCTTCCGCCACCGGTCCCGACCGCGACCGCACAGGCGCGATCCGGCAATGGTGGCTACTCACCCGGCGCAATATCGATGTTCTCCTGCGCAACCGGTTGACCCTGGCGGTCCTGCTCGGCTCACCGGTGCTGGTCACCGCGATGATGGCGATGTTGTTCGAGCGGAACGCGTTCGAACCGCGTAGCGAAGCCGACTTCGCCCCGGTCCAGATCGTCTTCTGGATCGCGTTCGCCGGCTTCTTCTTCGGCCTCACCTACGGCCTGCTCCAGATCGTCGGAGAGATGGCCGTGTTCCGGCGGGAGCGCTTGGCCGGGTTGAGTGTCGGCGCCTATGTGGCCGCCAAGGTCGCAGCGCTGCTTCCGGTGCTGGCCGGGGTGAGCGCGCTGCTCCTCGGTGTGCTGCGGGCACTCGGCCGGCTGCCTGCGGTCGAGTGGGACGTAGCCGCCTTGTTGTTCGCGACGATCGTGATCGAGGCGACCTCGGCGCTGGCTCTCGGATTGCTGGCTTCGGCCGCGGTCTCCAATGCCGCACAGGCCGCTCTCGCCCTGCCGATGCTCTGCTTCCCCCAGGTTCTCTTCGGTGGGGCCATAGTCCCGGTCGACGATATGGCGACCCCCGGTCGGCTGATGAGTTTCGGCCTGTCCAACCGCCACGCATTCGAGGCGCTGGGTCGCGACCTGGAGCTCGAGCGCTACACCGCATCGATGCCGGCCATGTCCACCTATGGCGACGCCTTCCACGGCGGCACCGGCGCCGGTCTCGTCACACTCGCCGCGTTTGCACTCGGCCTCGTGCTGGCCACGATATGGGTCTTGGACCGGCGGTCCCGGCCCGGCGCGTGATGCTCACTTCCCCACGGCCGGGAAGCCCGCCAGACCCCGATCGATCGCGGCGAGACCGGCCTGCGTGCGGTTGTTGACCCCGAGCTTGGCGTAGACGCGTTCGACGTGGTTACGGGCCGTCTTCTCGGCGATGCACAGTTCGGCCGCGATCTCTCTGTTCGAGCGGCCCCGCGCGACGAGTCGCAGGATTTCGACCTCGCGGTCGGTCAGCCCGGCGGGCCAGGGCTTGCGCCGCGAGGTTCGCGGATCGGCCACCGCGAGCACGGCCGCAACCGACTCGGCATCGAGACGTCCGGCGTGTGCTTCGGCGCGTAGCCGGTCGGCCGCGCCGCGAGGATCGAGCGGCTGCCGGTAGGAACGGGGTTCACGTAGTCGCTGATAAGCGTCTGCCGTGGCGAGCAGTCGGTCCCGCGTGGTCAACTCCGCGCCGGCGATTCCGCGGGGAAAGCCGGATCCATCGATCCGTTCACGATGCTTCATCACCAGAGGCACCACCGGCTCCAAGCCGTCGACTCGACGCAGTATCCGGCCGCTCAGATCCGGATACATCCGCACCCGTTCCCATTCGGCCGTGGTGAGCGGTCCCTTCTTCTCCCAGATCCGATTGGGCACGCCCATTTTGCCCAGACCGTGCACCAGGCCGGCGCGGTAGAGATGGGTGATGTCCGATGCCGGCATACCCAGGTACCGAGCCGCCCCGGCCGCCAAATTCGCAACCCCACGCGAATGCCCAAGAGCGAAAGGGGATTTGAGATCGGCGAAATCGGCCATGGCCGCGAGCAGCGCGTCGCTCTCTTCGGCCGTCAGGGTCCGATCACGATCCGGCGCTCGCGCCAATGATGCCGTCCAGACGTCCATTTCGAGCAGACCGTCCACGATCGCCGCCGCGTCGCGATCGAACACCGCCGCGATCGCCGGGTCGAACTGACTGCCGCGCCGGGACCGGAGAACCGCCTTCGCGTGCTCGAGTCCCCCCGTCCGCAGGTGCACTTCGATGACGTCCGCGACGTGCGCGATGTGGATCTCGACCGGGATATCCTCTCCGCGAACACCGTTGGGCAAGCCCCGACCGTCCCAGCGTTCGAAGACGAAGGCCAGCGCCTTGCCTACCTCTTCGTCCAAGCCCATCCGGTCGGAAAGGACTCCGGCGGAAGTGCAATGCGACCGGATGAGCGTGGCGACCTGATTGCGAGCCGTGACCAGAAAGGCGGCCGCACGGATGCCCCGCTCCCATACCGGCAATCCGCGTCCGACATGACTGGTCATCAACCGCAGAAAGGGCAGGCCGGCCCTGTCCACCGTGTAGGTGTCGGCCCGGAAGGCGATATCGTCGCCGAAGAGCACCGAGAGTTCGCGGGAGTCGGCATGACAACCGATCCACCCGACCAGATCGACGTAGTACATAATCGTCTGTTGTTGCGGGTCGAGCCCCATCCGATCGGCGATCCGCATCGCGATCAAGGACGACCGGAGCATGTGTTCCATCGGCTGCCCCAGGCCGAGGTCGATCGCCAGCGATATCGCGGCGAGCAGCTCGGCCCTGCTCAGACCTCTTCCCGAGCCGGGCAGCGTCCCGTGCGGGTGCATCTTCCCATTGTCCACCCGGGCAACGGCCGACTCGGCATCAGCGTATCGATCGAAGAATGGCCATACCGAACCGCGGACATTCCATGACGGACATCGAGTGTTGCCTGTTCGGTGAATGGCCGGATCGACGGCCGCGTGGCGGCCGAAGCGGTCGGGCCGGGTCGACGGGGCGGTCCCGCACGGGCGTAGCGGGCAGCGGGCGAAGTGGCGGCGTTGTGTCCGATCACATGATCGGCGGCTGATTGCACGACATATCAAGCGATCCCCGGGTAGTCGCTCCTCTCCCCCACCGGCGAACCGCGTCGAAAATCGAGCTTGACACCTGTGTAAGGCTGGGGCTAGCTTCAGGTGGCCTGGATCACAATCAAGATCAGGTCGCCGGTATCGCCGAGAGCTGTGATGCGGCGTCGAATCGGTAGCTCGACGGGCGGTCCGGCGTTCATCCCGGGATCGACCGGCCTGGAAAGGCATTCAAAATGGGTATAAGAACCGGTCGAATCGCCGCTGCGGCACTGGCTGTGGCTTGCGTGTTTTCTGTGGTTTCGTGTAGTGACGACAGCAGTTCCGGGGGCGGCGAATCGTCCATCGCGCCGGGAGTCGTGGCCAGTGGCGAACCGATCAAGGTCGGACTGTTCAATCCGTCGCAGGGGCCTGCGACCCAGGCGGGGGTGACCACGGGCAGGAACGCCGCGGTCGAGTACATCAACAATCAGATCGGCGGCATCAACGGTCGCCCCCTCGAAGTCGTCGATTGCGGAATCGACAACACCTCACCGGAATCCACCATCTCCTGCGCCAACCAGTTCGTGCAGGCCGGGGTGGTCGCGGCCATCGACGGTTACAACGCCGAATCCTCGGCCGCCATGCCGATCCTGACCTCGGCGGGAATTCCGCTGATCGGCCAGATCCCGTTCAATACCGCCACCGGCGCGGTTGTCGAGAACCGGGTGTTCTTCGGACCGCCGCCCGCGGCATTCCTGGTCGGCTTCCTGCAGTCGCTCAAGCAGGCCGGGAAGAATTCGCTGACGCTGGTGAATTCCGATCTGCCGCAGGCGCATCAGGTGTTCGACCTGCTCCTCACCCCGTTGGGTCAGCAGCTCGGCATCGACGTCAAGAGCGCCTACTACCCGCCCGCGTCGCCCAATTTCACCGCGCTGGCCTCCACCATCGCCGACGGCAATCCCGCCGCGGGCGGCCTGATGACCGCGCCCAACGACAACACCTGCAACAAGCTCGCCCAGGCGTTGCGGTCGGTGAAGTACGAGGGCACGATCTTCCTCGCGGCCTGCACCGAATTCGTCGACGTGCTCGGCGCCCAGGCCGTCGGCTCGCAGGCCTATTCGCCGGTGTGGTTGCCGCCCGCTGTCGACGCCGCCCCCGAGCCCGCGAAATCCAATCTGAAGATCGCCGAGAAGTTCATCGAGAACGCGGGCGGCACCGCGGGCTTCTACGCCTACGGCACGTTCGCCACCTTCGTCGATTTCGCGCAGGCACTCACCGCCCAGCCGCCTGCCGAATTCACCGGACCCGCGATTCTGGCCACCCTCAAGGGACTGACCGACTACCAGAGTTTCCTCGGCCCGAAGCTGACCTGCGGTAAGGCGACCAGCCCGAACTGCACCACGGACATGCTGCTGTTCGAGGTCACCGAGGACAAGAAGCAGGCACCGGTGACCGGCGGTTTCATCACGCCGAATCCTGAAGTCCTGAAACTGATTCCGGGCGCCGCGTAACCGACTCGGGCAACCGTGGGGGCGGGCCGTTCGACGCGGAGCGGCCCGCCCTTCACGACCTCGGCCATTTCAGAGAAAATCGGGATCACATGGCCCAGTTCTTGATGTTCGTCTTTCTAGGCCTGTCGACCGGCGCGGTGTACGCCGTCCTGGCCTCCTCACTGGTCGGTGTGCACGCCGCCACGGGGATCATCAATTTCGCGCAGGGCGCCTTCGCGCTGTGGGCGGTCTATGTCGTCGCCACGCTGCGCACCGACGGCACCTTCGTCCTGCCGATCGGCAGCATCCCCCTCGGCAGCACCGACGAGCCGACACCGATGGTGGCGGCCGCGGTGCTCGGCGTCCTCTCCGCGGCGGTGTGGGCGCTGCTCGCGCATCTGCTGGTGTTCCGTCCGTTGCGCCAGGCGCCGGTGCTGGCCCAGGTGGTGGCCTCGGTCGGGCTGATGCTCTTCATCCAGGCTCTGGTCGGCTTGCGGTTCGATACCGAAAACCTCTTCGCCGCACCGATTCTGCCGGAGAACACCGTGACCATCGCGGGTGCGATGGTGAACGTCTCGGATCTGATCCTGGCCGGCGTCGCGATCGCCGTCGCGATCGCCCTGCGCGCCTACTTCACCCTCACCACCGCCGGGATCGCCACCCGCGCCGGTTCGGAGGACGAGCTCGCGGCACGGTTGACCGGCTACTCCCCCGACCGGCTCGCCGCGATCGTGTGGGTGGTGACCGGCGCCGCCTGCGGGCTGATCGGCGTCCTCGCCGCCTACACCATCGGCCTCAACGAGACGAGCTACACCTTCTACGTGATCCCGGCGCTGGCGTCGGCGCTGGTCGGACGTCTCGCCTCGTTCGGCGTGGCCTGCGCTGCCGGCCTGGTGCTCGGATCGTTCCAGGCGGTCATCCTGTGGGCCGACACGAAGGACTTCTGGCCGAACTGGGCTCAGGCCGGGCTCGGGGACGCGGTGCCCTTCGTGATCGTCATCATCGCGTTGTTCCTGCTCGGCGGCCGCATCCCGGCACGCGGCTCGCTCGGATCGGTGAAGATGCCCGCCGTCACCATCCCCCGGGTCCGGGTGGTGCCGACGCTGATCGTGGTCGCGATCGCCATCGCGGCCATCGTCGCGACCACGGGCACCTGGCGGTTCGGTGTCGTCACGTCGATCATCCTGTCGCTGATCGCGCTGTCGCTGGTGCTGCTGACCGGCTATCTCGGTCAGATCTCGCTGGCGAGTATGGCTTTCGCGGGCACCGCCGGATTCGCGTTGTCGAAGCTGGCGGACAACTGGCATGTGCCGTTCCCGCTCGGCATGATCGCCGCGGCGCTGGTTGCCACGGCGCTCGGCATCATGGTCGGCGTGCCCGCGCTGCGCATCCGCGGCGCGCAATTGGCGGTGGTGACCTTGGCGGCCGCCCTGGCCATTCAGAGCTTCGTGTTCAACAATCCGTCGCTGACTCCGGCGCAGGGCAATCTCATCGCCGACCCCACTGTCTTCGGTATGGATCTCGGCGTCCGCGAGGGCACCGACCTGGTGACCCTGCGGTTCGCCGTGATGGTGCTGGTGGTGGTCGCGATCTGCACGCTCGCGGTGATGCGGATCATGGGCGGGGCCACCGGACGGGCGATGCTGGCGGTGCGTTCCAACGAGCGGGCCGCGGCCTCGGTCGGCATCGACGTCGCGGCGACGAAACTGCTCGGCTTCGCCGTCTCGGCCTTCCTCGCCGGCATCGGCGGCTGCCTCATCGGCTACAGCCGCGGACAGCTCTCGGCGGGTTCGTTCACGGTGATGATCGGCCTGACGGTGCTGGCGATGACCTACGTCGGTGGCATCACCTCCGTCTCGGGCGCGTTCATCGCGGGCACGGCGGGCCCGCTCGGCGTCGGCTACGTATTCCTCAACCAGACACTCGAACTCGGCGAGTACTACGAGCTCATCGCCGCCGGCGTGCTGCTGCTGATGGCCGTGCTCAACCCGGTCGGCGTGGCAGGCGCGATCACCGAGGCGAAACACCATCTGAAGGCGGCGCTCGCCCGGCGATCAGGCCGCGAGCCCGCCGCCGCACCGGTGCCGGGAGCGAAAGAGAAGGCGGCGGCGCATGTCTGAGACCCTCTTGCGGACCGAACGGCTGTCGGTGCACTACGGCGGCGTCGTCGCCAACTCCGATATCGACATCACCGTCGGCGCCGGCGAGATCGTCGGCCTGATCGGTCCGAACGGCGCGGGCAAGACCACCTTCGTCGACGCGGTCACCGGTTTCACCGATTCGACCGGGCATGTCACCCTCGAAGGCGCCGTCCTCGACCGGCTCGGCCCGCATCGCCGACGCCGCGCCGGACTGGCCAGGACCTGGCAGGCCGGAGAACTGTTCGGTGACCTGACGGTCGAGCAGAACCTCGCCGTCGCCCTGCAGCGCACCGGTGTGCGGTCCCTGCTGACCGATATCCTCGGGCGTTCCACGCCGCCGCGCGAAACCATCGACGCCGCATTGGATCTGGTTGGCGTCCCCGGTGCCGGCGACCGCCGACCCGGTGAACTCACCCTCGGCCAGCAGAAGCTGGTCGGCGTGGCACGCGCCCTCGTCGGCGGCTCCCGGGTGGTGCTGCTCGACGAGCCCGCCGCCGGGCTCGACACCCACGAGAGCGTCGAATTCGGACAGCATCTGCGCCGGGTCGCGGCCTCGGGCATCGGGGTGCTGCTCATCGATCACGACATGCAGCTCGTGCTCGACATCTGCGCGCGACTGTATGTCCTGGACTTCGGCGTCGTCATCGCCAGCGGCGAACCCGCCGTGATCCGGGAAGACCCTCGCGTGATCGCCGCCTATCTCGGCACCGTCACCCACGGTGACGATGCGCAGCCACTGGCGACGGCGGCCCGACCGGCAGGAGACAACGAGTGACCACCACCGCCGAAACCCGGCCGGCCTCCTCGCAGACCACAGCCGCACTCAATATCGAAGGGCTCACCGTCGGCTACGGCGGCGTGCCCGCGGTGCGCGACCTGCACGCGCAGGCCCGCGAGGGCGAAATCCTCGCCCTGCTCGGCCCGAACGGCGCGGGCAAGACCACCACCCTGCTGGCGTCGGTCGGTGCGCTGCCCATCATCTCCGGCACCGTCACCGCTTTCGGCGAACCTCTGGACCGGCGCGTGGAACGCAACGCCCGTCGCGGCGTGATCCTCGTGCCCGACAGTCGCGGGGTGTTCCACAGCCTCTCGGTCGAGGACAACCTGCGCCTGGCCCGCCGCAAGAACAGTCCTGCCCTCGACGATGTACTCGACTACTTCCCGAAGCTGCGCACCTTGCGCGCGCGCCGCTGCGGCACGCTCTCCGGCGGCGAACAGCAGATGCTCGCTTTGGCGAAAGCCCTGCTGTGCGCGCCGAGAATCCTGCTCATCGATGAACTCAGCCTCGGCTTGTCGCCCATCGCGGTGGAGGAACTGCTGCCTCGGTTGCGTGAGATCGCCGACGACCAGCACATGGCCGTGGTGCTGGTCGAGCAGCACATCGAACTGGCGCTGTCGATCGCCGATTCGGCGGTGGTGCTCCACCACGGCCGGGCCGCGCTGACCGGTTCGGCCGCCGAGCTGCGCGCACGCCGGGACAGAGTCGAGGCCGCGTATTTCGGTAACCTCGAGGACAGCGCGGGAGGCCCGCCCGAGGACTGACGCTCGGGACTGCGACCTTCGAGGCCCCCGCGGTGGCACCGCACCGAGGACGTCGAGGCAAGCGAGGGGAGGACCGTGACCGAGACCGCGCACCGGGATCGACGCAAGAGCGAGTCCACGCGTCGCAGTACGCGCAACCGCCCCACCGATACCGAGTTGCTCGACGCGGCGTGCGCGGTGATGGCGGAGATCGGGGTCGATCGTGCCACCATGGACACTATCGCCAGGCGAGCCGACACCTCACGGGTGACGCTCTACGCCCACTTCGGCTCCCGCGACGCCCTCGTCGACGCCGTGATCGAGCGCGAACTCGACAAGCTCACCACGTGGATGTTCGATATCTACGATCACGGCGAGACGATGCACTACGGGCAGCGGGCCAGATACTCCATCGAGTCGTTGTTCGACTACGCCCGCCGCCACCCCCGCGGATTCCGTGTCCTGCTCGACAACCGGTATGACGACAGCCCGCACGGGCGACGCCTGGCGGCCGCCCTCGAACCCCGCATCGCCGAAGAACTGCGCGCCAACTACGCCGAACGCGGGACCCCCATCGGCACCGGCGCCGACACTCTCGCCACCATGCTGCTGGGCATCAGCCTCGACGTCGCCTACCGGGCGGTCATCGTCGGCGGCTCCGACATCGACGCCGCTTGCGATCTCGCCGTCACCGCCTCGCTGGCGGCCCTGCGCGCGATCGACCCCGCCCAGCTGCGTGCCCTCGACACCGCCCACCCGCGAAATCCGTGAAACGCGTGGTTCCGGACAGTCTCCGGTCGGAACATCAGGACGATTTCGGCGCCTGCATCACCGCTGCAGCCCACATCTGGACGAAGGACACCCCGAAGAGATAGGTCGGCCGTGTGAGAGGGCGGGAAGAGCCGGTGTCAATCCTCCGCGGGGTCGATCGACAGAACGCGCCCTGTGTGCTCCATCGTCTGAGTCACGGCTATAGCGTTGCAGCACAAGGCATCAGCCGTTGACAGTGCTCACGACGGTGCCGACACTGGTGATCACGATACAACTCGCGGGCGAGTGAGATATTCCGCCGGCTTGGGCGATCGAACTCGATCGTCGCCGACAAAGGTATCCGCGTGTCCGTGCGTGGCGTCGCCTGCGGGGCGAAGGGGGTGCTCAGCCATGGCTGGAGCATTGATCACGATCGACGGGGCCGGCGGGGTCGGCAAGTCCACGACTGCGGCTCGTGTTGCCGACTGTCTCGCATCGGCTGGCACACCGGTGTACCTGACGACGCAACCGAGCCGCACCGCTCTCGGCACCCATATCCGAGAAGGTGTCGACACCTACAGGGGGATGTCGCTGGCATGTCTGGTGGCAGCTGATCGCCATCACCAGCAAGTCTCCGAGATACAGCCTGCACTCGAAGCGGGCACGAATGTCATCTGCGATCGCTATCTGCCGTCGAGTCTCGTGCTGCAGGTGATCGATGGCGTCCGACCGGAGACGGTGTGGCAGCTCAACACAGATGTGCGCGTACCGGATGTCGCGGTGATCCTACGAGCGGATCCGGTCCTGATCTCGACTCGGTTGTCGGTGCGAGGTCCGCACAACCGATTCGAGCGCGAGCCCGACAGCAGTGTTGTTCGAGAGCTGGAAATGTTCGACGAAGTCGCCGAGAATCTCCGCCGACGAGGCTGGCCGGTTCATGTCATCGATTGCACCGGCCGACGAGCCGGGGAGACGGCGCGCGCTATTGCCGACCTGGTTCTGCCACCGCTGACCGATGGGAGACCTGCATGCTGATGACCGACCACCCCGCATGGCAACGTAGTGACGACATCGCCTACCGTGTCGTCGCCGTCGATGACGAGGCGGTTCTGATCACCGCCACCACAACCGAAGCCGGGGAGACCGTGCTGGATCTCGGCGTGGCGCATGGGACGATCCAGGTCGACACGATCGCCGCGGCGGAGTTGACGACGGGGCCCGTTGACCTGGTTGCGCCCTTACATGGGGTCGGGACGGTCACGCGGGTGGCCAACCCTTCGTTGTGGGATGCGTTGTCGGCAGCGATCATGCGTCAGGTCATCCAGGCCGCCCATGCTCGCGTCCGGTATCGCCGATTCTGTGCCGCGTTCGGAGAATCCTTGACGCACAACGGATTGACTGCCGCGCTGTTTCCGAGCCCCGATCGGATCCTTGCCCTGACCGATGAGCAGTTCCGGGATGTGGGGGCGGCCTTTCCCAGATCGGCCTTGCGAGCGGCTGCGGTCGCCTACCTGGCGCAGGGACATCGGTGGTCGAAACTGCAGCCGTCGGAGCTGGTGGCAGCACTCCAGTGCATCCCCCGTGTGGGTCCGTGGACAGCCAGGACCGCGGTCGCGGACTTCACCGGCGATTTCTCCTTCTACGACTACTCCGACATCGCGCTCCGGCCCGCTGCCCACAGGCTCGGTCCCGATCGGCCATGGCCCGCCACCGCAGTGGGGTTCAAAGCGGCATGGGAGGAGCTGGCTGGAGAACAGCTGTCTGCGTGGACACTTCTGACACTCGCCTGGGGGAACACCGATGCACAACCAGCCCTACCCGCAGTCACACCCTGACCTGCTTTCCGGAGGGGATGCACGTCATCCCCTGGACCTGCTGCTGGTCAATGCGCCACTGCGCGACTACGCCCTGCGACCGCGAGTCAACGACTTCACCTTGCCGGTACTGGGCATGGCCTATATCGCGACCTACGCTTCCCACCACGGCTACAACATCGCTGTCCTCGATGCCGAAGCCCACGGCCTCGGCATCGAGGACACGATCACGCTGATAAATTCCACTCGCCCACGCTGGGTCGGATTGAACTTGCTCGCACCGACTTACGAGATCTCCGCGACGATCGCCGCCGGCCTGGATCCGGAAATCATGATCATGCTCGGAGGTCATCAGGCCAAGGCTATGCCGGGTCCGATTCTCACCGACCCGCGCATGAGTGCCTGTACCGCTCTGATCCTCGGAGAAGCCGAAACCCGAGTGGCGCGGTTGCTCGACGACCACCGCAACCGCACACGCTTACCCGGGGTGATGTGGATCGACCCGATCCTGAAATATCCTGTCACCGGTGGGGCACCGGGAACTGCTCACCACCTCGCCCCCGACCTCGACGCTCTGCCGTTCGTCGATCGAACCTATCTCTGCCAGGACCCGCACCTGGATGCCGGGCGCTGGGAAGCCAACATGGTCGGCGCCCGCGGCTGCCCCTACAACTGCTCGTTCTGCGGCGCCGCGGTCAGCGCCAACTCCGACATCACCATCCGAGTCCGCAGCCCGCAATCCATCGTCGACGAAATGACCCAGCTGCGAGGCGAACTCGAGGTCACCGCTTTCCGGTTCGTAGACGATCTGTTCCTGGGGTGGAAGCGTGTCATCGACACGATGATGAGTGCTTTCACCGCTGCACGTGTCGGGGAGTGGGCACGCTGGGACGCCACCGGACGAATCAACGTCCTCGACCACGCCTCCGACGCGATGCTCGACACTCTGGCGGCAAACGGATTACGCGAAGTCGCCCTCGGTATCGAGTCGGGTAACAAACGGGTCCTGTCCTACATCGACAAACGCATCGACCCCGACATGACCGTTCGTGTCGTGCAGCGGTTGCTCACCCGCGGTATCAACGTCAAGGGATACTTCATCCTCGGCTTCCCCGGAGAAACCGAGGAGGAGATCGACGACACCGAGAAGCTGGTCCATCGGCTCTGGGACAACGCCGACGCGTTGCCCGGCACCTTCCGGGCCAGCGTGTTCGAGTTCCGGCCCTACCCCGGGACACCGGAATGGAACCGACTCGTCGCCACTGGCCGCTACACCAGCGAGCAACTGCTCGACTACAAGCCTGTCGACCTCACCGAAGCCGGAATCGATGAGGCCATGTACGGCCGTGACGAGTTCAATTTCGCCATCGGGACTCAGCTTTCCCACGCGCCGAGCAGCTACATCCGCGACAAGCTCATCCGACTCGGCCGGGAACAACATGCGCGCACCGGCCCGTGAAGCTACACTCCCGCCAGCGCGGGCCATCCGTGTTCACCGAACGATGCGGAAGCGCCGTTCAGAAATGCCTGAATTCCGAGCCCCGGGTATTCGATGATCTCTTCCGGCAGCCGATCCATCGCAAACCAGCGCACCGCCGAACACTTGTCCGGTTCACGGTTCGTCGGCTCCCCCGCCCACCGCCTGGCGTGGAGGAAGATTCCCAAGCGTGGCTCGGGACCGGATCCTGCGACATGCACGACATGCACTACTCGCAGGTCGCTCGGCTGGATCACCACCCCGACTTCCTCGCACGCCTCCCGCGCCGCGGCCGCGGTGATGGATTCCCCTTCGTCGAGCTTGCCGGAGGGTAGATGCCAGCGGCCGGTGAATGCGTCGTCGCCACCGCGCTGAGTCAGCAAGAGCCGCTCGTCCTCGACGAGCAGGACATGGACGTCGATCAGGTGGCGGTCGGCCATCGCGCGGCAACTCCTGACGTAGGTTGGGAGACAACTCGCGCCGAAGACTACGCGATGGGATCGTCCTACGGGCGAGCGCGCGAGATCCTCGTGGTCACCTCGCCGCCGCGCTGCTCTTCTTGCTCGGGATGACATGCATGATCGCGACGACGAGCGCGCCGAGGACGAGCCCGACCAGCGCGGACACCACGGTCCCGGAGGTCCAGGACAGCACGCCGCCGAGACCGCCGTGCACGAGATCGCCGAACCAGTGCTCGAGATCGTGCAGGCGATCGGCAGGCCAGTGGAAGCCCGCCTCGCCGACGTTGACGATGAGGATGTGGCCGCCGACCCACAGCATGGCGGCGATCCCCACGATGGTGAGCACCGACATCACCTTGGGCATGGCGGCAACGAGTCCACGGCCGACGCGCCGGCTGAACGACGATTCGCGCCGAGCGAGCGCCAGGCCGACATCGTCCATCTTCACGATCAGCGCCACGACGCCGTAGACCAGCGCGGTGATCAGGAATGCGACGATGATCAGCACGCCCAGACGGGTGAAGAAGGGCTCGTCCTCGACCGAGGACAGGGAGATCACCATGATCTCCGCCGAGAGGATCAGGTCGGTGCGGATGGCGCCGGAGACCATCGACTTCTCGAGTTCGGGGCCGGCCTGCCCGACAGCGGCTTCCTCGTCGTGGTGGCCGCCGGTGAGGGCTTCGTAGACCTTTTCGGCGCCCTCGTAGCACAGGAACAGGCCACCGGCGATGAGCAGGTAGGGCAGCGCCTGGGGTAGGAACTGACTCAGGATCATCGCGACAGGCAGGATGATCAGCAGCTTGTTGCGGATCGAACCGATCGCGATCTTGCGGATGATCGGCAGTTCCCGATCCGGCGTGAACCCGTGGACGTAGCGGGGGGTGACGGCGGTGTCGTCGACAACGACACCCGCTGCCTTGACACTGGCCTTACCCGCCGCCGCTCCGACGTCGTCGATCGACGCCGCGGCCGCCTTCGCGAGCGCCGCGACGTCGTCCAGCAGGGCGACGAGACCACCAGCCACGAGAGCCTCCAATATCGAATAGGCACGAGCCGCCGCACTGTGTGGGCGGAACCCGAACCGTACCGAATCGCAGGCACGTGGCGACCGTGAGGCACCGCCCCGATCGCCTCCTGGCCGCGAGAAGCTCGTCGCACGCCCGTCGCCGAGTGCGACTCCCACCTATCGGGTCCGGCTACCGGTCCTTTCCGATCCGCGGCGAATGCCCCCGGTGGTGGGGCCACATGTTCCCGGGGCTGCAGGCGAAGCGCTCCGATGCATAGTCTTCACCCGAACGATCCCACGATGAGAGGACAACCATTGCCACGCAACATGATTCGTAGCGGACTGCTTCTCGCCGCCGCCCTGCTCTCCCCGACGGCCGCCGCACACGCTGCGCCGATCCCGTTGGTGCCCGCGCCGGCTGTCGAGGAATCGAAGCCGGTGGCGAGCCCGGGATGCCCCGGGGGCGCCCCGCACGTGAGCTGCATCCTGGAATCGTTGTCGGCGAGCGCTTCGGCGGACTGACGCCCGGCCGACCGGTCCATGGCCGCGACTAACCAGCGGCCGCAGAATCCGGCCGTGTGCGCCACGGGCCGCGTGATCAGGAGTGGGCAGGCGTCGGCTCGGCCTTGCTTTCGACGGCCTTGCCTTCGACGGCCTTGCTTTCGACGGCCTCGCGTCGGACGGAGGCGGGTTTGCGGATGCGATCGACCACCAGACCCGTAGCAGCGAGCGCGCCGGCGATCGGCCATTCGACCGCACCGGCAACGGTGAGTGCACCCAGTCCGCCGTAGTAGAGGTAGCGGGTGGGCAGGGAGAGGTTGATCGGTCCCGCCTTCACCTTGACGCCGGGGCCAGGAATCGCCACCTCGGCCCTGAAGAACGGAAGGTTGAGCATCGCGGCCGGTGTGTGGCCCGCGGCAGGGGCATCGGCCGACTGGTCCGGGGTTTTGGCGCGGGGCGCCGGAACGGGTTTGTCGTCGCTGGTCGCTCTGGTCTGGGTAGGCATTACACAGTCCTCTCGTCTGCGGGAACTGCCTGGTCATGGCACCACGGGACCCGTGGGATCCGACGATGTCGAGCGAGTTGCCTGTTCATGATTGCGCACGAGCCGACCGGTCGGCAAGCGGTCCGCGCGGTCTATCAGTTCGGTGGTTCGCCGGGTGAACCAGGCGGGGGCGAAGATCACCACGGCGGTCGTGGCACCGACGGCGGCGACCACGCCGCCCCAGGCCAGCGGCCCGAGCGGGGTGCATCCGAAGAACTGGCTGATTCCGGGAGTCTCGACGATCGCGACGAGCACCGCGGCGCTGCCGACAGCAGTCGCCATCACCAGCGGGCTTTCCTGACGCAATACGAGTGTTTGGGCGAGTTGCGCGCCGACCAACGCGGTCAGCCCCATCGTCGCGGAGCGTCGCCGAGTTCCCGGGGTCCACCGGCCGATGGCCCACGCGGCAGTGGCGGCGGCCGCGGTGGCCACACCGCGACGGACGATCGCCTCCACGAGCGGCCGTTCGAGCGAGGGCGCGGGGGCGGACAGGATCGACACCAGGGGGTCCGCGTCCGCGCCGTCGGTGTCGGGCTTCGGCGGTGTGACCGCGATGGCGAGTGCCGGGAACATGTCCGTGAGCAGGTTGACCAACAGGAGTTGGCGGGTGTTGACCGGGGCACCGCTGCGGCCGAGGGCGGTGCCGAGGATGGTGAACACGACTTCGCCGGCGTTTCCGCCGAGCAGCAGTGTCAGGGCGTCGCGGACACCGGCCCACATATTGCGGCCTTCCACGAGGGCGTCGAGCAGGACGGTGAGGTTCTCGCCCGTCAGGACGAGATCAGCGGCCTCTCGCGCGGGTGAGGAGCCACGTCCGGTCACCCCGATGCCTGCGTCGGCCATGCGGATCGCCGCGGCGTCGTTGGCTCCGTCGCCGACCATGGCGACGACCCGTCCGGACCGCTGCAGCGCCGCGATCACCTGCACCTTCTGTTCCGGGCTGACCCGGGCGAAGACCTGGGCCGAGGCGGCGAGCACCGAGCGCGCGTCTTCGTCGGCGGCCGCGAGTTCGGCGCCGGTCACCACACGCGTGTCGGGAGGAAAGCCGATCTGGCGGGCGATCGCCCGGGCGGTGACCGGATGGTCGCCGGTGATCAGGGCGACATTGCAGCGTGCGGCGACCAACCGTTCCAGCAGCGGGCGCGCCGAGTCGCGGATCGTGTCGGCGAGTCCGACATAACCGATCAGAGTCAGGTCGGTGGCGAGTGCGTCGACTCGATCCGGTTCATCGGTCGTATCGTCACGCGCGGTGCCGAGTTCACGCTGTGCGACGGCGAGTACTCGCAGGCCTTGATCAGCCAGATAGTGCACGAGAGCTTCGGCCGCGGCGCGGCCCTGGTCGCCGGTGTCGAACCGGCAGCGCGGCAAGACCACCTCCGGTGCGCCTTTGACCACCAGCTGCGCGTGCGCCTCGGGGGTAGCGTCCGCAGGCACGATGATCGACGCCGAATAGCCGCGGCTGGACTCGAAGGGGACCTCGGCGAGGGTGCGCGGCGCGGCATCGTCCGCCGCGAGGCGCGCGGCGGCGGTGAGGATCGCCTCGTCGGTGGCATGGGCATGGCCCTCCCCCGCTTCCGGCCGGGGGCATGCGCGGGCCGCCGAGCGCACCACCGTCGCCGCGCGCCGGTCGGTGATCTGCGGGCAGGGCCGCCCCGGGGTGAAATCCGGCGGGACGGCCGTGACGACGTCGAGCCGGTTCAGGGTGAGGGTGCCCGTCTTGTCGAAGCAGACGGTGTCGACACGGCCGATCGCCTCGAGGGTGCGCGGGGAGCGGACGAGCACGCCGAGCCGTGACAGCCGGCGGGCAGCCGCGAGCTGCGCCAGTGTCGCGACCAGCGGTAGCCCTTCCGGGACGGCCGCCACCGCGATCGCGACCCCGTCGGCGACCGCCTCGCGCAGCGCTCCTCGGTGCATCAGCGACAGGCCGCCGACCACCGCACCCCCGGCCAGGGTCAGCGGCAACACCTTGCTCGTGAGATCGCGCAGCCGCCCCTGCACTCCGGCCGCGGGCGCCACGTCGGAGACAGCGGATATGGCGCGGTGGGCGGCGGTGGCCGGACCGGTGGCCACCACGATGGCGCGGGCGTGTCCGGCGACGATCGTGCTGCCCTGGAAGAGCATGCTTGCCCGTTCGGTGGCGTCGTTGGCGACCGGCTCGACCTGTTTGTCGACCGGTAGCGACTCACCGGTCAGCGATGACTCGTCGACCTCCAGATCGTCGGCGATCAACACGCGGGCGTCGGCCGGTACCACTTCCGGCGCCCGCAGATCGAGCACGTCGCCCGGACGCAACCGGGTCGCGGGGACGACCGTGACACGGCTGGAGGTCCGTGCCGAATGCAGTCGCCGCGCCGTTGTCGCGACCGTGGGCACGACAACTCGCCGGACCGCCTGCTCCTGTTCGGCGAACAGCGCCTCGGCGGCGTGCTCGGCACGTAAGCGCTGAACTCCGCTGACCACGGCGTTCACGCTCATCACCCCGGCGACCAGCAGGGCATCGACATTGCTGCCCAGAATCGCGGCCGCCGCCGCGCCGACGGCGAGGATCGGGGTGAGTGGATCGCCCAGTTCACGGCGGGTGGCATCGGCCACCCTGGCCAGCAGTATCGCTGGGCGGAGGAGGAACTCGCCGACAGCGGTTTCCGAGAGTTCGGACAGCGCGCGGTACCACTGCGGAGTCACCGACGGCTCCGCGGACGGAATACCGCCGAGCACGCGCGAGAACACGATTTCGGGGTCGAGGGCATGCCAGGCGGTGAGCGGTTGAGGCGGCGGGTCCGGCATTCGCAATACCTGTCGTGCGGCGAACGCACTGACGAACCAGGCGGTCGCGCCCGCGGCATTCACCGGGCTGAGCCAGCGCCCCAGACCGAGCCCGCCTCGTTGTTCGGTTTCTCCGGTGACCAGCAGTAGCCCGGCGAGTGTGGTGCCCGCTTTGGCCAACCGCACCGCCGATTCGGTGGCCCGGCGGGCGGCTGACAGGGCCGTCAGCACGCGAACGGCTGCGGCGAGGTCGGTGCCCGCGATGATGTCGGCGGTCCAGGGCGTCGCCGCGGCGGGGTCGTCGAGCGCGAGTCCGATATCGGCGACAGCGAGGGCCGCCAGGGTGTCCATCGAGACGAAGTCGGAGTGGAGGGCAGAGATCACCATCACCGGGCCGCGGTCGGCGCGCAGCTCCCGCACCAGGTCGACCAGGGGCGTACCGGGTTCGTGGGCGGCGGTCACGAAGGTGTTCAGTTCCTCTGTACCGCAGACATTGCGCAGCACCACTCGGGCACCGCTGCGACGAGCCATCTCCACCAGCGGGATCGAATAGGAGTCGAGTTCCCAGCCGACGGTGAGGGTGGCCACGACCTGTCCGCCGACCAGCAGGTCCGCGTGCTCGGCGCCCAAGGCGGGCGCCGCGGCGTCCGGGCGCTCATGCCAGCCCAAACTGGCGCCCTCGGCGCACAATTCGCCGCGACCGGAGTGCGGAACCCGCTCATCGTGCAACAGGGCGTCCGCGATCTCGAAAACCAGATCGTCGTCCCAGTCCGGCGCGCGCACCTCGACGTCGAGGACGGCGCGGGTGTCGCCGCGCAACGCGGCGCCGTCGATGACGATCACTCGAATGCGGTCCAGCCGTCGTAACGCACCGGGGTCGAGTACCAGCAGGCCCGTTTTCGCGAGTCCACGGCCGAGGAACACCGCGAACCCTTCCCTGCCCATGTGCGCCGCTTTGGGTATGCCGGCCAGCACCGCATCGGCGATGTCGTCGACCGTGCCACCGGCGAGCAGCGTGCCCGCGGCCGCCACCAGTGAGCCGTTGGCGGCTTGGTCGGCATAGTCCTCGACGACGCCGGCCATCTTCGAGCCGGCACAGTCGATGGATACGTCCACGGCGGAGTCGACCACCACGTGTGAAACCTCACCGGCCGCGGCGGGCGCCCATTCGTGCCGTGGCCCGCCGGAGTCCTGCGAGGCCACCGGGATCACCGACATCGCCGGGCACTGCGGCCGCGTGGCTGCGGCGAGTTCCGGCTCACGCTCCCGCCAGGTCTGCCGATGGGCGAGCGCCTCCGACAACTGCGCCGTCCGCTGCATCAGATCCAGTAAAGGCGTGGCCGGCGCCTGAGTGAGCCCGTGGGCTGCCCCGGAGATCGCGTTCAGCAGTAGATCGGTGCCGAGCCGCCCGAGCCTCGCTTCGAGCAGCGCGACGATCCGGGGCTGATGGTTGATCATCGCGGCGGCGGCGCGTGCGGCGCGTGGTACGCGAGGGAGCCTGCCGAGCCAACCTGTCACCGCTGCGGCGACCGCGGCGGCATCGACCACCGCGGCGACCGCCGGAACGACCAACGCCAGCGGGTCACCCGGATCGGCCGCCGGCGACACCGCTGTCCCGTGCTGCCGATCTGCCGCCGTGGCGGCATCGGTCACGGCGTCGGCGGCGCGGCGAATCGCGCGGTGGATCTCCTCGAGGTCGGCTGTTTCCTCCCGCTCGATCACTATCCGCCCGAGGATGCCCTCCACATGGGCCGAGACGACTCCCGGGGTCGCGCCGACCACACGCTCCAGCTGCGCGGCCCCGCGCACCCATCCCGGAAACGGCAGCACCTGGTCGAGGTCGACATGCAGTCTCCGGGCCGTGCGCCACGACATCGGCAGAACCACCTCGCCGACGTCCTTTTCCGCCGAACCGAGGACGGTGCGCGCCGATTCGCGAATCGGGCGGGTCACCGGCTGCAATAGATTCTGTGCCGATACCACGGTCCTGACCGTGGTGGACGACACGACCGACAGGGAATGCCCCGTCAGTCCACCGAAACCGATGCTTCGCACCCTCAGGCTTTCCATGTGGTCAGTGGCTGCATCGGCCAAGTGTAGGCCTGTGACCAGGTGAATCGCCGAAACTCACGCCGATCTGAGCGTGACGCGGTGATTCGTGTTCCGGGCGAACGGATCTGCAATTCCACAATTCTGTGGCCGGTGGCCGGGAATATCTCGGCCTGTTCGGTATTTCGGAATCGCGATGGTCGTGCGGACGTCGTCACAACAGCCCCAGTAACTGGAGGTCGGTGGTGTATTTGACGATGATTTCCGGGGTGATGTGGGGGATGTCCTTGGTGGAACCGATTTCCTCATGTCGAACCGCCGCGCGGAACCGTTCGGTCGGTGCGATCGAGCCGCGTACGGCTCGTTGCGGTTTCCGGTAGTTCTGCAACATCGGCAGCAAGGAGTACCGGCGCTGCCGGTCGGGAAGGGCGCGGACCGCGGTCTCGAACCGCTGCAGCCAGAGCTCGTAGTCGGGGACGCGTTCGATCGGGTGCCCGGCATCGATCAGCCAGTCGACATAGGTGTCCAGCGAGATGCCGTCGTCGTACGGGTTCATCACATGGTAGGTGCGGAAGCCGGTGTCAGCCCGGGCGCCGAGGGCGGCGATCGCCTCGGCGATGAAGCCGACCGGGAGCCCGTCGTAGTGTGCGCGCTGCCGGTGGCCGTCCGAATCGAGTTCGTAGAAGGAGCCCGGCGCGGTACCGACGGCTTCCACGCTCAGCACCCACCGCGTGAACATGTCCGGGACGTTGAGCTGACCGGCGTACCCGGTGTCGGCGAGGATCATGTCGCAGCGGAACACCGTGACCGGCAGACCACACAGGTCGTTCGCCTCCCGGAGCAGCACTTCGCCCGCCCACTTGCTGTTCGCGTACCCGTTGGCGTAACTGCCGTCGATGGTGCGGCGCGGGCTGATCACCCGGATGTCGGCCTCCTCGGTGAACGCCGAGCGGTCGATCTGGTCGTTCACGCCGATGGTCGAGACGTAGGTGTAGGGCTTCTGTTTCGTGGTCACCGCGAGACGGATCAGTTCCGCGGTCCCCACGACATTGGGTCCGAACAGTTCGCTGTAGGGCAGGAGGTGATTGACCAGTGCCGCGGGATCCACGATCACATCGACCGTGTCCGCCAACCGCTGCCAGGTGGCGTGTTCCAGCCCCAGCTCGGGCTCGGCCTTGTCGCCGGCGATCACTTCGAGATGAGCCGCCGCCAGCTCGCGGTAGTGGTCGGAGAGCTTCGGATCTCCCGCGTCGAAAGTCTTGTCCAGCCGGGCCCTGGCATCGACATCGTCGTGCGCGCGCACCAGGCAGATCAGCGTGCCGCCGGTTCGAGCGAGCCGCTCCAGCCATTCCAGCGCCAGGTATCTACCGAGGAATCCGGTCGCGCCGGTCAACAGAACGGTCCGCACCTCCGGGCTGGGACCGGGAAGGCGCGGAGCCTCCGCGAGGGTGTTGCCATCGATGAATTCGTCGAGTGTCAGATCGGTGGCGCGTGCTTCGGTGGCGTCCGCGCCGTGTACCGCGGCGAAGGTCGGCCGGTCCGCTCCCCTGCGCTGCCGGTCGATGTAGCCGGCGAGGGCATGGAGATCGGTGGCCGGGCCGATGAGGAAACCCACCGGCACCTCGACAGCGAAGATGTCGCGCAGTAGTTGTGCGAAGGTCAGTGCCGACAACGAGTCTCCGCCGAGATCGGTGAAATGCGCGTCGGGGCGCACGTCACGGGTGGCCGCACCCAGCACGGCGGCTGCCGCGCGCACGACCGTCTCCACCGTCGGCCGGTCGCCGGCACCGACGCGTAGTGCGCGCAGTTCCTCGACCTCGGCCACGGCGAGCTCGCTGTAGAGCTGCTCCAATCGCGGTCCGTAGTACTCCTTCAGTTTCGGCCGCGCCAGTTTGCGGATACCGGTGAGCAGACCGTTCTCGGGGGTGAACGGCTGCGTCTCGATGAGCACATCGCGGGGGATCTCGTAGGCCTGGAGACCGGCCGACCTCGCGACCTGCTGCAGGGATTCGCGGACCAACTGCTTCAGTGCGTCGATGTCGCCGCCGGTGTACTCGATCGCGTCGGCGGTCGGCACCACCACCGCCAGGAGATAGGACCGGGTGCTGTTGCCGTAGACGAAGATCTGGCGGACCAGCGGGCTCTCGGAGAACACGGCCTCCACCTTCGACACGGTCACGAACTCGCCCTGGGAGAGCTTCAGTACGAAGCTGCGGCGATCGAGGAAGGCGAGGTGATCGACGCCGATCTCGGCGAAGATGTCTCCGGTGTGGTACCGGCCGTCGGAGTCGAACACCTCGGCGGTCACATCGGCGCGCTTGTAGTAGCCGGGGACCAGCGTCTCGGACCGGACCACCAGCTCACCCCTGGGATAGGGCCGATCGGTATGGAAATAGCCCAGTTCCGGGACGTCGACGAGTTCGTAGTCGAGCACGGGTGGGCGGCATATCCGGCCGTCGACCGCGATGCTGCCGGTCTCCGTGGCACCGTAACCGTCCACCAGGTGCAGTTCGAGAAGTGATTCGGCCCAGGCTCTCATCTCCGCCGACATCGGCGCCGAACCCGTCGTCGCCGAGAGGAAGCGCCCGCCGAGTAGATTCTCGCGCATATCGGCCAGCACGCGGCGCTCCAAGGCCGCACGGTCGCCGCCTTCGGCCGCGCGCTGCTGCATCTCGCTCTGGAATCGCTGGAAGAGCATTTCCCAGATCCTGGGCACGAAAGTGAGGTGGGTGGGCCGGACCGTGGCCAGATCCTCCAGCAAAGTCGACAGATCACTGCGGGCGACGAAGTAGGCGGTGCCGCCGCGCGCCAGCGCCATGTAGAGAACCGCCCGGCCCATGATGTGGCTCATCGGCATGAAGGCGAGCACGATCACCGATTCGGCGCCGCGCTGCCCCCATCGCTCGCTGGTCGACGCACGCCAGTTGTCGGCCACCGACCGTTCGGTGATCATGGCGCCCTTGGGGGCTCCGGTGCTTCCCGAGGTGTAGATCAGCAGTGCCAGCGGATCGGCGTCGGCGCGGGTGGGCACCGGGGCCGGAGGCAGTGCCCGGCCGCGGGCGATGACAGCGGGCAGGGTTTCGATGGTCACCGGACTGCCCGCCTCGGCCAGCCGCATCGACGCGGCTGCCAATGCTTCGCGTTCGTCGTCGATCTGCTCGTGGTGGTCGAACACGATCAGGCGCTGCGGGGTGTGACCGGTGAGCGCGAGTTCGACGGCGATCGCGAGATGGTCGACACTCACCGCGATCACCGTGGGCTCGGTCTCGTCGACGATCGGGAGAAGCTGGGCCGCCACCGCACTGGCCTGCAACGGAACCGCTACCGCGGCCAGTCGCATCAGTGCCACATCCACGAGGGTGTAGTCGACGCTGGTGAAACCCAGGACGCAGACGCGGTCACCGGACCGCACGGGATCACCTGCCAATGCGGCGGCGATCGCCCCGGCACGGTCCCATACCTCGCGATAGGTGATCGTCTCGAATGTGGGCAGCAGCTTCGCCGACGTGCGGCCGGTGCGCCGGTCGGTGACGAATTCGATCGCGCGCTGCCCGAGGGCGGGCCGATGCGCGTAGCCCTCCATCACGATCTGCGCGAGTTCGAGCGGACGCAGGCCGGGCGCTTCCGTCCGGGCGGCGACGGCCGGGTCGGGCCGGGCAGCGGCGCACTGCTCGTCGAAGCGGTACAGGTCGGCGATGCGGCGTTCGAGCCGGGCTTCCTGAGCCTCGGCCGACAACGGGGTACGGGTCGCCATCGAACTCACCTCGATACTCGTAGGTGGCACTCTCGAGTGTCATATGGCAACTTCAAGCCTCGGAGCGGCGCTGCGGCCTGTCAAGGGCCGCCACCACTATCAAGGCCACACCGCGTCAGCTACTCGGCGTCCGCGCCCGATTCCCGGGCAACTTTCGGCTACCCATTGATCGGGCGACCGAGCCCGCCGAACACGGTCGATCGGCGGATGCCGATGACCGTGCGGCAACAGGAGACGGCTTTCAGGCCGGGGGCGCGAGCCTGCCGTCGATCATCTCGAGGATGCGATCGCAGTGGACGAGGACATCGTGGTCGTGGGTGACCATGACGGTCGCGACCTTCGCGCGGTGGGTTTCCTCGGCCAGCAGGGTCACCACCTCGTGGCTGCGATTGCGGTCCAGCGCGGCGGTCGGTTCGTCGACGAGCAGCACGGCCGGATCGGTGATCAGGGCGCGGGCGATGCCGACCCGCTGGCGCTCACCGCCCGACAGTTGCCCTGGCCGTTTGTCCGCTCGGTGGGACATGCCCACGGAGGCGAGCAGCTCGCCGGGGTCGCGGCCAGGGCGCCCGGTGATGGTCGACATCAGCCGCAATTGGTCGATCGCGGTCAGCGCGGGCAGCAGATTGGCGGACTGGAAGACGAAACCGATGTGGTTGCGGCGGATTTCGGCGAGTTTCGACTGCGGTGTGGCGGTCAGGTCGATGTCGCGCAGTGCCACGGTTCCGCTGGTAGGTGTGATGAGCCCGCCCGCGACGGCCAGCAGACTCGACTTTCCGGCGCCGGAGGGACCGACGATGGCGACCAGCTCCCCGGGCGCGACATCGAGAGTCACGTCGTCGAGTGCGGTGACGGTGCTGTCGCCGTCACCGAACCGCAGAGTGACGTTGCGCAAGCTGAGCCCGGTGGCGGTGAGGGTGCTCATCGGTTGTCTCCCAGAGCGTTCAGAGGGTTGATGCGCGTGATGCGCAGGACGGCGATCCCGGCGCCGACGAGGCCGAGCACGACGAGCAGTGCCGCGCCGCGTGCGATGGGCCCGGCTTCCAGGGCGAACGGCATCCCGGTGCCGTCGAGGCCGGAACCGAGGCCGAGGCCGGCCAGGACGCCGACCGCCACGGCGGCGACGAGGATGACCACGGCCTGCATCAGGCTGTCCCGCAACAGATATCCGGTGGAGGCGCCGAGCGCGCGCAGCACCGCGAGTTCACGCATCCGCTGCACGGTCCAGATGCTGAAGAAGGCGCCGACGACGAGCGCCGAGATCGCGTAGAGGAAGGCGACGATCATCGACATGGTCATCATCTCGGCGGTATAGCCGGGAGAGGAGTCGAACGACTCCTCGAGGGTCTTGCTCGACGTGCCCGCGGCGGCGTCGCCCGCGGCGAGATCGGGAAGTGCGCCGTCGGCGCCCTTGATCGCGACGACGCTGGCCTGGGTGTAGACGCGCGGGTCGATCTCGGAGCCGGCGGGCAGACCGCTGTTGATCTCCTGCCAGGTCCGCAGCGGCACATAGGCGATGTCCACGTGACCGAAGGTGCGCTTGTCGCCGGTGAATCCGACCACGGTGAGCTCGGTGCCGATCCGGTCGATGATCACGGTGTCACCGACCGCCACGCCTTCGTCGGCGGCGCTGGCACTCAGCACGACATCGCGTGGGCCGCTCAACGCCGCGCCCTCGGCGACCGCCGGTTCGAGGAACGATCCCGGGGTGATGCCGAAGACGGTGAGGTCGATCGCCGTGCCACCGCCGGTGTGCGCGTTGACGATGGCATTGCCCATGAGTTCGGCCGCGTCCACATCGGGCCGCGCGGCCCAGGCGGCGGCCTGGTCCTCGGTCACGACCGAGCGGGAGAAGGCGGAATCGGTCTTGGTGCCCTCGGAGAAGGCGAAGGCCTGTACCGGAGTCCGTTGCAGACCGGACACACCGTCTTCCACCAGGCCGGAGGAAAGCCCCGACAGGATGACCATCAAGACCGAGATCAAGGCGATCACCGAGCCCATGAGCAGGACGCGGGTACGCGCGAACAGCAGTTCACGCACAGCGAGAAACATCGAAGCGGCTCCTGTAGTCGGTCCGGTCAGACCGGCACGGCGACGTAGCGGCGGGAGAGAATCATGCGCAGATTTCAGCAGATGTGGAACCGGACCGCCAACTTTTGATGACGTAGTGTCAGCAAAATCTCGGCGGGCCGCCGGGGCGTGTACGCTCCGACCGGTCAGGAAGTCCTCGACCGAGCCGGGAGCAGCATGTGCCTATCCTGAACGCAGGGCACACCGTTGCCGAACACAAGACGGCCATCCGCACCCGCATCCTCGCCGCCTTCGCCGAGGTTCTGGCCCGCGACGGCTGGGACGGCGCGTCGATCAAAGCGGTTGCCGCACAGGCCGGCCTGACCCGCACCGTGATCTACAACTACTTCGCCGACAAGTCCGAGCTGCTGCTGGCCTGGTCCGCGCTGGAGATCGAGCGATTCCTGACGCAGATCGCCCAGGAGATCGAGCCGCTGGACGACCCGCGCCGGAAGCTGGAAGCGCTCGTGAAGCTGGTACTGCGCGAGTTCGCCGGACCCCACCCGGTCACCCCGCCGATGATGAGCCTGATTCCCAACCAGACCGCACTGGAGTTCACCTCACAGCTCAACCAGCTCGAGAACGTGGTGTTCGGGATCCTCGTCGAGGGTGAACGCACAGGAGTGTTCCAGCTCGTCGACGCGCGCTTCGCGAGTCGCTGCATCCTCGGCTGCCTGGACCCGCACCGTCAGGCACTCGCCGACGGCGGATCCGTCGACGAGGTGATCGCACAGGTCGTGCCGTTCGTCATGGGTGCGGTGGGCGCCGGTCCCGCGGTGGGCCCGGATCCGCACCAGGCGGCGCCGGATCACAGCTGAGACCGGTTGCCGCCGAAAAACTTCCAGTCGACCATCGGCCCGGACCGCGGATCGGAACGGCGGACGAGCGAGGCCGTCGTGGCGAAGTCCGCGTTTCGCGAGGACACTGAGGACACACCGCCCATCCCGTCCCGAGGAGCACATTCGATGGCAACCAACGGGCCTTTCGGCATCGATCCGGAAGATTTCGAACGCGCATTACGCGAGGCGGGAACCGAGCTCCGGGGCCTGCTCGGCAAGGCGGGCGTCTACCTGGACCGGGTGGACAACGCCGGCGTCGGATCGCTGGCGTCGTTGTTCGGTCAGTTCGTCCAGCCGGAACGACCACGTCCCCCGCAGCCCGAAGGCGAGACCACCGGGGAAACAGGGAGCGGGGTCTGGGCGATCTACACCATCGACGACACCGGCGCGGCCAGGGTCGACCAGGTCTTCCCGAGCGAGCTCGAGGCCTTGCGCGCGCATCGTGACAACACCGATCCCGGGCGCCGGGTCCGGTTCCTGCCCTACGGGGTCCCGGCGAGCGTGTTGGACGCGCCCTGAGCACAGCACAGGCGCTTCGCCAGGAGATAGCCGCAGGCCCGGATATCCGCCGAATTCCACGAGCCATTCGGGTGAAATGAGTGGAAAATGGGTGGTGGAGAGGTCATCCATGCGCGCGATCAAGGGCTTGCTCGATGTAGTCGTCGGGATCCTGACAGCCGTCCTCGGCACGGTGGTCGGGCTGCTCGCGGCCCTGGTGTGGATCGTCGGTGCGGTGTTGTGCGTGACGATCCTCCTGATTCCGCTCGGGCTTCCGGTCATCAAGCTCGCCAACCGCCTGTTCGGCCTCGCCCGGCAGCTCATGCACACCCCCTGACTCCTCGCGGCGACACGACCGACCACCGTTATCCGCTGTCGTCGGCTCCGTCGACGAATCCGTCGAGATTGATCAGCTGTCCGCGATCGATACTGACCCAGTCCCGCCCACGTACATACGGGCGCAGCCGCTCGGCGATGAAGGACAGGTCGGTGGCAGATTTGGGCCGTTGCAGCTCGTAGACGTGCGGCAACGCGGCCATCCCGGTGACCACCCGCCACAACGCCAGCGCCTCGTCCCCCGCGGGCGGATCGACGAGCACCGGACCGAACAGGCACTGCTCTCCGTCGAGGAACATCGTGGGCACGCCGAAACCTCCCGCCTCGACCACCCGCCGGTGATCGCGCGTGACCTCCTCATGAGTCGTCGCATCGGCCAGCGCCTGATCCATCACCGCCGCACCGACACCGAGTTCGTCGAGCAGACGCGCGGCGACCTCCGGGCGATGCGGGCTGCCGCCACGCTCGTGTAACTCGGCGCCGATCGCCGCATACCAGCGGTCCAGCAACCCCATATCCCTACGGCGCAATAGCGCCCCGATCCGCATCAGGGACCACCCGTAGGACCACTCACGCTCCCAGGGATACTTCTTGCCCTCGACGTGATTGACCCACTCCAAACTGAAGAATCGCCAATTCACCGTGAGGCCGAGCTGCTCGCGCACGTTCCGCAGCCACAACGAGGTCTGATAGGCGAATGGGCACATCGGATCGAAGTGGAAATCCACGCTCGCCGGGTTCATCCCCTCAGCACACCAGGGGCGTCCCGGTGACACAAGACGGTGCGGTGGACCGGCGCGGGGCGGGTATCCAGCGGGCATGGACATGCCGACGGTCGGAGTCGAAGAAGAGTTCCTGCTCGTCGATCCGAGCACCGGTGCTCCGGCCGCGCGCAACGAGGCGGTGGCGCGGACGGCGCGGGACCGAGGTCTGGACCTGCAGCTCGAGCTGACCCGCTGTCAGGTGGAGGCCAGTAGCGACGTGCATTCCAGTATCGCGGGCCTGCTCGCCCAGTTGCGCGAGCGGCGATGCATGGTGACGCAGTGCGCCGAAGTCAACGACGCGCAGGTGCTGGCGGTGGCGATCCCCCCGACGGTGCCCGAGGATTTCCCGGTCACCGACACCCCGCGCTATCGGTCGATCGCCGACAACTTCGGGATGATCGCCCATGAACAGGGCCTGTGCGGCTGTCATGTCCACGTGTCGGTGCCCGACCGCGAGACCGCCGTGCGAGTGAGCGATCACCTGCGTCCCTGGTTGCCGACGTTTCTGGCACTGACCGCCAACTCGGCTATCTACCGCGCCGCCGACACCGGCTACTCCAGCTGGCGCAGCATCCTGTGGCGGCGCTGGCCGAGCGCGGGACCGCCGCCGCACTTCGGTTCGGCGCAGGCCTACGACGCCATGGTGCAGATGATGCTGACCAGCGGCATCGCCTTGGACGAGAAGATGGTCTATTGGGACGTGCGGCCGTCCATCAACTATCCGACCGTCGAGGTGCGCGTCAGCGATGTGCCCGCCACGGTCGAGGAGACCGCGCTGCTCGCGGCACTCGTGCGCGCCACCGTGCACACCGCGCGCCGTGCGCTCGCCGACGGGCGAGCCGCGCCGGACGTGCCCGCGGAGATGCTGCGCGCGGCGTACTGGAAGGCGGCGCGCAGCGGGATGGACGGTGACGCGGTGGCACCGACGTGCGGACGGGTGCTGCCCGCCCGTGACCTGCTCGCCGCACTGCTCGACGCGATCGATCCGGCGCTGACCGAACTCGGCGACCGGGAGTTCGTCGCGAAGGCGGTGGACTCGGCCCTGGCCCGCGGCAATGGTGCGGTCCGGCAGCGGCGCGCCTTCGGAGACGGGCACGATGTGGCGGCGGTACTCGCCGAACTCGCCCGGGCGACCACAGATGGCTGTACTTCCCCACCGGAATCCGCCGACGTCACAGACGACGGCACCGGGTGAGCACGTTCACCCACCGCCGACATCGGTTCGACCGCCGGGCCACCACAGCGCGCAGAAGTCGACGCCTGCCCCACGGCGCTCAGTACGCCGGTACTACTTTGTGAGGGTCGAACTTGGAGGGTTGTATGCAGAGAATCGGTGTGGTCGGTGGCGGCACGATGGGTGCCGGAATCGCGGAAGTGTGCGCCAAAGCCGGTAGTGATGTCGTCATCGTCGAGGCGAAGCCGGAGTACGCGGAGGCCGCGCGGCAACGGGTGTCGACCTCGCTCTCGCGGGGCGTGAGCAGGGGCAAGATCAGCCAGGACGAGGCCGACGCGGCGCTGGCGCGGCTGCGGGTCTCGGTCGACTACGGCGATCTCGCCGACCGCGAACTCGTCATCGAGGCCGCTCCGGAGATCGAGTCGCTCAAGAGCGAGATCTTCGCCGAGCTCGATGCCGTGGTCTCCCCGGAGGCGATTCTGGCGACCAACACCTCCTCGATTCCGGTCATCAAGGTGGCGACGGCCACCGAGCGGCCCGAACGTGTCGTCGGCGTCCACTTCTTCAACCCCGTCCCGGTGATGCCGCTGGTGGAGATCATCTCGACGCTGGTCACCTCGGAGCAGACCGCCGCCGCGGTCGCCGCCTACGCGAGGGACACGCTCGGCAAGACCGTCGTGCACGCGGGCGACCGATCGGGATTCATCGTCAACGCCCTGCTGATTCCCTACCTGTGCCAGGCCGTGCGGATGTTCGATTCCGGATACGCCTCCGCGGAGGACATCGACGCCGCGATGAAGGGTGGCTGCGGCTACCCGATGGGGCCGCTGACCCTGCTCGACACGATCGGGCTCGACATCGCCCTTGCCGCGGCCGAATCGCTCTACGCCGAGTTCGCCGAGCCGCACTACGCGCCGCCGGCGCTGCTGCGCCGGAAGGTGGAGGCCGGGCAGCTGGGTAAGAAGTCCGGTCGCGGGTTCTACACCTACGCCTGACACCTGCGTGGGGTACGACTGGCATGCGGTCGCACCCCACGCGGCCGTCCATCCGCGTCACCATCTCCACGCGGCTGGGGACAGTAGCCTGTGTGCGGCAGCGACGAAGGAGGTCGGGCACATGGCTGATGCCGACGACGCGGCGGTCCCACACCGCTTCCCCGCCCGGGTCTACGGGTCGGGTTCCGAGCCCGACGCCCGATTCAGCCTGGCCAACGAACGCACTTATCTGGCGTGGATACGCACATCGCTGGCGCTGATGGCGGCGGGCGTGGCGCTGCAGGTGTTCGGTGTCGGCGACCGTTCCGTACCCAGTGTTGCCGCCTCGGCTCTGCTGACGGGCTCGGCGGTGGTGCTGCCCCTTCTCGCGTGGACGGGGTGGGCGCGCACCGAACGCAGCCTGCGGCATTCCCAGCCGCTCCCCGCACCGCACGTAGCGGTGCCGTTGTCGCTGGTTCTGGCCGTCGCGGCCGGCTTGGTCTGCTGGTCGTTGCTGACATGACAGCGTCCGACGGTGACGATGCGCCACCATCGGCGCGACTGGCCGATGGTGGCCTACAGGTGGAGCGGACCGCGCTGGCGTGGCATCGCACCGCGTGCTCGCTGATGATCTTCGAGTTGGTGGGTGTGCGGATCACCGCCGAATTGGGCGAGACCGCTCTGGCGGTCCTGCTCATGGCGCTCACGGTGCCCACCCTCGTGCTGATCGTCACCGGCGTGCCGCGCTCGGCAACCCCCGGGCACCGTCTCGTAGTGGGCGAGGACGGGGTGGTCCATGTGCAGACACCCGATGGCAGGCGGCCGTTGCTGCTGGCGCTGCTCGTCGCGGCCCTCGGCGTCACCTGTTTTCTCGCGGTTCTCGTCGGCGGACCGTGGAATCCGCTCGGCGGGCAGTGATGTCCGACTGACTGTCGGCTGCGGCCACTCGGTCCGGCCGAGGCGCAGTCGCGCACGAGTTGCTGATGCTCCCCGAGAGTTTGCTGTGACCTGCTGTGACCCTTTCGAGATATCGCGTCCGTGACGGTTACCGATCTGCAGTGAAAGCGGGCCGGATCGTGGCGATAGCGCCGTTACGATCGTTGTGTCCGACGCTACCGAACACGACGAGGAAAACCACCGCCGGAAAAGCCGGCCCGTATCCAGCGATTACTCCTCTAGTAGCGACATGTTCGTGACCGCCGACCGAGTGCGATCACAAACGGAGTTCACCGAGCGACTGCCCTTCGTCCCTGCGGCGCCTGCCGACCATTCGCCCGTTCCGGGTGATCAGCCGTCGGCCCCACCGAAAGCGAGCGAAAGTGACCCACTCCCCTCGGCAAGACCCGACCGACGCGACCCCCGTTGCACCACGCCGGCTGGATTCCGGCACCGCCTGCATTTCCGGCCTGATCGTAACCACGCTTGGTGGCGGAGTTGCCGTTCTTTCCGACTCCGTCCTCGCAACCGTCTTTTCGGCACTGGGCATCATCGCGGTCTTGGCCTTCGTCGTGGCCGCTATGGTCTGAGCCCGCCGCTCACGGGTTCATCGCACCGCAGTGAGATAGCGGGGCTGTTGCCATTGCTGTTCCAGTTCTTCCGGGAGTTGCGGGAGCACCAGCTTATAGGCGGCGGCCAGATCGGCCGGGGCTGCGGCGCTCACCGACCAGCCGTGTTCTTCGAGCCATCGATGAGGATCGATGCGCTGGTCGGAGTAGAACAGTTCGGTCGGATCGATATCGCCGAACGGGTTCTTGTCGAGATACTTCTCCTCCAGCTTCGCGAATCCGCCGATCGCGGCTCCCGTCGCGGTGCATTCCACAGCGAGCCGGCTGCCGGGAGGGCTGAGTTCGTCGATCCGCTCGAAGAGTTCGTCGTGGGCCGCGCCCGGCAGATACGGCAGGAGCCCCTCGGCGGACCAGGCCGTCGGCACATCCGGGTCCGCGCCGTGCGCCGCCAAGGCAGCCGGCCAGTCGGACCGTAGGTCCACTGCCACGGCGCGGCGATCGGCGCGTGGCTGTACCTTGTGTTCGGTCAGTACCCGGTCCTTGAAATCGAGTACTTCGGGGCGGTCGATTTCGAAGACCGTCGTCCCCGCGGGCCAATCGAGCCGGTAGGCCCTCGAATCCAGGCCTGAGGCCAGGATGACGACCTGCCTGACTCCGTCCTCGGTGGCCGATTGGAAGAAATCGTCGAAGAATTTGGTCCGCAATCCCATGAACCCGGGAACGAGCGGCGATCCGGCGAGTTTCGGGGGGTCGGCCAAGACGTCCAGGAAGTGCGGTTCACCGGCGGCTCTCACGAACAGAGCCGCGTAATCGTCGCGTATGAGCGGGTCGGGCAGGGCGGACTCGAGCGCCCGGAATGTCGCTACTCCCAACGCGGTCAGTCCGACGCTGGTGACGATGTCCCATTCGTCGTCATCGGTTCGCACAGCCGAACACCTCCCGAGGAGTTGGTGCATACGGACGAAGCGATCGCCTGCTCGAAAAGCAGGCACGAAATGCCCGCCGCCGGGCCGAGTGGAATCGTGGCGAGCCGGAAGGCTGTCGACAACAATTCTACGGTCCACCGAGGGCGGCGGGCTGCTCGCGCGGGATTGCGGCTGGGCGGCAGTACGGGCGCTGCCGATAACTATCCCGCGTGATCGGAGTCGGTATGCGGCCGCGGCGCGAGCTCCGGATCCGGCTTGAACGAGTGGAGTTGCGTCTCCTCCAGGTCGTGGATCAAACGCTCGTAGCACCAACGGTTGTAGGCCAACGGGACCAGGAGCAGACGTTTGGGCAGGTGACGGTACAGGATCGGCAGCACACGGCATATCAGCGCGAACTCCACCCGTCGCGCCCGGGTCATGGGGAACCCGAAGATCTCGCGCACTTCGGGCCGGCTGATGGCCATCCCGCAGGTGATGGCGACTTCGCCGGCGACGCGGGAGATCGCAGGCCACAGCGGGCGCAGCAACGCGGGAAGCGTGTCCGGCGCGGGCGGTGTGGCGAACAGCCTTCGCCCGACCTCGAGCATGTAGGTGTCGCGCAGTTCGTTCGCGACCAGCTCGTCGTAGTAGGCGATCGCTTCCGCGTAGGAGCGGGGCAGGGCGGTGTTCTTGCCCGTGAACGACAGGGCGCCCATCTTGTCCCACACCAACCGGTAGAAGATCTCGTTGTCCTCGTCGGTGAGGGTGTCGCCGGTGATCGGCGTGTACGCGTTGCGGTACAGGAAGAACATGCTCAGGTACACGAGGTTCCAGGCGCGGGGCGAGTACGCGCTGTAGGGGCGCCCGTTACGTCCCTTGCCCCGCACGTCGCGGTGCAGTTTCTTGAGCCGTTCGAGTTGGCGGGCATTGACCGACTCGTCGCCCCACATCACCAGCTGGCCCGCCGCCATCGTGCGCAGGTTGCGCTCCAGTGGCTTGTGCTCGTAGCGGCCGGTCGCCCAGGTCGCGTCGGAGACATCGCTCTGCATGCCCTGGTCGACATAGGCCGCCGCGAACAAACCGACGAGACTCGTCCCGCAGAACCAGCGGAACTGCTCGTACCGTTGCAGTGCCCGGCCCTCCAGCGGCGGGCCGTCGACGACGAAATCGCTGACAGCGTGCTCCTGTCCAGTTTGTGCCGTCATCATCTACCTCCTCGTGATGCGTTGCGGCCCTGGCTATCTCGTGGCGGCAGGTGCGTCTCCTCAGTGTGTGGGGTGCGACGCCCCCTGAGGTGGTGCCGGTCGCGAGCTCCCACCGGGGCGGTGATACTCATGATTTGGTGAGAGTATCACCAGTCTCATTCCGAGCGTCGCCGTTTGCACGCGGGATTACGCTGAACAGCTCCCGCCCCTGGGATTCGAGCAGTTCGATGCCGTCGACCGGGTGAACAACAGGCTCGAAGACAGCCCGCTGGTAGTCGGCCGGGCCGGACAGCTTCGGCGAGCGCGCTCGTGATCTCGGCGGGAGCCGCGGCGTTCAGCCGACCGGCTCGACCGCGCGGGCCCGCCGGGTACGCACCCCGTTGACGACGGCGAGCAGCAGACCGAGACCCAGCAGCATCAACCCGCGCACCCACACCTCGCCCTCGATACGGGTGAACAGCAGCAGGCACGAAGCCAGGCCCAGCCACGGCACCACGGTGGGCACCCGGAAGGACTCGTCGGCGGCGGGTTCGCGACGCAGAATCAGCGCCGAGGCGTTGACCGCCGCGAAGACCACCAGCAGCGGCAACACCAATGTCCCTGCGAGAACGTCGATCTCACCGGTGAGGGCCAGCACCAGCGAGACCGCGGTGGTCACCGTGATCGCCACCCACGGCGTGCGCCGACCGGGTAGCACCCGGGCCAGCGCGCCGGGCAGCAGGCCGTCGCGAGCCATGCCGTAGGCCAGGCGCGATGCCATGATGCCGGTCAGCAGCGCGCCGTTGGCGACGGCGACCAACGCGATCACGGCGAACAGCCGCTCCGGCACCACGCCGGCGGCCAGCATGCAGAAGCCGATGACGCTGCCCGCGGCGGGTCCGAGCGCCGGCGTGACGTAGTGCGCCGAGCCGCCCGCGCGCCGTGCGATCCGGCCCGTTCGGTCGGCCTTTCGATGGGCTCGTCGATGGACGGACGGCTCGCGTGACCCCTGTGACGGGCCACGCGAGCCGGTGCGTCACTGCTCCTTGGGCGCAGCGGCTTCCTGCAGCTTGGCCAGCTGCTCGGCGTCCTGGTAGTCCTCGGCGAGCGCGGCCATCGCCTCGGTGACCTCGCCGGAGGTGAACTCCCCGCCCCGGCCGGTCGGCAGACCGCCGAAGGTGTAGTTCTCGTCGAACTCGGGTGCGTCCAGCGGACGCCGCCGCTTCTCCACCTTCTCGATGATCGGCTCGAGCCGCTTCGCCTTGGCGGCCACCGCCTCGGCGTCGCGCTCGATGAACTCGGGCAGCACCTCCTTGCCCATGAGTTCGATGGATTCCATGGTGGCTTCGTGGCTGCGCGGGTTGATGAGCAGGATGATCTCGTCGACTCCGGTCTCCTCGTAGCTGCGCAGGAACTCGCGCACCGTCGCAGGCGAACCGATCGCACCGCGGCCGAGACCGCTGCCCAGACCCGCGTCCCCGCCTACGACGTCCTTGTAGATGTCCCACACCCCGGTGCGGCCGGGGGTGTGCTGACCGGTCAGGTAGTAGTGCATGATCCCGAACGCGAAGAAGCCGCCGCCGATGCCGAGTCGCTCGATCGCCTGCTCGTCGGTCGGGGCGACCATCATCGACAGGTCGCCGCCGACGGCGAGGATGTTCGGGTTCAGCACCGGGTAGGTCGGCACGCCGCGTTCCTCGAACTCGGCGTAGTAGCCCTGCACACGCTTGGCGAGGGGGCCGGGGCCGGAGTAGGCCATGCTCATGGCGCCGATGCACTTCTGGGCCGCAAGCTGCACCGTCGACGGGCGGGTGCAGGCGACCCACAGCGGCGGATGCGGCGCCTGCGCCGGCTTCGGGACGACATTGCGCGCGGGCATCTGGATGTGCTCGCCCTTGAACCCGGTGAAAGGTTCCTCGGTCATACACCGCACCGCGACGTCGAGGGCCTCCTCCCACTGCGCGCGCTTGTCGGCCGGATCGATATTGAATCCACCCAGTTCGGCGACCGAGGAACTCTCCCCGGAACCGAATTCCACTCGGCCCCTGGAGATCAGGTCCAGCGTCGAGACCCGCTCGGCCACCCGGGCCGGATGGTTGATCGCGGGCGGCAGGTGCATCACACCGAAGCCGAGTCGGATGTCGCGGGTGCGCTGGCTGGCGGCGCCGAGGAAGACCTCCGGCGCGGCGGCATGACTGAACTCCTCCAGGAAGTGGTGCTCGGTGAGCCAGACGGTGGAGAATCCCGCCTTGTCGGCAGCCTCGACCTCGTCGAGGCTGTCCTGGAACAGCTGGAGTTCGTCGTCGGCGGTCCACGGACGTGGCAGCGGGAACTCGTAGAACAGCGAAATCTTCATGTATTCACTCCGTGGTTCGAAAAAGCCGATGGCGGTGCTCGAGCCGCCGCGTGCCGGTTCGGTCAGTGGCGATCCGGCCGAGCTGCCGCGATCCGCCGACCGGGCCGGGCGGTGGGGACCGCCGGTTCGGGTGCTGTGTGCGGTGATGTCGGCGCGATCACGGGCATCATTCTGACACCTGACCGGAGGATGGCAAGACCCGTAAAACTATGGCAGCGCAAGGGTTTACGCGATCACGACGCTCTGATAAGCGGGCGGCGTCCGTTTCGACGCCGACCCGCCGGGTATGTGCGCATCGTTCGGCACACCTCACCGATGAGAAGGCACCATGGCTTACAGCAACACCTCGACATCGTCAGCGGGCCGGATCGCGCAGCATCCCACCTTCGAGCGATTCGCCCGCGCCGGCTTCGTGATGACCGGCATCGTCCATCTGATCGTCGCCTACATCACCGTGCGCATCGCTTTCGGCGGCGGCGGGACCGCCGACCAGTCCGGCGCCATGGCCCAGATCGCCGCGGCGCCCGGCGGTGCGGTCGTGCTGTGGATCGCCGTGCTGGCCTTCCTGCTGATGGCCTTGTGGAAGCTGGCCGAGGCGGTATTCGGCAAAGCGTCCGCACCCGACGAGGACAGCACGGGTAAGGAGGCGTTCGGCCGGGTCAAGGCACTGGCCGTGGCCGTGGTCTACGCCGCGCTGGCACTGACCGCGTTCACCTTCGCCAACGGCGGCGGCAAGTCCAGCAGCGGTGGCAGCCAGAGCTTGACCGCCCGCCTCATGCAGAACACCGCGGGCACCGTCGCCCTCGTGATCGGCGGGTTGGTGATCCTCGCGGTCGGCGGCTATTACGTGTACAAGGGCTACACCGCCGGATTCCTCGAGGACCTGGACACCCACACCACCGGCATCCGCCGCCTCGGCATGACCGGCTACATCGCCAAAGGCGCGGCCATCGGCGCGATCGGCGTGCTGTTCATCCTCGCGGTCACCAGCTCCGAGCCCGACAAGGCCGCCGGGCTGGACGGCGCGTTGAAGACCCTGGGCGCCCAGCCCTACGGCGTCGTGCTGCTGGTGATCGCCGCACTCGGCATCGCCGCCTACGGTCTGTTCAGCTTCGTCCAGGCCAAGCACGCGAAGATGTGACCGCGCGGCGAACCCGCGTACCGTCGTAATTGTCACGTGCTCGTCCTGGGTATATCGACCGATTCGATCGGGAGGTGTTCAGCCGTGCGAACCGAGGGAGATACGCGCGCATCCCGCGGCCACGGAGCCGGATAGATGACATCGCAGGCCGGGCTGGTCGGAGCGCACGCAGCCCCACACATTCTGCGGGAATACGCGCTTCTGGCCGACGGTCAGCGCGGCGCGCTGGTGGGTCCACAGGGCGATATCTCCTGGATGTGTGTGCCGAACTGGCACGACGACGCACTGTTCACCTCGTTGCTGGGTGGCCGCCAGGTGTATGTGGTCGCGCCGACGGGGCCCTTCGTGTGGGGCGGCTACTACGAGCCGGGCACATTGATCTGGCGGTCGCGCTGGGTCGTCGGCGCCTCGGTCGTCGAATGCCGCGAGGCGCTCGCCTTTCCCGGCAAGCGACGGGAGGCGGTGCTGTTGCGGCGCATCATGGCGGTGCACGGCGACGCGGAAGTCGATGTGGTGCTCGCCCCGGCGGCTGGATTCGGCGCGCATCCGCCGGGTGAGCCCGATCGCGACGACGGCGTGTGGACCGCCCGCATCGGGTCGCTGCGGATGCGGTGGTCCGGAGCCGAATCGGCGACACCGAAGCGGGAATGCGGTGCGCTGCACTGGATCGACCGGATCCGAGTCCCCGCCGGTGGCCATCATGATCTGGTCCTGCAGATCGCCGCGGATGCACTGCCCGCTCGACCGCCGGAGCCGGATCTCAGCTGGGAGGAGACCGAACACGGGTGGCGCCGGACCGTGGACGCGCTCGCACCGACGGTGGCCGATCGTGACGCCGCGCATGCCTGTGCGGTGTTGCGTGGCATGACCGCCGACAGCGGCGGCATGGTCGCCGCGGCCACCACGAGCCTGCCCGAACGCGCCGACCAGGGCGAGAACTACGACTACCGGTACGTATGGATCCGGGATCAGTGCCTGGCCGGTCAAGCGCTGGCCGCCGCCGGCGGGACGCGATTGCTCGACTCGATGGTGGATTTCGTGGTCGACCGTCTGCACGCCGACGGCGCTCGGCTGGCGCCCGCCTACACCGTGGCAGGGAATGTGGTGCCGCCCCCGCGAGGGCGCGTTCCTGTTGTGCGGGTTCACGATGGCGATGGCCGCGGCGCAGCTCGGCAGGCCGCTGACGGCGATGCGCTTCTTCGAGCGCAACCGTGCCGCCTGCGGTACGCCGGGACTGTTCGCCGAGGAGTTCGATGTCCGCCAGCGCCAGTTGCGCGGAAACCTCCCCCAAGCGTTCGTCCACGCGATGCTGCTGGAATCGGCGATCCGGCTGGCACCACTCGACATGTGAGGCGGCCGTCACCGCTTCGGAAAGGAGTCATCGTGTCCGGTTCACAGCATGTGGTCGTCACCGGCGCCACCGGCGGCATCGGCCGGGCGAGCGTGCGCCGCTTCGCCGCCGACGGCGCCTCGATCACCCTGTTGGCCCGCGGTGTCACCGGGCTGACCGCCGCCGCGGAGGAGATCCGTGCGGCCGGTGGGCGGGCGTTGCCGATCAGCACCGATGTCGCGGACTTCGCGGCGGTCGAGGCGGCGGCGGACCGCGCCGAGTCCGAATTCGCACGCTGACCAGTGTGCTCTCGCTGCCGACCAGCAGCTTGGCCAGGTCGAAACCGTATTCCGGTAGCAGTGAGTCCAGGTTGTAGCCCGAGACCCGGCGCGGAATCCTGGGGTATTTCGCCCGGATATCGGGCGCGTAGTCCTCGGCTATGGCGTGCAGCCGCGCCAGGAGTTCGTCGGCGCGCGCACGATCGTCGGTCCGTACGGTGTCGCCCGGCCCGACCCAGGCGCGGAACCCGTCGTAGGTGAGGATTTCCAGCCGCCGCACGGCGTCGACGGTTTTGCCGTACGCCTGTGCCGTCGCGCCGCAGGAATTGTTGCCGATCATGCCGCCGAGGGTGCAGCTGACATGCGTGGAGGGTTTCGGCCCGACCATCAGACCGGCATCGGCGAGTTCGGTATTGAGCCGGTCCAGCGCGATGCCCGGCTCGATCACCGCGGTGGCCGCCTCGCGGTTCACCGCCACCACCCTGGTGCAGTACTTGCTCCAGTCGATGACCACCGCGGCGTTGCAGCTCTGCCCGGCCAGACTGGTGCCGCCGCCGCGAGACACCACCGGCACATCGTGGGCGCAGCAGATATCGATCGCGACGGCGGCGTCTTCCGGGGTGTGCGGCACGACGACGCCGAGCGGGACGGCGCGGTAATTGGAGGCATCGGTGGAATAGGTTGCGCGGCTGCCCGAATCGAAGCGCACTTCTCCGGCGACCCGTTCGGCGAGTTCGGTGCGCAACGCCTCCAGCGGCCACCGAGCGCGGGTGGAGGCGTGATGTCGCGGCTGCGGGGAATCCGGATCCGCCATATCGGGCCGCTCCTCTCGACGAGCGCAAGGCGAGACATTGTTTCCGACGACACGCCGGGGCTACCCAGCATCAGGACCAATATTCACCCGGATCTGCGGCGGTGCCCGCCGGTACCGCTGCCACAGCGGATAGGAGACGATATGGCTGATCAGGTCGGCGACTACATTCTTCGGCGGCTGCGGGAATGGGGCGTCAAACAGGTCTTCGGCTATCCGGGCGACGGCATCAACGGATTGATCGCCGCCTTCGGCCGCGCAGGCAACCATCCGACCTTCATCCAGGCCAGGCACGAGGAGATGGCGGCCTTCGAGGCGGTCGGTTACGCCAAGTTCAGCGGGGAGGTCGGAGTGTGCACCGCCACCTCGGGCCCAGGCGCCATTCATCTGCTCAACGGCCTCTACGACGCCAAACTGGACCATGTGCCGGTGGTCGCGATCGTCGGGCAGACCGCGCGCAGCGCGATGGGCGGCAGCTATCAGCAGGAAGCAGATCTGCAGAGTCTGTTCAAGGACGTCGCCTCCGACTATCTGGTGGAGGTCAACGTCGCCGACCAGCTGCCCAACGCACTGGACCGGGCCTTCCGCACCGCCCGTAGCCGCGGCGCGCCCACCGCGTTGATCATCCCGGCCGATGTGCAGGAGGAGGAATACCAGCCGCCCGAGCACGCCTTCAAACAGGTGCCCTCCAGCCCGCCCGCGGACCTGCACTGCACCGTCACCGCCGATGCCGCCGATATCCGGCGTGCCGCCGAGATCATCGACGCCGGATCCCGGGTGGCGATACTGGTCGGGCAGGGCGCGCGCGAGGCCGCCGCCCAGGTCGCCGAGCTCGCCGAAATCACCGGCGCGGGCGTGGCCAAGGCACTGTTGGGCAAGGACGTGCTGCCCGACGATCTGCCGTATGTCACCGGCTCCATCGGCCTGCTCGGCACCCGGCCCAGCTACGAACTCATGCGTGACTGCGACACCCTGGTGATCATCGGGTCGAATTTCCCGTATTCCCAGTTCCTTCCGGAGTTCGGCCAGGCCAGGGCGGTGCAGATCGATATCGACGGCGCCATGATCGGCATGCGCTACCCGACCGAGGTCAATCTGGTGGGCGATGCGAAGAGCACGCTGAGCGAGCTGCTCCCGCTGCTCACCCGCACCTCCGATCGCAGCTGGCGCGAGACCGTGGAAGCGAACGTCGCACGCTGGTGGGAGACCGTCGAGCGGCAGTCGATGTTGCAGGCGCAGCCGGTCAATCCGATGCGGGTGGTGTGGGAGCTCTCGCAGGCGGTTCCCGACAACGCCATCATCACCGCCGACTCCGGGTCCTCGACCAACTGGTATGCCCGCTGTCTGCGGATGCGGGCCGGGATGCGGGGGTCGCTGTCGGGCACGCTGGCCACGATGGGGCCCGGCGTGCCGTACGCGATCGGCGCGAAGTTCGCCCATCCCGACCGGCCGGTGGTCGCCCTGGTCGGTGACGGCGCGATGCAGATGAACGGCACGGCCGAACTGCTCACCATCCAGCGCTACCACCATCTGTGGGCTGATCCGCGCCTGGTGATCTGCGTATTCCACAACAACGACCTCAACCAGGTCACCTGGGAGCTGCGCTCGATGGGCGGTGCGCCGAAATTCGAGGAATCGCAATCGCTGCCCGATGTCTCCTACGCCGACCTCGCGCGTGCCTCCGGCCTGGACGCCATCGCGATCGACGACCCCGGCGATCTCGCGCCGTCCTGGCGGCAAGCCTTCGCCGCCGACCGGCCCACCCTGCTGGACGTCCGCTGTGATCCCGAGGTGCCGCCGATCCCACCGCACGCAACCTGGGACCAGATGAAATCGACCGCCGAAGCGGTCCTGCGCGGCGATCCCGACGGCTGGCATCTGATGGCGCAGGGCTTGAAGGCCAAGACTCAGGAATTCGTGCCGCACCGCCGCTGAGGCTCGCGGTGCCGCTCACCGCCGCGCGCGCTCTTCGCGACGCTCATTCTCGGCTGTCGTCGTCGCGGGACCACGCGGGGGTGAGCCGCAGCGCGGGCGGCGGGCCGCCCGCCGGCAGCCACGCCGAGCACAGCTCCTCGAACCGTTGCCGCAGTTCGTCGAGAACGGGCCCGGTGGGCGTGGTCCGGATGAGTTCACCGGTACAGGAGACCAGTTCACGCTCCAGCGGCGCGGGCAGAGCGCCGAGCAGATCGCGGCGTCGCTGGGCGCGGGCTCGTTCCTCGGCGCTCGCGCCGAGACCACGGCCGCCCAGGACCCGCGCCCGCACGCGCGCGATGGCCAGTTGAGTGGACTCGCCTGCCGCTGGGATCGGTCCGTTCATGGTGGCGCCTCACGGTGTCAGATTCCTGGGGTGTTGCCGTAGTAGAGCTGGTCTTCGCGATAGCCCCCCTGACCCATGCCGATATCGCGGATGCCGTCGACGAATTCGATCGCCTCGATCCACTTCACCATCTTGTAGCCGAGCTGGTTCTCCAGCCGCAGGCGCAGCGGCGCGCCGTGCTCGATGGGCAGGGGTGCGCCGTTCATCTCCATCGCCAGCAATGCCTGCGGAGCACGGGCGATGGTCATGGGAACGGCTTCGTAGAAATAGCCGTAGCGGCCGCGTCCTTCGGTGAGAGCCTTGTCGTCCATGGCGTAGAACACCACATGGGTCACCGAGGCGGCCGGGCGGACACGCTCGATGAGCGCCCCCAAGGGCACGCCGCCCCATTCGGCGATGCCGTTCCAGCCCTGGATGCAGTTGTGATTGGTGATCTGATGGGTGAACCCGAGCGCGGCGAGTTCGGGCAGCGACAGCGTGACCGGATGGTCGACCAGGCCGCCGACCGGTAGCCGGTAGTCGCGGAATCCGTCGGCGGCCAGCCTGCGGTATTCCTCGTCGACGGGTGGGTAGCCGTTCACACGGTGATACTCGGAGATATCGCTGCGCCGGTAGTGCTGGCGCGAACTCCCCAGCCGGGACAGTGCGTATTCGAACCGGTGCACCACCGTGCCCAGCAGGCGCTGTGTCTGTCGGGGCCGGATCCGGGACCAGACGGTGGCCAGGACGTGTATCAGCACCACAGCCGCCAGGACGAGGGTGCCGACCACAGTGGCCGTGATCGGGTCGGCGTCGGCGGAGCCGAGGAATATCTTGCCGAATTCGGCGGGAATTCCGTGCACCACGACCATGAATACGTGCACGACGATGAACACGCAGAACGTACACAGACCCAGAAAATGGATGCTGCGTGCGCCCTGCCTACCACCGAACAACCTCCCGTAGCGGGGGAACCGGGCAAGCACCGCGGGCGACATCGCCGCGCCCGAGGCGATCTGCAGCGGGGCGAGCACGAACACCACGGCGAAATAGGTCAGTTTCTGGGCCGCGTCGAATGGCTGCCCGGGAAGCTGCTCGGGCAAGCGGAAGTGCAGGTAGGTGCCGATATCGCGGATCGCGTCCGGCACGATGCTCCACTGGGTGGGGACGAGATCGTGCCAGTACCCGGTGGCGAAGACCATGGCGATATACACCGCGCCGGTCACGATCCAGAATTGCACCGTCAGGAAATGCCAGTGCCGCCCCAGGCCGAGGTTGCTGCGTCCGGGCAGGGCGATCACCGGAGACCAGTACTGTTCCTCGTCCAGCGAAACCCAGGGCCGGCGTTCGGCGGCGCCGTAGTTTTTCCGTGACAACCGCAGCCACTCCCGTCCCGGTGGGCAGCCGTCGCTCCAGTACAACTTCGGCATCGAGGAAAGGACTTCGATACCCGAGCGGATGAGCAACGTGACGAAAAGCATGTTCAGCGCATGCGTCACGACTACGAAGAGCGGGAAATCCGTCACCGTCTCCATCGTGGGCTCCTCGACACAGTCGGAAAGATGCACACCTACGGCGAAACAGATTTCCCAGCTTAATACCACTCCGGCCGCCTGAGCCACGCTCGCGTCCGGTCCGTATCGACGTGTGTTCGACGGCCGCCGACCCGGCGCCCACCGGAATTTCGCTGTGTGAGTCCGTCCGTGGGTGGAGGACGGGCGATTCGGCTCAGCGCAGGGCGGTGATGAGTTCGCCGACGGTGTGGGCGGATTCGAGGGGATGGCGCAGGCGGCCGTTGTCGTGGACGGTGTAGGTGTTGCGCCTGCCGGCCTTGACGCGGGTGAGGTAGCCGTCGTCGATGAGGTCGGCGATGATGGCCTGCACCGCGCGTTCGGTGATGCCGACGGCCTGGGCGAGTTCACGCATGGTCAGCTCACCGTCGCGGGACAGGCACAGCAGCACGTGGGCGTGGTTGGTGAGGAAGGTCCAGCTCCGCGCCGCGGCCGGCTGCGATTCTCCGGTGGGGCGGTCGGCGGGGGTGTCGGTGACGTCGCGGGAGGGCATCTTCGCACGATAAACCATCGCCATTTCCGGTATCTGCCTTCGGATGTCGTTCGGATCAGGAGTTCGGCACACAGCCGTCAGCTGCGCGGCGCGGGGCCCGACGCAGCTGACGGTCCGGGAAGGGTGCTCTGGTCACCGGGTGCGATGGCTGGGCCCGGTGCTGGGGACGGCGCTGTCGATCACCTCGTCGTCGACGTCGGCATGGGTCAGGGCCGGGTGTGTATCGGCGTCCTCGGCGGGGAGTACGCGGGTCCGGGTCAAGCTTGCCGCGACGGCGACGGCGAGGATGACGACGACCACGGCCAGGGAGGCGGTGGTGGGGATCTTGTAGATGTCGAGCAGCAGCATCTTGACACCGACCCACACCAGCACGAACGCCAAGCCCAGCTTCAGGTAGATGAAGCGGTGCATCAGGTCGGCGAGCATGAAGTACATCGCGCGCAGGCCCAGGATGGCGAAGGCGTTGGAGGTGAACACCAGGAACGGTTCGCTGGTGACGGCGAAGATGGCGGGGATGGAGTCCACGGCGAAGACGATGTCGGTGGTCTCGACCAGCACCAGCACCGCCAGCAACGGGGTGGCCAGCCTGCGACCGTGCTCTCGGACCCAGAATTTCTGGCCGCGGAAGCCGTCGGTCATCGGCACCAGGCGCCGGAATCCGCGCAGCACCAACGACCTCTCCGGGTCGATGGTCTCCTCGCGGTGCCGTGCCATCTTGACGCCGGTGGCCACCAGGAACGCCCCGAAGACGTAGAGGATCCAGGCGAAGCTCGCGATCAGGATCGATCCGGCGGCGATGAACGCACCGCGGAAGACCAGCGCGCCGAGCACGCCGTAGAACAGCACCCGGTGCTGGTATTCGCGCGGCACGGCGAAGTAGCCGAAGATGACCGCGAAGACGAACACGTTGTCCACCGCGAGGGATTTCTCGATCACGTAACCGGCGTAGTACTGGGCGGCGAATTCCCCGCCCCACCGCCACCAGATCAGACCGCCGAAGCCGACGGCCAGGCCGACCCACACCGCCGACCAGACCGCCGCCTCGCGCACGCCGACCACATGGGCTTTGCGGTGTGCGAACAAATCCACCGCCAGCATCGTCAGGATCACCGCCAGCACCGCGGGCCACATCCACAACGGAACCGACATGAGCGGGATCCCTTCTCTCCGGGCGCGGCCGGTGCCGAGGGAACACGGAATTACTCGCAGTTCGGCTCACACCACGCGCGCATCGAAATGAACTGTGATTCCTGATCCAGGATTCATGAACTCGACTTCCTTTGTCAAGCCGTGTGGTCCACACGCTCATCGAGGTCACGCTGACGGCGAAGGTCGGCGGCCGGGGGCGCACCGGCCGAGACGATGCCGATGCCGCTCCCCCGCCGCGCCGAGCTGTCGGTAGCGGGCGAGAATCCCTAGCCGGTCGCCGAGCCGGCTCCCTGCCCGACCTTGATGCCGACCACACAGGTGTCGTCGTCGGTGTCGGCGTCGCTGTGATCGAGCAGATGATCCACCAGATCGTCCAGGCTCCCGCGGAACTCGGCCGACCGGCCGAGCATCCGGTTCACGCATTCGTCGATGTCGAGGTCGCGGCGTTCGACGAGTCCGTCGGTGTAGAGCAGCAGAACGTCGTCGGGTTCGAGCTGCAGTTCGGCTTCCTGGTAACTGGTCTCGGCCACGGCGCCCAGCAGGATTCCCGGGATCTCGGGCAGGTTGGCGGCCTCGCCGTCGCGAATCAGCACCGGCGGCAGATGCCCGGCTCGGGCCCAGCGCAGGATGCGGGTCTGCGGGTCGTAGAGGCCGCAGACGGCGGTGGCGTAGATGTCGTCGGTGAGGTAATGGGTGACGTGGTTGAGCCAGGTCAGCATCTGGCCGGGGCCCGCGCCGGTGGTGGCCAGACCGCGAAGGGCGTTGCGCAACACGACCATTCCGGTGGCGGCCTTGATCCCGTGACCGGTGATGTCGCCGACGGAGACCAGGATCTGCTTGGAGGGCAGCACGATCGCGTCGTACCAGTCACCGCCGACGAGTGCGTCCTGCTCGGTGGGCTGGTAGCGGACCGCGATCTGGAGTCCGAACGCCTCGATCGAGGGCTGCGCGGCCGGCATGATCGCCTGCTGCAGCTGGCGGGCGAGTCTGCTGTGCTCGGCGGCCTGTTCCTCGGTGTGCACCAGCCGGTCCTGGGTGGCCGACAGCGCGACCTCGGTCCAGTGCTGGGCGGAGATGTCCTGATAGGCGCCGCGCAGCGCCAACAGGTGACCGGCGGTGTCGACGACCGGCTCGGCGATGATGCGGATGTGGCGGGTGTCGCCGTTCGGCCGGATGATGCGGAACGCCGCCGAGGCCGAACGGCGGTAACGCAGCAGCGTGCGCAGCAGTCGCTGCACCGCGTCGGCGTCGTCGTCGTGGACATGGGCGGGCAGTTGCGCCAGCGGAATCGGGTCGTCGGACGGGGTGAGTCCGTAGAGAGCGTAGAGCTGGCTGCTCCAGGTGATCTCCCCGGTGGCGGCGTTCTCCTCGAAGCCCCCGACGCGGCCGAGGCGCTGGGCGTGCTGCAGCAGCGCCGCGAGCCGGGCGGTCTCGTCCTCCACCCGCCACACCATGAGCAGGGTGTCGCCGTGGCGGCTGATGCTCAGGGCAGCCGAGACGGTCAGCGGCACCTGGTCGACGAGCTCGGTCAGCACCATCCGGTCGGCGCGGTAGGTCTCGCCGGTGGCGAAGACGTGCTCGACGCGTTCGAACAGTTGCCCCTCGGCGGCGGCCATCGGATAGGCCTCGAGCAGCAGTGCGCCGTTGACCATGCCTTGGGGGCGGCCGGCGGGGTCGACGAAGCTCCGATTGACATGGTGGATGCGGAAATCGGCGAGTTCGCCGTCGCCGCCGAAATGCGGCAGCAACACCAGTGCCGAGTCGAACAATCCGTCGGACAGCCGGACGAGGTCGGCGAGGTGCGAGCGCTCCGGCAACACCACCGTCGGCAGGTCGGCTTCGAGCGTGTGCGCGCACAGTTCGGCCAGCGCCTCGAGCTGCTTGCGCACCTGGGGTGGCTGCGGTGAGAGTGACTGCGGCCAGCACACTTCCAGCACGCCGATCAGCCTGCCACCCGCGCTGGCGGGGATCACCGCACGACCGCCGTCGCGGTCACCGATCGAGGGCAGTCCCGATCGGCCCAGGTGCTCGATCCACTGCGCCCGACGCGCGTCCAACGCCTGACGCGCCGGGGTGAGCACCCCGGGCGGGACGTATCGCCACCGCTCCGCCTCGTGCGGGTCGATGCCCGCGAATCCGGCCAGCGTCAACGAGGCGTCGCTCCCCACCGACCAGATCGCCACCGCGCTCGCGCCCAGCGGCTCCAGGGCGTGTTCGAGCACCGACTGCGCGACCCGCTGCGGATCGCCGGAGGCCAGCAGCCCGCTCTCGGCGGTGCGCAGCCGCACCGCGGCCGAGGCTTGTTCCGGTGCGGCGGTGCGCACCAGGAACTCCTCGACCGTGGTGCTCACCTTGTCCTGTGCGGCCTGATTGACCAGTTCGGCGGCCAGTTCCAGCGCGGTCACCCCGGCGCGCTCGGCCAGCGCGTCCAGCTGGCGCGCGGCCTCGGTGGGGCCGCAGTGCAGCCGTTCGACGAGCACACCCTTGGCCATCTCGATCAACGCCCGGCCGTCCGCGGCCGCCTGGGCCCGGGCGATCTCGGCACGCAGCCGCTCCACCGTGGCGGCCAGGCGGGTCACGGCAGGCCGGGTGCTCGCGGGCAGGTCGGCCGGGCCGGCGTCCGCGGCGACTTCCGTTGCCGCGCCGGGGAGTTCGGGTGTGTCGGTCCCCGTCATCAGGCGCCCAGCCAATGCTGGATGCGGGCGATCAGCGCGTCGGCGTCCACCGGCTTGGTGACGTAGTCGTTCGCGCCGGAGGCGATGCTCTTCTCCCGATCGCCCAGCATGGCCTTGGCGGTCACGGCGATGATCGGCAGATCCGCGTACTCGGACATCTCGCGGATCTTCGTGGTCGCGGTGTAGCCGTCCATCTCCGGCATCATCACGTCCATCAGCACCAGATCCGTCTCCGGATGGGCCAGCAGGGTGTCGATGCCCTCGCGCCCGTTCTCGGCGTGCAGCACGGCGATGCCGTGCAGTTCCAGAATGCTGCTGAGCGCGAACAGGTTACGGGCGTCGTCGTCGACGATCAGCACCGTGCGGCCGGCGAGTATGCCGTCCGGGTGCACCGGCGCCGCGGCGGAGGCCTCCTCCGCGCGGACCAGGGGCAGGACATCGCCGGGGGCCTCGGCGGCGACGTGCAGGGCGATGCGTTCGCGCAACTCGTCCAGACTCGACAGCAACTCCAATGGCTGACGCGAGGTGCGCTCCTGCAGCAGGCGTTCCTGCTCGGCGCCGAGCCGCCGGTTGTTGTGCGCGAGCACCGGGACCGCGCTCGATGCCGCGTCCCCGTCCATGGTCTCGAGCAGCCGCAGCGCGGCGCCGTCGGGCATGTCCAGCTCGAGCACCACACAGTGGAAGACCTCGGTGGCCATCGCCGCGGCCGCCTCCTCCACACCGACCGCGGTGACGATCTGCACCGGGCCACGGGGATCGTGGCTGTCGGCGAGATCGCCCACCGCGCTCTGCGCGACCAGGGACAACAGTCCCTGCGGACGTTCCTCCACCACCAGCAGCCTGCGCAGCTGATGGGGCGCGGCGGGTGCGGGGGCGCGTTCGACGGTGTCGGCCGACCGCTGCGCGTCCTCGTCCTCTCGCGACGGGGCGTCCTGGAAGTCCGGCCGGGCCACCGGCACATACAGGGTGAAGACGCTGCCCTTGCCCGGCGTGCTCTTGGCGGTGATGGCCCCGCCGAGCAGGTAGGCGATCTCCCGGCTGATCGACAGGCCCAGGCCGGTGCCGCCGTACTTGCGGCTGGTGGTGCCGTCGGCCTGCTGGAACGCGCCGAAAATGGATTCGAGCTGGTGCTCGGCGATGCCGATGCCGGTGTCGGCCACCCGGAACGCGATGACCGGGCCGTGCCTGCGCGCGGCGGCGGGCAATTCGTCGGTCGTGGCCGGTTCGATGCGCAACTCCACCGACCCGGTCTCGGTGAACTTCACCGCGTTGGACAACAGATTGCCCAGTACCTGACGCAGCCGGGAGTCGTCGGTGAGCAGGTCCAGCGGCAGGCCGGCCGAGGTGACCACGCGGAACCCGAGGTTCTTCTGCGTGGTCATCGGCCGGAAGGTGGCCTCCACGTAGTCGAGCAGTTTGCGCAACGGCACCGACTCCGGGTTGACATCCATCTTGCCCGCCTCGACCTTGGACAGGTCGAGGATGTCGTTGATCAGCTGCAGCAGATCCGAGCCCGCCGAATGGATGATCCCGGCGTACTCGACCTGCTTGGGGGTCAGGTTGCGGGTCGGGTTCTGGGCCAGCAACTGCGCGAGGATCAGCAGGCTGTTCAACGGCGTGCGCAGCTCGTGGCTCATATTGGCCAGGAACTCCGACTTGTACTTCGAGGCGAGCGCGAGCTCCTGAGCGCGGGTCTCGAGCTCCTGGCGCGCGTGCTCGATCTCGAGGTTCTTGGCCTCGATGTCGCGGTTCTGAGAGGCCAGCAGCGCCGCCTTCTCTTCCAGCTCGGCGTTGGAGCGCTGCAGCTCCTCCTGCTGCACCTGCAGTTCCTCGGAGCGGGCCTGCAGTTCGGAGGTCAGGCGCTGCGACTCGACCAGCAGCTCGTCGGTGCGGGCGTTGGCGATGATGGTGTTGACGTTGACGCCGACGGTCTCCATCAGCTGATCGAGGAAATCGCGATGGATGCGGGTGAACCGGTGCAGGGAGGCCAGCTCGATCACGCCGAGCACCTGGTCTTCGACCACGATCGGCAGCAGCAGCAGGTTGATCGGCGCGGTCCGCCCCAACCCGGAATTGATGGCCAGGTAGTCGCCGGGAACGTCGTCCACGGCGATGGTGCGGCGGCTGCGCGCGGCCTGCCCGACCAGTGACTGGCCGTAGGCGAAGCGCACATCCGTGCCCGGCTCCTGCGGGCTGCCGTAGGAGCTGATCAGGATCAGCTCGGGCCGATCGGTGGACTCGTCGGCCAGGTAGAAGGCGCCGAACTGCGCGGAGACCAGCGGCGCGAGTTCGTCCATGATCAGCTCGGCCACCACGTGCAGGTCCCGCTGGCCCTGCATGAGACCGGAGATGCGGGCCAGGTTCGTCTTCAGCCAGTCCTGGTCCTGATTGGCCATGGTGGTCTCGCGCAGCGATTCCACCATCGAGTTGATGTTGTCCTTGAGTTCGGCGACCTCACCGGAGGCTTCCACGGTGATGGACCGGGTCAGGTCGCCTTCGGCGACGGCGCTGGTGACCTCGGCGATCGCGCGGACCTGGCGGGTCAGATTGCCCGCGAGCTCGTTGACATTCTCGGTCAACCGCTTCCAGGTGCCCGAGACACCCTCGACCTCGGCCTGACCGCCCAGCCTGCCCTCCGAGCCCACCTCGCGGGCCACGCGGGTGACCTCGGCGGCGAAGGCCGACAGCTGGTCGACCATCGTGTTGATCGTGGTCTTGAGCGCGAGGATCTCGCCGCGCGCGTCGACGTCGATCTTGCGGGTCAGGTCGCCCTGGGCGACCGCGGTGGTGACCTGGGCGATATTGCGCACCTGATTGGTCAGGTTGTTCGCCATCGAATTGACGTTGTCGGTCAGGTCCTTCCACGTGCCCGCGACATTGGGGACGCGGGCCTGGCCGCCGAGCATGCCCTCGGTGCCGACCTCGCGGGCCACGCGGGTGACCTCGTCGGCGAACGCGGACAGCGTGTCGACCATCGTGTTGATGACCCCGGCCAGCGCCGCGACCTCGCCCTTGGCCTCCACGGTGATCTTCTGGCTCAGGTCTCCGCGCGCGACCGCGGTGGCGACCTGCGCGATCGAACGCACCTGGCCGGTCAGGTTGGAGGCCATCACATTGACGTTGTCGGTGAGGTCTTTCCATGTGCCGGAGACACCGCGCACGGTGGCCTGCCCGCCGAGATTGCCCTCGGTGCCGACCTCGCGGGCCACGCGGGTGACTTCGTCGGCGAAGGAGGACAGCTGGTCGACCATCGTGTTGATGGTCTCCTTCAGTTCGAGGATCTCCCCGCGCGCGTCCACG
>NZ_BAGA01000184.1 GCF_000308595.1 Nocardia higoensis NBRC 100133 | reverse complement strand
CGACGCGGTGGATGCGCTGGTGCGTGCAGCGCGGACGCCGGAGGCTGATCAGCAGGCGTTCAACATCGGTAGTGCCACGCCGATCACGGTGCTCGATGCCATCGCTGTCCTCGCTGATCAGGTGGGGGTTGACCGTAGGCAACTGTCGTACCTGCATCGATCCTCGACCCAAGTGTACGGCGCAAACCACGACGAACCGGTGGTGCGGATCCCCGACATCTCCAAGGCCCGCCGTGTACTCGGATGGGAACCGACCACGGCCTTGGATGAGGGTGCTGCCGCGGTGCTGGAGTGGGTGAACCGCCATGATTGGTGGACCCAGGACGAGGCGGATCTGTCGTGACGTCGGCACCGATGACCGCGGGACAACGACACCGAAGCGAGCCTGTGTGGGATCTGTTGCCCGAGGAACCGCAGTCGCTGGATGCCCTCCTCGACCACTTGCCGCTCGCTGGCCGTGCCGGCCTCATGGGCGGCGGATCGAACGCGAGAGTGCACGAATTCGAGTACGCGGGCCGCGGATACGTGCTGAAGTTCGTCCGCGCGGGGACCGAACTGGTCGACGGCCATGACGCGGCCAGCCTCGGCCGCAAGGCCGACCAGGTCGAGCTGATCCACGATGGGTGTCCTCGGCTGGCCGCCAGGATCGTGGCTCCACTTCTGGTGTATCGCGGGCAGGACGGTTCCGCGCTGCTGATGCCGCGTGAGACCGGCGTCCCGCTGCTGGAAGTTCTGGAGAATTCCGGCGATCATGCGCGGTTCTTCGATGCGTTGGCGCCGATCCTGACTGATCTCATCGACCACGGATACACGGCTTCGGTCATCGCAGCCGAGCCGGGCACCTTCAGCCGCCTGCATATCGATCGCGTCGAACGCCGTCTGGGCGTTGTTCGGGCCAACCTCGATGCGGACCTGCTCGACGGCAGTGTGCGGATAAACGGTCGCCGCTGTCGGAGTCTGGAAGAGCTGCTGGGCGGCCTGCGTTCCCGGCCCGCCTTGCTCGCGGCCCTCGACGCACCGGCACTGCACTTCCCTATACACGGAGATCTCAACGCGGGCAACGTGTTCAGACGCACCGGCCGCGGTGAGGGCGGGTACTTCCTGCTCGACCCGCGCGGGGTGACCGAGCATTGGGACGCGATGTACGACATGGGCAAACTGTTGTTCTCGCTGGCCGGTTTGCACACCGGGATGCGGTCGGGCTTCGAGGTTCGACGTCGGCCCGGCGCGGTCGAGGTCGACGTGCGGTCGGGCCAGACGGCTGTGTTCGAGTCGGCGGCCGACCGCTTCACGACATTTCTGGCCGGCCTGCCCGCGTTCGGCCGGCTGATCGAAGGAGACCCGCATTGGCTGTTACGTCTGCACATGAGCACCGCGATGCACATGCTCGCCGAGGTCGCCTGCCGGTTCTCCGACACCAAGCGGGACCAGGCGGTGCGCGAGGAGCTGGCCACGGGCCTGTACGCGATGGGCATCCTGAGCGCGGCGCGACTACTCGAACACGACGACGCCGAGTTGCTGCGCGGACCGGTGGCGCGTCCGAGATGGCGCCGCGCCCGATAGTCACTTTCCCTGATGGGTGCAGCAGGTGATACTCACAGGCGTCCAGATCCAGGCGGAAGTAGAGCAGGGGCGGGTGGTGATCGACCCTTTCACCCCGTCACGCATCGAACCGAACAGCTACGGTTTCGCGCTCGGCGCGACCTTGTTGACCTACACCGATACCGAGTTGGATGCTCGGCGGCGGCCGTCGGTGGAGGCCACCCCGATCCCTGGTGACGGGATGGTGCTCGAACCCGGACGGCTGTATCTGGGTGAGACCGCGGAAGTGATGGGAAGCCCCGTGTACGCATCCACTCTGCACGCCAACCGGTCGACCGCGTCGATGGGGATGTGGATCCAGTTCAGCGCCGATCTGGGCCACACCGGTGCGGTGATTCCGTGGACGCTGGAAATTCGAGTGGCGCACCGATTGGTCGTGGTGCCGGGGATGCCCATCGGCAAGATCGCGTTCTGGTCGACGCTGGGCCCGCCGATGGTCTACAGCGGCCGCTATGCCGGTTCGACCGGTGTATGCCCGTCCGGTCTGTCCACCGACTTCTCTCTACCTCAGGAACCGTCATGATCCTCACCGGCCCACAGATCCACGCCGCTCGCGCGCAAGGGCAGATCGTCATCGACCCGTTCGAGCCGGGATCGGTGAACCCGAACAGCTACAACTTCCGGCTCGGGCCGACCTTGCACGTCTACCGGTGTGAGGTCTTCGATCCGAGGGTCGAACCCGAGGTGGAGGCGATCACGATCCCGGAGCAGGGATTCGTGCTCGAGGCCAGTCGCCTGTATCTGGCGGCGAGCCTGGAAGTGATGGGCAGCGACTTCTTCGTGCCGACGTTCACCGCCCGGTCCTCGGTGGCGCGATTGGGGCTGTTCATCAACTTGTCGGCGACCCTGGGCGACATCGGTTTCCTGGGGCAGTGGACGCTGCAACTGTTCGCCGCGCAACCGATTCGGATCTATCCGGGTATGAAGATCGGGCAGATCAGTTGGTGGCAGCCGGTCGGGGAGATCGCTCTCTATGCAGGCAAGTACCAGCACAGCCAGGGACCAGCGGCGACACGGATCTATCGTGACTTCGCGCCGGCCTAGCGGCGTTCTCACCCCAGCGCGGTGCGCGCTGGATCCGGCGGCCGGCGGCAAGGGCCGCAATCTCGCTCGCGCCGCGCAGATCGTGCGGGTGCCGCCGTTCGTCGTGGTTCCCACCGACTGGTTCGCCACAGCGGTCGATTCCCGGGTCTGCGACCTCGAACAGGTTTGGCGCAGGCTGGGCGCGCGCGGCGCCGCGGGTCTCGGAGACGCCGTGGCCGAGATCGGCGACCTGCTCGACGGTGTCGGGCTGACCGCGGCGATGCGCGACGAACTCGACGCGGCGATCGGGCGGGAGGTAGGCCAGGCGGGGCGGTTCGCGGTGCGCTCGTCGGCGGGCACCGAGGACGGAGGGTCGGCCAGCGAGGCGGGGGCATACGAATCGCTGCTCGATATCTCGTGCGAGGCGCTGCCCGGCGCGGTGGCTCGCTGTTGGGCTTCCTATTTCGGCGAACGCGCATTGGCGTTGCGGTTGTCGCTGCGTAGGCCGTGGCGGCCCCCGGCGATGGCGGTGGTTGTGCAGCAGATGGTGGCCGCGGAATCGGCCGGGGTGGCGTTCAGTCGCGGCCCCGGCGCGGTGATCGTCGAAAGCGTCGACGGGCCTGCCGAATCGCTGGTCAGCGGTGCCGCGATCCCGCTGCGCACCACGATCACCGCCTCGGCGCGCAGCCATCCCGCCCAACCGTGGCAGTCCCGGCTCGTGAGCGCGGTGGCCGCGCTGCGTGAGCACATGGGTTGGGAAGTCGACGTCGAATGGGTGTGGGCCGGCGAGGAGCTGCACGTGGTCCAGGTCCGGCCGGTGACCGCCGCCCCCGCCCCGATAGTCCTCGACGCGAGGACTATCGATCGACCGATCGTGCGCACGCGCGGTATCTACAGTGACGAGGACACCGCCGGATTCACCGGACTCGGCGCGGTCGAACGGGTCTTCGGGCACTACCGGCGTAAACGCAAAGCGCTGCAAGACGAGGCCGAGCGGCACGGCTGCGCCGCGGGCCTCGCACTGGCAGTGCAATTCAACTCTCACGGTCTCGGCTCTCCGGCTTGGACAGGGCTGCTCGGTCGATTCACCGGGCAGGTGGTCGTGGACGCCAGCGACGAGATCCGCCAGATCATCGTCGACGTCGACGACCTCACCACGACTTTGGTCGAGCTGTATCCGAGCACACCGCCGGGACAGGTGCACACCGTGCTGGTGCGGGAATTCATCACCGGCAGCGCCGGAGCATTGTCGCGAATCGGTGACGGGACGCTCCACGTGGAATTCAGCACCGCGGGCCTGCTGGCCGTCAACCGCGGACTCGCACCAACCCGGCATCTGAGCGCTGCCGCCGATGGGACCGTTTCCGCGAAGATGCCGCCCGGCTGGACCACGGACACCGTTGCGCGAATGCGAGCTCTCACAGAGTCGTTCACCCGACGGTATCCGGATGTGGTGATCGAGTGGACCATCGCCGGGGGGCGTCCGCACGCGATCGACTTCTCCCGACTCGGCGAGGCAGTGCAGGCGTGGTCGCCGGACCAGCGGGCCGGCGCGCTGAGCCGCGGTAGTTGCGTGGGCCCGGCGGTGGTGATCGATGACCGGCAGGCCGAGGCCTTGGCCGCGGCCAGCATCGCACCGATCATCTCGGTGTCGGACCCGATTCCCGCCGACGCGCACCGCCACATCAGCGACCTGCACGCGAGGATCCTCGCCGCGCCCGCACCGCCGGTCGTGGTGGTCGAGCACCCATACGCCATCTTGGCCGTACTCATCGGCTCGGTCGCCGGGTTCGTGTTCAGCAGCGAAGCCTCACTGCTGTGCCACCTGATGATCCTGCTGCGTGAGCACCGGGTTCCCGCGGTCGCTGCGCCCGGTGTGGACATCGCCGACAGCCAGATCGTGCACCTGCTCGACGACGGAACTTTGCAACTGGAAGGAACGTGATGATCACTGCCCTGAGACCGGCCCCGCGGATCGCGTTGGTCGGCTTCACCGGTGCCGGCAAGACCACCCTCGCCGGCGCTCTCACCGAGGTTCTCCGCGCACAGGGCGTGCCGTCTGCTGTGCTGAAACTGGCTGCGCCGCTGTATGACTTGCAGCGCCGCTACCACACACTCGCCGGAATCGAGGCCGCCGACGGCGCCCAGGACCAGCAACTGCTGCACCGTATCGCCACCGACTTGCGGGGTCTGTCAGCCACCGCGCTGGTTGACCGATTCCGCGCAGAGCTGGCCCGGATCCCCGAAGGGACCGCGGTCATCAACGATGACCTGCGAGACGCCGAGATCGACGCGCCCGGCCTGCGAGCCGCCGGGTTCGTGTTGGTCCGGGTGCATTGCGAGGAGTCGATCCGGTCCTCCCGGCTGGCCGGCCGGGAGGACCGGACACGCCTGGACGAACGAGCGGTCTTCGGTCCCGCCCTGGCGGCGATGCGCTTCGACCACGAGATCGACACCTCCTCCACCGACCCACAGTCCTGCGCACAGCAGTTGCTCGAGGCGATCGCGACGCCGCTCGCGCGCGCCACGGCCACCGCCCGCGCGGCGTCGACCGGGCTGTCCGGCGTGCACGACACCAGCCATGTCTGGGGCCAGTACCTCGAGGTGGGGTTGAACCCGGTGACGCTGCTGCGCGAGATCCTGGTCTACCCAGGCGGGCGGACCTCGATTCACCGGCACGCACAGGCCACCGAGCTCAACGTCATCACCGCGGGAGCGGTCAGGTTGTTCGTCGGCGACGATCCGGATGATCTCACCGAGTACGTGCGCGGCGAAGGCGACGTGATCAACGTTCCGGCCGGGCGGTGGCACGGGGTCGCCTTCGAGCGCGGCGAGAGCCCGACGCAGCCGTGCGCGCGGTTCATCGAATTCGTCCACACCTATCGATCCGCTGATGACATCGAACGATTCGCCCCCGCGATCGGCGGCCAGCGTCCCGCCGACGCGCACCATGGTTTCAGCGGCTGGATCGCCACTTCGGTCTGACGACAACGCGGTAGCCAAGGCACGGGCGAGACGAGGGGACAGCGGCAGTGGAGTACCGATTTCTCGGCAATACTGGGGTCGCGGTGTCGGCGGTGTGTCTGGGCACCGTGAACTTCGGGTGGACGGCGCCGACCGAGCAGTGCCGGGCGGTGCTGGACCGGTTTCACCAGTCGGGTGGCACCTTCATCGACACCGCCGATGTCTACACCCGCCAGGGCACCGGAGTCGGCACGGCGGAAACAGTTCTCGGCCAATGGATGACCGACCGGGGTGTCCGTGACGAGATCGTGGTGGCGACCAAGGTCGGGGGCCGGATGTTCGCCGAGCCCACCTCGGGCGGGTTGAACCGCCGACACATCCTGCGCGCGGTGGAGGCCAGCCTGCGCCGACTCGATACCGATCGGATCGACCTGTACCAGGCGCACTGGGCCGACACGAACACCGCGATCGAGGAAACGCTATCGGTGATGGGGGAACTGGTCACCGCCGGCAAGATCCGCTACTTCGGCCTGTCGAACTTCTCGCCCTGGCGGCTCACCGAGGCGATCCACCTCGGACGGTCGCCCGGCCACACCCCGGTAGTGACCTACCAGGGGCGATACAGCCTGATCCAGCGCGAGGAGTTCGAGTGCTGGTACGCGCCGCTACTGAATGCCCACCGGCTCGGTTTTCTGGCCTACAGCCCGCTCGCCGCCGGACTGCTCACCGGCAAATACCAGCGCGGACAGCCACTACCGGCGCAGGCAGCCCGCCGAGACCAACTCGCGCCACTGCTGACCGAACCGAACTTCGCCATCCTCGACGCGGTCGGTGAGATCGCCGAGCAACACGGGTGTGCACCGGCGACGGTGGCGCTGGCCTGGCTGTTGAGCAGCACCCAGGCCGTGGTGCCGGTCGTCAGCGCCAACACCATCGAGCAACTGGATCAACTCCTCGCCGCCGCGACATTGCCTCTGGACCCAGCACAGGCCCAGCGCCTCGAGGAGGTGTCGCAATGGCCGAAACCACCACGGTGGGATTCGAGATGGTGACCGGCGTGGTTTCCCGCCCACCGGTCGACGACCGAAAGGAGCATTCGCCGCGATGATGCAATCCGAGGCCGATACCCAACAGGGCTTTCGCCGCGAATTCCTCTGGCGTTTCAGCAAATACATTCTCGACGAGTCGGATCTGATCTGGGTGCAACAGCATGAGGCCCTGCTACGTCGCATCGCGGTGGAACCGATGTTCCCGGTCCTGCGCTACGTCTGGAACCATCTGTCGGCCAACGTCATCCGGCTCGAACAGCACTGCCCAGGCCTCGCACCGATCGCCGAGGCGATCGACCAGTACTGCCAGTTGCACCGCGCGACCTGGCACAAGGCGATCGCCGCCCAGGATGAATTGTTCGCCGCGTTCACCGCCGCAGGGATACAGCCGCTGGCCATCAAGGGCGCCGCGGCCCGCGCAGTCACCCCAGTACCGCAGGCGATGACCGACCTCGACATTCTGACCTGCGATCTCGACCAGACCTGGCAGGTCATCGACGTCGCCGAACAGCTCGGCTACCCCCTGCACAAGGTCAAACTCCGTCACCTGCCGAACCAGGTCGTGGGGCACGTGCGCTACCACGGCTACGCCAACCTCTACCGCTGCGAGGACGGCGGCGACTACACCCAAGCCCACTGGGATCTGGGGCGCGTCCGAACCCTGGATCTGCACATCGGACGGTTCTACGGACCCGGTGAGGGAGTGCTGGTCACCGATCTGTGGCAGCGTGCGACCAGCCGCGCCGTCGGCGCGCATCAAGTCCTCGTGCCGTGCCTGGAAGACATGGTAGTGATCGAGATGCTTCACCTGGTGCGCCACGGCACACTGTCGATGGGCACCCTCAACCGGATCTGCCAGCTACTCACCGAGAACACCCTGGATCCGAGCTACCTGAGCACCCAACTCCAGGCCAACGCCCTGGCGCCGATGACCCATGCAGCACTGCGCGCGATCCGCGGCACCTTCCCGCACGCCGCGGCCGCCGCACACGAACTACAAGCCCACCTGCCGGCCCCGCCACCGGCACTGCGGTGGGCCGTCGACGCTGTCGCCGGAATGCGGCGCGTCGAACGCTACGGCGCGGGCTCACCGGCGTCGGTAGCACTGCAAACGGCCTACGTGTACGCCAGTACCCGCGATCAGGTCGGCCGGAAGCTACCAGTCGATGTCGGGGCCGTGGCGTTCACGCGCATGTTCCGCAACCGGCGCATCTACCCCCGCGCCCACCAGCGCTGGAACGACCGACGACTGGGCTGGCCCAGCTCACAACGCACCGCAGTGATGATGACGCGTCTGGACCGCACGCGCTGGAATCCTCCTGCCACCGCGCCCGCCACCTCCCGAACCGACAGCGCGCGACGCTGGATCGGCACCACGACGGTGCTCGTCGACGAACACCAGCCGACCCAGACCATGCTGACCCCGATCGGGGCGTTCACCGCCAGTCAGTACGACGGCAACCTCACCACAGCTGAGACAACCGCGTGCCTGGTCCGCGCTGAGCAGACCCGCACCGAACTCGGCGCGGATTCCTCCCAGATCAACTGATCCCTGCACCGTCAACATGCGGTGGAAACCGAAGCCGCACAACGAAAGAAGGACGAAAATGACACCCTCATCGGCCAATCTGCCCCGGCACATCATGGTCACAGGCGGCTGCGGGTACATCGGATCGGCATTGGTGCCGCACCTGCTGCAGCAGCCCGAGGTCGACAAGATCGTCATCGTCGACAACCTCGCCAAGGGCCGCCTCGAATCCGTGTCCTACCTGTTCGACCGCTACCCCGGCCGCGTGCAGTTCGTGCGCACTGATATCCGTCGCCCCGACCAGATGGATACCGCGGTCGAGCTGCACGGGGTGCCCGAGGCGATCGTGCACCTGGCGGGCACGATCGACGCCGCGAGCTCGCTGGATGAGGACAAGCGGATCCTGTGCGAGCAGGTCAACCATGAAGCCACCGTCGCGCTCGCCGAGCGCGCCGTGGGATGGGGCGTGTCTACCCTGGTCGCGCACTCCTCGACCAGTGTGTACGGCCACGGCGGCCTCGACGTCCTCGACGAGGACTCACCCTGCGACCCGGTCACCCCCTACGGCAAAACCAAGTACGCCAGCGAAAGAATCCTCGGTCTGAGCAGCGATGACACCAGGATTGTGGTGTTCCGGCCGGCGTCGGTGTTCGGGTGGGCGCCGGGATACCGCTACGAGGTTGCGGTCAACCTACTCGCGCTCTACGCACACGTCGGTGTCCCGCTGACGGTGTACCGGACTGCCGAAACCGAGAACCGCCCGTACCTGGCGATCGATGACTGTGTCGCCAGCCTGGACATGGCGCTGCGCGCACCGCAGCCACTGGCGGGTCAGGTGTGGAACACGGTGTCGTTCAACGCCACCTTCGCCGAGATCCTCGAGGTGATCAAAGAGTTGTACCCCTCGGCGGCGGTGCGTTACACCAACGCCGAGCTCGTCAACCAGATCAGCTTCACCGTCTCCGGCCAGCGCCTCTACGACCAGGGATTCACCCCCACCGGGGACCTGCGCGCGGCACTGTCGGGAGTCCGGGACCAGTTGAACAACCTCGCGGAGTTGAACGCAGGATGGCTTGACGGACGGATCGGGTGATCCGATGAGAATTCTGCTGCTCGGCGCAACAGGTCTGCTCGGCGGCGTGCTCTATCAGCACCTGAACCGCACCCATGACGTGGTCGGTACGACCACCCGGCCCGTGGCCGGGCTGCACCGGCTCGACATCACCGACCGGTCCGCGGTGAACCGGATCAGGCCGGCAACGTTCGATACGATCGTGCACTGCGCGGGCCTGGTCGACCTATACCGCGCCGAGCAGGACCCGGCCCTCGCCGAAGCCGTGCACGTGAAAGCCACCGAGCATCTGCTCACCACCACCTCGGCGAAGATCGTGTACTTCTCCACCGACAACGTCTTTTCCGGGACAGCGGCAAGCTACACCGAGTCCGACCCCGCCGGGCCGATCAGCGTGTACGGGCGCACAAAACTGGCTGCCGAGCAGATCGTCCTGAATCACGGCGGCAATTGTGTGATCCGGCTACCCATGCTGTTCGGGATGAGTCCGTGGTCGAAGAAATTCCTCGACCGATTCCGCAAACCACGCACACCGGCGGCCACCGACGTGGTGACCAATCCGGTGTACCTGCCCGACATCGCCGCCAACCTGCCGTTGCTGTGGTCCATGTCGGGGCTGGTGCATTTCGGCGGCGCCACGACAGCATCGCGGCTCGAGATCATGGACACCGTCCGCCGCGGCCTCGGGTTGAGGACTCGCGTGGAGGCGGTAGGCAATCGGGAGTTCGATCCCGATGCGCTGCGCCCACCTCGGCTGGTGCTCGCCAGCCAGCGCCATTCGCTGATCGGACGTCCTCTCGAGGACGCGGTGAAAGATATGGCCGAGCATGTCTAGGCCGAACGCAGCACCGGTCTCGGTCGTGCTGGTTCGCCACGCCCAGCCGGTCATCCCCTTGATCGGCGGGCCGGACGACCATCAGCGACCGCTGGTCGAGCAGGGGTGGCGGCAGGCCGAGGCATTGGTGGAAATCTTGAGCCGCCCCCGACCCGTGGTGATTATGTCGAGTCCCTACCTGCGCGCTGTCCAGACAGTCCAACCACTGGCGCAAGCACTCGACATGCCGGTCCACACCCGTCATGAGCTGCGTGAATGGGAATCCGGACTGCCACTGACACCGCACTCGGAACACTTCTATGCCCAGAGCTGGGCAGACTCTGGCCATACCCATTCGGATGGGGAGAGCTTGGACCAGCTCACTACCCGGGCGAAGCAGGCAGTGACAGCTGCGGCGAGAGAGCGCCGTGGCGGCGTGGTCGTGATCGCCAGCCACGGCACCTTCATCTCCCGAGCCCTGGTCGGGCTCGGGGTAGCCCAGGTGGACTGGCCGTTCAGCCGCGTGATGCCGATGCCGGCGGTCTATCGCCTCGAGGTCCATGGGAACCGGCTACGCGTTGAGGGCCCCGGCCTGGACGACACCGGTCACACCAGGTGCGGGAGCTACTGGTGATCGGCCTGCCTACGCTGTTCGAGCGCCGCACCGGCGAGGGAGACCGCCGCCCGGGCGGCGAGGAACACCGCCACGACCGGGGTCAAGACGATCCACGGACCGCCCTGGTTACGGTGCCGGAAAAACCTCAGCGCGCTCTTGTGGTGATTGATGATCTTGCGGTACGGCGCGCTCTTGGTCGAGCCGCCGACCTTGTGCATGATGGTTGCGGCCGGATCGAACACCACCCGCCATTTGTTGCGGTGCAGGCGCAGGCAGAAGTCGGTCTCCTCGAAATACATGAAGTAGCCCGCATCGAACCCGCCGACATCATCGAACGCCTCGCGGCGGATCATCATGCACGACCCCGAAACCCAATCGACGTCCTGCACTCGGCTGCGATCCAGATCGTCCATGAGGTAGAGACGAGTTGCCGGGTTGGACGGCCAAATCTTGCCCAGCAAAGCATGCAGCACGCCCACGCCCAGCGACGGGAACCGTCGCCCTGTCGGGTAGGCAGTTCCGTCCGGTTGCACGATGTTCGGGCCGACCGTGCCGATGCGGGGGTCGGCTTTGAGACGATCCACCAGCCTCTCGATAGACTTCGCCTCCAGCACGGTGTCCGGGTTCAGCTGAAACAGCCAGCGGCCCGACGCACGCGCCGCGCCCTGGTTGATCGCCGCAGACAAGCCCGGATTATCCGAGTTCGCGATGACCGTCGCACCGAAGCTTCGGGCGATCTCGATGCTGCTGTCCTTGGACGAGTTGTCGACGACTACAGTCTCGAGCGGGTAAGCGCCGGCCGCCTGCTTCAGCGAGGACAAGCATTCGGGCAGGTCATCGGCACTTTGATAGGTGACGAGCACCACCGAGACAAGGTCATCGGTCGGTGTCTTCGGGCCGGATTCCGGCATCCTTTGGCTCCCCATTCCGCGTCTGATCGCTATCCGCCACCGCTATCGCGGCGGAGGTTCCTCGTGCTTGCTGGTCGGCAGCAGACTATAGCCGACGGCAAGCCCGGCCGCAGGCGTGGCCACTAAATATGGCTTCACCTGAATGAATACTGAATCTATTGCCGTGCAGTGCTTTTCGTGACGATAGTGAGGACTCTATGGCAACGACGAATGCCTTCCGGCGCCCGCGTTCGACGGGCGGCTTTCGTCCCCGGGCCGCGATTGTCGACATGTTCGGCACATTGGTGAACTACAAGCACCGTGGACGGTCCTGGCGCGAAGTTCTCGCCGGCCACGGGATCGCACTCGACGACCGGATCGCCGCCAAGTACCTGAGTCAGGCCGCTGACGGCGGCGAGCACCTCGGCGCCTCGCGCTCGCGCGAGTCCTACACATCCTGGGAGAAAGCGCGCATTGCCGACATGATCCGAGCACACCACGTCGCCGGGGACATCAGCTCCCTCGTCGAAGAGGCGTACACGGAATGGTCGACATGGACGATGCAGCCCTATCCGGAGGTGCCGGAAGTTCTGGCCGCGCTACGCAACGACGGCATCACGGTCGTGGTGTGCACGAATTGGACATGGGACGTCGAATTGGCTCTCGATCAGGCTGGGCTATACGACCTCGTCGACGGTGTCGTGGTGTCGGCCCGGGTCGGAGCCCGTAAACCCCACCCCAGAGTGTTTCGTGCAGCTCTCGGCCTTGCTGACGCTGAACCTGACCGGTCAGCTGTCGCGGGCGACAACTGGACAGTCGATGTTCTCGGGGCTCTGGCGGGAGGCATGTCGGCTCTGCACATCGACCGACACCAGACAGCCGCACACCTGCTTCTACCCCCACATGCTCGACGCTCGTTGGACATGCGCAGCCTGCCGACGCTGATGAACGAACTTCCCTGGTAGATCCGTCATCATCTGGCCTCTTCCGGATTGCGGCCGCAGGCACGGATTTCGGCGTCATCGGCGACTACGTCATCACCCCGCCCGCCACCGACCTGCCCTGAACCCCTACTCGCCCCGAGGACAATGACACTGTGACCTCCACCGACACCACAACCACCACCGATCGCACCGACCTGCCCGACGGAGTGCGGATCGGTACCGGCTGCGATATCGCCGCCGACGTCGACTTCCTCGTCGACCCCGGCGCCACGATCACCGTCGGTGACCGGGTCAGCATCCGCCGCGGCACCACCCTGCAGGCCAACACCGGCGGGCACATCATCATCGGCGACGACGCCGCGATCGGTGAGAACGTCGTCATCTCCGCGATGAACATCATCCGAATCGGGCCTGGCGTCGGCATCTCGAACATGGTCGACATCCACGACCACAACCACCGCGCCCGCACCCACACCACCGTCACACCCGGCACGCCGATCACCCCGTGGGCCAGCGGCTCGAGGTCGCGCCCATCACCATCGGCGCCGGAGCGATCATCTCCAACAAGGTCACCATCTGCGCCGGGGTCACCATCGGCCAGAACACCCGCGTCGGCGCCAACGCCGTCGTCACCGCCAGCCTCCCGCCCAACACCACCGCCCTCGGCATCCCGGCACAGGTCACCGCCCGACACCCCGGCCCGCTCGACCTCACCCAACCCCGACCCAAGCTGCGGATCGGCTGGTTCGGCACCAGCCTCATGGAACACCTCGAGGCACACAATCCGCGCCTGCACACCCAAGCCGACCTGCCCGAAATCGGCGAACACATCGAGGTCACCGAACGCCGCCACCGCGGCTACGTCACAGCCCTGACCACCCACTGGCAAACCCACTACCCCTGGGTCACCATCACCTCCGACAACCACGGCGAAGGCGGCGCGACCTCCCGCGACGTCCTGGCCAACCTGCACACCGCCATCGACCGCGGCGACCGGTGGGACCTGACCGTGCTCGGCGTCGGCATCAACGACATCTGGCGCCACCACCAAGGCCGCCACAGCGAAGCCGTCGACCTCGCCGAGTACGAAACGAACCTGGTCACCATGCTGGAACTGCTCACCGACCGAGCACGGCAGGTCCTGGTGATCGGTGAACCGCCGATGGGCTGGGAACCCGGCATCGACGTGCCCACCACCAACACCGACCTGCTCACCTACAACGCCGCCGCCCGCCGCGGCCGCCGGCGCGCACTACATCGACCTGTGGGACCCGATCGTCCACACCGCCACCTGTTTCGGCTGGGACCCGAACAACCCGGCCGCCCCCGCGCCCGGGGCAGTGAGTGTGTGGAGCGACGGGGTCCACCTGTCCGAGCACGGCGACGAACTGCTGCGCCGAACCATCGCCGACTACATCACTGAGCACCGCCTGCTCGAGGACCTGCTCACTCACGACCGCCTCGACCGCGCCACCGCCCACCGCGTCTACACCCGGTGACCCCGGCCGCCGGGCCGCCGCGCAACTCGACGCACTGATGCGCACCTCGCGGCGGCCGCGGGTCGTCTTCTGCGACTGGCACGGTGTGCTCTCCCACAGCCTCTACTGGCGCACCATCACCGAAAACGCCGACCACCCAGCGTATTCGATCCTTCGCGACGAACTGAGTCGACTGTTCGCCACCGGCAACGCCGACGGCCGCGACTGGATGCGCAGACGGCTGAGCACCCACGAGATCCTCACCCGCGTCACCGAACACCACCCCCATCTCGACATCGATAACCTGTGCGCGCAACTCGCCGACGACATCACCGCCATGCCGGTCGACCAGCCCCTCCTGCATGCACTGGCACGAGCTCGCGACCAGGCAGCCATCGTTCTCGCCACCGACAACATCACCGACTTCGCCACCGCCTTCCACACCCACGCCACCATGCCCGGACCTACAGTCGACGACGTTGCGGCGACGCTGCGGGCCGCGGCTACCGGGTTCGACGCTCTGCTCTGCTCGAGTACCCTCGGCGTGTTCAAACGAGACGACCCGACCGAGTTCTTCGGACATGGCTCACCGCAGCCGGACTCACTTTCACCGACGCGCTGCTGATCGACGACCACCTCGACAACTGCCACGCCTTCGCCGCGCGGGGCGGCAGTACCCTGCTCGTCGAAGCCGGACAGGAGCTGTCCAGCGGCTGAGGTCTGGGTAACCAACCCCACGAGGCACAGTCAGACGTCGGTGTCGATGGTTTCGATGACCGGCAGCCACTTCACGGCGTTGTCCTTGCAGGACTGGTGCACCGGGATGAGACCGGTGTGGTCGTCGAGGGCCATCATCGTGATGCCCATGGCGTTGCCGTCCTCGTCGATCGCGGCGACGAGCGATCCACAAGTCGGGCAGAACCCGCGCTTGGTCGTAGGGTAAGTGTGGAACCACGACGGTTCACCGCCGTCGCTGGTCCAGGCGAACGTGGCGAGCGGGAAATCGACCCAGGCCGTGACCGGTCCACCGGCCAGCTTCTGGCAGTGCGGGCATGAGCACAGGTGCGGCCAGTTCGCCTCGCCTTCGGCGCGAAACCGGATCTGCCCGCACAGGCAGCCACCTTCATACATCGATGTTCACCTCTCTCTACTCGAAATTGATTGTCGACAAGTAGTTTTGGTTCGCGGGGCGACAGATCCAGCACAGCCCCGGCATCCCGGCGATCATCTGCATCAGATCAGAGCGCAATTCTCCGTGTGATGCGTCGGCGTCCGCGAGGATAATGGTATGGATCAACAGCTGTGGCGGTTGGCTGAGCACTACTGGGATACCGTGCTGGAGTTCGCGCCCACCACTGCGACCATGGTTGGGGATCACCGATTCGACGACTGTATCGAGGATGTGTCCGTCGAGTCGGAACAGCGTATGATGCGGGCGTGGCGGCGGATACAGCAGCAGGTCGAGGCGCTCGATAGCTCCCGTCTCGGTCCGGCTGATCAACTCACCCGTGACCTTCTGCTTGCCGATATCGATCGGGCGGTCACCGAACTGGAGTGGCGGCCGGTCGAACTGGGCGCCGGACAGATGGGCGGGGTACATGCTCGCCTGCTGACCAGCCTGTCCCAGATCGCAGCCCCGGACGCGAGCGCTGCCGATGCGCTGGTGCGACGGCATCGGCAGATCGGTGACTTGCTCGACGAGGCGGCACGACGCTTCCGTGACGGTCTCAGCGCCGGGCGGACCCCGGCACGTGTCACCATCGAGCGCTCCATCAACCAGATCGACTCCTACCTGGCCTCGGAGCTGTCCACCGACCCGTTCACCACCGTGACCGGTCCCGATGGATGGAAGGGGGAACCGGCCTGGCGCAACGAGTTGGCCGAGATCACGCGGGAGGTGGTCCGGCCGGCGTTTCACCGCTACCGCGACATGCTGGCCACTGAACTTCTCCCGCACAGCAGATCGGGGGAGCGGGCAGGTCTGTGCTGGCTCGGCGACGACGGTGTCGAGATCTATCAGCGCCTGGTCCGCTGCCACACCACCACGCCAGGGCTCGACGCCGACGATATCCATCAGGTCGGGTTGGCCGAACTCGACCAGCTCCGTGAGGAATACGCACAGGTAGGGCGTCGACAGTTCGGAACCACCGACACCGAGGTCATCTTCACCCGCCTGCGCCAGGACCCCGATCTGCGATATCGCGACGGTGCGGAGATACTGGCCCGCACCCACAGATATTTCGACGCCGCCACCGCAGCCGCGGGGCAATGGTTCGGACGGCTACCCACCCAGCCCTGCGAGATCGTCGCGGTCCCGGACTACCTGGCCGCGGATTCGCCCGCCGCCTATTACTATCCGCCCGCCGCCGACGGGGCGGCACCCGGCACCTATTACGTCAACCTGCACAACGCACAAGGCCAAGGTCGCTACGAGACCGCGGCGGTGGTCTTCCACGAAGCTGTGCCCGGCCATCATCTGCAACTCGCCCTGGCCGCAGAATCCACCGCCCTGCCACGGTTCCTGCGGCAGTCGTGGGCCAACACCGCCTTCGTCGAGGGCTGGGCGCTCTATGCGGAACGCCTCGCCCACGAGATGGGTCTCTACGGCGATGATCTCGATCTGCTGGGGATGCTGGCCGGTGACTCCCTGCGGAGCTGCCGCCTGGTCGTCGACACAGGACTACACGCCAAAGGGTGGTCCCGTCGGCAGGCGATCGACTTCATGACCACCCACACACCGAACAGCATCGAGGAGATCGCCATCGAAGTCGACCGCTATATCGACATCCCCGGCCAGGCCCTCGGATACAAACTCGGGCAACTCAAGATACAGCGCCAACGCGCCCGAACCAGCGAGCGCCTCGGACACCGCTTCGACCTACCCGCATTCCACGATGCCGTGCTGAGCGTGGGCGCGCTGACCCTACCCACGATCGCCGCGGTCGCCGACACCCTCTGATTCCGTCCTCGGCTCCGTGTATACGGCGTCGCGTCATTCGCATTTCACTGCCGATCACCGGGAGCCCGACGCTGCATCCACGGCGGTGACACCAGGACGAATACCCCCGAGGAATGGTCTCGTTCGCGCTGCCGCTGTTGGCGTTCGCGGCGGACGTCGCCGGCGAGGTCGTAGATGGTGTCCAGATCGGCATCGGTCCCGCCGAGGATCTCGACGTCGGAATATCCCTCCTCGACGTCGTAGTCGTGGAAGGCGATCTCTTCGGCGGCGTGACGAGGACATCCCGGATCGGTGACGATGGTCTCGTCGTCGTGGATCCGCACCCGGACCCGAACCGGGCCGCCACCGCAGGGAGAGTATCCCTCCCCGCGTCGGGATCTGTTCTCCCCGGCGCCGAGCAGACAGCTGCGGCTGTGGACTGCCTCCGCCGTTGTCGACAGGACCTCGGCCGCTTCCACCGCACGGCCGAGCTGATTCCGCAACTGGCCGTCTGTGATCCGGAGTAGCCCCCGCAGCGGCACGGTGATTTCGTAGAAGGCGCGGGCCACGGTGTGCCATTCTATGTAGGCGATCTCGGCGTCTTCCCGCACGCGCGCCAGGTGCTCGATCGCCTGCTGGACATTCGTACGGAACCGGTCGGGTTCCTCGCACTGCACGACCTGCTGGGGTTTGCCGTCGGGGCCGGGCACGGTCACCGGCCGCAATCGCGCTGACCTCAGCCTGCGTACGCGCGGCGTCAACACCTCGGCCGCGGCTACGACGTCGGCTTCGGTGGGGTCGTGCAGACCGACCGGATCGAGGTGCGCGGCGTCGCGGCGCCGTACGTATCGCAGCGCTCCGTCGATGTCGATCTTGGGCGGTCGCAGCCAGGCATGCAGGCGTGCCTGCTCGGTGAGTCCGTCGCCGTGGCGCTGGGCGGCGGTGAAGCTGAGCCCGGTCTCTTCGGCGATGCGACGGGTGCGTCGGCGCCGACGTGCGCTGCTGCTCTTGGGCATGGTCTCGTTCCCTCCGGCGCAGGTGCCCACGCCACCCCGCCGATGACGAAAACATGCATACGGACAGGGATATGAAGCTTCGCGGGTCCCGGGGAGGACCTTGGCCATCATTGTCGTGAACCGGCGTGAGCGGTGCGACTCCGGCGAGGAGCGTGCGCGTCCTGACTCCAGGCCTCAGCATAACCGCCCAGCCCGAGACGGTCCCGAGTTCGCCACGAACCGGACTGAGCGCGTCCTTTCCTCGGATGACCGCCGCTCCGCGGGCTCGGTGGCAGGCGGGCGGCGTCGGCTCGGCCGCAACCGCGACGACGACTTCGCTCAGCCACGACCAGGAAGATGGCGATGGCTCCCCGACACCAGGTCATGTCGGTGCAGGTCAGTCTCCGCGTGGCGGATTGGGTTCGGGGCGGCTGCGCCGGTCACTTCCAAGGTAGTCCGACCGCGGCCCGAGCAGGTAGATCCGCGTCGTTGTTCCACGGTCCCACACTGATTCTCGCCAGCGACGGCAGAGAGAACGAGATCGGCATCCTCTCGAGTTGTTTCGCCCCAATATCGATCCGCGCAATACCGTTGAACGTGATCGCATGCTTGCCGTCATCACCGAGTGGATCCGCTGTCGCTGAGGAGTCTGTGTGCTCGATGAGGTCGCAAACCGAGTGATGGTGGTCCCGACAGAGCACATTGGCGCATATCCGCCGCCGGGCCGGTGCCATCATCCGGTGTCGGCCCGATGACGAATGCGCGGTCTACCCATGGGCGTGGAGGATCTTGCGCCTGGTGTCGGCAGGGCCTCGCCCTCCAACAAGGCGGGGGTACCTCTCTATTTTGTCAAGCTGCAGAAGAACTCTCGGCCGCAAGGCGGCATCGGCGGGTGTCGTCGGTGATCATGATCCGCCCGATCGGAGAACGTCCGTGCCCAAAACTCCTGAAGCGCGGCGGCGGCGGTGTTCGCGCTCAGGCCGGTCGGGGCTCCGCCGGCTCGAATAGCTCGATTGCCTCCCGGACCCGTCCGACCGAGTCGTCAGCGAGGGCGGGGCTGCTATATCGGCGATCTATGGATATCCGCTCCCAGGGAGCATCGGTACAGGCGGGCATGTGCTGTCTTGCCGGTTCCGGCGGAGTCCAGGGAGCGCATCAGAGAGCGTCGCCATCCGGGCGGTGCCGCCGCGTAACAGTTGGCTGTGCCGACGATCCCCAGCAGACAGAACAGGTCCTCGCCGGCGAAGTCATCGAGCGATTCGGCGGTGGCGCTGCCACGCAGGGGCCCCGCCCGGGATCGGTCAGAAGCCCTTCGAGCGCAGGAACTCCGCGACGGTGACGACCGCCTGCGGATTGCGCGGACCTTCCACCAGTGCGGCGTAGGGCAGGGCGATGACGTTGTCCTCGCGGACGGCGGTGGTGCCGGCCATCAGCGGGTGCTGCCGTAGTTGTTCGATCTTCGCTGCCACCGAGTTCTCCGGCCCGGCGCCGTAGTCGACGATCACGATGACCTGCGGGTCGCGTTGCGACGCGGCCTCCCATGAGGTGGTGGTCCAGGAGTTGTCGATGTCGTCGAAGATGTTCGTGCCACCGGCTTCGCGAATGATCTGTGAGGGCGCCGCGGTACGGCCGGAGGTGAACGGCTCCGGTGTCGCGCTGTCGAAAAGGAACACTCGCGCGGGCTCCCGGCCTTCGGGCGCGCTCGCGGCGGCTTCGGCGACCTGGGCGCGGTAGTCGGCGACGAGTTGGTCGGCGCGGTCGCGCACGCCGAAGATGTCGCCGAGGTTGGTCAGGTCCGTGTACAGCGCGTCGAGGGGTTCCATGACGCCGCGCCGGGTGCTGCCGGGCTGTCTGCAGGCCTCGGTCAGCTGGTAGGGGACCGCGCCGATGGAGCGCACCCAGTCCGGTGTCAGTCCGGTGGATTCCTTGAAGCCGTAGTTCCAGCCGGCGAAGACGAAGTCGGGGGCGGCGGCCTGGACGATTTCGCGGGTGAATGCCAGGGCGAGTTCCGGGGTGGACTCGAATTCGGCGCGCCAGGGCGAGGATTGGATGTCGCGTTCCTTGCCGGGGTAGCTGGTGTAGCCCGCGAGGCGGTCGGCCAGGCCGAGGGCGAACATGATCTCGGTGATGCCGGTGTCGTTGGTGACCACCCGTTGGGGCACGCCTTCCACGGTCAGCGGCGCACCGCAGTTGACGACCGTCACCGCGGCCCCGTCGCCCGCCGCGGCGGGCTCGGCGACCTCGGCGCCGCACGCGGTCACCGTGGCCAGCAGTGCCACGGCGGCCGTCAATGCCGATCCCGTGCGCGAGAACCGCATCTATTTCTCCTGTTCGTCGAAGATGATCTGGGGCACGCCCAGCCTCGGATGGGTGACGATGTGGCCGCCGATGGCGAACCAACGGCGCACGATTTCGGGGGTGAGCACCTCCGCGGGCGTGCCCGAGCACGCCAGGCTGCCGCGGTTGAGCACGAAGAGCCGGTCGCAGTACTGGGCGGCGAGGTTGAGGTCGTGCAGGGCCGCGACCACGGTGATGCCGAGGGCGCGGGCGGCCGACAGCACGCTGTACTGGTGGTGGACGTCGAGGTGGTTGGTCGGTTCGTCGAGCACCAGCACCCGGGGCTGTTGCGCCAGGGCACGGGCGATCAGGACGCGCTGTCGTTCGCCGCCGGACAGGGACAGGAAGCTGCGCTCGGCCAGATGCCCGGCATCCGCGGTGGCCATTGCATCGGCGCAGATCCGTTCGTTCTCCCGCCGCGTCGACCGCAACGCAGCGGCATGCGGCAGCCGTCCCGTCTCGACGACCTCGCGGGCGGTGAAGTCGAACTGCATGTCGGTGTCCTGCGTCAACGCGGCCACCTGCCGGGCGTTGGTCTTCATGCTGATCGCGGCGATGTCGCCGCCGTCGACGAGGACTCGGCCCGAGGCCGGGGACAGCGCCCGGTACAGGCAGCGCAGCAGGGTGGACTTGCCGCTGCCGTTGGGGCCGACGATGCCGACGAAGCCGCCCGCCTCGATGTTCAGGGTCACCGATTCGACGATGCGCGCGCCGTCGATCTCGACGGACACGTCTTGGTAGTCGACCCGCATCACCGGCCACCCACCATCGCGCCGCGCCTGCGCATCAACAGCAGGAACACCGGCACACCGACCGCCGCGGTGATCGCCCCGAGCGGTAGTTCCTGCGGCGGGACGAGCGTGCGGGCGAGCAGGTCGGCGGTCACCAGGAACACCGCGCCCAGCAGTGGCGTGAGGACGATGAGTCTGCGGTGATCGGCGCCGACCAGCAATCTGGCCACGTGCGGCACCACCAGGCCCACGAAGCCGATGGCCCCGCATACCGCCACGAAACAGCCGGTCATCGCGGCCGCGATCACGAACAGCAGCAGTCGCAGCCTGGCAGCGTCCATGCCCAGGGCGGCGCTGACCTCGTCGCCCATCGACAGCGCGTTCAGCCGTCGCGCGCAGACCACGATCACCGCCGAGCCTGCCGCGCAGACCGCGGTCACCAGGGGAACCACGCCCCAGGTGACGCCCGCCAGGCTGCCGAGCAGCCAGAACATCACCGATCTGGCCGCGTCCCCGCGCGGCGCCAGGAACACCAGCACTGTTGTCGCCGCGGAGAATCCGTATCCGAGAGCCGCGCCTGTCAGCACCAGACGCAACGGCACCAGCCCCGCGGCTGTGCGGGCCATCAGGTACACGAGCACGGTCGCCGCCAACGCGCCCGCGAACGCCGCCGTCGACAGCGCGTACACCCCGAGCGCGCCGAAGGCGCCGAACAACACGACCGCGGCCGCACCCACCGAGGCTCCCGAGGAGATGCCGAGCACATACGGATCGGCCAGCGCGTTGCGCACCATTGCCTGCACGATCAGTCCGACCCCGCTCAACCCGGCGCCCACCAGCGCCGCGGTGAGCACCCGCGGCAGCCGGGAATCCACCACGATCCGGTAATCGGCCACATCGGCGGCCGCCACGGGGCCACCGGAGATCTCGGCCCACAAGAACCCGAGGGCATCGTGCCAGGGGATGGGCGCGGTACCGAACATCAACGCGAGAATCGACACCGCGAGCAACGCCACCAGGGTGGCGGCGGCCATCGCGGCCACGGACATTCGACGCACTACCAGTACCTTCACGGATCGAACCCGGCCGGTCGACCCGAGACGGCACACGAGGACGTGCGCGCAGAGCGAGCCCGTGACCTCGCCGACCGCTCCCTCGGGGCCGACAAGCGACCACGCCGAACGGCGCGGCCGCGTCGGCAGGTCTTCGGACTCGCGGACGCGGGACCGGACGAACCGATCCCACCTACTGGCGGTCGCTTCCCGGGTGGACACCCAGTGCTGTGTGACCGCGGTCGTTTCCACTCACCGCTGCGGGGCAGTTCCGGATTCCCACCGGATTCCCTCTTGCGAACCACCCGGCCGAAGCCGAGCGGTAACCGACGCGCCGCCACGGTAACACTCGCGTCGCCGGTGCGGCACCACGGTCACGCGTTCGCTTCGGCCACGGAGTTCAGCTGAGACGGTGTCGGGCGCGCAGGGCGATGGCCGATGCGCTGGTCGTAGAGCCGGTCATGGGTCACCGTCCACCGTTGAACTATCCCAGTTGTCCTGATGGGGGCGCCCCTGTGCCCGCCCGAGTCGGCCATAGGCTTGAACAGTGTCTGTATTCCGTACCGATCGAGAACATGCCGGTGACTTCACGCCCGAGCAGGTAGCGGCAGGGTTTCCATTTTCGGCCGTGGTCGGCCAGCAACGGTTGCAGTTGGCGCTGATCCTGTGCGCGGTGCACCCGGGCATCGGCGGTGTGCTGGTGCGCGGCGAGAAGGGGACCGCGAAGTCGACGGTCGTGCGCGCGCTGGCGAGTCTGCTGCCGCCTGTCCTCGACGAGAGTGGCGCTCGTCCGGCGCGACTGGTCGAGCTGCCGGTCGGCGCCACCGAGGATCGGGTGGTCGGTTCGCTGGACCTGGAGCGTGTGCTGCGCGACGGCGAGCAGGCGTTCCGGCCGGGTCTGCTTGCGGCCGCCCACCACGGCGTGCTCTACGTGGACGAGGTGAACCTGTTGCACGATCACCTGGTGGATGTACTGCTCGACGCGGCCGCGATGGGCCGCGTGCACGTGGAGCGCGACGGGATATCGCATTCGCACCCGGCGCGGTTCGTGCTGGTGGGCACGATGAACCCGGAAGAAGGCGAGCTGCGTCCCCAGTTGCTGGACCGGTTCGGGCTCACCGTCGAAGTGGCCGCCTCCCGCGACGTGGACACCCGCATGGCGGTGGTCCGCCGCAGGCTGGATTACGAGGCGGAGCCGGCGGCGTTCGCGGCCCGTTACGCCGCTGCCGATCGGGAGGTCGCCGCTCGGATTCTGGAGGCGCGTGATCGAGTCGCCGAAGTGGGGCTCGACGACACCGAACTGCGCCGGATCGCGGCGCTGTGTGCGTCTTTCGACGTGGATGGCATGCGCGCGGATCTGGTGGTGGCACGGACCGCGACCGCGCATGCCGCCTGGCGGGGTGTGCACGCGGTCGCGGCTCAGGATGTGCGGGTGGCAGCGGAGTTGGCGTTGCCGCATCGGCGTCGCCGTGACCCGTTCGACGAGCCGGGTATCAGCGAGCATCAGCTGGACCAGGCCATGCGCGACGCCGCCCTCGTCGTCGGCCGCACGGATTCGATGACCTCGTAGATCGCGCCATGCTCGACCGGAGTATCGGCTCGGCATCGGTGAGGACCCCGGTGAGCGAGGGCGCACTGCTGGCCTATCCTGGTGGCGCAGCTGGTTCGTCCCGTGCTGCTGTGGTGTGCGCGGGACGTCGAAGCTCACCGCTCGGTGACGAGCGGAGGGCGAGAGGGAACCCGGTGAGAATCCGGGACTGTCCCGCAGCGGTGAGCGGGAACGACCGCCGTCACACAGCACTGGGCCACCCGGCTTGGGAAGCGACGGCGTGGTAGTACCAGCCCGGGAGTGTGTTCCCGGGTCGACCGATCGAGGTCGGTGCCCGTGAGTCCGAAGACCTGCCGGTTGTGCTGGACACGCCGTGTCCGGCGGCCGTCGCCTCGCGGATTGGGCGCTACGCCGACATCTCACGCATCGGGTCCGGCCGGGTGCGTTGTCGTCGTGCGCGCCCGGACAGGTGGCGGCTGATCCTGCCATCGACGGAGTACACGACATGTCGAAACCTCTGAGTCCGTTCAGCGCTACGGTGCTGGGATTGCCGCGGATCGGACCGAACCGGGAACTCAAGCGGGCTGTCGAGGCCTACTGGGCGGGCCGGGCCGACGGACAGGCGCTGCACCGGACCGCGAAAGAGCTACGAACCGCGCAGTTGCAGGCCGTCCATGCTGCCGGTCTGGATTCGGTGCCGGTGGGCACCTTCTCCTACTACGACCATGTGCTCGACACCGCGGTGTTGCTCGGTGCCCTGCCCGAGCGGGTGTCGGGTATCGAGGACGAGCTCGATCGCTATTTCGCGGCCGCGCGTGGCACGGAGACGATCGCGCCGCTGGAGATGACCAAGTGGTTCGACACGAACTACCACTATCTCGTTCCCGAGATCGCCGCCGACACCGCGTTCACGCTGGATCCGGCCAAGCTGCTCGGTGAGCTGGCCGAGGCTCAGGAGCTGGGTGTGCCGGCCCGGCCGGTGGTTGTGGGCCCGGTGACCTTCTTGAAGCTGGCCAAGACCACCGACGGCAGTGCCGCCCTGGACCGGATCGCCGATCTCGTTCCGCTCTACCGCAGGTTGCTGGCCGTGCTGGCCGAGGCCGGGGCCGAGTGGGTGCAGATCGATGAGCCGATCCTGGTGACCGATCTCGACGATGCCGAGCTCCAACTCGTGAGGTCGGTGTATCGGGAGCTGGCCGGGGTCGCCGACCGGCCCGCGCTGCTGGTGGCGACCTACTTCGGCAGGCCCGGCCCCGCACTCGCCGCCCTGGCGGGTACCCCGGTGGAGGCCATCGGGGTCGACTTCGTCTCCGGCACCGGTGTCGAGGAAATCGCGGCGATCCCGGCGTTGGCGGGCAAGCTGCTGGTCGCCGGTGTGGTCGACGGTTACAACGTCTGGCGCACCGATCCCGATCGGGCGCTCGGTCTGCTGGCGACCCTGCTGGGCAGCGCCGCGGCGGTCGCGGTGTCGTCGTCGTGCTCGCTGTTGCATGTGCCGTATTCGCTCGATCGGGAGCCCGATGTGGAGCCGCGGCTGCAGTCGTGGCTGGCCTTCGGTGCGGAGAAGGTCGCCGAGATCCGCATGCTGGCCACCGCGCTGCATCAGGGGGCCGACGCCGTCGCCGCCGAACTCGGCGAGGCGCGGGCCGCGATCGCCGACCGGCGCGAGGACCCCCGTCTGCACAATGGGACGATCCGGGCCCGGCTGGACTCCTTCGGGCCCGATGATGCGCGCCGTGCGCCTGCTGAGAAGCGCAGGCAGTCCCAGCAGCAGCGGCTGAACCTGCCGCCGTTGCCGACCACCACGATCGGTTCGTTCCCGCAGACCGGGCAGATCCGGGTCGCCCGTGCCGAATTGCGTTCCGGGAAGATCGATGCCGCCGAGTACGAGCGGCGGATGCGCGAGGAGATCGCCGCGGTCGTCACCTTGCAGGAGGAGATCGGCCTGGACGTGCTCGTGCACGGTGAGCCCGAACGCAACGACATGGTCCAGTACTTCGCCGAGCAGCTCGACGGCTTCTTCGCCACCGCCGCCGGCTGGGTCCAGTCCTACGGCACCCGCTGCGTGCGTCCCCCGATTCTCTACGGCGATGTTGCGCGTTCGCGGCCGATGACCATCGCATGGAGCACCTACGCACAGTCGCTGACCGACAAGCCGGTCAAAGGCATGCTTACTGGTCCGGTCACCATTCTGGCCTGGTCGTATGTGCGCGACGACCAGCCGCTGGCCGAGACCGCTGGGCAGATCGCGTTGGCGATCAGGGATGAGACGGTGGACCTGCAGGCCGCCGGGATTCGGATCATCCAGGTCGACGAGCCCGCGCTGCGGGAACTGCTGCCGTTGCGCGCGGCCGACAAGCCCGCCTACCTCGACTGGGCGGTGCACGCGTTCCGGCTGGCCACCAGCGGCGTCTCCGACGCCACGCAGGTCCACACCCATCTGTGCTACTCGGAGTTCGGCGAGATCATCGGCGCCATCGCCGGACTCGACGCCGATGTCACCTCGATCGAGGCGGCCCGTTCGCACATGGAGGTCCTCGACGATCTCAATGCCGCCGGCTTCGATCTGGGGGTGGGCCCCGGCGTCTACGACATCCACTCGCCGCGGGTGCCGAGTGTCGGTGAGATCACCGAGTCGCTGCAACGGGCGCTGAAGGCTGTTCCGCCGCAGCGGTTGTGGGTCAATCCCGACTGTGGGTTGAAGACCCGCCGCACCGAGGAAGTGGTGGCCTCGCTGCGCAATCTCGTCGCCGCCGCGGCCGCGGTGCGCTGAGAACGTCCACGATCGTGTGAGGTGGTGGTCACCGGGCGGCCGACAGTGGTGCTGACACCTCGTCGGCCGCCCGAGGCGGCGGCGCCCCGGCCGCGTTGCGTGGGTCGGTTGTCACCAGGACGTCGTCGGAAAGGTGCTCGCGATGGAAAAGATGTATGCAGGCGGCCGGCTGCGCGCTCTGCGGGAGCAGCACACGCTGTCGCAGTCCGGGCTGGCGAAGCTGCTCGGACTGTCGGTGAGCTATGTCAATCAGCTCGAGAACGAGCAACGGCCGTTGACCATACCGGTGCTGATGCGGTTGACCTCGACCTTCGACCTGGAGGTCGGCTTCTTCGCCCCGGAGACCGACGCCCGCCTGCTCGCGGATCTGCAGGAGGTGTTCGCCGAGAATCCCGAAGCAGGCTCGGTGTCCAGCAGTGAGCTCGATGACCTGCTGTCCCGTGTTCCTGCCGCCGCGCGGCTGCTGATCAAGCAGCATCGGCAACTGCGCGCCGCCGACGACCAGCTCGACCATTTGACCGCAGGGATCGATGGACCGGGGGCGGCGCCTCGCGCGGCGATGCCCTACGAAGACGTCCGCGACTATTTCTACGACCGACGCAATCACATCGCCGCTCTCGACACCGCAGCCGAAGAACTGTTCGACCGCAACGAATTCACCCTCGGCGGTCTCGATCTGCAACTGGCTCGCCTGCTGCGAGATCAGCACGATGTGGCGGTGCGAATCCGCTCCGAGAACCCCGGTCACCCCGGTCCGAAAAGGATCTACGATCCGGCGGCCCGTACCCTCACCCTGGCCCGTCGTCTCACTGCCGGGCAGCGGGCCTTTCAGCTGGCCACCCAGTTGGCCTTTCTCACCCAGGGCGAGGTGATCGAGGAGTTGCTCGCCGAGACCACGTCCCTGCCCGCGGAGTCGCGTCGGCTGCTGCGCATCGGGTTGGCGAACTATTTCGCCGGTGCGCTGATCCTGCCCTACGGGAGGTTCCTCACCGCGGCCGAGGCGTTGCGCTACGACATCGACTTGCTCTCCGCTCAGTTCGAGGTCGGGTTCGAAACGGTGTGCCATCGTCTGTCGACGCTGCAACGACGGGGTCGGCGTGGTGTGCCGTTCTTCTTCGTCCGCACGGATCGGGCGGGCAACATCTCGAAACGGCAGTCCGCCACCGCGTTCCATTTCTCCCGGGTCGGCGGAAGCTGCCCATTGTGGGTGGTGCACGACGCGTTCGCCACCCCGGGGCGAATCCGGACCCAGATCGCGCAGATGCCGGACGGTCGCACCTATCTGTGGCTGGCACGCACGACAGGGGAGCACAGTCCGGGCTATCGCGCGCCTTCACGCGATTTCGCCATCGGGCTCGGTTGCGACCTGACCTTCGCCGGCAAGCTCATCTACTCTCGAGGGCTTCCGATCCACGACCCTGCCGAGGCGGTGCCGATCGGCGCAGGCTGCCGGGTGTGTGAACGCGGCAATTGCGCACAGCGGGCGTTTCCGCAGATCGGTCGACCACTGGCCGCCGACGAGAACCGTCCGGCCATGACCCCCTATGCGCCCGCGTTACCCGCGCGCGAAGATAGTGGCGAGCCGTGGTGAGTTCTCCGCTGAACGTGAGCACACCGCCGCAGCCATCCGGATGGCCTGCACCGTGGGAGCGACGTCGTGTGTCCGGATCACCGCTGCTCCACGCGCCGCCGCAATGGCGGCCACAGTGAGTGAGCCGATGAGCCTGTCCGCAGGGTCGGGAAGACCGAGTACCTGTCCGATGAATGATTTGCGACTCGCGCCGACGATTACCGGATAGGGCATTCTCGTCAGTTCTTCGAGTGCATCGATAAGTGTCAGATTGTGTTCGGCAGTCTTTCCGAATCCGATACCCGGATCGATCATGATTTCCGGCACCCCGAGAGTTTCGGCCTGTCCCGCTCGCGTGTGCAGAAACATTTGTACCTCGGCGACGACATCGGTGTAATGCGGGGCATTCTGCATGGTCGAAGGAATACCTTGCATATGCATGGCTATCCAACCCACGTTCAGTTCGGCGGCCATCGGCGCCAGTGTGGCCGAGATGTCGTTCACCCATCGGGCGCCCACAGCGACAGCGCTGCGGGCGACGGCCTCGTGGCGTGTGTCGATCGAGACGATGCAGTCGCCGGCCAACGCTTCGACGACAGCGCACACCCGCTCACACTCGAGATCGATCGGGACCGGATCAGCGCCGGGGCGGGTGGATTCGCCGCCGACGTCGATGATTTCGGCTCCTTCGCGCAGCATCTGTCGACCCCGTTCGATTGCGGTCGCGGGGTCTGTGAAGCGGCCGCCGTCGAAGAACGAGTCCGGTGTGACATTGAGAATCCCCATGATCCGGGCATGCATGACGCCGAAGAATCCTTTCGATTGATCCGGTCGCGATATCGGACCTCCTACGACGGAACCGGCTCGCTCGGAGAGGTGTGTACAGGGTAACTCGTTGCCCTGTGTCGGACAATTTCCGCCGACATCGGGAAGGCTTACACAAGTTTCGCAGATTCGCTGTACCGCTTCCACAAGATTCGCCTGATGCAACGTCTTTCCTGCTTGTGCCGACGTCGGTAGCGTTCAAAACAACCGAATACGACGACGCCTCGGAGGCCTGAACCCGTGAAAAATCATCTCGTCCGCACTCATCGCTCGGCCGAGCAATTCCCGCGCGAGGAACACCTGGCCTGGCGCATCGCCGAAGTCGCCGCGGATCCGGTCGAGGTCACGGCAGAGGTCGAGGAGATGATCATCAACCGGATCATCGACAATGCGGCTGTCGCGGCCGCTGCACTTACTCGCCGCTCGGTATCCAACGCGCGAGCGCAGGCGCTGGCACATCCATACCAGCCGGGCGCCACCGTGTTCGGTGCCGAGGGCCGGTTCTCTCCGGAATGGGCGGCGTGGGCCAACGGCGTGGCGGTGCGGGAGCTGGATTTCCACGACACCTTCCTGGCCGCCGAGTACTCCCATCCCGGCGACAACATCCCCGCCATCCTGGCGGTGGCCCAGCACACCGGCCGCAACGGCCACGACCTGATCCGCGGCTTGGCCACCGGTTACGAGATCCAGGTGGATCTGGTGCGCTCGATCTGCCTGCACGAGCACAAGATCGACCACGTCGCCCACCTCGGCCCCTCGGCGGCCGCGGGCATCGGCACCCTGCTCGGCCTGGATGCCGAGACCATCTATCAGGCCATCGGCCAGGCGCTGCACACGACTACCGCCACCCGGCAGTCCCGCAAGGGGGAGATCTCCAGCTGGAAGGCCTACGCGCCCGCTTTCGCGGGCAAGATGGCCGTCGAGGCCGTCGACCGGGCACTGCGCGGCGAAGGCGCGCCGTCACCGATCTGGGAAGGTGAGGACGGTGTGATCGCCTGGCTGCTCGGCGGCCCGGACAAGGAGTACTCGGTCCCGCTGCCGGGACCGGGCGAGCCCAAGCTCGGCATCCTCGACACCTACACCAAGGAACACTCCGCCGAATACCAGTCGCAGGCCCCGATCGACCTGGCTCGGCGCATGCGGGACCGGATCGGCGATCTGGAGCAGATCGCCTCGATCGTGCTGCACACCAGCCACCACACCCACGTGGTCATCGGCACCGGCTCGGGTGATCCGCAGAAGTTCGACCCCACCGCCTCGCGCGAAACCCTTGACCACTCGGTGATGTACATCTTCGCCGTCGCGCTGCAGGACGGCACCTGGCATCACGAGCGCTCCTACGCGCCCGAGCGCGCCCAGCGTCCGGACACCGTGGAGCTGTGGCGCAAGATTTCCACCGCCGAGGACCCGGAATGGACGCGCCGCTACCACTCCACCGATCCGAACGAGAAGGCATTCGGCGCCCGCGCGGAGATCACCTTGAAGAGCGGCGAAGTCATCACCGACGAGCTGGCCGTCGCCGACGCTCACCCGCTGGGCGCTCGTCCGTTCGCCCGTGAGCAGTACATCACCAAGTTCCGCACCCTTGCCGAGGGTGTCATCGATTCGGCCGAGCAGGACCGCTTCCTCGAGGTGGTCCAGCGCGCGGGTGAGCTGTCCGCGAGTGAGTTGTCGGAGCTCACGTTCACCGTCTCCGCGGACGTGCTCGCCCGCGCGCCCCGGTCGCCGAAGGGACTGTTCTGATGTCCGGCCTGCTCGCCTCGACCACTTCGGCCGGCGACAAGCGTCTCGCCTTCCGCGCGGGCCTGTCCTCGGGCAGCATCCAGCGCATCCCGGGGGCGTTCAACCCGCTGGTCGCCAAGCTCATCCAGGAGATCGGATTCGAGGGTGTCTATGTTTCCGGTGCCGTTCTCTCGGCCGACCTCGGTCTGCCCGATATCGGGCTGACCACCCTGACCGAAGTCGCCGGGCGCGGCCACCAGATTGCACGGGTCACCGACCTGCCGGTGCTCATCGATGCCGACACCGGCTTCGGTGAGCCGATGAGCGCAGCGCGGACGGTCACCGTCCTCGAGGAAGCCGGGATCGCGGGTTGCCATCTCGAGGACCAGGTCAACCCGAAGCGCTGCGGTCATCTCGACGGCAAGGCCGTGGTGCCCACCGACGAGATGGTGCGCAGGCTGGCCGCCGCCGTCTCCGCGCGCCGCGACCCGAACTTCGTGATCTGCGCGCGCACCGACGCCGCGGGCATCGAGGGGATCGACGCGGCGGTCGATCGCGCGAAAGCCTACGCCGAGGCAGGCGCGGACCTGATCTTCACCGAAGCGCTGCACACCCCGGCGGACTTCGAGAAGTTCCGTGCCGCCATCGACACCCCGTTGCTGGCGAATATGACCGAGTTCGGCAAGTCGGACCTGCTGTCGGCCTCGACCCTGGAGAAGATCGGCTACAACGCCGTCATCTACCCGGTCACCACTCTGCGCCTGGCCATGTTCGCCGCGGAGGCCGGCTTGCGCGAGATCTTCGCCGAGGGCACCCAATCCGGTCTGCTCGACCATATGCAGCACCGCAGCCGCCTCTACGAGTTGCTGCAGTACGAGCGCTACAACGAATTCGATTCCGAGGTCTTCAATTTCACACTGAGAAGGGATCAGTGATGACGGATACCGCGATACCGACCATCTACAAGGGGTTGGCAGGGGTCGTCGTCGACACCACCGCTGTCTCCAAGGTGGTGCCGGAAACGAATTCGCTGACCTACCGCGGCTATCCGGTCCAGGATCTGGCGGCGCACTGCTCCTTCGAGCAGGTCGCCTACCTGCTCTGGTACGGCGAACTGCCCACCGACGCCGAGTTGGAGCGCTTCGCCCAGCAGGAACGCGCGTCTCGCCGCGCCGACCGGTCGTTGCTGTCGTTGGTGGCCAAGCTGCCCGACAATTGCCACCCGATGGATGTGGTGCGCACCGCGATCAGCTACCTGGGCGCCGAAGACCCGCTCGAGGATGACAATTCCGCGAAGGCCAACCGCGCCAAGGCATTGCGCATGCTGGCTGTCCTGCCGACCATCGTTGCCGCCGATCAACGGCGTCGGCGCGGTCTCGACCCGATCGCCCCGCATTCCCATCTCGGGTATGCGCAGAACTTTCTGAACATGTGCTTCGGGGAGATCCCCGCACCGGAGCTGGTGAAGGCGTTCGAAGTCTCGCTGATCCTGTACGCCGAGCACAGTTTCAACGCCTCCACCTTCGCCGCCCGCGTGGTCACCTCGACGCTGTCGGACATCTACAGCGCGGTCACCGCAGCCATCGGGGCACTCAAAGGTCCTCTGCATGGCGGCGCCAACGAAGCGGTCATGCACGACATGCTCGCCATCGGCGACCCGTCCCTGGCCGAAGCGTGGATGCGCGAGAAGCTGGCGAAGAAGGAAAAGGTCATGGGCTTCGGCCACCGGGTCTACAAGAACGGTGACTCCCGGGTGCCCACCATGAAGAAAGCGTTCCTGGACATCGCCGCCGCCACCGACGGCGGCAAGTGGGTGCAGATGTACGAGATTCTCGAGCGCACCATGAACGAAGCGACCGGGATCAAGCCCAATCTGGACTTCCCGACCGGCCCTGCCTATTACCTGCTCGGTTTCGACATCGAAGTGTTCACTCCGATCTTCGTGATGAGCCGGATCACCGGCTGGACCGCGCACATCGTCGAACAGGGCGAGTCCAACGCGCTGATCCGGCCGCTGAGCGAGTACGTCGGCGTCCCGCAGCGGTCCATCGTCGCCTGATCTGCTTCCGTCCACCATCGACGGCCCGTACGAACAGTGCGGGCCGTCGATTCCCGTTATCCCGCGTGACCCGCGCGCCGACATCCGATGAGGTCGACCGATCCATGTTCTCCAAAGTCCTGGTAGCCAATCGTGGCGAGATCGCCATCCGCGCGTTCCGCGCCGCCTACGAGCTCGGCATCGGCACCGTCGCGGTCTTCCCGTACGAGGACCGCAACTCGGTGCATCGGCTCAAGGCGGCGGAGTCCTATCAGATCGGCGAGCCCGGACATCCCGTGCGGGCCTATCTGTCGATCGAGGCGATCATCGACGCCGCCAAGTCGGCGGGTGCCGATGCTGTCTATCCAGGCTACGGCTTCCTGTCGGAGAACCCGGAATTGGCGGCGGCCTGCGCGCGCGAGGGCATCACCTTCATCGGCCCGTCCTCCGACATCCTGGAACTGGCGGGCAACAAGGCCCGCGCGATCGAGGCTGCCAGGGCCGCCGGGCTGCCGGTGCTGAAGTCCAGCGAACCCTCCGCCGACGTGGAGCAACTGCTCGAGGCCTCGCGCGAGCTGGAGTTCCCGATCTTCGTCAAGGCGGTCGCCGGTGGCGGTGGTCGCGGTATGCGCCGGGTGGCCGAGCCCGCCCAGTTGCGGGAGGCCATCGAGGCCGCCTCGCGCGAGGCGGAATCGGCGTTCGGCGATGCGACCGTCTTCCTCGAGCAGGCGGTGATGAACCCGCGCCACATCGAGGTGCAGATCCTGGCCGACGGCCAGGGCAATGTCATGCACCTGTTCGAGCGCGACTGCTCGGTGCAGCGACGCCACCAGAAGGTCATCGAGCTGGCGCCCGCGCCGAACCTCGACCCCGCGCTGCGCGAGCGGATCTGCGCGGACGCGGTCGCCTTCGCGCGCCAGATCGGCTACTGCAACGCGGGCACCGTGGAGTTCCTGCTCGACGAGCGCGGCAACCACGTCTTCATCGAGATGAATCCGCGTATTCAGGTGGAGCACACGGTGACCGAGGAGATCACCGATGTCGACCTGGTGCAGGCGCAATTGCGGATCGCCGCAGGTGAGAGTCTCGCCGAGCTGGGGCTGAGCCAGGACACCGTCGCGATCCGTGGCGCGGCCCTGCAGTGCCGCATCACCACCGAGAACCCGGCCAACGGCTTCCGCCCCGACACCGGACGTATCACCGGCTACCGCACCCCTGGCGGAGCCGGTGTGCGCCTGGACGGCGGCACCCACGTCGGCGCCGAGATCGGCGCTCATTTCGACTCCATGCTGGTCAAGCTCACCTGCCGGGGAAAAGACTTCCCCAGCGCGGTGGCCCGCGCGCGCCGCGCGATCGCCGAGTTCCGCATCCGAGGACTCACCACCAATATCCCCTTCCTGCAGGCGGTGCTGGATGACGCGGACTTCCGGGCGGGGCAGGTGACCACCTCGTTCATCGACGAACGGCCCGAACTGCTCGTCGAGAACCGGCCCGCGGACCGCGCCTCGAAGATCCTCGAGTACCTCGCCGATGTGACGGTCAACAAGCCGCACGGCGAGCGTCCGACCCGGGTGTACCCGCACGACAAGCTGCCCGCGATCGATCTGAGTGTCGCACCGCCGGACGGTTCGCGGCAGCGGCTGCTGGCGCTGGGCCCGGAGGGTTTCGCGCAAGCCCTGCGTGAGCAGAAGGCCGTCGGCGTCACCGACACGACCTTCCGCGACGCCCACCAGTCCCTGCTGGCCACGCGCGTGCGTACCAACGGCCTGCTCGGCGTGGCCGGGCACGTGGCGCGATTGACCCCGGAACTGCTCTCGATCGAGGCCTGGGGTGGCGCCACCTACGACGTCGGCCTGCGATTCCTCTACGAGGATCCGTGGGAGCGGCTGGCCGCCCTGCGCGAGGCGATTCCGAATATCTGTCTGCAGATGTTGCTGCGTGGCCGCAACACCGTGGGTTACACGCCGTATCCGGAGCAGGTGACCCGGGCGTTCGTCTCCGAGGCCACCAGCACCGGTATCGATATCTTCCGGATCTTCGACGCGCTCAACAATGTCGATCAGATGCGTCCGGCGATCGAGGCCGTGCGCGAGACCGGGACCGCGGTCGCCGAGGTCGCGCTGTCCTACACCGGTGACCTGCTGAACCCGGGCGAGGATCTCTACACGCTGGACTACTACCTGAAGCTGGCCGAGCAGATCGTCGACGCCGGCGCGCACGTGCTGGCCATCAAGGACATGGCCGGACTGCTGCGGGCGCCCGCCGCGGCGAAGCTGGTGACCGCGCTGCGCAGCAACTTCGACCTGCCGGTGCACGTACACACCCACGACACCCCGGGCGGTCAGCTGGCCACCTACCTGGCGGCATGGCAGGCGGGCGCCGACGCGGTCGACGGCGCGAGCGCGGCGATGGCGGGCACGACCAGTCAGCCCGCCCTGTCGGCGATCGTCGCCGCCGCGGCGCACACCGACTACGACACCGGCCTGGACCTGCAGAAGGTGTGCGATCTGGAGCCGTACTGGGAGGCGCTGCGTAAGGTGTACGCGCCCTTCGAGTCCGGTCTGCCCGCACCGACGGGCCGGGTGTACACCCACGAGATCCCGGGCGGCCAGCTCTCGAACCTGCGTCAGCAGGCCATCGCGCTCGGCCTCGGCGACCGGTTCGAGGAGGTCGAAGCCCAGTACGCGGCCGCCGACCGGGTGCTCGGCAGGCTGGTGAAGGTGACGCCCTCGTCGAAGGTGGTCGGCGACCTGGCGTTGGCGCTGGTCGGCACCGACGTGGACGCCGACGACTTCGCCGCCGACCCGGCTCGCTACGACATCCCGGACTCGGTGATCGGGTTCCTGCGTGGTGAGCTGGGCACCCCGCCCGGCGGCTGGCCCGAGCCGTTCCGCAGCCGTGCCCTGGACGGCCGGGCGACGGCCGAATCGGAGGTCACACTCTCCGCGCGGGACGAAGCCGGACTGTCCGCTGACTCCCAGCAGCGGCGCGCGACCCTGAACCGGCTGCTGTTCCCGGGCCCGACCGCGGAGTTCCTGGCGCACCAGGAGAAGTACGGCGACACCATGGGGTTGTCGGCGAACCAGTTTTTCTACGGTCTGCGCCGGGGTGAGGAACACAAGGTGCAGTTGGAGAAGGGCGTGACGCTGCTCATCGGGCTGGAGGCGATCTCCGAACCCGACGAGAAGGGGATGCGCACGGTGATGTGCATCCTCAACGGTCAGCTGCGCCCGATCGCGGTGCGTGACCGCTCGGTCGCCAGTGAGGTGCCCGCCGCGGAGAAGGCCGACAAGACCAACCCCGCGCATGTGGCCGCGCCGTTCGCCGGTGTGGTGACGCTGTCGGTGGCCGAGGGCGACACCGTCGCGGTCGGTGACACCATCGCCACCATCGAGGCTATGAAGATGGAAGCTGCCATCACCGCGCCCCGCGCGGGTGTGGTCGCGCGGATCGCGACGACGAAGGTGCAGCAGGTCGAAGGTGGCGACCTGCTCATCGAACTGACGGGAGACTGATGATTCACCCCCCTGCCCGGTTGCGGAACCAGCCATCCGCGACCTCATCGGTCGCGCAGAGCTTGCTGTCCCGTTCGGGCGGACCGGTACCGTTCTCGGTCGAGTTCAACCCACCACGGGACGCGGCCGGCGAGGCCAGGCTGTGGCGTGCGGTGCGCGAGTTGGAGTGCCTACGTCCGGCATTCGTGTCGATGACCTACGGCGCCGGAGGCTCGACCAAGGACCGCACCGTGCGGGTTACCAGGCAACTCGCCGAGGAGACCACCCTGCTGCCCGTCGCGCACCTGACCGCGGTCGGGCACAGCGTTGCCGAGCTGCGGTCGTTGATCGGCTCCTACGCTGATTCCGGCATCCGCAATGTGCTCGTGTTGCGCGGGGACCCGCCCGGCGACCCGCTGGGGGAATGGGTCAAACATCCCGAGGGTGTCGAGTATGCCGAGGAATTGGTCAGGATGGTGCGCGACCTCGGTGACTTCCACATCGGTGTGGCCTCTTTCCCCCAGGGGCACCACCGTTCACCCGACCTCGATCACGACACCGCCCATCTCGTGGCCAAACTGCGTGCGGGCGCCGATTATTCGATTACCCAGATGTTCTTCGATGTCGAATACTATCTGCGACTACGCGATCGCGTCGCCGCGCTCGACCAGATCGAAGGTGCCAAGCCGATCATTCCCGAACTGATGCCGATTACTTCGCTGCGCACCGTCGCCCGCGCACAAGAACTCTGTGGACGACCGCTGCCCGGCGCGGTGCTCGAACGCCTACACTGCGCGGCAGGCGACGAAGCGGAGGAGGACCGCGCGGCGGTGCGTGCGGCAGGCATAGAGATCGCCACCGAAATCGCCCAGCGCCTCATCGGCGAGGGCGTGCCCTGCCTGCACTTCGTCACCCTCAACTTCGCCAAGGCCACCAGCGAAATCCTGGTCGACCTCGGGCTCGTTACCACCGAAAGCCGCGACAACCACCTCGTCACCGATGTCGCTTCCACGTGAACGGGCGGCTTCGACCGCCATGCCCACCGAGTAGCCCGGGGTTCGGCTGCCATGGCTCGGCAGCGGCTCGGTCGCCATGTCGACCGAGCCGCGAATGAGGCGCCCCCAGAACGGGATGATCGGGCGTTGCTCAGACCAGCGCCGATGCCGAATGCGTGCGTTCAGGGTCGATCGCGGCGGCCCGCGCCAGGGTCGCCCGCGCCATCTTGATATGGGCGGCGTCGACCAAGACGCCGTCGACACCGACCGCACCCCGCCCCTTCGCCTCCGCCTCACGATAGGCGGCGATATTACGTTCGGCCAAAGCGATCTCTTCGGTGGTGGGGGAGTAGACGGTGTTGGCGATCGGGACCTGGGTGGGATGGATGGCCCATTTGCCGGTATAGCCGAGCAGCGATGCGCGTCGGGCGTCGCGTTCGTAGCCTTCGACGTTGCCGTAGTCCGGGAACGGAGCGTCGATGGCCAGCACGCCCGCGATGCGCGCGGCGACCAGGACCTTGTTGCGCGCGTAGTGCCAGAAGTCGCCGGGGTAGTCGCCGAGGGGTTCGAAGTTGGTGTCCACGCGCGCACCCTGGGACAGCGAGAAGTCGCCGACACCGAAGATGAGCGCGTCCACCCGAGGACTGGCGGCAGCGATCTCCTCGGCGTTGGCGAGCCCCTCCACCTCCTCGATCAGCACCTCGAGCCGGATCTTGCGGGTGAGTCCGAGCTTGTCCTCGAGTTGGGTGAGCAGCACGTCGACCCACCACACATCGCGGGCGGTGCGGGCCTTGGGAACCACGATGGTGTGCAGGTTCGCGCCGGCACGGGTGACGATCTCGATGATGTCGTCGTGGCACCAGGGGGTGTCGAGGCCGTTGATCCGGATGGCGGGAACGGTTCGACCCCAGTCCAGTTCGGTGAGCGCGGTGATCGCTTTCTCCCGCGACTTCTCTTTGAGTGATTCGGGGGTGGCGTCCTCCAGATCGAGGAACACCAGGTCCGCGCCGCTGGCGAGCGCCTTGTCGAACATGTGGTCGTTGCAGGCTGGCAGCGCGAGTTCGGAGCGGCGGATCAGCAGAGTCATTCGTCGAATTCCTTTGTTCGGTGGTGATTCACAGCACGCCGCGGTCGTGCAGGTCGGTCAGCTCGGTGTCGTCGAGTCCGAGTAGTTCGCTGTAGACCTCGGCGTTGTGCTCGCCGAGCCGGGGGCCGAGATGGTCGACGCGGCCGTGGGTTCCGGAGAAGCGGGGCACCGGGGCCTGCACCGTCATGGTCCCCAGTTCGTCGTCGGTGACCGGCACGAACACTTCACGGTGTCGTAGCTGTTCGTCGCGTACCAGATCGGTGATGTCGTAAACCGGTGCGGCGGCGACCTCTTCGGCTTCGAACACTGCCATCGCCTCGGCGAGCGTCTTTCCGGCCACCCAGTCGGCGACGACGTCGTCCACCTCGCGAGCCCGCGCCAGACGTCGTTGCGGATCGGAGAACTCGGCGTCCGAGACGAGATCCTGCCGTCCGATAGCGCGGAACACCCGCAACGCCAGTGCCGGCGAGCTGCCGGACATAGCGAGCCATTTGCCGTCGGCAGTGCGGTAGGTGTTGCGGGGTGCGGAGATGTCCCAGCGATTGCCCGCCCGCTGAGCGACTGTGCCGAGTTGGTCGTAGCCGAGCAGCGTCTGCTCGAGCAGACGGGCTAGGGGGTCGACGAGGTTGATGTCGATCAGTTGTCCCGGACCGCCGTGTACGTCGCGGTGGTAGAGCGCCATCAGCACCGCGTAGGCGGCGTTGAGGGATGCGACGCCGTCGGCGAGCATGAACGGCGGCAGGGTGGGCGGGCCGTCGGCTTCGCCGGTGATGTGGGCGAAGCCGCTCATCGCCTCACCGAGTGTGCCGAAGCCGGGGCGTCCGCTCTTCGGGCCGGTCAAGCCGAAACCGGTGATGTGCAGCATCACGATCCGTGCATTGACCTCCCGCAGACTCGGATAATCCAGTCGCCATTTCCGCAGGGTCTGCGGCCGGGTGTTGGTGACGACCACGTCCACCTTCTCGACCAACCGCCGCACCAACTTCTGCCCTTCGGGACCGCGCAAGTCCAGGGTGATCGACCGTTTGTTGCGCGACACCGATTTCCACATCAGCCCCACACCGTCGCGTTGCGCGCCCCAGGTGCGGATCGGATCGCCGACGCCGGGCTGTTCCACCTTGATCACATCGGCGCCGAACTCCCCGAGATAGGTTGCGGCAAGTGGCGCGGCGGCCAGGGTAGCGAGGTCGAGCACCCGTACTCCCGCCAGCATGGCGTCGTGTGAGCCGCTCTTCACGCGACCGGCCGGGTGGTCGTGGCGGTGGGGTGTGCCAGACCGAGATGATCACGCAAGGTCGTGCCCTCGTAGGCGGAGCGGAACAGACCCCCGCGTTGCAGATGCGGAACCACCATGCGCACGACATCCTCGAACGATCCCGGCATATGGGTTGCGGCGAGGACGAAACCGTCGCACGCGTCGGCATGGAACCATTCGACCATCTGTTCGGCAACCTGCGCGCCGGTGCCCACGAAACGCGGGCCCTGCAACAACGTCGCGCGATGTCCGGCCAGATCACCCACTGTGACGGTGCCGCCGATATGGGTGCGCAGATTCTGCACGAGACCTCGGATACCCGACACCGAGGCGATCAGCTCGTCGGTCACCGGATCGTCCAGGTCGTGTCGGGAGAAGTCGTAGTTCATCAACTCCGAGAGCAGGGTCAGCGACGCCATCGGATGCACGAGATCCTCGAGCAGCATCGCCTCGCGCTCTGCGGCGTGCTGTTCGGATTCCCCGACCACCGCGTACGCCATCGGGCAGATCCGCACCGCCGCGGGGTCACGTCCCGCGTCCGCGATCATGGCCTTCTGGTCCGCGTAGTGGGCGCGGGCCACCTCGAGGCCGGGATCACCGGTGAAGATCAATTCTGCCCACCGTGCGGCGAATTCACGCCCGCGGCCGGAGGAACCTGCCTGGATGATCACCGGTCGACCCTGCGGGGTGCGGGGAACCGTCAGCGGCCCACGCGCCGAAAAGAACCGGCCGACGTGGCCGAGTTCGTGCACCTTCGCCGGATCGGCGTAGACCCCGGCGTTCCGGTCGTGCACGATCGCGTTCTCGTCCCAGCTGTCCCACAGTCCGCCGACGACCTCGAGGAATTCGTCGGCCCGCTCGTAACGCTTGTCGTGACCGAGGTGCGCCTGCACGCCGAAGTTCTGCGCCTCGCTGTCGTTGACCGAGGTCACCACGTTCCAGGCGGCGCGGCCGCCGGAGAGATGGTCCAGCGTGGCGAAGGTCCGCGCGACGTGGAACGGCGCATAGTAGGTGGTGGAATAGGTCGCGCCCAGGCCGATGCGTGCGGTGGTCTGCGCCAGAACCCCGAGGACGACGCCCAAGTCCAGCTTGACCGGCCGGGCGCCGTAACGCACCGCCTCGTAGACCGAATTCGCATAGATACCCGGCATTGCCAGCCGGTCGTCGAAGAACATCAGATCGAAGCAACCCTCCTCGAGTTGCCGTCCGATCTTCGCGTAGTAGGACGCGTCGAGATACCCGTGTTCGGTGTCCGGATGGCGCCAAGATCCCGCGTAGACCGATGTGTTGCCCGCCTGCATGAACGCGACCAACGTCATCTGGTCGCCGTGCCTCACTGCCATATTTGGAATCTAACATCTGACATATCAGATTTCAAACCTGGCATAGTGACACTGCTACACTTCGGCGATGGCACCACGCGCGGTCGACATCGCCGGCACGGTCCGCGAGCGAGCGGCCCGTGAACTACGCGATCGAATTCTGACCGGAGCGTTACCCGCCGGCGCGCGAATCGATCTCGACGCCATCACCGAGGAGTTCGCCACCAGTCGCACGCCGGTGCGTGAAGCACTGCTGGAGCTGTCCTACGAAGGCTTGGTGCGTGTCGCCCCCCGCAGTGGCATCACTGTCATCGGCATCAGCCCCGGCGACATCATGGACAGCTTCACCATCCTCGGGGTACTCACCGGCCAGGCCGCAGCGTGGGCCGCCGAGCGTGCGAGCGACGAAGAGTTGCGGCACCTGCGCGAACTTGCCGCCACAGTCGCCTCACGATCGGGTGAGGATGCGATTGCCGAGGCCAACTGGCGCTTTCATCAGGAAATCCACCGCGCCTCGCACTCTGCGCGCCTGCTGACTCAGATCGGACAGTCCGCGCGCGTAGTGCCGTCGAACTTCCTGCGGCTGTTTCCCGAACGCGAACAACATTCCCTCGACGACCACGATCGCCTCATCGAGGCGCTGGCAGCACGTGACGCGGCCCGCGCCCGTGACATTGCCGAAAATCACGTACTCGACGCAGGACGCTCACTCACCGAGTGGCTCCAGCACAGCTTCGAAGAGTCGGCCTCACTGCGGCGGTAGTACGCCCGCCGCTCCCGGCTGCGCCGGACATACGTGCGGGGTGCATGCTCGCTTGCTGACCCTCATGTCTCAGGTCACGGTCCCGAATGCGAGCGCTGCTGGACGGCACAGGCAGATCGGTGGCCTGCTCGATGAGGCGGCACGTCGCTTCCATGACGGCCTCGGCACCCGGACCGTGCCACTATCGCCCGCTCCATCATCGAATCGGACGAGAAGCTCGGCCCAGGAACGCGAATGAGGACGGGAAGCGCACGGACGCTGACCGCGGGAAGACTCGACTTGGTGTGGGTAGTCGGCGATCGCGCGATCGCTACACACATCGGTGTTACGTGGTCGGGATTTGGTCGGCTGCTTGTAGGAGAAGTCGCTTCAGAGACCTCGGTCCATGTCCGGGTCGTGGCCGGGTGAGGTGGCAGGGTCGGGTGTCGTCAGGTCCATTTCGGTCCGGTCTGCGTGCCGTAGGGCGTGTTCGTGTTGGTGCTGCGCAGGAGCCAGGTTGTGTCGTCGCCGCCGTTCAGCATGGAGTTGTTCGATCTCGTTCCGGGTATCGGTGACGAACTGCTCGACTGCCGCGCGGTTGCTATCGGTATGGTTCCGAGGCTGGCAGGGTCGACTTCCTTCGGGGCTGTCGGCGAGAGTGTCATCCCAGTGATCCGGTGTTCCGGCATGGTTGGTGGCGTTGCGTCGGGCTTCGCGGGCATCGCAGCGTGCGCGAGTGAGTTCGCGTTCGTGGGCTGCTTGTAGACCGAGGAGTTCGTTGATGCGGGTGTTCAGGACGTGCCGGGTGCGGCGCTGCCGGGTAGGTGTTTCATCGAGGCGCTGTCGGTGAGTGGCCAGTTCTGTGCGGGTGGCCTGAAGCGCGCGGGTGGCGGCGTGAAGGAGTTCGTCGGCGTGGCGCGCGGCTCGGATCGCGTCTTGGGCGGCGTGGTGACGGTCGGCGAGTTGATCGGCGTCGAGCAGGTCGCCGGGTTCGGGCGGGGCGGGGGCGAAGGCGGTGGTGTGGGTGTCGATGAGGGCGAGTTGTTGCCGGAGTTCGGTAATCCGGTCGGTGATTTCGGTGTCGGTGAGCGTGAACAGCTGATTGTCGACCGGTGGGGTGTAGATCGGCGGGGTATCGGTGAGGGGATGCTCGTGGACCCAGGCTTCGATCTGAGCGCGGCGGTCCGGGTGGGGTGTGGCTTTCCAGTCGCGGCGCAGGATGGCGTGGACGGTGGTGAGGGGTTTGGTAGCGGCGAGGTGGTTCGCGCGTGTGGTGGGGTGTTGGGCGGGGTCGTGGTCGGGGATGCTGGGTTGGTTGGTGTCGCGGCAGTCGTGGCAGAGGCCGTCGTCGGATCGCCGGGGCGGGATGGGGGTGGCGTCGGCGGGGCGGCGTTCGATGCTGCATGCGACGCATTCCAGGCCGCGTAAGCGGTGGGTTGCGGCCTTGTCGTAGTCGAGGGCATAGGCGGCTGGGGTGGGATCTGCGGCTTCGTCGCGGCGGTATCCGCGTACGGCGAGCGGGTCGGATTCGCGTGGCGGTGCAGTGGTAGGCCGGGGCAGTGGAGGTAGATGGGAGTGGGGTAGGTCGGGGTCATCGGTCAGTCGGCGGACCTCGTGGGCGTCAGGGCGTGTCCAGGGCTGGTCGTCGATCCCGGCGCGGGTGTCGTGATAGTCCTGCTCCTGGTGGCGTACACGCACTTGCGGGTCGGGGAGCGGGTCATGGATCAGGTCCGGTTCGTATCGGGTGTCGTCGTCACGTGCTGCGCGGTCGCTACGTTCCCGGTCATAGCTCGGCGATATCCGCCTGTAGTCGGGAAGGTCTTGGTAGACACCAGGATCGCTGGCCGGGGTACAGGCGTCGATGAGCGCCCGATGGTCGGGGAAGCGCTGACCAGCACGACGTAGATGTGCGGCCGCAATAGGGAACGGGTGGTGGTAGAGGGTGTCGGCGATGGCTTCCAGGACCCAGCGTTGCTCCTCGGTGAGACGGTCCTGGAACTCGCGGAACCGATGTACCGCTGTACGGATGCGTCCCTGACGGAACAGCTCCGCGATCACATCGATCTTCGTGATGGCTCCGCTGGTTTGTGCGGCCGACGGTGTGGATAGTGAACGTGGGGGGACATCGCGGTCACGGGGAGGTGATTCGGTGTCGGGTGGATGTTCGTGGGCGGCGGGTTCGGTCATGGGGGTGGCGATGTGTTCGTTCATGGACCTGCTCTGTGTGGCTGGGGTGGTGGGTGTGTGGTGCAGGAGTGCGTCGATGCGCCAGGCGAGGGCGGCGGCGATCTGGTCGGGGCGTAGTCCGGTGGCGTCATCAGGTGTGGCGGCGGTGAGAAGTTCGTGGGCGGTGGCCAGGAGTTGTCGCGGTGTCCATCCGGTGCCGGTGGCTTGGTCGATGGCGGCGACGACTCGCGGCCAAGCCGGGTCTGTGGTGACTCGGTCGGCGGTGTCGGGACCGAGGATGTCGTGGAGGTCGGTGATCCAGTCCGGGCGCAGGTTGTGGTCGGGGGCGTCGAGTGCCGAGGGATCGAGTTCCAGGCGCGACCACAATGCGGCGGCGGGCATCTCGTCCGGTAACGGCTTGAGGTCGGCGGCGGTGTTCAGGCGGGTGGTGATGTCGATGCCTGCGCGGTCGGCGAGGTCGATGCGTTCGGCGATCGCGGGCCAGTGCGGGTCGTCGAGAATCCGGGGTTCGATATTGCGCACGGTGTCGGCCCACCGGTGAACCGGACGCATGGGGTCGCCGAGCGCGGCGTCGATCTGCGCGTTGAGCATCCGTTGCTGGACACGTTCACGGACGGGGTAGCGGCGGGGTCCGGTCGGCCGGAGGTCGGTGTCGGGGATGTGCAGGCTCGCCCGCCAGACGGCGAGGTCGGCGAGCAAGTCGGAGTCGGTGCGGAGCAGGGGCCGTGCCCATGCGGGTGCGGTGAGTGGGCTCCAGCCGGTGGTGTCGCGGCGGATCTGGGTGGCGAGTTCGGTGAGGATGCGGGCGCGGGCGTCGGTTTGGGTGGACGTGGTGTCGAGCCCGGACGGAATGGCCGGTGTCCACGGCAGTGGCCCGGTTCCGGTCGAGTGCGCACCGGTCGGATCGATGCGCCAGTCCAGGACAGCGGCGGGATCAGCGGCGGTGTCGAGTTCGCGTTCAGCAATGGCCGCACGAAGTACCGCTACGGGGTCGGCGCCGGTGGCGGCGAGTGTCGCGAGGTGCCCGCGCAAAGTCGGGTAGGCGGGGCTGTCGGACAGGCCCGGGTGCAGTGTCTCGGCGGCGGTGTCGAGGTATTCGAGTGCGCTCAGGCCGAGCGCTTTTTCCGCAGCCAGGGCGATGCTGTCGTGGTAGATGGCGAGTGCGCGCCCGATCCGCCGATGCGGGTCCAGGGCGTCACGCAGCTGGGTGGTCGCGGATTTCTGTGCGCCGTCACGGGCGAGAATGCCGATGAGGTTCTCGACCGCGGTGCGCGGAAATACCGCGGGTTCGGTGTAGAAGGAACCTTCCTCGCCGCTCAATGCCGAGGGAACGTAGGTGTGGTTGGCGTACACACCGCGGGTCATCGCGACATACAACTGCTGTCGGGTCTCGCCGCCGGTGAGTACGACGTGACAGGTGTCGGCGGTGATTCCCTGAGCGGAATCGATCGTCGCGGCGTATCCCAAGCGCACGTACCGGGCCGCGTAGTCGGCGGGCAGTCGCACACTTTCTGCGGATTTTCTGTGGTGGCGGGCGGTGATGCTGCCGTCGGCGTGTACCGCGGTGACGGTCCAGGTGTAGCCGTTGCGCACCCAGTCACGGGTGCCGAGGCGCAGTTTCGATCTGTTGCGGCGTGTGCGGATGGTGTCACCCACCGACGCCGACGTGCCGTCGGCGAGCACCACTTCCAGCCCGCCGATGCTGCCCTCACGGGTGAGGCGGTCGGCGCGGGCGCGGGTGTTGAGGGTGGTGACGGTGTCGTGGTTGGCGGCCAGCATGATCGCCTCCCGACCTGCGGCGTGGTCGGCTGCCCACGCGGTGTAGGCGTTGTCATGGGTTGCGCCGGTGTGCCCGCCGTGCACCCGGTTGTTGTCGAGGTACCAGCCGAGTGCGGTCGGGTCGCCGTCGCGTAGCAGCAAACTCGCTGATGCTTCGGCGGTGGAGGCGAACCGCACGACATGAGTGAGGGTGAGGGTGCGCTCGGGTGCGGCGGCGGTCATGTCGGCTTCGACACCTCCGGCGTCGATGGCGGGGAGTTGGTGGTCATCGCCCAGGCAGCGGATCGTCGCGCCGCGGGCGGTGAGGAACCGCAGAAGTTTCAACCGTTTGAGGGTGCTGATTTTGACGTGTTCGTCGACGATGACGAGGGTGTCGGCGTCGATGTCGAGGACCCACTGCGGCAACGGCGGCGGGTGAGCTTTTTCGGATGCCGGGTCGGTCGGGCCAGGCCGGTGCAGGTCGATGACGGTAAGGAGTTTGTCGACGGTTTCGCAGCGGGCCCGGATCGATTCACCCAGGACCGCGGCTGCTGCGGCGGTGGGCGCGAGCCCCAGCACCGCACCGCCACTGTTCTCCCAGGCTCGGGTGAGCACCGACATCGCGGTGGTCTTGCCGGCTCCAGCCGGCGCGTTCGCGGTGTGCACGCGCAGACCGGAGGTGGCGAATTCCTCTATCACGCTGCGTTGACCGGTATTCAACGCTCGATCAGGGTGCGCGATGTCGTGTTCACGGATCGCCGCCGCGACGACTTCGGGCTCGAGCCGGCGCGCGCCCGGCTGCACCGACAACTCGATCAACGCGTCCTCGGCGATCAGAATCCGGGAGGAAGTGAAAACGCGGGCATCGCCCGGGGTGTAGACGCTGGTGCGATCGCGGCGGCGCAGCGCATCCGGGACGCTGGCGAGTTCGGGCTCGGCGGCGATATCGGGATCATCGAATGTGATCGAACGGGCGGGGTCGAGAGCCGCGGTAAGCACCGCCTCGGCGGCCTGTTCCCAGTCGCTGCCGCGTACCCGGCCACGGATCTGGCGTTCGATCTCGGCGCGCACATTCGCCGGCCGCCAGGTCGAGCGGTGCTCGGCCACGACTTCGAGCACCTGGTCGGCGGTGCGTGCGATCCACTCCGTGGTGACCCGGACGCGCGGCGGACACGGTGGATTCAATACCACCGACACCATGCCTGCGACCGCCTCCCGGGAGCCGAGCAGGGCGACGGCCTCACCGCGCCAGCCGTGTCGCTGTTCAGTAAGCGACCGGGATTGGTGTTTGGCGGGGCGGGTTTCCAAGGTGGCTTGCTGAGCCAGGTTCCGCAGTTCGGTCGGGGTGGGTTCGCGGCCGTGGATGCGTTGGAAGTTCGCGGCGAGCTCACCGACCCGGGAACGGATCGCGGTCTCCCGCCGTGACCACGCCTCGATCAACCGCGCTGGGACGCCGATGATTTCGCGGATCGGGCGTTTGGTGGGGTCGGTGCCGGGGCGTTCGGCGAACTTCACACCGATGTCCTCTTCGAGGTGGTGTTCGAGGCGGGTGTTGTAGATCTCCGACACCGTGACCACCACCCGATATATCGCGGCGCCGTCGAGGGTGCGCCAGCGGCCGTCGAGTGTGCGGGCCCGGTTGGCGATCAGGACGTGGGTGTGCAGGTCAGGGTCCCCGGCACGGCTGTCGCGGTGGGTGAAACAGGCTGCCACGATGCCTTCGACATCGACCTGCCGGACGCCGTTGCGACCCAACCGGGTGTAGATCCCGTGCTGCTCCAACCACGCCAACGCATCCGCGATGGCGGCCTGGTGGGCGGTCTCGATCTTCGCCGACATCGACAGTGGCGCCAGCGCCCACAGCACTGAGACCGACTTGACGGGGCTGAATGTGATGTCGAATCCGGCGACCGCTGTGGTGGGTGGGCGTGAGTTCTTGGCGATCCACCCCGATAGTTCCCGCGCGTCCTGGGGTGGTCGTGAATACTCCTCGGTGAACATTTCGAAGGCGACATGGGTGCGGATCCGCGCGCGATCTTCGTCGGAAAGCGCGTCTTCTCTCGATTTTCCATGCGCAATATTGTGTTCGGTGAACGCCGCCAGGCACTGCTTCCGGAAATCGGAATCGACCGCGTACACGCGATATGGGTTGCCTATACGTGACGCCTTATCGGCCGCGTCCTCGGCCTGTTTCGGTGTGCGACCGGCCGCCATCTCATGTTGGTAGACGCGGTCTTCGATCACTTCGGCATCCGGATGCCGACCCAGTCCGAACAACGATTTCACCTGCGACTCGGTCACTTCAGTGCCCACATCGATACCGAGAGACGCTAGTCCGGCGCCTCGCCAGACACCGGGAGATTCGCCGTGGGCGGAATAGTAATCCGACAGGGAGGATCGTCCGCGGGACTCGGTGTCGTGCGCGGCGATATTGCGCAGGTAATACTGGTAGCCATTGCCTGCGACAACTTTGTGGATCGTCGCGGTCATAGCTCCATCGGGCGCTTCGAAGAGAAGAAAGTCGAGGGGTTCGGGTTATGCAATTGTCAGCACTTCATGTAAAGTGCCTGGACGTTATCGGATTGGTATCCGAAAAGTCTGCATTTAACTCCTGGATGCAAGAGGTGTGCTTGAGAAAAGGTGGGCAGAGCGAGGGGGAATGAGGCGATGCGCACGGGGAGGAGCGGAGCGCAGAGGCGGAGCAGCGGAAGAGGGCGTGGGGCAGCGATGGATGAACGAGTGGTGGCAGAGGAGCGGGTGCCGGTTCGAACGAGTCGAGGGTTCCCGTAGGGATCGCGAGTGTTCTCACCGCTGGGCTCGCACTAGCGCCGACCGGACTGTGCACGCTCGGCCCGGACTCGGTCATCGCGACCGAGCCGAGCCGAACTGCCCACGGGACGATCGCGTCAGGTCGGTGGCGCGGGGACTGGTGTCCAGCCCGTGGACTGGCAGGCGTAGTGGCGGTCATCGAGGCCGACGACATCTCCGACTGAGAGCGACCGGTGCCCGAGGGCGTACCAGGCGCTGGCGTGTTCGTGGTCGTCGTGGTGGCTGGGATGGTCGTTGAATGTCGCGAAGACGCGCTCGAGCAACGCATCGTCGGTGTCGGTGTCGGTGCGGATTCGGTAGGTGTACGCCAGCGCCAGCGGGGCTCGCGGTGGGTGGCCGCTGAGGAGCGCGGTCGGGTCGGTGTTCAGGTAGACCCGCACCTGGATCGTCATCGGTCGTGCGCGTCGTGATCGGTGCAGCGCTGGGAGGAAGCGGCGCGCCCGGTTCGGTCGGTGGGGCATGGCGGTGTGTTCCTGTCCGTCGAGAGGAGTTGGTGGACCGGTCCGCCGCGGGGAGTCGGCACCGCGGCGGACCGGCGAACAAGGGGGGCAGAGAAGTCGAGCGGAGGTCAGGCTGCTGTCGTGCGGCCGCTGGTGGGGACGAGCCCGAGGTCGATGCGGCAGCCGGTGCAGTAGTTGTCGGCGTGGACGATGCCGTTACGGGCGCAGGCATCGCAGCGCCCGATGCGCTGCCCGGCCCCGAGCGCAGTACTGCGGCGCGGGCGTCGCGGCGCGGGAGCCGGGCGGCGCGTGGAGGCGGCGGGCTGCTCGAGGTTGGCCGCCATCCATCGGGTGATCAACCGCCAGGTCGGTCCGGTATTCGCGGCGGCGTCACGGACGCGATCGAGCAAGGCGCGAGCCTGCTGAGGGTGGGTCGCGGTGATGTGGGCGCAGCGGGACTCGACGTAGGAGCGCAGCCCGAAACCTGTGGACAAGGGCGGGATACCGGGGTGGTGGCCGTCGGCGCGGCAGACGTCGCAGAGCCCGTCGTCACTGACCGGGACACCGTCGCGGTCGTGGAGGGGACGGCGGTCGCGTGCGGGGCGGTCGATCCAGCAGACGACGCACGGCCACCCGAGGTAGGAGGTCATTGCCGCGAGGTCGTAGTCGAGCCCGGACCCTTGCCAGGTGGACTCGGGGACGTCGAGTTCGCTGTAGGGCAACACGATGTCGTAGTCCGAGGGAACTGCGATGCTGGTGCGGCGCGCGGCGAAGCGTGACTGGTCGGCCGGGGTGATCCGCGGTGGGAGCTGGGGCCGGTTCCGGCGGGCGCGCGCCCGAGGACCACGTGAGGACGGTTCGGGGTCGGTGTCGTGGTCGCGCAGAAATTCGCGTGCCGCGTCTTCGAGGTCGGTGTGGCGGTCGCTGTGGCCGGTGTGCCGTTCGGGGATCGTGGGCGCGAGCAGGTGGCGGTCGGCTTCGGTGTAGCAGTCGGCGACGTGCAGGAAGTAGCTGCGGTCCCACAGCTCGGCCTGTACATGCGCCCATACCTGATCTGCTGCCTTCCGCGGGTCGGGCACCGGCGGGGTGCGGTCGTCGTCGCGCTCGGTGTCGATCGCATACAGCCGCTGCGCGGCATAGCTGGCGTAGCCGCGTTCACGGCGTTCGGTCACGCGCAGGTCGCGCTCACGGTGACGCAGATCCACCACCCCGATGGCCGGTGCGGGGATGCGGGAGCGGCGTTCGGCGACCGCCTCGGCGGAGTAGCGGGCGGCGTCGGTCGCGGCTGACGCGGTGGCGGTGAGCCGGTCGCGGTGGCGGTGGTCGCGGATGGAGCGGCGGACCCATTCGGCGGCCTCGATCGAGGTGTCGGACTGGGCGGGCAGTTCGGGGCGGTACAGGCCGGGGTCACCGGTGGCGGTGTGGTCGATGATCATCGGTCGCAGTTCGGGGCGGCTCTTGGCCATCCACCCCAGTCGACGGGCGGCGACCTTCCACGGGGCGCGGGCCATGACGTCGGCGGCGCGGTCGAGGAACTCACGCTCGGCAGGGGAGGCGAGAGCCAGCACCGCGGTGAAACGCTCACGCGCGGTGTCGGGGTCGACCTCGAGCAGGTAGTCGATTTCGCCGAGCGCGGCGGCGAACGGTGAAACCACCTCAGCGGCTTCGCCGGTGGTGTCGGGACTGTTCAACGTAGCGGTCATCAGCAGGGTCCTGTTCTGTCGGTGGAAAACAGCTCGGCCCCGCACCGGGCGCACGCACACGAGGCACGCAACTCCGGCACGGGGCTGTGCGGCGGGTCGTCTGACCCGCCTGAGTGCGTCTCGACCGGGGCGGGAGCCCGACACGACGGAGGGAACGCGCCGATGCGGTCGGCGCCGAATTCGCTGCGCTCACATCGCTTGCCGCCGGATGCGTGACCGGCGGCGCGTTGGTGCGAATTCGGTGACGGCCGGGCGCGGGCCCGCAGTGTGGCGGGAGCACGCCCTGGTAGCACTCGGGCAGGCGGGGCAGATGGCCACACGAACAGCCCTCACCATCGACACCACCGATCAGCTGGGTTGGGCTCGGCGATCGAGCCGACCGGTGCACCGATTACGTCCTGTCGCCGGACCTCGAGGGGAAAGGCTTCGGCCGTAACGTCAGAACGATGGTCTATTCGCGTTCACAAATCCGGATCCGGTGAAGGCAGACTCGCCGGACTGCTGTGCACCCCAGCGGGTATCGTCACCACTGCTGGCATTCGAGCTGCTGCTCGTCACGCCGCAGTGCGGCTGACTCTCGAGATGGTCGCGGTGGCATACCGCAGGGATGCGCCGAGTTCGTCGACGTCGAGTTCGACGACCGTCCGGGCCTGGCCTTCGCGGGTCTCATAGGTTCGCTGTTTGAGCCGTCCGGTGACGATCACCCTCGCACCTCGGGTCAGCGATTCGGCGGCGTATTCGGCAGGTTCTCGCCACAGAGTGCAGCGCAGGAACAGAGCGTCGGCGTCTTTCCACTCGTTGGACTGCTGATCGAAGAACCGCGGGGTCGAGGCGACGGTAAAGTTGGCCACCGCGACGCCTGCGGGGGTGAATCTCAGCTCAGGCGAGTCCGTCACATTCCCCGTGACGGTAACAACGATGTCCCCGGCCATGATTCGCCCTCCTTTCACAGGTTGTGGATAACAGGTGTGGATAGCCGCGCCGCCACCGGAATCCGGTGGCGGCCGCGGGTCGAGCCGTGCGGAAGGTGAGCTCAGGCGGCGAGATCGATGTCGTGGTAGTCGATCTCACCAGCGGCGGCCTGTTCGACGTCGACGAGCGCGAAGTCCGAGCCGACGTCGGCGGCGAGTTCGGCGAGCAGATGCAGGTAACTGGTCGTCGTGCTCGACCCGGCCCGCCAGAAGCTCTTGTCGATCGGTGCTTCGTGGGTCGCGAGCACCATGGCCAGCACGATCACCCAGACACGGTTGACCGGGGTGTCGGTGATCGCGGTCTGCAGCTCGTTCCGGGAGTTGCCGATGCCGAGGATCGTGGTCACCAGCTGCACCGTCGGGGTGTCGAGCTGGCCGGCCAGGTAGGTGGCGACGAACCCGGCGGCCTGGGTGGGCGGCTGGCGTCGGGTGAGGTATTCGGTGAGGAATTCCTCGCGCCGCTGTTTGGCGGCGGCGCCGCGCTTGTTCAACTCCCGCACCCGCCGGTAGTCCTGCCGGGCCGCTTCCCGCGCAGCGGTTTCGGCAGCGACCAGTGCACGGACCTGCTCATCGCTGGTGTCAGGCGGCGTGGCGAGTGCGAGGCCGCTGTCGGGCAGCCGGTCGGCGACCAGGTAGTAGGTGGGTGTCCACCGGTCCCGCCATCGCACGGTGTCGACGTGGCGCAACCCTTCACCCGCCGCAGCGTCTGGGAAAGGTTCGGTGTCCCAGTCGACGGTGCCGGGGTCGACGAGGTCGCCGCTGTCGATGTCGACGAGCTCGGCGTTCTCCTCGACTTCGAGGAACACCACCCAGCGGCTGGGGTCGGCGTAGATCTGTTCTTCACCGACCGGGCTGCCGGCGGTGGTGGTGAGGTCGGCGGCCGGGACGAACACTGCCTGCTCGCTTGCGTTGTCGGGTTCGCGGGTGAGGATTCCGAAGCCGGTGGCGGCGTAGGGCAGGGCGGCGTGGAGGCGGTCACGGGTTTCGGTGCGGTCGTCGGCGATGCGGTGGGCGACGTAGCCGAATTGGTAGCGGGTCGCGCGAGTCAATTCCTGGACGGCGTCGGTGTCGTCGGCGGCTTCGTAGTCGGCGATGACCGCTAACTGTTCGAGGGTGTACTGGCCGTCGTCGAGCAACTGCTTCGCGGTGGCGGAGCGGCCGATCGTGGCGGCCTGGCGGATCTCGGAGCGTGTGCGCTGCAACCCTTGGGCGATACGGGTGGCCGAAGCACCCAGGTCCAGCATCAACGCCACACCGGCGGCGCGGTCGGCCTCCGACAGTGGGATGCGGCGGTCGTTGAGGTTGATCTGATCCAACGTCCGCGCGATGCGGCGTTCGTTGTCGGCGACACCGGTGGGGGCATCGGTGACCCACACCGGGACCTGGGTGGTGCCGACGGCGCGGGCGATGAGGGTGCGGACCTGACCGTCGACGACGTAGATGCTTCCGTCGGGTTGGCGTTCGGCGAGGATCGGGTTACGCACTCCGAACCGGCGGATCGAATCGGCTTCTGCCGGATGGTCGTCGAGATCGAAACTGACGCGCACGTTCTCACCGATCACGAGGTCGTTCGGATCCAGATACTGTGCGCGGGCATTCGCCGGCCGCGCCGTGGCGGTCACCGACTCATCGGTGCCGTAGGCCGGGAACTCGGCTGCGCCGGTCTCGGAGTCGGCAATGGAATCGGCCGGGGGATCGGTGTTGTCGGTGACGACGCTCAGTGTGGTGGCGGTCATTCGGGCCTCCTCGAGCTGGAACAGTGGCACGGCCGCATCGCCAGGAAGTGCGATGCGGCCGTGCCAAGGAATGGGCGGGTGTGGGTGAGTGTGTGGAAGGGCTGGTGGTCAGGCCGCGGCGGTCTGGGAGCGGGTGGCGCGGGTGACGTTGACCGGATGCAGGCGCAACACACCGTGGGCGTCGTCGAGGAACGCCCAGTGACGGCCCCGCCAGCCACGATGTTCGGTGCGCCACCGGTCGAGCACCGTCGCTTCGGTAAGGGCGGGGGTGGCGCCGGCGGCGCCGCGGTGTTCGAGCTGGTCGAACTCGGCACGGGTCAGGCTCTGAACTGTGGGAGTGGATGTGGGCATGGGCGAAATCTCCTCTGATACAGGGGATATGCGGTGTGTGTCGCGCGGACAGGGTGGCAGGGAACGTGAAGGTCAGTGCGTGAGGCCGGTGGGGTCCGGGCGGGTGATGGCGTCGATGACCTGCTCGGGATGGGTGACCAGCCCAGTGCGGCGTTGCCGCAGCAGGTCGTGGGCTCCGGCCGATGCGGCGGAATAGATGGAGCCGGGAGTGGCGAACACTGGTCGGGCAAGCTGGTGGGCCCATCCGACTGTGTTGAGGGCGCCGCTGCGGTGTCCGGCCTCGATGACGACCACACCGGCGGCGAGAGCGGCGACGAGCCGATTACGTTCCAGGAACCGGTCCCGTCGCGCCGCTTCGCCGGGTGGGTACTCCGAGACGAGGAGACCGCGCTCAGCGATGCGGGCCAACAACTTCTGGCTACCGGCTGGGTAGTAGCGGTCGATCCCGGTCGCCATCACCGCCACCGTGGCACCCTCTTGGGCGAGGGCGGCGTGGTGGGCGGCGGCGTCGATGCCGAACGCGCCACCACTGAGCACTGTCCATCCGCGTTCGGCGAAGTGCCCGGCGAAGTCGTGGGTTACCGTGTCGCCGTACTGGGTGGACGCGCGTGCCCCGATCACCGCGACACTGTGGCCGGAGAATGTGTTGAGCCGGGCGGGGCCTCGCAGCCACAGCGCCACTGGCATCCTGCCACCGACTCCCGGGGCGCCCAGTCCGGCCAGTCGTGCGGTCGGCCACTCGAACTCCTCCCGTGTCAACAGCCGGGCGCCGACAGCATCGGCCCGGTCGAGATCACGGATCGCTTGCTCACGCAGGTCGGCCGGGACCGAGAACGTCTCGCCGGCATCGACCAATCGGTGGGCGGCGTCCTCGACGTCGGTGTCGGCCAGCAGGTGCTCGACAGCGGTCGGGGCGGTCAACGCGGCGCGGGCGAGGACCGCCCACGCGAGTCGACGATCCGGACTCGAGGCGGTAGGGGTGGGCGCGGCAGTGTCAGTGGACATGGATCCTCCAGACAGAAGGCAGGCAGGGTGTGAGTGGTCAATCGAGGTCGATGCCGAGATCGGCGGCGGTCGTGCGGCCACTGCGAGCCACCGCGTGCAGGACCTCGGCGGGAACGCGGTCGGCGAAGGCGCGTGCCATCGCCAGCAGCGTCGGATCGTCGGGGGTGTCAGAGAGTCCGTACCGCAGCTCGGTCAGTGCGCGCTGGCGTCGGCCCGACAGGTAGGTGGTGACGGCGAGCAGCAACGCGGGACGCCCGCGATGTGTGGCGGGCAGACACCGCGCCAGCACCATCCATAACGGGCTCGCCACCTCGCCGTGCGGGCCGAGGGCGAATGCGAATAAGACATCGCGGACATCGCTGTCCTGCAACGCTTCTGCCATCGCTGCCAGCCCTGCAATGGTCACCGTCGCGCCGTTGTGAACCTGACGCGCCCACCCCAGCACCAGTCGCGCCCGTTGTCGTGAACGATCGCGATCCGCGTCCGGTCCAGCCGTGGAGATTGGTGGCGGCAGGTGGCGGGCGAGTTCGGCTGCGACCCGTTCGGCGGTCGCGGTGTGAGGGCGGATCCCACCGACCGGCGCTGGAACATCGTTGGAGGTGGCAGTGGCGGTCGGTGGGTGGGATGGCAGTGTGCCGTGGTCGTTGTCGAACAGGCTGATCCAGGAGCTGCCCGGGGTGGTGCCGAAGACCGACCATGCTGCGATGAGGTCGGTTCCGTTATCGGCGAGCCTGTCGCGCAGCAGTTGGGTCAGCTCACGATGCATCGCGACCGGACCGGTCTGGTTGCCGTCTCGGTCGTCGTCGATGATGACCACGGCTATCGCGTCGGGCCGATACCGGTCGCTGATCTGCAATGCGCTGGTTGAGATCGCGACCGTGGCGGGATAGTCCAGCACCAGATACAGGTTGTGGCGGCGGATCGCCTCGACAACGACATACGGTTCCGGCCGACAATCGATCTCGTGGAGTCGCAGCAACAACAGCGATCGTTGTGGCGGCGTCGGCAGCCAGGTCAGTGTCTCGGCGATGAACCGGCCCGGGGCATGCAACAGCGACATGGGAGCCTCCTCAGGGGGACAGGGTCGCGACAAGATGACGCGGAATCCGCTCGAGCGCGCACGCATTGGTGTTGCGGATGGCGGGGGAGTGCACGAGGTGGGTGCCGTGCCGGTTCGACGGCTTCGGCTGAGAATCTCTGATGCTGGCAGCATTGCTCGGCGGTGTTCATTCCGGTTCGCCCACGCTCGGGAACAGGGCTCGGGTGGCGATGAGCGCGGCGAGCAGGTCGAGGGTGTGCGCGCCGGGGGCGGCATCGCGGATGCGGCGCAAGCGGCGGATCCGCGACGAGGGCCGCAGATCGACACCGGTGGCCGGTGCGGTGTTTCCGGTGCCGGGGTCGGAGACGATCGTGTAATCGCCCAACGCCATCCACGCCTCGTACCAGGCATCGGCGGGCTGGCCGTCGCGGACGGCTTCACCGGGACTGAGGTTCGGGTTCGATCCAGCGGGCACACGTGCAGGCGGGATCGGCGCAGCGGTGAACGGTGGGGTGCGGGTTGTAGCGGTCCACCGCCCCGGACAACATCGGACATATCCGTTTCGAGAGGAGGCCGCATTCGGGGTGCAGGCCCGGCTCCACCGCGACGCCCCGCAGATAGTCCGCCGGGCGCAGGTACAGCACGACCGGGTCGGTGAGCGGCTCCCCGCAGATCTGGCACAGCCTGTGCTGCAACACTTCCCGCAACCGGGTCGGGTCGAGCTTGCCCCAGACCGGGCGGGACCGGTCACGGTGGGCCAAGGTCACGAACGGCACGACCATGCCCTGGGCAGTAGGCGCACCGACCAGCCGGATCGGAATCGGCATCCGGTCGGTGCGGTGTGCTGGGGTGTTCGAGTCGGTCATGATCACCTCGAATCGATAGGGCGTCGATGGATAGAGGGACGGCTGTGAGCCACGACCGCCGCGCAGTTGCCCGGACGGACGGTGCTCATCCGCTGGGGACTGCGGGCTGGACACGGTGATGGTCAGGGCGACCAGTGGCGGCCGGTGTGTGGGTCGTGGTCGTGGATGGTCACGGCGATTGGTGCTCCGGGAACCTGGAGGGCGACCGAGCGTGGCAGCTGTGCTCGGTGTCTCCCGGCGGCCCAGCGTCCGGCCGCTGTGCGGGGCCGTCCGGTCATCGGGTCGGGTTCTGCGGGCGTCAGATACCAGGTGGTCCCGTGCGGTAGTTGGTCGAATGTGGTGTCGTTCCATTCGGTGGAGGTGCTGCCGTCGCGGTGCACGGTGACGATTTCGGTGGCGTGTTCGATACGCACCAGCCCCATCAGCGGCAAGCTGCTCGCGGTCATGCTTTCGAGGTCGATGCCAGGAAATGCGGCCAGAGCGGTGCCGGGAGCAGGGTGGAAGGCGAACGCGGCGTGGTAGCCGACGATCACGATCGGCCCGCTCGGCGCGGCGGTCTCGGGCGCGTAGCGGGCGTAGGCCGGAGCGAGTGTCATCCGGGCGAGGTAGCGGTCGGCGTCAGTGTTCACAGTCGTCCCCGCTCCTGGGATGGGGTCGGTGGAGCAAAGCGTGGTGGGTGAGATGCACGACGCGGTCGTGGCGCTCGTGCTCGGCCAGCATCTGCGCGAACACGACCAGATGGTCGTCGCCGAGCAGCCGGGCCATCGCCTGTCCGGCGCCCAGCAACTGCCGCACCGACGCGAAATAGCCTGTCAGCCCCTCCACCAGCACGGCCAGGGCTTCCTCTCGGGGCAGGGGCACGGCGCCATCGTCTGGACCCGCGCTCACTGCGGGAGCTCCCGGTCGAGGTGATGGAGGGACTCGATGAACGCCAGCGGCAGCAACACACCCTGGTGGGTGTGGCTGCTCAGGCGGGCGTGGTGGCGGTGCACAGCCTCGACCCGCACCGCCCGGTAGCGGTGGCCGCCGCGCGTGCGGATCGAGACCAGTGCGCCGGTGCGTCGCGCGCGATGCAGTTCGGCCCCGAGAACCGCTACCGCCGACTCCCGCACGGTGTCGGCATCGGTCTCGGCCAGGACGGTGATCCTTCGGCGCAGCAGGTCGCGGGCGTGTCCGAGGTGCTCGAGGTGTTTGTCGTCGCCGAACCAGCGGTCGAGGTGATGCAGAACCTGCTGCAGGAACCGCTGTTCGGGGCCCTCGGCAACGGCTGTGGGATCAGGCTGGAGGGGGTCGGTCATCGTCTACTCCTGCAATCGGGGAAAGGAAGACTGTCGAGGCGGGATGGCGAACGGCTGGCGGCGCGCGAGGCGGGGATGCCGAGCAGCGAAGTACACATCCGCTGGCGGCGTTATCCGGTCACCCCACGGCCGTCTCGTGCGCTGCGGCCGGGGAAGGGATCAGGTGTGTTCGAGGTCGAGGATGTCGGCGTAGCGGTGGGTGCTGTCGAGGGCGGGGCAGGCGCATCGGGGGAAGACGCGGCTGCAGTCGGCGCAGAATCCGCACCACGGGCAGTGCGGGCCGGTGATCTCCGTGCCGTCGTCTGCGGTGTCGGTGGGTTCTGCGCAGTTGAGGCAGTAGCCCGCGATGTCGTACCAGCCGTCGTAGGGGTGGGGCAGGTAGCTGGTGTTGGAGTACCAGGAGCCCTGGTCCCAGATTCCGGCGTGTTCGTTGAAGATGTACGCCGAGTGCTTGTAGGCGGGATCGGTGGTGAGCAGCACCATCTTGTCGCTGCCCAGCCAGCGTTCGAGCCGTTCGCGTCCGGCCCAGGAGTCCAGCGACCCGAACGGCTGGCCCGGCAGGTAGTCCTCGGCGGTGATCCGGGTATCGGAGCGGTCGTCTCCCGGGGCCGGGTGCACGTGGGCCGGCAGGATCCCGTTGTGGGCGAGCACGGTCCGCTCGTCACCACCGACCCGGAACGGGTGACAGTTGTCGATCGTGCGCAGGCCGTGGGTGGCCAGCCGTGAATGGAACAACGCCGGACCATCAGGGAAATGCTCACGGACGGTGGTGAATTCGGTGAGCACGTCGGCGGCGTCCATGCCGCGTCCGACGGTGATGGTAGCGCCGGTGATGATGGCGTAGCCGTGGCCGTGGGGGTTGGCCAACGCACCCTGGTGCAGGGCATCGAAGTCAGGTGCGTGGCCGGGTTTGAGGAAGGTCAGGATGCACAACGCAGGGCCTCCATTTCGGCGAGCAGCGGGGCGTAGGCGGGGCGGCGGTTGGCGACCCACGCGCAGAACGCGGGCCATTCCCAGCCGCGGCGACGCGCGATCTGAGCAGCGGAGAGGTGGCGGGTGTATTCCACCGACGCGGCTGCGAAAGCAAGCGCGGCCTTGACCTGCTGCGGTCTGAGCGAGCTGGCGAACATGCGCAGCTCGAGGGTGGTGGTGGGGCGGACGTTGACCGCCTCGTAGCGCGGAATGAAGACGTCGCGGCGATAGGCGCTTTTCGCGTCGTCGGCCGCACGTGCCCGGGCGTCGGGACTGAACTCGGCCCACTGGCTGGAACTGCGCCGAGCCAGGGCGGTGACCGGGGTTTCGTTGCGGTAGACGAACTTCAGCCACCGATAGATGTGCCCGGCGCCGGTGAACCCCGCTCGGGAGAGGTGGATGTGGATGCCTACACCGTCGTCGGTGTAGGCGCCGAGCAGACGCAGCCGGGTCAGCAGCGACCATGGGAACTGTTCGCGGGCAAAGGTATACGACATCGGGTGGGTGACGAGTTCGAAACCACAGGGGTGGATCGACCCGTCTTCCTTCAGGTAGCCGAGCCCTCGGAGGTGTTCGACGGCGGTGTCGGCGGCCTCGTCGAGAACGTGGCGTGGGGTCTTCAGTTCCAGCTCGAGTCCCAGGAACAGCGGGCCGTCCCCATGGAAGACGGGGTCGGGCTTGTAGTCGTAGTCGTGGATGTGGGGATGGCCGGTGGGGGAGTGCTCGCACGAGCTGCAGTAGGAATCGGTGCGGGAAATGAGCGTGGTGCAGTCGGCGCACTCGTGGTAGTTGTCGTATTCGCAGGTCGAGCACACCTGGTCGCCGTCATCGACGTAGACCGTGTCCGCGGCGTAGGCGCCGCAGTCGTCGCAGGTGCCGTAGCGGTCGCGGCAGTCCTCGCACACGTCGTTGCCGCTGATGATCGCGGTGATGTCGCGGGTGTAGTGGTCGCAGTCCTGACAGCGATGCCAGCCGATACGGCATTCACTGCACAACCACGTGCCATCCACCGTCAGGTGCCGCTCCCGGGCAGGAGTGGCGCACTCGTCACAGCACGTGACCTCGGACAGGCAGGGCGGGCACAGTCGGTCGCCTTCGATCGTCTCGGTCAGTGCGATCGTTGCAACGGGACGGGAGCACTCTTCGCACGCGGTGTCGGCCAGGGTGGCAGCAGGCATGAATGATCACGACCTTTCGGACAAGGGGACAGAAAAGAGCCCCGCGCCAGCGAGAATCAGCTGGTGCGGGGCTCTGCAAGGGACGGAAAGATCAGGGGTGGGTCAGCGAGGAGGCAGCGGCGCGACGATGTCTTCCGGCAGTCGCGCTGGGGTGTCTGCGCCGGGTTCGCCGGGCCGTGGCGGTCGGCAGGAGCAGTCAGGGACGGGGGTGCTGCAGGCGAAGCACCAGCCGCAGTCACGGCAGTAGCGGCTGGTGCGGTAGGCGTCGAAACGCCGGCAGTATCCGCACAGGTATCGGTACTTTTCCGGCCAGCGCCGCGTCGGCGGGAGGTAGCTGGTGTTGGAGTACCAGACCCCGTCATCCCAGGTGCCGGCGTGCTCACCGAAGAGGTACGCCTGCTGCTGATAGGCAGGATCGACGGTCAGGATCACCAGCTTGCTGCGGCCCAGCCACTGCGACAGTCCGCGTGCCCCGCGTCGGGTGTCGATCGACCCGAACGGAGAACCAGGCAGATAGTCCTCGGCGGCGATCCGGGTGTCCGAGCGCGGATCGTAGGCCCGGGGATGCACCCGTTTGGGCAGAGTCCCGTTGTGCGCCAACACTGTTCGCCTGTCATCGCCGAGCGGGAAGGGGTGACAATTGCCGAGCTCACGGGTTCCTTTGGTGGCGTAACGGGAATGGAACAGCGCTGCGCCGTGGCGGTGACGTGCCCGCACGGTGAGGAACTCCTCGATCACCGGCTCGGCGGCCATGCCGTGGCCGACGATGACCTCGTCGTCGGTGACGACGGCGTAGCCGTGCCCGTGCGGGTTCACCGCCGCGCCATAGGACAAGGCGACCGGATCCGGGACGACGGTGGGTGGGTAGTAGGTCAGCAGGCACATGCCAGGTCCTCCATCTCCGCGACCAGCGGCCGATAGGCGGGTTGCGCGGCGGCCCAGGCAGCGAACTGCGTCCATTCCCAGGCTCCGGCACGCACGTCGGTGACCAGCAGGTTGCGGGTGTAGTGGATCGAGGCGGCGGTGAAGGCCAGCGCCGCTTGCACGCACTGCACGTCCAAGGAGCTGGCGAACACGCGCAGCTCGAGGGTGTGACGGGGGTAGGGGTTGATCGCCTGATACCGGTCCAGCCCGAGCGCGTGCTGGTGGCTCTTGGCGGTATCGCGAGCCTTCGCCCGGGCGAGCACGTCGAACGGCGCGTAATGCGACCGCCGCCGCGCCAACCGGGAGACCGCGGATTCGTTGCGGTACAACAGCTTCAACCAGCGATAGATGTGCGCAGGGGAGACGAACCCGGTGCGGCTGGCATGCACATGCAACCCGACCGTGGAGTCGGTCTCACACCCGCGCTCGGCCAGCGCTTCCAGCAGCGACCACGGGAAACGCTCGATCGCGTACCCGTAAGACATCGGATGGGTGACCAGCTCGAACCCGGTGGGCCGAATCGAGGAATCCTGCTTCAAATAGCCCAGACCACCCAGTTCTTCGGCCGCGAGGGCGACGCACTCGGTGTAGGAATGCTCGGGGACAATGATCTCGAGCTCCAGCCCCAGGAACAGCGGCCCTTCGCCGTGGAATTGGGGATCGGGCTTGTAGCTGTAGTTCCACACCCGATCCGGGCGCGCGCATGAATCACATCCCCGGCCCGCACGCACCAGCGTGCCGCAGGCCGTGCAGGATTCGAACCCGCTCACGCATCGTCGGCACACCCGCTGGCCGCCGGAGAGATAGCGGCTGGCGTCGCTGTAGCGCGCGCAACTGAAGCAACGATCGAAGAACACCATCGCGCACCGGGCACACACGAACTCGCCGGTGTCGGTGCGCAACGACGGGTCGGTCAACGCCCGGCACGACACACACCCCACCAGCCCCGCCGCGCACGACCGGCACAGTCGCTGATCCTCCGAGGTGGTGATCGGTTCGCGCGTGAATCCGCGGCACCGATCACAGCGCGGCACCTCGGACACGCAGGTCTGGCACAGCCACTGATCAGGGATTTCGTCGAGCATGTAAAAGTCGCCGGCGCGGGCGCGGCGACACAGCGCGCACGCCGGATTCGCCGCGAGAACGGGATGAGGCATGACAGCACCTTCCGGAAATGAAAGAACGCCGACCCGGAGCAGGACTCCGGGCCGGCGTTCGAGGGGCGAGGGAAAAGCAGGACAAGGTAGCGGGAGTAGCAATCAAGGGGCGGTGCTCAGGTATCGAGCTGCGGTAAGATCGTCGGAGGAGGATCGAGCGGGCTGGCCGAACGCCCTTTGGAGGTCAGCTATGACTTCACGACGCCCGCCACGCACATCACGACCACGAGCCGGTCGATCACCAGAACTCCTTCAACGACTGGAACGGTCACGAACGCGCGTGCGCCAGCGCCGTGAACAGATGCGTGAGCGAGAACGTGCCACCACGGCCGCAGTGCGGCGCTATCTCGCTGCGTGGCAATCGATCACCCTGTGCGAGACCGAACGCGATGACAAGATCGCGGAACTACGCCGCCAAATCGGCGTCGTCGAAAACGCGGCTGATGCGCGCATCGTGCAGCTACGCGCAGAGCAAGCCGCCGCGGCTAGAACGATTCGAGACCAACCCGGCCACACCGATGACGACGTCGCCAACCTGCTCGAAATCACCCCCAAGCAGGTCCGCCAACTCCTCGCCCTCGCGCGGGCCGAACAGCCGCAGCCCTCGGCAGCGCACCCTCGAGCGGCGATCGCAGTATCCGATTCTGAAGCCCCGTCCGGCGACCCGGGAGTACCCCTGCAGAGCGGCGATCGATCCGCACGCACGAACGGCGGCGGCGGAGGAGGAGAAGAAGGTTCACTCGTTCCCGGCGGGTCCGCTGGCAGCTCGCCCGACTACCTCGGCGAGGGTGGAAGATCGGCGGGCACCGCCAGAGACAATTCGGTTCGCCACGGGTAGACACCGGGCTGGTCTTCCACGGACTGCACCAACGCCATATCCGGGTTGCCATCGACACCGATCTCGAGTACCCGGAACACGCTGACACCGCCAGCGACGACCTTGATCAACGACCCGACCTCGAAATTCACCCGTTGAACACTAGCTGATCACACCGGACGGTATGTATTTGCTGTAAGTGAGCTGCAGGTATCGCGGCGGCGGCGACGGGCGATACTCGGCCGGCCATGGGCCTGAAGTCCACGTGGGACATACCCGCTGATCAGCGTGAGTGGTCCAACGGAGAAACGAGGAGATCAGTACGCGGCGTAGCCACCGGCCTGCCACACATGCCGCCGAAAGTGCTGAGGCGCAAGCGCCTGACGGGCAGGGATACCCGGAGCGGGCGAGTGCGGCCAGAATCCGGAGCCGCATCGATGGCAATAGAACCCGGCCTGCCACACCGGGCGCGCACGACCGCGGCCACGAGCGATCCGACGATTGATGCGACGTCGACCGCTGGCTACGGCCAAGGTCAGCAGTCCGGGGGAGGCGAGCGCACCTACGAAGAACAGTGCAACGACTACCGCTGCCCAGCGAGGAACATCAGGGTCCTCCATGACCACGGACCCGATCGACGGTGGCAATGCCAGCACTGCCGGAATCATCAACAGCCAGCCCATCCGAGTCAACCGACTCGTCGCACGCATGGCCGGAGAGAGGGCGAAGCTGGCCGCCAGGGAGGACGTGTGCGTGCGGTCAACGGTCATGGTCCCGACGACCGGCATGAACCCAGCCGACGAAAAAGTAACGCCCGAGTACGAGCCCGTCGCGAGAGAAGTCGAGGTGCCACCGGCGCATAATGCGGGGACACTCTGGACGCAGTCGAGCAGACCACAACCGGGGCAGCTGATGTTGATGTTCACGCTGGGATCCACCTCCCAAAGCCGCTCTTGCGGTGTGCTTGTGGTGCTGGTGCGTGCAGAGAACTCTGCACGCTATCCAACACCCTCGCCAACGCGCTGTCGAGCGGGTTTTGGTACCTGGTCAGGATTTGAGTGATCAACTTAACTCGCGGCGGCCATGCGGCACGCTACGAAGGCGCATCGAGGGGCGTACATCGAACAGACGGTTGCTGTAGCTGTTCTCTGCAGCCGGCTGGCCGGTCGTGGAGCCCGCGGTGTGGGCACTCGGGTTCCTCATCGTGCCCGTGCCGTCACTCACAAATGGCAGACCGAGCAGCCTGCTTCGTCATCGTCTTCATCGAGCGCGTCGTTGAGCACTTCGAGGAGGGGGCGGTTGGGTTTGATTCTCCGGGCGGCGCGTTCTAGAGCTGCTTGGTGTTTGGCCTCGATTTCGTCTTTGCGGTCGATGAGCTCTGGTAGCGACTCGCCTTGGGACCACGTGTAGTTGCGGCCCTTCATGGCGGTGTGGCGGTATCGGACTTTTTCTTCGTATTCGACTGCTCGGTCGAATAGCTCAGGGTGTCGTTCCTTGAGGCCTACCCACTCGTGCTTGCGCTGGAAGAAGCAGAAGTAGCAGCCGGAGCGGGTGCGCCATTCGTAGTATGCGGGCAGGCCGATGCCGGCCTCGTCGAGGATGCGCATCACTCCGTCTTTGTCGATGTCGTCCTCGCGGAAGGGGAAGACTGCCTCGATGTTCGGTTTGGTGCTGACGTAGCCGAGTCGGTTCTCGTCGGCTCGGATCGCGACGTAGGAGATGACTCTGTCTTCGCCGACCCATTCCTCCAGCGGCTTGATCTTGAGGTTCTTGGTGCACCAGCGCATCTGGGGGCTGGGAAGAGTTCCCTGGTAGACCTGCATCCAGTGGTCGAAGTCGCGATCGGCGTTGAGGCGAACGATGGATTTGCCCAGCGCGGCTTCGAGGCGGTTGAGGTACTCATAGGTTTCGGGCAGTTCGGCGCCGGTGTCGCAGAAGAAGTACTCCATCTCAGGGACGCGGTCGCGCATATAGACGGCGAGCGCCGAGGAGTCCTTGCCGCCGGAGATGCCGAGTACGTGCCTGACCTTCCGGGTGTTCTCTGTGTCGGTCATTCCCCTCCCTTTCGTTCGCTTGCGGCGGTGGCGACGTCGGCAACGCGCTGTGCCAGGGCGGCGAGCAGGATGCGTGCTCCGTCCGGGCCGAGCAGCTTCTCGGCCTGTTGCACGGCGTCAGCGGCCAAATTGTGTGCATCGTTGCGAACCTGCGCTGGTATGTAGATCAGGGTGCGCTGCTCGACGCCGCTGCTGTCGGTCAAGGTCAACAACTGTGCGTCGAGCTTTTCTTCCCGACCGTCCTGCTCCTGACCGGCATGATGGAGATGCCCAACGCGGTCGAGTGCCGAGGCCATGGCCCGGGCCTTCTGTGGAAAGGCTTCGGCCTCGCGGTCGTCCCAGTCGCCGAGTGCAGAGTTGGTCAGCCGGACGACGATCGGATCGAGCCAGTCGTCATCCTCGAGGCTTTCGCTGAGAGCGAAGTCGACAAAGCCTCGCAGTTCCGAGGTCAGGGGGGCGTCACTGAATCCCCGGAGCCGGGCAGCGAGCTCAGAGCGAAGAGTCGGTAGCGTCGCGGGCAGCCGAAACTCCTCAGCCAGAGAACTCACGACATCGGTCCGCAGTCGGCTGTTGATAGCGACAAGCTCATCGGCTGCTGCCGTGAGACGGTCCACATACGTTTTCGCAGCCTCGGCGTTCACTCGCGCGTCAACGGCGATTTCGGACAGCCCCAACGCCTTGGGCAGAGCGCTGAAGATCAGATCGTCGGGATCGAGCGCCTTGGCGATGGTTGCACGCACAGCTTGAGCATCTGCCGAGATGTTCTTGGTTGTCCGGCCGTACTTACTGAGGCCGGCTACCCGCGAGATCAAGGCCCGGGCGACAGGAAGAATATCGGGGTTGCGCACGGCCTTAGAACGTGTGGCTTCGACGCCGAGTGAGGTCGCCAGCTTTTTAAGGACACTACCGCGCTGTCCCTTTCCAGCCGGAGTGCACTTGATCGAGAAGCGCGCCGGGGCTTTGACGAGACGTTCAACCACCTCAGGAGCAAGCCGCGGAAGGTAGGTGCCCTCCTCGAACAGGGCGACATCGTGCTGACGAATGATCAGTGCCGGAATCAGAAAGACCGGAACGACGCCAGCTTTCAGCCCGAATGGCGGACTCATCAATACGCGGATGGTCTGCTCGAGGTTGGTTTGTTTGGTGGCTGCTGTCAGAGTTTCGTTCAGTGCATTCCAGGCCGGCTGGGCGTGTTCGTGTCCTTGGCCTGGGGGTGAGAAACCGTAGGGGAGGAGACTGTCGTGCTGGGTTTCGGCTTGCGTCACGCCGTTTTCACGATGCAGGCCCAGGTAGGCGAGCACACCGCTGTACATCGCACGTTCGGCGCGGTATCCGTCGTTGAAGCCCAGATTCTTCTGCGCGGACGCAGAGAGCATGGCCGCGAGCAGTACGCCGCGGGCCTGGGCAGCTTGACTGGTCAGGACATGACGGCCGAGCATCTCGTTGCGGATATGCGGCGTATGCGGATATACAGCCTCGCAGGCCAAGGAAACCAGCCCATTGAGACTGCGCGCGACCAGACCGGAGGCGGCAGGCTCTTCGGCGGGTGCGATTCCGCTGTGCCACAAACACCACGTTGCCTGAGAGGAAGGCGGATAGAACGCCTCTTGAACGAGTTCGAGTAGTTCGGCTTCGGCCTGCACGATTCGTTCGGTGATCTCGCGCCGGGCAACATGGTCGAGATCGTGCTCGTTGCTGAGCTCTTTCAGCGCGACCAGATATGTCGCTGTTGCCACTACCGTTTTCGGGTCAGGGGTGGTACCTACGAGCACCGGCAGGGAGGAGTCGACGGTCGGTCGGTCGGCATCGGTACCGAGGTGGAAGATGAGGAGACCATCGGCGGGCTCTCTCAGATTGTCGGGCGCGGTGACACGGTTGGTCTCCGGTCCGCTGACCGCGGAATAGAATACGCGCATCATCCCGGTGACCTGGCTATGGCGTCCTGCGACAAATGCTTGTGGGACGAAGTTGCCGAGACGGCGAATCACTGACGCCTCGTCGAGGTGGGCGACGATCTCTTTGAGCCGCCCATCGATATCTACGTCGGTGCCCTGCCACACGCGGTACTCGCCGCTGAATTCGCGATGGACGAGGAGACCTCGCCCGACGAGGTCCGCGAGTCGCTCTTGGAGAGCAAGGAAGGCGTCCGGGTCGGCCACCTCGGTCGGGTTGTGGAGGGCGAAGTGGATCATCGGGGCGGTTGCGCTGAGGACTCCGTCGGAGTCGATCAGGTTGAGGACTCCGACGGTTTTGACGATGTCCTGGTCAGCCTCCGGAAGGCCGTTCGCTTCGCGAATGCGCATATCAACTTCGATCCACCTGGTCGCGTTGACCGAGGCGAGAAGTGTCGTGCGACCGGAGTTCAGGAAGTAGTCGTAGAGCTGTGGCAGCTGCACCGTACTGGCGGTGTCGGGCTTCTGCTTGGAGTAACGCGCCAGCGTGTATCGGACGGTGTTGGGCTCGCCACTGTTGAGGAATCCCGTGAGGCTGCGGTCGTGCTGTCCGATCTGCGCGGCCAGGATCGGCGCGGCGAGGGCGGTGAGAGGGTGCAGCGGGTACAGGTCCGCGAAATGCTCGGGCCCGAGATCAGCGAGGACGCCGAGGCCGTGCTGAGTCCAGATATCTGCGGATGCCTCCGCTGCCTTGGCGATCAAGGCGTGACCGGACCGGCCGACGTTCGAATGGTCGAGAGCACGGCGCAGAAGCTGCAGGGAGTCCCCGTGGTGTGGGACGAACGTGATGTCTTCGAAGCGGCCCTGGATCTTGGCCCATTCCCGGGTCATGAGCTCGCTCGACCGTGAGGCGTAGTCCATGAACGACAAGTGCTGCAAGGTCATCAAGTAGACAGGCAGACCTTTGGCGCCAGCGGCCTTCTCGGCGAGTTCTTGTAGCAGGAAAAGGTCGTGCTGGGCACCGGTGAACTCGTTGTGGCCGGCGAGGTGTTCCAGCGTCTTGCCGAACTCGTCGATGATGAGAAGAAGGGGCTGTCCATCGGCGGTCAGCAGAGTGACCGCTTCAAGGATTTCCTTGGAGCCTGCGGTATCCGGGTCAGCGCACCCATTGAGTGCCACCGCGACCGGTTTGGGTATGCGCTTGCCCCAGCGCCGCTCCGCGGCGGTGTGCAAGGCGCGACCGAGAGTCGCCACCAGAGGTTCACGCCGAGCGGTGGCTACACCGCCGAGAAAACCCTTTGCTGTCAAGGCGTCGCGCGCCGTGCCGAGCCGCTGCGCGAGTGCAGGGCTGGCCTCGATGAGTATGCGCTCGGCTTCTTTGCGTCGCTCGAGGTCTTGGCCCAACAGCGCGTCGACGAAGTTGGACAAAGTGGATTTTCCGGACCCGTACGGCCCAGTAAAAGACCATGCCCTGGTACGTCGACTGTCGGCTAATGCACTGGCGACCCTCTCGATGACGTCGACGGCTTGAGCGCCGACGTAGGGGTCGTGCAGAGAGTCCCGGATGTCGCGTTCCAGATTGGTCGAGCGCATGTGCGAGCCGACAAGCTCGATGCCCGCAGGGAACTGTGGCGTAGAACTGGTCACGCTCATCTGGGGGCGCGTGGGCGATGCGGTGGTCACGCGGTCTCCTCGAAGAGCAGTTCGGTGTTGTCGGAAGCGGTGGTGGCCGTGCGTTCCCTGTGCTCAGCTTCGGTCAGTTGGGGGAATCGTGCGGTCCATTCGGCACGGCTGGGAAACCCCGGGCGGCGTGTGACTCCGCCGTATTGTTCGTCCAAAACTTCCCACGCCAAGTCGAGGGGATCATCGGCGAAGGTGAGGCTGCGTTGACCAACGGTTTCGGTGAGGTTGAGCTGCCTATGGTTTGCGGTGACCTTCTTCAGGGCATTGACGATTTCGTTCTCCCGGACGCGGAACGCGCGCCCAGGAGAGCCGGGTTCGTTCGCGAGTCGGGCTACCGAGATCGAATTGGCCTGACGGGTGAACGTAGCTGCATAATCAAGACAGGCGTAGGCCAAAACAGGTGCTGGCAGGGTGGTGCGGTGCCCGCTGGTGAACTGCCACTCGGGTTTCCCGCGTGTCCCGACGAACGTGAGGAGATCGAGATCCCGGAAGGGGCATGCCAGCAGATCCTCGTAATTGCCGGGGGATCCTGCCTTCTCCGGAGCGGTGCGAGCGTACATCTTGGTCAGGCAGTCGATGTCACGGACGATCGAGGCTTCGACAGGACTCTCTTTGTAGGAGAAGTTGACATGCCGGACAACGACCTGCGTCAGGTCTGCCACCGTGAACCGTGAGAACGGAGCAAGGTGGAAGGCGGTGTACCAGGTCGGTGCGTGACTCTTGGCCCCGGGGCGAGACGACACCAGCCACCAGTGCAGCAGCCACAGACTGCCGTGCTCCTCCAGATACGGGTCGGCGCCGTCCTCGTCGAGGAGCCAGCGCGCCTCCCACGTCGGGTAGGAGAACTTCGAACGGGCGCCGGGAGCCGGGTAGTGCTCCCGAGTTAGCTTGAAAGCGCGCGACCAATACCGCATCGCATAGACCATGTTCTTGCCCACACCGAACAACACGGGTGCGTCCTCGGCGAGGAATGCGCTTGGGTCATCTCTGACCTGCATGTACGACTTGTGTAACCAGCCGAAGCGCGGCGCGAAGGTTTCATGGCGCGCGAAGGCGAAATGGGCAGCGTCCGCAAGTCGACCGTCCGACATCCGAACCTCTCTGTAGTCCAATGGTAGTGCTCTGAAAATTGGTGCGGCCGTCGCGCGATCCGAAAGTCGGACTATTCCATCGCGATCCGGACCCGCGTGACGGCCTGCGTGACGGCCTGTGCTGCATGCTCGATCTCTGCACTGGTGGTGGCGTGCCCCAGCGAGAAGCGGATGGTGCAATCAGCGTCTTGTCGGGACAGCCCCATCGCTAGCAAGACATGGCTGGGAGTCGGGGCGCCGGAGGCGCAGGCGCTGCCGTCTGAGGCGGCGACATCTGGCATGGCGGCCAAAACGGCGTCAGCGGGAACACCTGGAAAAGTGATGTTTGTTACTCCGGGGAGGCGTTGGTCGAGCCGACCGTTGATTCGGCACCCGGGAACGTTACGGATCAGTTGGCCCTCGAGTCGGTCCCGCAGGACGGCGGTCCGCGCCGCCTCTTGTTCCATGCCGATGCGAGCCGCCTCGGCGGCAGCGCCCAGTCCCGCTATCCCTGCAACGTTGAGAGTGCCCGGCCGCCAGCCCCGTTCCTGTCCTCCGCCGCGGAGCAGCGGACGATAGGGCACGGACGCTCCGCGGCGGGCATAGAGGGCGCCGACGCCTTGCGGGCCGCCGAACTTGTGAGCAGACAGCGACAGGAAGTCCACATCGAGTTCGGCGACATCAACGGGGAGTCGCCCGATGACCTGCGTGGCGTCAGTATGAACAATGGCACCGGCCTCATGGGCGGACTTGGCGGCGATCCGGATATCGGTGAGAACGCCGGTCTCGTTATTCGCGGACATCAATGACACCGTGCCGCCGGAGCCTGCGGCGAGGACCTGATCGAGAGCGCTGAGATCCACCAGGCCGTCCGTGGCGACTGGCAGTAGCACGAGGTCGTTCGGGTGGTCGATGGTCAGAGTCCGTGCGGTCTCCAGCACTGCCGGATGCTCCACAGGGCTTGTCACCAGTGGTCTTCCGGGGGTGTAGGAGACCTGGAGGGCCAGATTGTTCGCTTCGGTGGCTCCAGAGGTGAAGATGACCTCACCAGGTGAACAATTGAGGAGCTCCGCTACCTGCTGACGAGCCTTGCTGACCCTCTCGGCAGCACGGCGTCCCGGTTGATGCAGGCTAGACGCGTTCCCAACTGCCTGCATGGCGTCGGTGATTGCGGCGAGCGCCTCAGGACGGAGTGGCGCGGTGGCATTGTAGTCGAGGTAGCACTCATCTACCTCGATTGGTCCGCCCATTGTGGCTACCCCTTTCCGGTCGCTATGTAGATCAATCTACTCCTGGTGAATCCCTCTCTCCGCTGTCGGGGTTCCGCCAGGAGCATAAGGCGATCCTAGTCTCAGGGTGTGACTCTGCGAGGGCGTTGCATGGAGGTCGGGGAGATCTCTATCTCACCGCTAGAGGGCGCCGCCAACGTGACCTGTTGGAGGATCTCATGGGGCTGTCCGTCAGGCTCGAAAAGCGCTCTCTATCTGGCTCATTCGGCTGAGCCACACCCACTGTCGGTGAGCGCTACTAGGATGGCGTGCGCGCTGAGGCGCGCCGCAGGCGCATGGGATGGTGTGCTCGGCGCGCTCGACCAGAGGTGGGAGTTCGATGACGACGGTGGCGTCGGATGGTGTGTGTATGCACTGCTATCCACGAAGGGGGTGGGAGGGTCTGTGACAGTGTGGTCACCGGGCATCTCGTTCAAGAAACTTGTCGAGATGGCGCCGATGCCGTACATCCGGGAGCAGCTTGGGGATCGGCTGTGTGCACTTCTCGATTTGCTCAACGGCGGTGCGGCCGACAGTGATCGACTCCGGGCCGTCGCCTCGATCAACATCGACGTGGAGCGGTTGGTGGCCGACGGTGCCGAGCGCGCTACGCTGCTCGGATTGCTTCCGGAGCCGAAGCAGATCGAACTGGTGCAGAGGCTCGGCGCGCGCGTCGACGGTCAGTCACCGCTGGATTGCCTGCGCGAGCTCGACTGGATAGCGGAGCAGCGGCGCGAGCTCCTTGAGTTCCTAGGACTTGCGGTCGATCGAGCACCCTCTCTTCCTCCGCTGTACAGCGCACGCACCGCGCCGGACTACGCTCTATTCCCGCATCAGCGCCGCGCCGCCGCCCGTGTGAAGGAGCTTCTCTACGACAGCCCGAGACGGGTGGTATTGCACCTGCCTACCGGCGTCGGCAAGACCCGGACGGGCATGAGCCTGATCTGCGATCATCTGCGGAAAAACGAACCGACCGTGGTGGTGTGGCTGGCGCACGGGCGTGAACTTCTGGAGCAGGCCGCCGCCGAGTTCGACAAAGCTTGGAAAAATCTCGGGGATCGACCTCTGTCCGCAGTCCGTCTGTGGGGGACGACCCCGACGACTCTGGACGACCTCACCGACGGCCTTGTGGTCCTCGGCTTGGAGAAGGCCGTATCCGCCGCCAAAACCGACCCTGCATTCCTGACCACCCTGGCAGCCCGCAGCACGCTGACGGTATTCGATGAGGCACATCAGATCATTGCACCGACCTACCAAGCCGTCGTCGATGACCTGACGATCCGCTACGACGCCAGCCTTCTCGGGTTGACCGCCACCCCTGGGCGGACGTGGGCTGATATATCCAAAGATGAGGAGCTCTCCGACTACTTTTCCCGGCAGAAAGTCATGCTGGAGATCGAGGGCTTCACCAACCCGGTCACGGCCCTCATCGAACAGGGATACCTGGCGAGACCACTGATGCGTACCGTGGCCGCCAAAGCAGGAACGCACTTGTCCGCACGTGAGCAGCAGCTGTTGGCGAAGTCGTTCGATATTCCACCTGCCATGTTGGCCGAGCTCGCCCAAGACGAGCAGTGGAACCTCAAGATCATTGAGACGATCACCGACCTACTTCAGCAGCACAATCGGATTCTGGTGTTCGCTGCATCAGTCGAGCACTGCCGACTGATTGCAGCGGTGTTGTCCGCTGCCGGGGTCGATGCAGAATTCGTCACGGGTGAGTCCTCCCCTCGGCACCGGGGGCAGGTCATTTCTCGGTTCAAAGGAGCCGGTCGGCGCCCCATGGTTCTGTGCAACTTCGGCGTCCTGACAACCGGATTCGATGCACCGGCCGCTAGCGCGGCCGTGATAGCCCGGCCCACCAAATCTTTGGTTCTCTACAGCCAGATGGTAGGCCGCGTGATACGTGGACCGAAGGCCGGCGGGACCGCCACTTGCGAAATCGTCACCGTCGTCAACCCGGAACTCCCCGGATTCGGCGATGTGGCAGAAGCATTCACGAACTGGGAAGACGTATGGGAGACAACGTGACCAGCGAAGACGGCAACTACCGGATCGTCAGCCCCACGCTGACCGTTAAAGCCATGCGAGACAGCGGCTACAAGAACACCGCATATGCCCTCGCGGAACTGATCGACAACAGCATCGATGCAAAGGCCGAACTCGTCGAGGTCTTCGCCTGCGAAGCGCCCGTGATGGTCGAGTCGCGCACCAGCTACCGTGTCGAGCGAATCGCGGTTCTCGACAACGGTGAGGGCATGGCCCCTCCGACGCTGCGTCGCGCGCTCAAATATGGAGACGGGCACGGCACCGATCCCACTCGCATCGGCCGCTTCGGCATGGGCCTGCCTAACTCGAGCATGTCACAGTGCACCCGACTTGACGTCTGGTCCTGGACAAACGGGCCGGCCAACGCCATGCACACTTACCTCAGCCTCGAAGAGATAGAGAAAGGCCAGGTCGACGATGTACCCGAACCCACACACCAGCCACTGCCGGACTATTGGCAAGACCTGAGTGAAGGACTCGGCCCCACTGGCACCCTCGTTGTGTGGAGCGAACTAGACAGGGTCAACTGGTACGGCGCTGCCGCCACCTTGCGGAACACCGCCGACCTGATCGGCCGGATATACCGGTACTACATCAATGATGGACGTGTCGACATCCGTCTGGCGCCCGTCCGCGACGGGAAGGTCGTGGACAGCGCCCTCAAGAGGGTAGAACCCAATGACCCGCTCTACCTGATGGCTTCGAATTCTGTTCCGGAGCCGTTTTCGGGCAAACCGATGTTCATGCCGCACTCGATGGGCAACGAAGCCGAGCCAGGTTTCCGCGAGATCCCGGTAACCTACAACGGCAAGAAGTACAACATCACGGTTCGAGCATCGATTGCCCGGCCAGAGGCTCGCCGCGGCGATGTGGATGGACACCCCTGGCCTGCGGGAATCAGTGCCACGGGCGACGCCGGCCGGTTGCCTTGGGGGAAGCACGCTGGCCGCAATATCGGTATCTCGTTGGTGCGTCAGGGGCGCGAACTGGAACTCGACACTTCATGGGCAATCGGATACGAGCCAACGGAGCGGTGGTGGGGCATCGAGATCGAGTTTCCGCCGGAACTTGACTCGGTATTTGGGGTGACGAATAACAAACAGAGCGCCACAGTGTTTTCCTCTTTGGCGCACTTCGATTGGCGGGCCCACGCCGAAGCTGGCGAATCCCCGAAAGAATTCAGACAGCGACTCAAAGACCTCGGAGACCCTCGGCTTCCACTGATCGACCTGGTCGAATACCTGGAAAACAAGCTGCTCAAGAGCATGCGCAACAAGCTGAAGCAGCAAACTGTGGGTAATCGCAAGGGTAATAAGCGCTACAGCGATGACGTCGCATCCAGGGCAACCGACACTGTCAAACGCCGTGGAGCGGAGGGGCACACCGGTAAGACCGATGACCTGGATAAAGATGCTACCGAAGAGAGCAAGCGGCATGAACAGGTCGAGTCCCTCACGAAGACGCACCATCTCGACGAAGATACCGCCAAATCCATGGTCGAAGAGGCCCTCGAACAGGACTCGCGGGCCCGGTGGATCTCCGGTTTCCAGGACACGTCCGCTTTCTTCGGCATCGACCTGATGGCCGGCATGCTTCAGGTGATCTTCAACAAGAGGCACCCGGTCCATGACCAATTGATGGCCGTCCTCGAAGAAGTACCCAAGGATGCCGACGAGTACGATCTGCGCGACCGGCTCAAACAAGCAGCAGAAACCTTCAAGCTCCTCCTCTTTTCCTGGGCTCGCATGGAAGACGAAACCTATCCAGACAAAGAGCGTGAACGGATCGCCGACGCCCGACGAGAGTGGGGCCGATATGCTCGCGACTTCGTAGACGGAGGGGCCGACTAGTGACCGAGTCCGCCCATATTTGGCGGCAGGTCTCAGAACTTATGGCCGGGGCACGTGAGCAGGTCACGCTGGTTGCGCCGTTCATCAAGAGAGACGTCCTGGCCGCTACGCTCGCCGTGGTTCCTGACGTCGTCGATAGCATCAAGTGTGTAACTAGGTGGGTCCCCGAGGAGGTCGCAGCCGGTGTCTCTGACCCCGAGATCATCGAACTCGCTGCGGAGGACAAACGGCTGCATATTGCGCTGTGCCCGCGACTGCATGCGAAACTCTATCTCGCCGACGACCATTGTCTGCTCGGGTCGGCAAACCTAACCGGCAAGGCGACAGGTCTGGCTGCATATTCGAATATCGAAATCCTGGTCGAAATCCCCGCAAACCACTCCGAAGTAGATCGGGTACTCACGGAGATCCAGAGACAAGCTGTCGAGGCATCATCACACATGGCAGAGATGGCTCGAAAGCAAGCGGACCTGCTGAAGAATGAGTCAGTATCTAGCCCTCGGCAGGAATGGTACCCGGTAACACGCCGTCCGCAGGTCGTCTACGGATACTACTGCGGGCGGGTTCGGTACAGTCGATCGGTTGAGGCGGCCATTCTCCGAGATCTTGCGTGCCTCGGCATCCCTCCCGGGCTATCCGAGGAGGAGTTCTCAGCTTGGATTGAGGCTCGGTTGCACGCCATCCCTGTCCTCAAGACGTTGGTGGAAGGCGGCTCCCTCACCAATGTCGAGCTGCAAATTGCACTGCAGGAAACGGTCGGCATGACCGGCGAATTGGCAAAGAGAGCGTCCGAAACGATCGCTGCGTGGTTACGGCACTTCGGCAGCTTCTACACCGATGTCGAGACATGGGAGATCCGGCCGGGAAGAGAACTGGCGTGACGGCGATTTTGCCGTCATAGGAGACAGATTGGGCGGATGAGTGATCGAGCACTCGCCCGCTGGGCGTGTGGGTCCAGCTTCCGCTGTCAGTCACGGGAATCGTAGTCTCGGGGGTACTCGGGAGTCTCTACGGCGAAGCGCTTGCCCATGCCGGAAGAAATACGGGTGCCTTCCCATACGGTCGTCATTCGGTATCGCACTTCGCCGTGCTCCCGTCGGTCGCGAATCCAGACCTGCACAATTCGCTTCCGTGCCCGGGAGATCTGGGACTCTCTCATGTACTGGACTAGGTCGTGGAAATCGTCGAAGTACGGGCCGAACGCATTCCACTGAGTATTGAACTCATTGCGCACCAACAGTCGCAGCGGCAAATGCACAAGGCGAAACTCTTCGGACATTTCATCTCCTCAATTAACAGTGGGGCCAGATGTCGACTGGAGGCCTCGTTTGTCGACCATGCTCTTGACTGATGCAGCTCGAATCTTCTCCTCGAGCACGACACGTTGGGCAGCGCGGAGCACGATGAGGGCGATGGTCACGGCAGCATCGCAATGCCGAGTCCTCGAAAGCGTCCACCTGGTCTCGCTTCTTCATCGGGGACTGGCCGATTGCGCCTGTCGGAACGGTGCTGACTGTCGGCCCGTCGACCCGGCCCTCGATGACCATGGCGTCCGGCGTTGCCGTGCAGGGAGTGGCCGACGCTCTGACCGGGAACGAGCCCGCCGCCCGACTGCTGCACTCGCTTCAGGGCCGAGTTCTCCATTCGAGGTCTCTGAGCGGTTTGGTGGAGTGAGCTTTCAACCGGCCGAATTGGTTACGCCTCCCGGTAGTAGGTGGCTTCGGTGACCTGCGACGATCGACGCCCCTCGGTAACGGCTGGCGAGAACCTCACGTCGGGTGTGGATGTTGTAGCCGGGTTCGGTGGTGGTGACGCGGTCACCACCACTCAAAGGGGGGGCTGGATGACCTGCGACGTTGACGCCGTCACCACCTGGAGGTTAGCTTTGGTCCTGAAATGGCACGAACGGTCGCGAAACGGCTGTTGACCTGCGGTGAGAGCCCCGCACCAGATTGCTGACCTGGCATTTTCTCGCAGTGGAGTCAGGGGTTCGAGTCCCCTTAGCTCCACCAGGGAAAAGGTCCGACATCATGTCGGACCTTTTCTCATTTGACGACACTTCTGACGACAATCACACCTCGGCCGAACGACCCATCCAGCGGGGTGCTGGCCATCGCCACGCTGTACCTCCCCACAGTGGTGTCGGCGTCGCCTGTCGCGTCGAGGGTGTGGGACCGCGAGCACCCGACCACGAATACCGAGTCGGCATTCGCCGAGCTTGCTCTCACTATCGGCTGCGCCCTCGGGCTGTTTGCGTTGCACAAATTCCGACCTTCCTCGCGACCTGGATAAGCACCAGCAGCGGGTGGCTCGTCGACCGGCAGACCCCAGCAGGGCGCCTCGCGGCGCTGGTTCGTGACAGCGGTCGAGAACTCGCTGCGTCGCCTGCAGGTCGGCCATATCGGCCACTACCAGATCCAGCGCGACAACGATGGCCTCGTCCACAGGGGCCAGATCATCGCTGTGCCGTCGTGCGGCTATCTCATTTGTTGGGCGGCGCGGGAATTACCGTCGATGGGGATGGTCTGCCCCGAGATCGAGGTGGCGTGGTCGGAGGCGAGGAAGACCGCGAGTGCGGCGATGTCGTCGGGGTCGACGAACCGCTTGATGGATTGGATGCTCAAAGCATCGGCTGTCACCTCTTCGAGGCTGCGCCCGGTGGATGCGGCGCGTCCGGCGAGGACCTGTCGGATGCGGTCGCCGTCGACGGCGCCGGGGGCGATGGTGTTGACCCGTATTCCGTCGCCGCCGAGCTCGATGGCCAGTGTTTCCGCGAAGCCGATCAATCCGCGTTTGGTGGTCGCGTAGGGGCTGCGTTCTGGGTATCCGAATCGTCCACCGAGTGAGGACATGACGATGATGACACCGGCATCGGATTTCTTCAGATGCGGGATGGACAGTCGCGTGACGTTGAAGGTGCCGGTCAGATTGACCGCGAGGACAGCATCCCACCGGTCGGGGTCCATGTCTTCCACAGAGGTGGTGGGCCCGGCGATGCCGGCATTGTTGATCAGCACGTCGATGCCGCCGAGGTCATCGGCTGCGGTCGCGATGAATGTCTCGACCGCGTGCCGATCCGACACATCGCAGACGGTGCCGTTGATCGACGGGTTCTCGCGGGTGACCTGTTGCAGAGCCTTGTCGTTGATGTCGCAGATGTGCACTCGGTCCCCGTTGGCCGCGAACCGCTGTGCGATTGCGAGTCCGATACCGCCTGCCCCTGCTGTCACCACCACGCGTCGCCCGGTGCCCATGTGTTACTCCTTCGAGTGCAGAGGTCGGAATGGTCTTGTCGGTCAGTTCGGTTCGGCGCGGTGCCAGGTCAGGACCGAGTCGACCGTCGTGCCGCCGGATCGGATCGGTGATGTGGTGCCGAGCGTGAGGGTGGTGCCGTCGAGCGTGACCCGCCGTGGCTGGGTCTGGCCGGTCCAGTTGGGGAACAGGGACACGAACATCGAATGAGTGAGTGTCTGTGCGTCCTCATCGACATGAAACGGCCCCGAGTACGCGATGTAGGAGGATGCCTCCGAGCTGTAATCCTCTGCTGTCCCGTCGAACCAGTCACCCGAAGCGAAGTTCGGGCGGTCGGGTGCGGCCAACTGTGCTGACATGTAGCCGTCCGGTGTGTAGATGATCAGGCCGCGAGGGGTGTGTCCGAGCGGTTCGAACGGATGGGACCCGTCCACGGGAATCTCTCTGTACGACACCAGCTTCCACGAGCCGATCAGCCTGCCGCGCAAATCTGTCGTCATCACTACCTCCGGTGATCGATGGACACTGCTTCGGTTCGAACGCCACCTGTTGCGCGCGCCGTGTCGGCCCGCCTCGTCGTGACAGGGAAATACGGTGTCCGATTGTTCATCACAGCCAGGTGAGCGCGGCGGCGACGAGGGCTGCTGTTCCGGTGGCGAGGGTGGGTTGGATCACCGGCGCGAAGGTGGGGGAGTGGTTGACGGGGATGTCCTGTGCGATGCGTCCGGCCTGCTCGGCTCGGCGATAGGTGTCGGGGTCGATGCCGCCGATTCCCCAGTAGGTGTAGGGCACATCGAGGGCGGTGGGCAGGTCGCTGAAGTCTTCGCTGGCGCTCTGCGGAGGCAGTGTCGTGGCGTGCTCGCCGAAGTGCTCGGTGAAGGTGGCCGCCACCCGTGCGGTGACCTCGGGGTCGTTGACAGTGGGCGGGAACCGGTCGAACATCTCGAACTCGGGCTCTTCGGGCGACCCCGAGGCCTGGCACTCGGCGACGACGATTCGGCGGATGGCGGCCAGGATCGTGTCGCGGTCCTCGTCGCTGTAGGTTCGGATGTTCAGTTCGAGAACCGCGTGTTCGGCGATGATGTTGCTCTTGCTGCCGGCAGCGATCCGGCCGACGGTCAGCACCGCCGCCCGGCCGGGTGCGGTCTCCCGGGAGATGACGGTCTGCAACCGGACGACGATCATCGCGGCCAGCACCACGGGGTCGATCGTGGCCTGGGGCATGGAGCCGTGCCCACCGCGTCCGTGGACGGTGATGCGCATGCTGTCGGCCGCGGACAACACCGGCCCAGGACGGGTGCCGACCGTGCCCGCCGGTGCGGGAAGCACGTGCTGGGCCAGGGCGACATCGACCTTCGGCACCAGCTCGGCCAGTCCGTCGTCGATCATCGCGCGGGCCCCGTCACCGGTCTCCTCGGCCGGCTGGAAGAGCGCGATCACGGTGCCCCGCCAGTGGTCGGTGCCGTCGGCGAGCAGTTGTGCGGCACCGAGCAGACAGGCGACGTGGATGTCGTGGCCGCAGGCGTGCATCACCGGCACCGGGTCACCGGCCGCGTCGGTCGCGGAGACGGTGCTGGCGTACGGCAGTCCGGTCGCCTCTCGGATCGGCAGTGCGTCCATGTCCGCCCGGAGCAGCACAGTGGGGCCGTCGCCGCTGCGGAGTACACCGACGACGCCGGTGCCACCGACGCCGTCGTGGGTTTCGTAGCCGAACCCGCGCAGCCGGTCCGCGACCAGCGCTGCGGTGCGATGCTCCCGATGCGAGAGTTCCGGATGCTGGTGCAGGTCCCGGTAGAAGGGCTCCTGCCATGTGCGGACATCGGCCGACCCGGACAACACCTTCGCTGTTCTCCCCGGTGTGTGCATCACTTCTCCTTTCCCCTGCCGGGCCGGAAAGGGGAAGGACGACGCCAGGTGACCTCGTGTGGGAGCATCCAGCCCCGCCAGCGGGCGAGCAGGCACAACACCGCGCCGACCGTCGTGGCGGTGAGCACCGCAGCCTGGGGGTGCCCGGAATAGTGGATGACCACCAGTGTGCCACTGGCGACCAGCGCGCACGACGCGTAGAGCGTGTTCCCGCCGAAGATCGCCGGAATATCGCCGACCGCGATGTCGCGTACGGCGCCGCCGCCGACCGCGGTCACCATGCCCAACAACACCGCCGGGAGCCAGCCGAACCCGACCAGCAGGGTCTTCTGCGCTCCGACCGCGGCCCAGCAGCCCAAAGCCAGCGCGTCGACGAAGGGGAACGTTCGGTCCCAGGTGCGACCTTCGAACCGCACCACGAACGCCACCGCGGCGGCGAGTATCGCGGTGGTCAGGTACGCGTAGTCGGTCAGCGCGATCGGTGCGCCCTGCTGCAGCAATGTGTCGCGGATGATGCCGCCGCCGAGCCCGGACACGATGGCGAGCACCCCGAAACCGATCGGATCGAGTCGCATCCTCCGCGCGACCGCCCCGCCGAGCAATCCGTTGGCAAGGACCCCCGTCAGATCCAGGACCCGCATGAGATCCGGAACCGACACCACAGCGTCTGCCATCACCACACCCTAGGCCGCGGAGACGTTCCGTACACACGTCGCCGAGGCCGCGCCCGATGGAACTCCGGCCGGCCGGCGATCTTGTTGTCGATGGTCGAACCGGGCTGTGCCGGATCGCTAGTCGAGGCGGGTGGCGGTCACGGCCCACGCGGGCAGGTGCACGCGGTTGTTCTTCAGCAAGGGCGCGATGATCTGGAATTGTTCTTGCACCGGCCTCATCCGCTCGGCCCATCCCGAATCGTCGCCGCCGATCTGCTGGGTGAGACGGGTGAAGGTGTCCGGGCTGAAGGTGGCCTGGAAAGTGGTGGTCCCCAGGTCGTCGATGCGCCACCCGGCCGCGGGCAGCACACGTTCGAAGTTCTCCGCGGGCAGACCTTCGGGCTGCAGGCCGTTGACGTTGTGGCGGCCGAATTCGAACATGAACAGTCGCGCGCCGGCTCTGGTGGCCCGGTGCAGGGCCCGCAGGTACCGGGTCTGGGTTTGTTCGTCGTCGAGGAACACGTGGTAGAACGCGCTGTCGACGACGGTGTCGAAGCGATTCTCCAGCCCGTCGAGTTCGGTGGCGTCGGCCACCCGGAAGTTCACCCGCACCCCGGCACGGTCCGCGTTGCGTTCGGCGCGCTCGATCGCCGTCGGCGACATGTCGATTCCGGTGGTGGCATAGCCCTTGGACGCGAAGTGGATGGCGTGGTGTCCCGGGCCGGTTCCCGGGTCGAGCACCTCGCCCCGCAGGGCGCCGTAGGCCACCAGCTGGCGCACCGCCGGCTGCGGTTCGCCGATATCCCAGGGGATCGTCGCGGGAGCGTCCTGTTCCGGCGACGCCTCGCGGTACAGCGCTTCGAAGTCCGGCTGCCCATCGTGGTTCGGTTCCTTGCCCATGACTGCTCCTTTGCTCGTGGACGGGGCCACATCCTGTGCGGGTCCGGGCGGATGCCGTGGTCAGGTCATGGTGGCGAAGTTGCGCCAGAGGTTCTGGAGGCTCTCGGTGCCGCCGAACAGCGTCGTGAAGTTGGTGGAGTCGATGAGCACGATGTCACCGGCGCGCGGGCCGGCGGGTGGCATCCAGACCAGCGCGTTGAATTCCGTGTTGCCCGCTTCGGTGAACGGGTGGGGCCGCGTGAGGTCGATGCGTTGTCGGCCCAGGACTCGGAGCGCGTCGCTTTCGGGGGCGGTGAGCTCGTAGTGCGGCAGATGGGGGTGGAAATTGAATGTCGTGACCGTGTCCAGCAGCCGGGGTGTGTCCAGATCGCGGTACGCGGTGAGGGGAGCGATCGCGCCGGTACCGTCGACGACCGCGGGGCGTAGACCCCAGATGTTGTGTACCGGGACGTCGAGGGCCTTCATCAGCGAACGGGTGTATCGGCCGAACCGCTGTTGCCGGGGCGTCAGCCGGTCGCCGTGGTGGAGGTATTCCATCTGCCGCTGCGCGTAGTCGTCGGTGAAGCCGACGTCATGGTGCGGCGCCAACAGCAGGCAGGTGCCTTCCCGCTGCAACCAGGCCCGGATCGCGGCGCACTCCGCGGGTGCGGCCTCCTGCCCGGAGAGCAGGTGATCGAGCCCGAACACCATCAGCGTGTCGGTGTTGGCCAGGATCCGCTCGTCGATCGGCAATGGGTAGCCGGCCTGATCGATGCGCTGGAACACCGCGACGCGATGGCCGGTCACCTCCCCGGCCAGTTGCTGAAACGCCAGTGTCGAGCGATGGAACAGCTCCAGTGTGCCCGCGATGCCCTGCAGGAAGTGCGCCGCGTCGTAGGCGGGGGTCTCGTAGTTCGGCCATGCGGCGATGCGGACTTCGGTCATCGTGGAGAAGCGGTTGTCGATTTCGGCGGGATCGCGCTGGGCCTCCCACGGATAGCTCCACGCCCAGTAGATGCTCATCCGCCTGTGCCCGTCGTGCTTGCGCGGCACGTGGGTCTGGTTGTAGGTGCGTGCCGGCGACGGGGCGCTCATGAGATCACCTCTTCGGTGTGGAGAGCGGCCAGATACCGGAGAGCGCCGATGCCGGGGAGGAAGAAGTAGGCGCCACCGGTGAGTGTGGTGAACGCGGGCAGCCGGGGAATAACCTTGCGGATCGGCCGCTTCGGGACCGTGAACTGCAGGGTGCCGTCCTGCGCGCCGCAGATGGGATCGTGTTCGTTGCCCAGCTCATGGAAGGTCTTGTCGTTGATCCAGACGTTCTGGGCGAACTCGAACTGGCGAATCAGGCTGGCGCAGATGATGAATGCGGCGATACCCCGGTCGGCGCCGTCATCGGGGACCCCTTCGGGCAGGGCGGGGCCGTAGGTGGCGCCCCGGCGGATCATCCTGCGGCGGTTCATGTTCACTGCCGTGTCGCGTGGATTGAGGCGCCGCACATGCGCGCCCAATGGCACCGCGTAGCCGTGCGGGTCCATCTGCTGATAGCCGAAGTCGTTGTTGCGCAGTGGATCCGCGCCCAATTCCGGGTCGTCGTGGTCGGGCGCCAGGACGAGAGGAGCGCCGCTTCGCCAGCGTCCCATGAGCTTCGCGGCGAGCAGTTCCTGCCCCTCCGCAGTATCGGCGTGCTCGCGCAGATAGTCACGGAACGCGCCGACATGCTCGCGCAGCCGCCGGTAGGCCAGATAACTGCCGTTGCGGGACAGTATCTCCGGCTGCGGGAGCCCGTGCGGCGGCCCTTCCTCGTCGGGGTAGCCGAGGATGAACTCGCCGGGCTGCAACGGCGCCCCCGAGCCCGGAGTCGGCATGTCGCCGGACCCCTCGATGACCGGCTGGGACAACCGGTCGCGGTACCCGAAATGGTCGTGGGCGTAGCCGAACGGCGGCGTCGCGCTCAGATCCAGACACGACAGCACGCGCACGCCGGGGCATCGGGCCACCAGCTCGTCGTGTTCTGTCGTGCACCGCAGGTGTTCGGCTTCGGTGCGGGTGAACAGGATCGCGATGGCGTGCAGGTCGTCGCCGGCCAGCCCGCCCACCCATTTCGTCGGGTGGTTGGCGCCCGTGTCGCCCAGGATGTCGGCGCGGGCGGGCATGCCCTCACGGAACTCGTCGGGGAAGGTGGCCAGCGCCTCGTCCGGCACGCCGAGCGCCCGCAGCCCGCGCCAGGTGAACGCCAGGGTGATCCAGTGTTCGGTGCTTTCCATCGTGGCGCGGGCGTCGGCGGCGGACTGTACGCGGTCGACCATGGCGGCCAGCCAGGCCCGGCCGCCGGCCGGATCGTCGAAGGAGAGGAACTCGTAGCGGCCGGTCGTCGCCGGGGTGCGGGTCAGCAGGATGTGCTGGATATCGTCGAGTTCGAGCGTCGGCATGAGGCTCTCACTGCATCTGGTCGAGCATGTCGGAGAACGCGGCCTTCAATCGCAGCGCCTTCTTGATCTCCTCGGAGGTGACCGAGGGATACTCGCCGTACTCCAGGAAGCTGGGGCATTGGTGTTCCCGGACAAAACGGGCGAATGCCGCCGGATTCTCCTTCCAATCCTCCGGGAATCCCTCGAGATTGGTGAAGACGGTGGTGATTCCGGTCTGTCCGAAGAGCGTCACGGCGTCCTCGGTGTACTTGTCGAAATCGGTGTCGAAGATGCCCTGATATTGGAAATGCAGTCCCGAGCCGACATCGAACAACAACCACCGCAGATAGTGCAGCCGCAGCGGCGCCAGCACATGTGGATCGTCGGCCACGGCGCGCTCGATCTGCTTCCCGTACTCGCGGACGGCCTCTTCGCGCCCCGGTTTGACCTTGGCGATGATGGAGAATCCGTAGCACGCCGGGGTTCGTGGATAGACCGGGCCGTACCGGCCCCGCTCCAGCTCGAAATAGCCCTCCGCGGGGATGGCCAGTGCCGCTGGTTCGCTCCATTCGTGATCGCTCGCGGGCATGTCGTCCTCCAATCGGGACCAGGCCGCCGAGAACCAGAATAGCGAGGAAGTTGCTCACCTGGCCCGGTGAGACCCTCTCGATATCTCGCCGCCGCGCATCGGACCTCGTGCGATGCGGATGTCACGCGCTGCCGGGATCGAAGGCGGCGCTCGGATCCGCCGTGGACACGTCGTACGCGATCGGCGGAGGCTGGGCATGAACCCCGCCGTTGGCGTTGCCCGCGGGCTCTGACCGGGCGTCGTGGACAGGGCATGCGGCCTGAGGGCGGGCAAGACCGGCGCCCGATTCGGGGGCGGAGGGGTTATGCTCGATTCCGTGATGACTCATTCCGAGCAAAGATTGGGGGTCCTGTTCGTGCGCGGTGAGTGCTGATGGGCACCGCGAACACGAATGGGAACGATTCCCGACTGTCCTTCTGGCTGCGCGTGCGCGAGTTCGCCGTGCCGCCTTCCATGATCGAGACCGCGACTGCCCGGCGTCGTGCCGGGGACTGGGCGGGGGCGTGCGCCGCCGCGGGTTTCGATGTCGATATCGATCTGCGGGCGCCGGCGCATACCTACGGCCGGGACGTCGCGGGCCGGATCGAGGATGATCTGCGCTTTCTGGCGCCTGATCTGTTGCGTTGGCATCTGCCGAGAGTCGCGCCCGACGGATTGTTGCGGCCGGGGCTGACCATCGCGCTGGCGCGATACGGGATACCACCGGATAGCCGAACCGGTTGTGGCCCACTTGGTTCGGTGTCGCTGGTGGTGCGGACGGCACCGGCCTGGGCGGATGCCGGGCAGCGGGTCGCCCTCGCCCTGTGGGACGGGTCCCGCTGCGGTCCGCATCCGCATCCGCATCCTCGTCCCGATCGGCGTTTCCGTCTCGACCTGCATCGTCACCTGTGGGATGCGCGACGTGCCGGCGAACTTCGAATGCGTTGCGGCGCAAGCGGAACATATCCGGACGGCGGCGTGGATCCCGCGCTGTCGGAGATGGTTCCGGTGGGCTGTGCCGTCGGCCGATGGGTCGCCGAGGCGGGCATCGTGTTGCGCGCCGAAGGGCGGCGGACCGGTCCTTTGCGGGTGCGGTTCGGGGCGCGGCGCGAGGTGCTCGTGGAGCCGGGGCCGGACGGCGACGGCCGGCCCGTGTTGCGCCTTGCCGAGGCGTACCCGCGTGGCGCGGTGCCGGCGCTGCCGGTCCTGCCGGACGCGGCGACGTGGGTGTTGCCCGATCTGGAATTGCTGCGAGCCGGTGCGCTGACTCCGGATCGACTTCACCCGCTGGTCGCGGCGGCATTGGCACCGGACCATCCGCGGCCCGACGCGCCCCGGATCGGGGATCGGCCCGCCGGTCCGTACGTGGTGGAGTGCCGGGGCGAACAACACCGGATCGGGTTGGCCGACGGCGTGCTGACCGCGCTCGATCACGACCCGGCCGAGATCCGGCGGGAGGAACTGCTGGTCGCGCTGACCGGTGTTCCGTTGCCGTGCCTGCGGGCCATCGACCGGGCCCATCGCCATCCCGATTCCCTGGCCGGGGTGCGTGAGCGGTTGGACCACGGCGATATCGCCGGTGCGCTGGCCGTGGTCGAGGGGCTGCTCGGCCCCGAGGCCGTGTTGCGCGAGGGCGCGTTGCTGGACGCGCTCGAGGAGTCCGCGCGACGGCAGACCGCCTACGAGATGTTCCGAGCGGGCTCGGCCTGCTCGGGCCCGACCCGAGACCCGTCCGCTCGTCGTCGCGACCGCCGCGCGCACCCGCGCCACGCAACCCTGCGCTGACCCCGGCGACCCTCTTCCACTCCCATCGACGTGACCTGGCGTCGTCCCGATTCTCTTGATAACAAGGTGATTCACACATGTATGCATTCATTCCCGACGCTCCCGTCGCGCAGCGAGCCCGCACCTCCCAGCTCGACATCGCCGATGAACTGCTGTGCCTGCTGGGCGAGGTGACGACCGAACCCCGCCACGACACTCAACTGGAGGCGCTGACGCTGGCGGTGGCCGCCGACCTGCCGGTGCTGTTGTGGGGTGAGCCGGGCATCGGCAAGACCGCGGCGCTGACCCAGCTCGCCGAGTCGCTCGACCTGCCGCTGACCACGGTGATCGCGAGCGTGCACGAGCCATCGGACTTCTCGGGCCTGCCGGTCCTCGGCGACGACCCCGCGGAGAACGGCGTCCCGATGGCTCCGCCGGACTGGGCGGTGCGGCTCGTGCGGGCGGGGCGGGGGCTGTTGTTCCTCGACGAGCTGTCGACGGCGCCCCCTGCCGTGCAAGCCGCTTTGTTGCGGCTGGTCCTGGAACGGCGGATCGGCGCGCTGCGGCTGCCGCCCGGTGTCCGGATCGTGGCGGCTGCCAACCCGCGCTCCTCGGCGGCGGACGGCTGGGAGCTGAGTCCGCCGTTGGCCAATCGGTTCGTGCACCTGCAATGGACCCATGATCACGATGTGGTCGTGCGTGGTCTCGGCGGGACGTGGCCGCGCGCCACGCTGCCCGAACTCGATCCCGAAAAGCTGCCGGAGGCAGTCGCGTTCGCGCGTCGCGCGGTATGCGGACTGCTCGAGGCGCGGCCGACGCTCGTTCATCGGCTGCCGAGCACCGAGACGCGCCGTGGCGGGGCCTGGCCGTCGCCACGCAGCTGGGACATGACCGTGCGGCTGATCGCCTTCGCCACCGCGGCCGGTTCGTCCCAGGATGTGCTGTCCCTGCTGGTCCGGGGCGCCGTGGGCGATGGTCCGGGCTTCGAGCTGCTGACCTTCATCGACCGGATGGACCTCCCCGATCCGGAGGCGCTGCTCGCCGACCCGGCCGCGGCCGAACTGCCCGAACGGGGTGACCTGCGTCAGGTCGTGCTGGACGCGGTCGTGGCGGCCGTGCGCAGGCATCCGGAGCGATCCCGGTGGAACGCGGCATGGGCGTTGCTGGTGAAGGCGGTGGAGACCGGGGCGCCGGATCTGGTGGTCGTCCCGGCGACCACCCTCGCGACGCTGCGGCGCGACGACTGGACGGTGCCCGCCGCGATCGAACGGCTCGCGGGCGTGGTGTCGATATCGCAAGGGGCGGATCGGGCTGCGGCCCGGGTCGCAGCACGGGCGGGCCGATGACGCCGGATACCGCGAAGCTCGACTTCGACAAGCTGTTCTCCGCCCGCTTGCAGGCGGTGCGCGCCCGCCCCTATCTGGCGACCGCCCTGTACGCGCTGCACATCGTCGAGTCGCGAGAAGTGCCGACGATGGCTGTGGACCGCTACTGGCGGTGCTACGTCTCGCCCGCGTTCGTGGCGTACACGCCCGTCGAGGAACTCGCCTCGGTACTGGTGCACGAGGTGTCGCATCTGCTGCGCGACCACCACGGCCGCAGTGAGCGATTCGCTCGCGAGAACGACCTGACCGGTCCGGCGGAGTGGCTGCGGATGAACATCGCGGCGGATGCCGAGATCAACGACGACGCGTTCGGCGACGGGTTGGTCCAACCGGAGGGCGCTGTCGTCCCGGCGACGCTGGGCCTGCGCGCGGGCGAGCTGATGGAGGACTACCTGCGCCAGTTCCGGCTCGGGCGGCACACCGAAGACCTGGCCTGGCTCGACTGCGGCAGCGGCGCCGACGGAATCGATCGGGCATGGGATCTCGGGCCGGACGGCGCGGACGGACTCACCGAGCAGCAACGCGATGCCGTGCGGTTCCGCGTGGCGCAGGGCATCATCGGCCGTCCGGGGAACACGCCCGCGGGGTGGCGGCGCTGGGCGGAAGAGGCGGTGCATCCGCCGCAGCCGTGGCGGGATCTGCTGGGAGCGGCCATCCGGTCGGCGGCCTCCGCGTCGGGTGCCGGCGAGGACTACACCTATGGGCGTCCGGCCCGGCGCTCGGCCGGGGTTCCGGGCGTCGTGTTGCCGAGCCTGCGGCGAACGCCGCCCCGGGTCACCGTGATCATCGATACCTCGGGATCGGTCGGTGACGCGGAACTGGGCAGCGCGCTGCTCGAAGTCGCCGCCATCTCCCGCGCCGTGGGCGGTCGCCGCGACCTGGTCAGCGTGCTGTCGTGTGACGCGGCGGCGCGGATCGCGCACCCGCTGTGCCGGGCCGAGGGAATCCCGCTGATCGGTGGCGGCGGCACGGACCTGCGCGTCGGCTTCACGAGGGCGCTACGGGCACAGCCGCGTCCCGATGTGCTCGTCGCTCTGACCGACGGTCGGACACCGTGGCCCGCCGCCCGGCCGCCGTGCCGGACGGTGGTCGGGCTGTTCTCCCGGACGAGATCATGGAGCGAACACGATCCCGACTACGTTCCGAAGCGGCCGCCGGACTGGGCGCGGGTCGTCGACATCGGGACGGTGGGCTGACGGGCCGCCCCGCACTGTCGCTTCGCGGGTCGGCGACATGCCGCGAAGTCGAACACGGCGAGCACGACGGTCGGCTCAGAACTCCACGCTGAGGTTGTCACTGATCGGCCGGGCCTGGCAGGCCAGGATGTACCCGTCGGCGATGTCCTGCTCGTCGAGTACCCCGCAGTTGCCCATGTCGACCTCGCCCGCTGTCAAAGTGGCCGCGCAGGAACCGCATTCGCCCTCCCGGCAGGAGAACGGCACGGTCACGCCCTTGGACAGCAGCACGTCGACCAGGGTCGCCGAGCGTGGCCAGCGGAGCTCGTGCGTCGCCCCGTCGAGGTCGACCGAGACGGTCGCGGCCTCGGCGTCGTCGGCGGCGTCGGGCAGGGTCACCTCGGCGAAGGGGTCGCCCGACAGGGAGGTGAAGGTCTCGGCGTGCACCCGGTTGCGGGGGATGCCCGTGCGGGCGGCGGCGTCGTGGACGGCGTCCATGAACGGCTTCGGGCCGCACATGTACACCGCGTGGTCCTGATAGGGCGCGATCAGCGCGGCCAGTTGCGCGGCGGTGGGCAGACCCTGCACGGACTCCAACCAGTGCGTCACCGACAGGCGGTCGCTGTGCTTCTCGGACAGCTCCCGGAGCTCGCCGGCGAAGATGACCGACTGCTCGTCGCGGTTGGCGTAGACGAGGCGCACCCGGCCCGAGCCCTGGGTCAGCGCCGAGCGCAGGATCGACAGGACCGGGGTGATCCCGCTGCCCGCCGCGAAGAGCAGCATGTCCTCGTCCAGGTCCGCGGGGGTGAAGATCCCGGAGGGCGGGAGGACCTCTATCGCGTCGCCGGCCGCCACGTTGTCGCACAGCCAGTTCGAGGCGTAACCGTCGCGGGTGCGCTTGACGGTCACCTTCGGCGGTTCGTCGGCGAAGGGCGAACTCGCCAGCGAGTAGCACCGGGCCACCGATCCCGTCCGATCGCTCGGGATGCGGAGCGTGAGGAATTGGCCCGGCTTGTACGAGAATTCGGCCCGGCGGTCGGCGGGGACGTCGAACACCAGCGAGCGCGCGTCGGCGGTTTCCTCCACCACCGCGGCGACGGTCACCACGACCGAACGCGAACTCCGCGCCACCGCGGGCTGATCGATTGTCGTCATCGCGGCTGCTGCCCTTCCACTTCGGCGAACACGGCCTTTCCGGCCGAAATAACCGGTGTGCCTTCTCTGATCAGTTCGAACTCGACTTCCGGCGCCGCGCCGAACACGACGAGCCGGGCCGCCTCCCCGGGATGAACGACGGCGGCGAACCGGCCTTCGAGGGCGCTCAGATCCGCCGGATGCGCGCCGATCAGGCGGGCGATCTCCACCGCGGCGGCACCCAGCGTGCACAGTCCGTGCATGATGGGGCGCGGCTGACCGATCCGGGCCGCGGCCTCGGGGTCGATGTGGATGTGGTGGCGGTCCCCGGTCAGCCGGTACAGCGCCGCCTGGTTCTCGGTGGTGCGCAGCAGACCCTCGATGGTCGGGTCGCCATGCGGGCCGGGCGGTTTGGCGGGACCCCGGTCGCCGCCGAAGCCGCCCGCGCCGGGCGCGAACAGCGACCAGGTGGCGACGAAGTACTCGCTGCGCACCACCACCTCGAAAATCGCCGCGGCGCCCTTGTCCCATACCGCGCCGACCGACGCCGACATCGTGATCTCGCCGCTGCGGGGCAACGGCGCGAGCACGGTGAGCTGCTGGGAGCCGTGCACGGCGGTGGCGGTGTCGAAGGCGCCGCGCGCGCCGAGTTCGTCGGGAGCCCACTGGGCCACGGTCAGCGCGAAGGTCGGCAGCACCCGGAGCCGGTCTTCGAAGACGAGATCGAGTTCGGTGGCCCTGGCGCCGACCGCGAGTGCGTAGAGGATGGCGTCGCGCTCGGTGTAGGCGACGGTGCGGGTGCCGAGGTCCGCGCCGGCCCACCGGCCCGCGGTGGCCTCGGCGGAAGGTGAAGGTGTAGACGTCACAGCGGATTTCCTTTGTCGGGCCTCGGGTCAGCGGGCGTCGGCACGGTTGCGGGTCAGGAATGCCAGCACGGCCGACAGCCATGCCTCGCGGGCCTCGATCATGGCCCAGTGCCCGCAGTTCGGGAACACGTGGAGTTCGGCGCGCGGGATGTCGCGCATCGGCAGCACGGCCATGTCCACCGGGCTGACCCGGTCGTCGCGTCCCCAGGTCAGCAGGGTCGGGGCCTGCACCTTGTGTAGTTGCGCCCAGTAGGGCACCGCGTCGGCGAGCGCGTTCGCCGCGATCGTGGTGGCGAAGGCTTTGCTGCTGTACATCCGGCGCGCGATCTCGAGGGTGGCGGGCTCGGTGGCGAGTTCCCAGCGCTCGTCGATCAGTTCCGGGGTGACCAGCGCGGGATCGTGGACCATCGACAGCAGCCAGCGGATCAGACCTTCGCGCGTTGGATCGTCGGTGAATTCCATCAGCAGCTTGATGCCCTCGCTGGGGCCCGAGGAGAAGATGGTCTTGCCCACGCCGCCGATGGTGACCAGCGTGCGCACCCGCTCCGGCTCGGCGATCGCGACCTTCGTCGCGACGATCCCGCCCATCGAATTGCCGATCATGTCGACGGCGCCGAGACCGAGTCCGTCGAGGAAGCCGCCGACGGCCGATTCCGCCGTCACCATCGGGTGGCCGTCGGCCGGATCGCTCACGCCGAAGCCGGGAAATTCCAGCACCAGGCACCGGAAGTGCTCGGCGAGTTCGCCCAGCACCCCGCGGTAGTTGCGCCATCCGGTGACGCCCGGCCCGGAGCCGTGCAGCAGCAACAGCGGCGGCCCGTCGCCCGCCTCGTGATAGCGCAGGACGCCCGTACTCGTCTCGAGTTCTCTGCGGCTGCCCGCGTAGCTCACCTCGGTGCTCATGAGCGCAGAGCGTGCCAGGCTGCGGCGCGCGCCACAGCCGGGCTTCCGTTGAGCGAGACAGCGAATTCGTTCGGCCCGGGGGTTCCACTGAGCGAGAGCAGAGTGGGAACCGCCATCGGGCGGCCATACGCTCGCAGCCGTCGACGCAGTCGCCAGCCTCGACCACACAACGAATCGGAGGTGGGTCGGATGACCATGGAATCGGTCTCACCGGCCGAGATGCGCAGGGCACTGGGCCAATTCGCCAGCGGAGTGACCGTGGTGACCGGGATGGACGAGCAGGGCCCGATCGGGTTCGCATGTCAGTCCTTCGCCTCGGTCTCCCTTGACCCGCCGCTCATCCTCTTCTGCGCCGATCACCGGGGACGCTCCTGGCCGCGGATCCGCCTGTCCGGGCGGTTCACCGTCAATGTGCTCAACGAGGACCAGACCGACCTGTGCACGCGCTTCGGTTCGCGCGACGGTCGCAAGTTCGACGAACTCGACTGCGAGATGTCGAAGTGGTCGACTCCGTCGCTACCCGCCGTGCTCGCGCGGCTGCACGCCGAGGTGCACGAGGTGTACACGGCCGGCGATCACGACGTGGTGATCGGCCGTGTACTCGAACTCGAGACCGTCGCTGAGAAGCCTCCGATGATCTTCTTCCGGGGCAAGTTCGGCATCGGCACGCCCGCGAATCTGCTCAGCGCCTAGAAAGGTTTTCCCCGCATGCCGGATCACACGACGAATTCCCTGCCGCCCGGCGTTTCCGCCGCCGATGCCGCACTGGCCGTGGAGGAGATCAAGCGCGTGTTCGCCGCCCGCCTGCGGTACATGGACACCAAGCAGTGGCACAGGTACGCCTCGCTGCACACCGAGGACGTGATCAGCGAGACCTGGGGCGGGCTACCCGACGACAAACAGCCCCGCAGCGGCGGCACAGCCAACCGGGTGGTCGGCAACGAGGTACTGGCCGACACGATCCGCACGCTCCTCGACGGCCCGGTGCCGGTGACCACCGTGCATCACGGGCACACCCCGGAGATCGAGCTGACCTCGGCCACCACCGCCCGCGGCGTCTGGGCGATGGAGGACATGCTGTGGTGGCGTGACGGCGACGAGGACGTGCACCTGCACGGGTACGGCCACTATCACGAGGAGTACCGCAAGGTGGCGGGCCGATGGCTGATCAGCTACCGCAAACTCACCCGGCTGCGGGTCGACGCCCCCGCGGACTTCTTCCGTTTCTCGAAAGCGCTGTGACCATGACGACCGATCATCACCCGGCGCTCTTCGAGCCGCTGGCCATCCGTTCCCTGGAACTGCCGAACCGGATCGTCATGTCCGCGATGACGCGCTCGGCCTCGCCGGGTGGAGTGCCCGGGCCCGATGTCGCCCGGTATTACCGGCGTCGCGCCGAGGGCGGCACCGGCCTGATCATCACCGAGGGCGTCGCCGTCGAGCATCCCGCCGCGGTGGACAACCCGCGGGTGCCGCGCATGTACGGCGCGGACGCGCTGCGCGGATGGCGGCACGTGGTCGAGGAGGTACACGCGGCGGGCGGCCGGATCATTCCGCAGCTGTGGCATGTCGGGCCGCTCTGGGGCGCGATGGGCGAGACCGACCCGGCGATCACGCCGATGCGGCCGTCCGGGCGGTGGGGCACAGCGGGCACCACCTCCTACTCCGCCGAGTACATCGATCGCGCCGCGCGACCCACCCCACCGATGACCGCCACCGATCTCGACGACGTGCTGGCGGCCTATGTGCGGGCCGCGGTGAGTGCGGCCGAACTGGGTTTCGACGGCATCGCGCTGCACGGCGGGCACGGCTATCTGCTCGACGCCTTCCTGTGGCACGACACCAATACCCGCGAGGACCGTTGGGGCGGAGACGCGCGGGCCCGCAGCCGCTTTCCCGCGGAGGTGGTGCGCGCCGTCCGGGCCGCCGTCGGCGCCGATCTGCCCCTGTTCTTCCGGTTCTCCCAGCACAAGCAGCAGGACTACACCGCCCGCATCGCCGAGACCCCGGACGAACTGCGGGTCGTCCTCGGGGCGCTGGCCGATGCCGGAGTCGACGTCTTCGACGCGAGTAGCCGCCGCTTCGACCTACCGGCGTTCGAGGGCAGTGACCTGTCGCTGGCGGGCTGGGCCAAGAAGCTCACCGGCAGGCACGCGATGGCCGTGGGCAGCGTCGGTCTCGGAAAACCGTTGCGCGAGAGCAGGAGCGAGGGCAGCGCGCAGGTCGTCGACAATGTGGGCGAGGTGCAGCGTCGCATCGGATCGGGCGAGTTCGACCTGATCGCGATCGGGCGCATGCACCTGGCCGACCCCGATCTGGCGACGACGCTGCGCACCGGTGGGCCGCTGACGCCGTTCGATCGGGCTGTCCACGAAGGCAGCCTGCGCTGATCCGACGCCCGGCGCCGGAGCGTTGCGCACCGCTCCCGCGCCGGCGCCTCCGCGGGCCCGCGGCCGGAACGGATCAGCTGCCCGCGCGGGCCAGCAATTCACGCCCGGCCGCGCTGCCGTCCAGCAGCCGGGCCGTGCGCCGTGTGATGAGCCAGGCGCCGTCCACACGGGCGAGTTCGAATCGGTTGGCGGTGACCCGCCACACCCGGAACGAATCCTCATCGGCATTGCGGCGCAACAGCAACGAATGGCAGGTCGCCACCGCAGTGTCGCCGTCGACCCGGATGTGGACGGGATCGAGCAGGTGCCCGCAGCCTTCGTGGATGTAGTCCTGATGCGGTGCGGTGCGGACCATCTCGGTGATCGCCTCGCGGCCCTCCATGACCCGGATGTCGATGTCGTACACCGCGTTCTCGGCCCACAGCCGGCCGACCGTCTCGGCGTCACCGGCATCGACCGCGGGGCCGTAGGCGGTGAGCACATCGTGGACGGCGGCCTTGTCCTCGAGCGCCCGCACCCGGTCGAGCAAGGCGGCCAGCTGGTCTGCGGTGTCGGTCATAGCGATCCCTTCCGGAGGTTTCCGCCGCGCCCGCTCGGGCGGGGCCGCGTCCTGTTCTACCGGCCGCGGCCGATCCGGGCCTCGCGCGTTCCGCTCAACGGTAAACGGGATGTGCGATCACTTCTGCGCTGGAAGTGTCTGGCTACACGAAGTTCTCGGTCCGACGAGGGGCCGAATTCCAGGGAGAGTCACCATGGGTCACGTATTGGACAGCATCATGCAGCACGCGGAGGAGATCCGCGCCGGAGCCGCCGAAGGCGAGTCGCTGATGCGGCTGCCCGACGCGACGGCGAAGCACCTGCGTGATTCGGGCATCGTCCGGACGTTCCAGCCGAAGGAGTACGGCGGATTCGAAGGCCATCCCCGCGAGGCCGCCGAAACCATCATGGCGCTCGCCGCGATCGACGGCGCGGCGGGCTGGGTCGCCGGCATCGTGGGCGTCCATCCGTGGGAGCTGGCCTTCTTCGATCCCCGGGCGCAGGAGGAGATCTGGGGCGAGGACAACGACATGTGGATGGCCTCGCCGTACGCCCCGATGGGAGTCGCGGTCCCCGTGGAGGGCGGCTACATCCTCAACGGGCGCTGGTCGTTCTCCTCCGGCACCGACCACTGCGGCTGGGTGATGATCGGCGCCGCCGTCTGCGACAAGGACGGCACCCGCACCGGCCAGGTGCTGCACGTGGTGCTGCCGCGTTCGGACTACGAGATCGACCACGACAGCTGGAATGTGATCGGGCTGCGCGCGACCGGTTCCAAGGATCTGATCGTGAAGGACGCGTTCCTGCCGCAGCACCGCACGATCGACGCCGACATCGTGCTCAGCGGCAACGGCTGGCGGCACGCGGGTCGCGACGAGACGCTCTACCGCTTCCCGTTCTCGTGCATCTTCCCGCTGGGCATCACCTCGTCGCTGATCGGGATGACCGAGGGTGCGCTGGCCTGCTACATCGCGGCTCAGAAAGAGCGCGTCCAGGTCACCGGCGTGCCCATCAAAGAGGATCCCTACGTCTTGTTCGCCATCAGCGAGGCGGCCTCGGAGATCAATGCCGCGCGCCTGGCGTTGCTCGAGACGGTCGACCGGTTCTGGGACAAGACCGAGCGCGGCGAGGAAGTCGGGTTCGAGGAACGCGCGATCGGCAGGCGCACCCAGATCTCGTCCGCCTGGCGCGCGGTGCGGGCGATGGACGAGGTCTTCGCCCGGGCGGGCGGCGCGGCGGTGCACCTGAAGACGCCGATGCAGCGGTTCTGGCGTGACGCGCATGTCGGCCTGACCCACGCCATCCACGTGCCCGGCACGACCTATCACGCCGCCGCCCTCGCCCAGCTCGGCGGTGACCCGCAGGGTCCGTACCGCGCGATGATCTGACGCCCCATCACTTTCGAGGACGAGAAAATGACAGAACTCCCCAGAACAGAACTGCGCGGTCTCGGATATCTCCGCGTCCAGAGCCAGGATGTCGCGCGCTGGCGCGAGCTGCTCATCGACGGTCTCGGCATGGCGGTGGGCTCCGGCCCGGACCCGGACGCGCTCTACGCCCGCGTCGACGAACGCCGCGCCCGCATCGCGGTGCTGCCCGGAGATTCCGACAAGGCGCTGGCCGTCGGCTGGGAAGTGCGCGACGAGTTCGCGCTGGCTCGGGTGCGCGAGGCGGTGGAGAAGTCCGGACGCGCCGTCGCGGTGCTCTCGCGCGAGGAATGCGCCTACCTGGACGTGGAGCAGGCCATCGCGTTCGACGATCCGGCCGGGACCCGCCTGGAGGTGTTCTTCGGTCCGGTGCTCGACCACAGTCCGCTGGTGACTCCGTTCGCCGGGCGGTGGGTGACCGGCGCGCACGGCCTCGGCCATGTGGTGCTGCCCTCGGCGAAGTTCGCCGAATCGTATGACTTCTACACCCGGGTGCTGGGATTCCTGCCCCGCGGTTCGATCCGGCTGGACGAGGAGGGGGTGAGCCGGGTGCGTTTCCTCGGCATCAATCAGCGCCACCACAGCCTCGCGCTCTGCCCGGCCCCGCCGACGGAGGAGCCCGGCCTGGTGCACCTGATGACCGAGGTCGACACCCTCGACGCGGTCGGCCAGGCGCTGGACCGGGTGAACCGGCAGAAGTTCTCGATCTCCTCCACGCTGGGCAGGCACACCAACGACAAGATGATCTCGTTCTATGTCCGTGCCCCCGGTGGCTGGGATCTCGAGTTCGGCACCGAGGGCATGCTGGTGGACGAGCGCTACTACACCTCCGAGGAGATCACCGCGGACGCGTACTGGGGCCACGATCAGTCCGGCTCCGAGCCGTTGAAGGCGTTCATCCCGCAGGCGGGCTGAATCCCGCACGGCACGCACAGGGCGCCGAGAGAGCACCGCGACGGCAGTCGCGGTGCTCTTTGTGTGTCACGGGGTGTGTGTGACGGCGGTCTCGGGCGTGCGGCCCTGGCGAGCCAGTGACTTCCTTCACAGCGAAACCCCGGCTACAGTAGAACTCAGTTCATTGATTGCTTGATCAATCAATACGACATTTCGTTGTTTCTGGAGTGCACGTGACCGCTGTCGCCGACCGACCTCACACCGTCATGGGGCGGGTTCTGTTGCTGCTGGAGCCCTTCCGCGAACGCGACGGCCTGACCCTCACCGAGCTGGCCGATCGCGCGGGTTTTCCCCGCTCGTCGACCCATCGCATGCTGTCGCAACTCGTCGAGGTCGGCTGGTTGCGCCGCGACGGCACCAGCTATCACCTCGGCCCGAAAATGGTGGAGCTCGGCTCCGGAGCTCGCGATCGCGACCGGATCCACCGAGCCGCCGCCCCGGCCATGTACCGCTTGCACAAACGCACCGGCATGGCTGTTCATCTGACCGTCCTCGACGGTGACGATGTGCTCGTACTCGAGAAGGTCGGCGGACGCTGGGCCGCTGCGGCGCTGCGCACCCGCAGCGGGCAGCGCCGTCCGGCGCGTACGGCCACCGAGGGGGCCGCCCTGCTGGCCGTGCGCGCCGGGCGCGGGCGCATTCTCCGGGAGAGTGTGGTGCCGGGCGGTTCCGGTCAGCCGGTGCGCTGCGTCACCATCGCGTTCGATGCCGGATGCGGCGAGATCGCCGCGCTGTCGGTGAGCGGCCCGGCGGCACAGCCCCTGGGCAGCGCGGTGCGTGACCTAGCACTCGTCGTGGACCGGGTGGTCGCTCAACTCCTGGCTTGAGACGCAAGTCGCGAATTCGCTGATCGATGGGTCGCAATCCTGTGCTGTCTCGCTGCGCTGTTGATCGAGCTCTTGATTGATAAATGTTCCGGCGTTTCCAGGCCACAGCCCGGCCTGCTCACCGATGGAGGTTTCCGTGAAGAACGGTGACGATTTCTCCCCGGCCGTCATTCACCGCGTCGCGGGTCTGCTCGACGAGTTCCGTGACGGCGAGGAGTTGACGCTGTCCCAGCTGGCGTGCCGTACCGGACTGCCGCGGTCCTCCGTGCACCGGCTGCTGTCCCGGCTCGTGGAGCTGGGCTGGGTCGGCAGGCGCGGTCAGGCTTACGCCCTGAGCCGCACGATGTTCGAGTGGGGCGCGCTGGCGCAGCAGCACGACAGCCTGCAGCGAGCCGCGCATCCGGTGCTGCACGAACTGCACGCGACCAGCGGGTTGATCGTCCACCTCGCCGTTCTCGACGGCGACGACGTGCGTTACCTCGACAAGGTCGGCTACGGCCCGGTTGCGCTGCCTTCCCGTATCGGAGGGCGTCAGCCGGCGCTGCGGACGGCGCTGGGCAAGGCTCTCATCGCACATTCGTGGACCGACCCGGCGGCCGCGGGGACGACCACGGGCTCGACATCGCGTGCGGGAGTCCCGCCGCTCGCGCGCCACGAGATCGCCCGCATCCGCCAGCAGCGCGTGGCCTACGAACAGGAGTCCCTCGCGGGCATCGCCTGCGTGGCCACCACGATCGGCAACGGCCGCACCTGCGCCGGGGCGCTGTCGGTGACCGGTCCCGTCGACAGGGTGGACCACGTGGCGCTGGCCGGGTCGGTCCGGGCCGCGGCGCATGTGATCTGGCGCAGCCTCGGCGAGCGCGGCGGCGGCCGGCGAGCGGGCTGACCCGGCTCAGCGCACCAGCGCCTGCCCGCCGTCGACGGCCAGCGTATGGCCGGTGATGTAGCGGGCGGCATCGCTGCACAGGAAGACCACGGCCGGGCCGATATCGGTCTCGGGATCGCCCAGCCTTCCCAGGGGCACCGTCCGCAGGTACTCCGCGGCGGCCTCCGGTTCGTGTCGGGCCCACTGCTGCATCGTCAGCGAGTCGGCGAGCGGCAGGATCGCGTTCACCCGGATGCCGTCGGCGGCCCACTCGCAGGCCGCGGTGCGGGTCAGCACGCGCACCGCCTCTTTGGCGGCCGCGTAGGCGCCGGTGCCGGACGGATTCCAGCGGATGCCCGCCGCGGAACCCAGATTGACGATCGCCCCGCCGCCCTTCAGGTGCCGATGGCAGGCCCGCATCATCCGCCAGGTCGCTGTGGGGCCCGACGCCATGCCCGCGTGATAGGTCTGCTCGTCGATCTCGAGCAGTGTCCCCGGTGCGGGGGTCTGGGCATTGTTCACCAGCAGGGTTATTGCGCCGAGTTCGTCGGCGATCGCGGGCGCCAGCGCGTCGATCGCGTCGCCGTCGGTCAGATCGCAGACGAATGTCGTGGCGGCCGCGCCGCGGGCGATGATCTCGCGCGCCACGGCGTCGATCGTGGCGGCCGTGCGTCCGACCAGGGCGACCCGGGCGCCCGCCGCGGCCAAGGCCAGCGCGATGCCCCGCCCGATGCCCTGGCCCGCGCCGGTGACCACGGCCTTGTGGCCGGCCAGCGAGGTGAAAGCCGGATGGTGGGGAAGGGACGCGGACATGCATACTCCTGGGATGGGAAGGTCGGACGGCGCATTGAGCGTTTGATCAATGGGTGTGGCAGAATCGGCCCGCACAGGCACGCCGCGCCCGAATCCGACGAGGGGAAGACCGTGGACCCGCAGGAACGCAGAAGACTGATCCTCGACCGTTCGGCCGAGATCTTCGCTCGCAAGGGAGTTTCCGCGACGACCATCCGTGAGATCGCCGACGCGGTCGGGGTGTATTCCGGCGCGCTCTACCACTACTTCCCGTCCAAGGAAGCGATCGTCACCGAGCTCATCCGCGAATACATCGAGGACCTGTCGGCGCGTTGCGGCCAGGTGCTGGCGCGGAATCTGCCGCCGGTGCGGCGGATGGAGGCGCTCGCCGAGATCGCGTTGGCGACCAGCGAGGACTATCACGGCGCCACCTCGATCTGGCGCCGCGAGGGCGAGTACATGCGCGAACGGGTGGTGGAGGCCGACATGGCCGCGACCGCGGACATGATGGAGGTCGCCTGGCGTGATGCCATCCGCGACGGCGTCGCGGCGGGCGAGCTGCGCGGCGACATCGATCCGGAGGTGTTCCGGGAACTGATCTACGACGCGGTCTGGCATGCCTCGCGCTGGTTCCGGCCGTCCCCGGAGCAGACCCTGGCCGACCTCGCCCGCACCGTGATCTCGGTGTTCGTCGACGGCATGCGGCCCCGCCCTGCCCCGAGCGGGGCAGGGCGGGAAGCGAACTCACTCGCCGGAAGCTGAGAGGTTCTCCGCGACTTCCTTGTGCCAGGACTCCAGCGCGCGGCTGGTGTCGACCTCGAACTCGAAGCGCTGGGTCATCTCCGGGGTGACGTCCTCGAGATCGACATAGAACTGGCTGTACCAGCGGCGAAGCTGGTAGACCGGCCCGTCCTCCTCGGTGAGCAGCGGGTTCTCGATGCGGGTCTTGTGCTTCCAGATCTCGATGTCCTGCTTGAACTGCTCTTCGAGCCCGTCGGTGAACAGCGTCGCCATCTCCGCGGTCTGCTCGTCGGTCATCCCGTCGATCTTCTTGACGATCGTGCCGAACTGGAGGACGAAGGAGTTCGAGGTCACCGGGTAGTGGCAGTTGATGAGCTTGGACTCGACGGTGGTGCCGTCGGCGACGGTGTAGATGGTGTCGAGCATGAAGGAGGGGCCGTAGTAGAAGGCGTCCGAAATGGTCTGCGCTTCGGGGAGATCCATCTGTACGCCGGTCTTGATGTCGTCACGGCCGTAGGAGCGCATGTGCTGTCCGGCGATGTGGCCGTCGAAGACGTTCTTGAAGTACTCGGGCATCTGGTAGTGCACGTAGAAGAAGTGCGCCATGTCGACGACGTTGTCGACGATCTCCCGGCAGTGCGAGCCCTCGACGTGGATCGTCGTCCAGGTCCAGTCGCTCCACAGCCCGTCCTCGTAGCCCTCGATCTCCGGGATCGCCAGCTCGGCGGGCGGCTGCGAACCCTGGGGACAATTCCACACCAGCAGCACGCCGTTGCGTTCCATCGTGGTCCAGGTCCGGGTGCGCGCGAGCTTCGGCGTGCGCCGCGCGTAGGGGACCGACTCGCACCGGCCCTGCCCGTTCCACCGCCAGTCGTGGAACGGGCAGGAGATGGCGTCGCCCTTGATCTCGCCGCGAGCGAGATTGCCGCCCATGTGCCTGCAGTAGGCATCGAGCACGTGCAGCGTGCCGGTGGAGTCGGCGAAGACGACCACCTCGGTGCCGAAGACCCGGACCTGGTGCGGCTTGCCGTCACGGAAGTTCTTCGCCAGCCCGATGCAGTGCCACCCGCGCGCGAAACGCGTCGGGTTGGTTCCGGTATCGATGTTGCGGATCTCGATCCGCTCCTGCTCGACGGTCATGGGCTTCTCCAATGATGCGTAGGTACTCGAAGGGGCTGAACGTGGACTGGTGGTCACCGGAGCGGAACGACGAGTTCGGTCGCGCCGAGGGGCGCCACGGCGGGCTCGGTCCTGGTGGTCATGGCGATCTCGCCGCGCGCCACCGCCTCGTCGACCGTGCGATCGAGCGCCTCGCAGCGCAGCAGATAGCCGCCGCAGCCGACGGCCGTGGCGGCGTTCATCTCCCGGCAGGTCCGCGATGCCTCGGCGTTCCATTGGATGCTGGTGTGCGCGGGGCTGTACTTCGCGACGGATACGCGTGCGTCACAGGTGTGACAGGCGAGCGGCTGCAATGTCCGGATCCCTTCCTCGGATGAGGACGAGGCTAGGAACCGGGATGTGGCGGCGGCCACAGGAATTCAGTCCAGCGGAACAGCGCGTCGGGGCCGGAGCCGTGGGGACGCCGTTACTGCGCCTGCTCTCGCGAGGTGCCCACGGCGGTGGCGCCGACGCGGTGATACTCACGCAGCACCTCGGCGGCGATCCGATCCCAGGAGTAGCGCGACTCGACTCGGGCGTGCCCGGCACGCCCGTATCTGCGCGCGGTCGCGGGCTCGGCGAGCAGATCCTGCACCGCCTCGGCGAGTTTCGCGGGATCGCGCGGGGTCACCAGCCGGCCGGTCACCCCGTCGACCACGGTATCGATCAACCCGCCGACCGCGCTGGCGACCACCGGCACCCCGCACGCCATCGCCTCCAGCGGCGTCATGCCGAACGGCTCGTACCACGGCGCGCAGACCGCCACGTCCGCCGAGCGCAGCAGGGCGGGCACCCGGCTCCTCGGTACCTGCCCCAGCATGTGCAGCCGGTCGCGCACGCCGAGTTTGTCGGCCAACGCCAGCAGCCGTCTGCCCTCCGGATCGTCGGCGGGCTCGCCCGCGTCCGCGCCGCCGACCACCACCAGCTCGGTGTCGGGCAGGCCGGTGAGCGCGCAGATCGCCGTGTCGAATCCCTTGCGCGGCACCAACCTTCCCACACTGATCATCCGGTACCGCGCCGTCTTCTCCTCGACGGGTCCGTCGATGCCGAACTGCCCGAGATGCACGCCACCCGGGATCACGCACGTACTCGACCGCGGCACCCCCATCCTGGCGAGTTCGAACACCTCGTCGGTGCAAGTGGCGATGATGCGAGCGGCCTGCTGCGCGATCCGCTGTTCCAGCTCGATCCGCTCGGGCGGGCTGGTGTCGTCGGGCCCCTGGTAGCGGCGCTTGACCACCCCGAGCGCGTGGAAGGTCTGGACCACCGGGATGTCGGCGGGCCGTGCGGCCGCGAGAGCGGCCAGCCCCGACATCCAGAAGTGCGCGTGCACCACGTCCGGGCGCTCGGTGCGCCACCGCGCACGCAGGAAGTCGCCGAATTCGCCCATATGCGGAAGCAATTCGTCTTTCGGTAGGGTGCGGGCGGGACCGGCCGGGACATGGACCACGCGGTAGCCCCGATCGGCCGGCACGCACTCCGGCGCGTCCGGGTCCTCGCGCCGGGTGTAGACGGTGACGTCGTGCCCCTGCTTGCTCAACGCGCCGGACAACTCGGCGACATGGACGTTCTGACCACCCGCGTCGACACCGCCCAGCAGGGCGAGCGGGCTCGCGTGTTCGGACACCATCGCGATCTTCATACTCGGGCCTCCATCCGGGGTCGGGCTGACCGGTCGGCGTCATCGGCCGGTCAGCCCGGCGAGTACGGCATCCCATCGGCGCAGAAGCTTCGAGGCCGTAGTGCACCCCGGACGAACGAGGTGGTCCAGGAGCCGTGCACATGCCAGAGCAGTGTCGTGAGCCGTTCGCCCGTCGCGGCCATGCCCTAGCTCTTGCCCTTCGCCCCGGACTCAAACAATCGAGGTCGTACTGTGCCCGCGACGGCGCGCTGTTTGGTTCCGTCGCGCCAGGCAACACCCGGGGCATGAGCGCACCGAACGCTGTCACGGTGACCGGGGACCGCACGGCCACCGACACGATCGTCATTCTCGATCCCGCAACGGGTGCCACCGTCGGCACGGTGCCGATGACCCGTCGCGCGGAGATCGACCGACAGGTGGCGGCGGCCGATCGGGCCGGGACGATGTGGGCGCGCACCCCGGCAGCCCGACGCGCCGCCGTTGTGCGTGCCGCCGCCGCACTGCTGCGCGAGCACGCGGACGAACTCGCCGAACTCGACGAGCGCGAGACCGGGCGTCCGCGCGCCGAGGGCGTCGAAGGGGTGCGGGCGGGCGCCGCGACCCTGGAGCAATACGCCGAACTGGGGCCGCTGCACCGGGGCCGGACCCTGCACGGCGACTTCGAGGCGACCGACCTGATGGTGTGGGAGCCGCGCGGCGTGGTTGTCGTCCTCACTCCGTGGAACGATCCGGTCGCGGTGTCCTGCGGCCTGATCGGCGCGGCGCTGGTCACCGGCAACACCGTCGTCTACAAGCCGAGCGAGCGCGCGCCCCACACCGGCGCGCTGCTGGCCGAACTGCTCGGCCGGGGACTGCCGGAGGACGTCCTGCAGATCGCCCAGGGCGACGGACGGGTCGGCGCGCAACTCGCCGGCCACCCCGACGTGGCCGTGGTCGCGCATGTCGGCAGCACCGCCGCGGGCCGGTCCATCGCCCGCAATGTGGCCACGACGGGGGCGAAGGCGCTGCTGGAGAACGGCGGCAACGACGCCCTCGTCGTCGACGCCGGGGTGGATCCGGTGTGGGCCGCCGGGCAGGCGGCGCTCGGCGCGTTCGCCAACTCCGGTCAGCTCTGCGTATCCGTCGAACGGATCTTCGTGCACCGCGACATCGCCGAGCCGTTCCTGACCGCGCTGGCCGCCGAAGCCGGGGCACGGCACACCGCGCCGCTGGTGGACCGCCGCCACCGCGATCTGGTGCACGCCCAGGTGCGCGACGCCGTCGAACGCGGGGCCGAGCCGTTGACCGGCGCCGTGCTGCCGGAAGGGCCGGGCGCGCACTATCCCGCCACCGTGCTCGCGCACTGCGATCCGGGTATGCGGATCATGCGCGAGGAGACCTTCGGCCCGGTCGCGCCGGTCCGGGTGGTGAGCACCTTCGAGCAGGGCCTCGCCGAGGCGGCGAACGACGAGTACGGGCTCGCGGCGAGCGTGCTGACCCCCTCGATGGCCAATGCCCAGCGGGCGTGGCGGGAACTGCCGGTCGGCACGGTGAAGATCAACGCGGTGTTCGGCGGGGCGCCCGGCGGCGCCGCCCAGCCGCGCGGGGCCAGCGGATCCGGCTTCGGGTACGGCCCCGAACTGCTGGACGAGATGACCCAGATGAAGGTCGTGCACCTACGACCAGCACCCCCGGCATGAGAGTGCTGGTCACCGGGTGTCCACCGCCCGCCTGCCGTGGGCGCTGGCGCAACTCAGGCAGTTGCCGCCCGAGGTGGAACACCGTGCCAGGACGCTCGAACTCGCCGGAGAAAGGAAGTGACGCCGATGCGCACGGACCGGATGACCGTCGTCATCATCACCCGTGACCGGCGCGAGCACCTGCTGGAGACCCTCGCGCACATGACGGGGCTCCCGGACGCCGCCCCGATCATCGTCGTCGACAACGGCTCGACCGACGGCGCGGCCGACGCGGTGCGTGCGGCGTTCCCGTCCGTCGAACTCATCCGCTCCCTGGACAATCGGGGCGCCGTCGCCAGGAACATCGCGGTCGATCGGGTGAGCACGCCGTATGTCGCCTTCTGCGACGACGACACCCGGTGGCAGCCCGGCGCGCTGACCCGCGCCGCCGACGTGCTCGACCGGTATCCCGGCCTGGCGTCGGTGACCGGACGCTGTCTGGTGGCACCGGATCTCGTCGAGGACCCGATCACCCCGGAGTTGCGGGATTCCCCGGTCCCCGGGCCCGACTGGCTGCCCGGCCCCGCGCTGCTCGGCGTGACGGCCGGCCTGTCCGCCTTCCGGGTCAGCGCGTTCCGCGAGGTCGGCGGCTTCTCCTCGCGCCTGTGGTTCGGCGGCGAAGAGGACCTGCTCGCCTTGGACCTCGCGATGAACGGCTGGTGGATGTGCTGGTTGGAGGACATGATCATCCACCACGAGCCGTCCCGTGCCCGCGACTCGACCCGTCGCCGCGGACTCGGCATCCGAAACACCCTGTGGACGTTGTGGTTGCGCCGCCCGGCCCGCAGCGCCGCCCGGCGGATCGCCGTCGTCCTGCGATCGGCGCCGACCGACCGGACCGCGATCGCCGCCGTGCTGGAGGCAGTCGCCGGGTCGCCCTGGGTGCTGCGCGCGCAGCGTCGTGCCCGCGCAGGTGGAGGCGGGACTCGTGCTGCTGGAGGATTCCCGGCGCCGCTCGCCCGCGCGCCGTTACGTCGGCTGAGCCGCCGTAACGGTCGCCGGGAGCGGATACACCCGCCGGAAGATCTCGAACAGTTCGGCCGAGGTGACTTCCCGCCCGGTCGTGTCGGTGTGCGCCTGCACGTGCCGGGCGAATTCGATCTGCTGACGACGGGACATCTCGATGCCGTAGTCGCGGGCCGGCAGGCGATGCCGCCCTTGCCGGACTGTGAGTTCACCCGGATCACCGCGTCGTAGGTGCGGCCGATGTCGGCGGGGTCGATCGGCAGATAGGGGACCCGCCATTCCAGTTCGTGCTCGGGCCTGCGCTCGGCCGCGGCGCGGGCCCGGTGCTCGGCGAAGCCCTTCTTGACGGCGTCCTGGTGGGTGCCGCTGAAAGCGGTGTGCACGAGGTCGCCCGCGTAGGGATGCCGGGGGTGCACCTCGATGCGGCGGGCGATGTTCTTGTGCATGTACTCGATCTGGTCGGCGTACACGTTCGGGGTGGCGACCTCCACGGTTGCGGGCAGATTCAGGATCACCGGCCGCTCGGATGTCGCTCGAAGAAGCGGCGTTTGCGGTCCGGGGCCATCGGTTCGGCGAGCGCCTGATCGCCGTCGCGCAGATCGACCAAGCTCCACGACGGGAGCCGGTCCGACCAGACCCCGCCGTGGCAGCGAAGGAGGAGGAAGAAGCGATGTCCGAACACGCGCTAGAATCTGCCATAACTCCGCAGACAAGTAGAGAAATGGTGGTGCGATGGCGCAGGTGCGAAGGTCTTCCATGGCGGATCAGGCCGCCGATCTCCTGCTGGAGCGGATCAAGTCCGGCGAATGGAGTCTGGGTGAGCGGTTGCCGGGGGAGACCACGCTGGCCGCGCAGCTCGGCGTCGGCCGTTCCACGGTCCGCGAGGCGATCCGGCAGCTGGCGGGCCGGGGTGTGCTCGCCACCCGGCAGGGCGCGGGCGTGTTCGTCACCGCGCTCGACGCTCGCGAGGACTGGGACACCGTGTTGCGCCGCGCCGATATCGTCGCGGTCATCGAGGCGCGCATCGCCATCGAGACGGAGGCCGCCGCGCTCGCGGCCCGGCGTCGCACCCCCGCCGACCTGCGCGCGATCCGCCGAGCCCTGGCCGGCCGGGCGGAACACCGCTCGACCATCGAGGAGCACGTCGACGCCGACACCGCCTTCCACCGCAGCATCGTCGTCGCCGCGCACAACCCGATCCTCGTGGAACTGTTCGACGGATTCACCCCACGGGTGCGCCAGGCGATGATCGAAATGCTGCGCATCCGAAAGGAATTCGGAAGCGATGCGGATCACGAGGCACACGTCGAGCTCTTCGACGCGGTCGCCGGGCGCGACGAGGACGCGGCCGCGCGTCGCTGCCGCACCCACCTGGCCTCGCTGAAGGAAGGACTCGCATGAGCGCCACCGTCCTCGAATTGCACCAGGTGACCTTCCGTCGCGAGGGCGTCCAGATCTTGCACGGCGTGGATCTCACGGTCCGGGCGGGTGAGCACTGGGCGCTGCTCGGCCCCAACGGTGCGGGCAAGTCCACCATCCTCGGCTTCTGCGGCGCCCGAACCCACCCGACCTCCGGCACGGTCGACGTGCTCGGTCGTCGCCTCGGCCGGGTCGACGTGCAGGAGCTGCGACGCGACATCGGGCACGTCGATCCGCGTCACCCGCTGCGGTCACCGCTGTCGGTGCCGGCCGTGGTGCTGACCGGCATCACCGGCACGATCGAGACCCCGATGCGCTGGCAGCCGACCGTCGAGCAGCGCGAGAAGGCCACCGCGCTGATCGCCGAAGTCGGCCTCACCGCGCGCCGGGACGCCTTGTGGCCGACTCTCTCCCAAGGTGAACGCGGCCGCGCGCTGATCGCCCGCGCGCTGATCGCCGAACCTCGGCTCCTGCTGCTCGACGAACCGACCACCGGTCTCGACGTCGCCGCCCGCGAACAACTCCTGGAGACCATCGACGCCCTGCCCCGCACCGCACCGGAACTCGCCTCGATCCTGGTGACCCACCACCTCGAGGACCTGCCGGAGACCACCGGCCACGCACTCGTCCTCGCGGACGGACGAGCCGTCGCCACCGGCGCGGTCGAGGAAGCCGTCACCACCGACACGATCACGCGCGCCTTCGCGCACCCCATCGAGGTCACCCGAACCCGCGGTCGCTGGCACGCCCGCGCCCGGCGCGGCGCACCGGCGCACGAAGCGGCGCGTGTCCCGGTCTGAATCGATCAGCTGTTCGCTGTCGTCTGTTGCTGCCGGTGCGCGCGGGCCGCCGCGATGAGCCCGTCCAGGGATTCGCGGGTGCGCTGGAGTTCGGCGATGTGCTCGCAGAGGCGGTCACGTTCGTGGATCATGCGAGCGAGCGAGGTCTCGGTGTTCTCGGCGCTCGGTGAGTCGACGCAGGGGAGCAGTTCGGCGATGGTGCGGCTGGACAGGCCCGCGGCGTAGAGGCGCTGGATGAAGGCGACGCGTTCGAGCACGTCGTCGGTGTAGTGCCGCTGGCCGCTGGGGCTGCGAATGCTGCTGAGCAGCCCTTGTTCTTCGTAGTAGCGCAGCGACCGGACGCTGACGCCGGTCCGGGCGGCGAGTTCGCCGATCCGCATATCCGCCTCCGATGTGATCCGCGGCATAGCACTTGCCTCTCACATTGATGTCAGGTTTTAGCGTAGCTGTCATGACGCTCTTCGACAGCTACCGGCTCGGTGAACTGACCCTGCCCAACCGCGTGGTGATGGCCCCGATGACTCGGGTCAGGGCCACCGCCGACGGTCGGGCCACTCCGTCGATGGCCACCTATTACGCGCAACGCGCGAGTGCGGGCCTGATCGTGACCGAGGGCGTGCAGCCCGACCGAGTGGCGCAATCCAGCCCAGGAACGCCGGGTCTGCACACCGACGAACAGGTCGCCTCGTGGCGTCCGGTGACCGAGGCCGTGCACACCGCGGGCGGCCGGATCTTCGCTCAGCTCATGCACAGTGGCCGCGTCTCCCACCCCGACACGACCGGTCTGGAGCCGGTCGGCCCGTCGGCCGTGCCCGCCGCCGGGGAGGTCTTCACCCCGAACGGCCCACGGCCCGCACCGATCCCGCGGGCATTGACCACAGACGAAGTGGCCGAACACGCCGAATCCTATGCGCGAGCGGCACTCCGGGCGATCGACGCCGGATTCGACGGCGTGGAGCTGCACGGGGCGAACGGCTACCTGATCTCCCAGTTCCTCTCCTCGAACGCCAATCTGCGCACCGACCGTTACGGCGGCTCGGTCGCCAACCGCATCCGCTTCGCGGTCGAGGCCGTGAGCGCGACCGTCGATGCCGTGGGCGCCGCCAGGACCGGCATCCGCCTCTCGCCGGGCGGCACGTTCTGGGGCGTCCAGGAGAGCGAGACCCCCGCCCTCTACGGGGCACTGCTCGCCGAACTCGCTCGCCTGGAACCGGCATACGTGCACCTCGAGGCCACTGCTCCCGAAGACGTGCTGCTCGGACTGCGCCGGCGCTGGCCGGGCACGCTCATCATGAATCCGGTCGTGCCGATGGGCCCGGCGATCGCCGGACCGGCCGAAGCCCGTCACTGGCTCGGGCTCGGCGCCGACCTCATCAGCTTCGGCCGGGCCTATCTCGCCAATCCGGACCTGGTCGAGCGGCTTCGCGACGGACTTCCGCTGGCCGTCGCCGACGAGGCCACCTACTACCAGGGCGGCGACGAGGGGTACCTCACCTATCCGCGCTACCGGCATCCGGCGGAGGCGGTCGAACGCGCATGAACCCGCGCCGGTCGGCGCCGCTCGGTATCGACGCAGACGGAAGCGAACCGCGGGCGAGCAGCGCCGCCTGTTCATGGGGCCGCTGGTGCCGAACCGGCTCGTGCGACCGGGCTCGGGCCGATTCTGCCGCTGCCGGACGGACTGCGTTTCCAAGCCGTGCACTCGGCCGATATCGGCCGCGCCTTCGCCACCGCGATCGTCTCGGATGCGCGTGGCCCGGTCAACCTCGCGGCCGAACCGGTCATCGACGCCGCCGCGCTGGGCGAGCTGTTCGGCGCACGCACGGTGCGCCTGCCGTACCGCGTGGTGCGCGCTGCCCTGGCCACGGCATGGCACGCCCGCATGGTGCCCGCGCCGCCCGAACTGTTCGACGCCTTCATGCACCTGCCGCTGCTCGACACCGGCCGGGCCCGCGCCGAACTGGGCTGGACGCCGCGCTTCACCGCCGACGAGGCCCTGCGGGAACTGCTGCTCGGGCTGCGGACCGATGCGGGCGGCGACACGCCACCGCTGGACGCCCACGCCGGCGGGCGGTGGCGCGTCCACGAATTCACCACCGGCATCGGCGCCGTCGACCTCGTCGACCGACGCGACCATCGGGTGCCTGCACACCACTGAGAGCCCCGGCACCGAGAGGCCCGACCGCGCGGCGAGCGTCGCGCCGCTGCGCCGCCCGCCGGCATTCGGTCGACCGCACGGCCGGAGTGGACGACCCGCGAAATCCATTCGCGGCCGGCACCCCGGTCGTCTGCGGGGCCGGGGGGCGCCAGCGCGTAGAGATGGCGTCGCTGCGCATCGACTACGCGCTGGAGCCGCGCCGCTTCGGGACGACGATGGCCCGATGCGACGGTCAGTGGCAGCGGTCGGTGCTCACCAGCGCCATCCGCTGCAGTGCCGAGGCGACCACGGGGTCGATACCGCTGCGGTCGAGCACCGATTCCGCGCGCTGCAGGCGTTCGCTGATCATCTGCTCGGCTCGCCGCGGTGCGCCGCTGTCCACGATCACGGCCAGCGCCGCCGTCACCGCCTCGTCGTCGAATTCGCCACGTGCCCAGAGTTGGTGCAGCCGGGCGCGCTCGGCGGGCGAAGCGAGATGCTCCGCCAGGACGACGACCGTGGTGGCCTTGCGCTCGCGCAGGTCGGCGCCCGCGGGCTTGCCGGTGATCGCGGGATCGCCGAACAGGCCGAGCAGGTCGTCGCGGATCTGGAAGGCTTCGCCGATGAGCGTGCCGTAGTCGCCCAGCGCCTCGAGCACCGGCGCCGCGCAACCGGCCATCGCCGCGCCCAGTTCCAGCGGCCTGCGCACGGTGTAGTTCCCGGACTTCCGGCGTGCGATGTCGAGAACCTGCTCCAGCGTGGGCAGGCGCGCCGCGTCGTTGAGCAGGTCGGCGAGTTGTCCGACCGCCAGCTCGGCGCGCATCGCGTCGTAGTGCGGCCACACCCGCGCCGCTGCCGCCGCGCCCACACCGCTTTCGCGAAGCATTCGTTCGGCCCACACCAGGCACAGGTCGCCCAGCAGCACCGCCGCGGACTCGCCGAACCGCGACGGCGAACCCGAGCGCTGCTGGCCGGCATGCCATCGGGCCAGCCGGACGTGTGCGGCGGGCCTGCCCCGGCGGGAGTCGGATTCGTCCATCACGTCGTCCTGCAACAGCGCGAAAGCGTGCAACAACTCCAGGCTCGCGGCCGCCCGTAATGCCGCCTCGGATTCTGCGGCTCCGCACAACCAGCCGAGATACATGAACGTCGGTCGCAGCGCCTTGCCGCCCGCGACGACAGTGCCCAGCGCGCGGATCGGCTCGTCGAACCCGAGTGGCGCGAGTTCTTCCGCACAGCGGGCGGCCACGAACTCGGTGGTGTGCTCGCGTAGCGAATTCCGGACCCGGTCGAACCATGCCGGTTCGCCGATGCCGGGCTGGTCGGTTCGGATCAGTTGGGCGGTTCGTGGTCCGTTCACAGTTCCGAGCCTGACACACTTCGTCGCAGATTGCATCGTTTCTGAGTCGAATTTACTCATTTGACGTCTTTCGTGTTCGGCGGCTCGGTGGCCGGTCGCCACGCTCGGCGACCGCGGGGGCGGCGCGCACGGCGCGGTCGATGCGGTGGACGGCGTCTTCGAGGGTGTGCACCCGGCGGGCTCCCGCGCAGGGCTCTTTCCCGGCCCATCCCGGGCCGGCCAGGAGCAGCAGCGCAGGCGCCGGGGTCAGGGCGGAAACGTCCTTCGCCGTGCGCTCGCTCTGCGACCACAGCACCACGATGGGGCGGTGTGGCTGCTTGCCCACGGCGTCGGCGAGCGCGGAGCCCGGCACCGAGGCGCCGAGCAGCAGCGCCGGGATCTCGGTCTCGGCCAGCGCGGCGCGCAGGATCTCCAGCGGCAGCACGTGGTTCTCGCCCGCGGTGCAGGCGAGTAGGACGGGGGTGCGTCCTCGGGAGTCACGCACGGGCGGTTTCGCGCGGTGCAGCGCGGTGGTGATCGCCCAGGACAGCACGTGCTCCACGTCGATCAGCCCTTCCTCGCGGAGCTGGCGGGTCACCAGATCGGCGAATGCCGGACGGCACAGCCGATTCCACGTATCCGCCACGCCGTAGTGCGCGAAATGGGCGGTGAGCAGGGCGAGTAGTTCGGTGGCGCGCAGACCCTCGGCCGCGGTCAGCACCGCCCGCACGTCGCCGAGTTCGGGTACGGGGTCGGCTGCGGCCCTGGCCGCTGTCGCCGCGTTGGCCGCGCTGACGCCCGTTCTGACCAGCTCGACCATCCGGGCGAGCACCGCGATGTCGCGCGGTGAGTAGCTGCGGTGCCTGCCCGGTCGCCGATCCGACGGCCCCAGGTCGTAGCGCTGGTTCCAACTGCGCAAGGTCGCGACCGGGATGCCCAGCGTCCGGGCCACCGCGCTCACGGTGAGCCCGGCCTCGGCATCCTTGCCCTCGTCGAGACCGGGTCGGGCCACTGTTCACCCCTTTCGCCGCTCGGAGTCTTCCGATCTCAGTCCGACGACACGCATCCCTGCGGGGTCCGGAAATCCCCGGCGAAGGCCGCCGGCGATGCGGCTCCGGCGCTCACCGGCGATCCGAGCGAGCGGGTGGTCGTGCTGGGAAGCATGGCGTTCTCCTTGTGATGGATCGTGCTGATTGGGTACTCGGGCTCAGCTCGGATTTCTCCTGCGGACTTCACAATACTCGACAAATGATGCAAAATCGATGCAGCGGGCAGATCGATTCCTGACCCCGCCCTACGAGAAAGGCCCGACATGAGGACTCGTACATCTCGCGCAGCGCTGATCGCGGCGCTTTCGGCGATCGCGATCGCCGGTGCCGCCTGTAGCAACGACGGCACATCGACGTCGGACAGCGGCAGCACCACCAGCAGCCGCGCGGCGTCGACGACCATGTCGACGCAGTCGACGCAGGGGCAGGGCGCGACGGCCGCCGCGCCGGTCGGCCCCGGCTGCGCCGGATACGCAGAACAGGTGCCGAGTGGCCCCGGCTCCCTGGAGTCGATGGCCACGCAACCGGTGACGGCGGCCGCGGCCGACAGCCCGGTGCTGAAAACGCTCACCGCGGCCGTCTCCGGTCAGCTCAATCCGCAGGTGAATCTCGCCGCCACCCTCGACGGCGGTGAGTTCACGATCTTCGCGCCGGTGGACAGCGCGTTCGCGGCGCTCGATCCGGCCACCGTCGAAGGACTGAAGACCGACTCGGCGGCACTGACCTCGATCCTGACGTACCACGCGGTGCCGGGCCGGATCGCTCCGAACGACATCGCGGGCACCCACACCACTGTCGAGGGTTCCGATGTCACCGTGACCAAGAACGGCGACAACATCTCCGTCAACCAGGCGTCTGTCGTCTGCGGCGGCGTCCAGACCGCCAATGCGACGGTCTATCTCATCGACCAGGTGCTGATGCCGCCCGCGCGGTAGTTCGCGGCGCATCGCTGCGGGTGGGGCCGGTCGCTCCGGCCCCACCCCGCGTCGGGTAAGTCAGGCGAGGGGCCCGGCGATTCGCTCGACCGCGTCCTCGAGGGTGTGGACCGCGCTCGCCCCGTCCGGCAGTATCACCTCGTCCCAGCCAGGGCCGCCGACCAGCACCCTGGCGCCCGCCTCCGCGCAGACCCGGATGGCCGAGGTCAGCGCCGTGGATTCCTGCTGCGACCACAGCACCACATCGGGATGGCCGTCGATACGCGCGATCGCGTCCGCGATCGCGACAGTCGGTACATCGGCGCCAAGCATCCACGCGTTCACGCCGCGTTCGACGAGCGCGGCCCGCAGAGCTTCCAAGGCGAGGGCGTGTGTCTCGCCGCTCGTGCAGGCGAGCACCGCGGCGGGCGTCTGCCCCGAGACGGCGGGCGGTGTGCCCGCGTGCAGTGCCGCCGCGATCGACCAGGACAGCAGATGCTCGACGTCGATGCAGCCCTCACCACCGAGCTGGCGCGCGACGATCTCCGCGAATGCCGGGCGGCACAACAGATTCCAGGTGTCCAGGACCCCGTAGGCCGCCAGGTGCGCGGTCAGCTGCGCCGACACCGCGCGGGAGTCGAGCGCGAACGCGGCGGTGAGCAGCGGCTGCCAGTCCCCGCGTTCCGGCGGCATGGTCCGCGCGGCCACCGCGGCCGCCGCGCCCG
>NZ_BAGA01000185.1 GCF_000308595.1 Nocardia higoensis NBRC 100133 | reverse complement strand
CGCCGGGGAGGATTCCGCCGCGGTCACCGATGCGGCAGTCGAACTGGAAGAGCTCGGGTACTCCCGGCTCTGGTTCTCGGGCGGTTTCGGGCAGACCGTTCCACCACGATTCCGCGAGATCCTGGACAGGACCCGGCGGATCGGGGTCGGCTCCGGAATCCTCAGCATCTGGCACACGCCGCCATCCGAGGCGGCGGCCTTCACCGAGGAAGCCCAGCGCGTCCATCCCGGCCGCTTCCTCCTCGGTCTCGGTGCCAGTCACGCCGCGCTGGTAGATAACAGCACCACCGCCTATCGCAGGCCGTATTCGAAGATGGTGGAGTACATCGACGCCCTCGACGCGGCAGGGCTCGCTTCCGAGCAACGGGTCCTGGCCGCGCTCGGGCCCCGGATGATGGAACTGTCGCGCGACCGTTCGGCCGGTGCGCACCCGTACTTCGTTCCGATCGAGCACACGGCCGAGGCTAGGAAGGCCCTCGGACCCGACCGACTGCTGGCGCCCGAGGTCGCGGTCGTCCTGGAGCGGGACGCCACTGCCGCGCGCGCCCTCGCCCGGCAGTACACGAGCGCCTACCTCGCCATGCCGAACTACACCAACAACCTTCGCCGATTCGGCTGGACCGACGAAGACTTCGCCGATGGCGGCAGTGACCGTCTCGTCGACGCACTCATTCCTTGGGGCACGCTCGAACAGGTGACCGCCGGGATCGAGAAGCATTTCCAGGCCGGTGCGGACGAGGTCGCGATCCAGGTGCTCAACGGGGGTGATGCCAAAGCGTTTCCCGCCGACGCCTTCCGGGACCTGGCGGCAATACTGATCTGACCGCAATGGCGAGCAGAGTCACATTCGATAGGGATCCACCAGACTGACCGGGGTACGCGCCGTCTCCAACACCAACTCCGGAAATCTCTCCCCCGCAAGGTAAAAGCGCGCCCTCGTCCGCCCCACGGGCTTCAGCACGCCCGCCTGCGCCAGCGCCTTCAGATCCCGCTGCGCCTGCTGAACGCTGAGCCCCTCACTCGCTTCGTACCGGGATCGACGAACCCGCCCTGCCATCGCCACGTCGTGCAGCGCGGAGACCACTCGCTCGTCGAGCCCCGAACGCTGCGCGAACTCCGACGACAGCTCCCACACCCGCCCCGACCGCTCGAACCTCGCATGCACCGTCTGCGCTTGCTGGTGATAGGCGAGCAGCATGAAGCTGACCCATTCCGAGACATCCTGATCCGGCCGATAATGCGCGCCACGACGAGCCAACACCTGGTAGTACTCCCAGGTATTGCCCGGACGCCCGAGCCATGCCTCGATCGACGAGAACTCCGGCGCCAGCACACCTTCCCGCGCGATCAGCAAGGTCTGTAAGGACCTCGACATGCGGCCGTTGCCGTCGCACCAGGGATGTATGGAGACGAGATGCAGGTGCGCCATCGCCGCCCGGACCAGCGCATGCGTGTCGTCGGGAGTGTTCAGCCAGTCCACCAACTCTCCTGCCAGCGCCGGGACATCCTCGGCGTCGGGTGCGGTATAGGCCGCAATGCTGGGGTCCCGGGCATCGGTGACGTAGACCGGGCCGGGGCGCCATCGGCCGGCCGGCTTGCGAGAGGTATGTCTGTGGCCCTGCAGAATCCAGTGCAGAGCGTTCAACTGTCCCTTGCTGAAGTTGAAGTCGGGGGCGTCGTGCAGGGTTTGAAGGTAGGTCATCATCCGCTGGTAGGCGAGGGTCTCTTCGCGGTTCTCGTCGGACACATCCACGTCCTGCTCACCGGCCATCAGATCCTCGACGTCGACGGTCGAGACCTTGAACCCTTCGATCGAGTTCGATGCTGCCACGGCGTCAGCGGTGAGGAACTTTCGGAGCCCACCCGTCCACTTCGCTGGCACACCCTGCACCTGGTGACGCAACCGCTCACGCATCACGTCCACCTCGTCCAGGACGTTCTGGTCATGGCTGGTCAGTCGCGGCGTCGGGTACAGCATAGCTTCATGATGCATTGACGTGATCATTACGTCAACAGTCGCGTTCAGCTACCTCGAGACTGTTTCGGCACGGCGACGTCGATGGCGTGGACGCGGGAGGCAGCCTTGTCGGCCGAGAGCCGAGCGGAGTCGAGCCGCCCCGGTCCTATGACCGCAAGAGGACCGGGCATCGCGCACGCCGAGACCGATGACCAGCCGAGCTCGCCCGGCCGCCGAGGGTGTCGCGAGAAGATGGGTGCCTCGCGTCAGCCCAACTGCGCGCGATGAAATCGCCAGGCGTCACCGACGATGGTGGCGAGCTCGGGATGTTCGGGCTTCCAGCCCAGCTGCCTGCGTGCCTTCTCACTGGAGGCGATGCAGATCGCGGGGTCTCCCGGTCGGCGGCCGACGGTCCGGATCGGGAAGTCGGCGCCGGTGACCTCGCGCACGGTGTCGAGTACCTGGCGGTTGCTGTATCCGTTCCCGTTACCCAGGTTGTAGATCTCGTGGACGCCCGCTTCGATCGCGTCGAGGGCGAGGAGGTGCGCGGCGGCGAGATCGGCGACGTGGATGTAGTCACGGACGCAGGTGCCGTCGGGAGTGTCGTAGTCGTCGCCGTAGAGGGTGAATTCCTCGCGGTGCCCGTCGGCGACCTGCAGCAGGATCGGGATCAGGTGTGACTCCGGGTCGTGGCGTTCGCCGAGGTGCGTGCCGTCGCTTGTGAGCACGGCCCCCGCCGCGTTGAAGTATCGCAGCGATACCGCGCCGAGAACGCTCGAGGCGCCGCACTCCCCGGCGATGAGCTGGTCGACGGTGGCCTTCGTCGCGGCATACGGGTTCCGGGGCCGGACTTCGGCCTCCTCGTCGAAGGCGGTTCTGCCGTCGCCGCTGTACAGCGAGCCGGTGGAGGAGAAGATCAGCCGCGGCACGCCGGCGGCGCGGATGGCACGCAGCAGGGCAAGGCTGCCTTCGATGTTGTTGCCCCAATACTTCTCCGGATTGCGCACGGACTCGGCGACCTCGATGCTCGCCGCGAGGTGCAACACACCGTCGAATCCGGCTTCCGGCGTGAGGATATCGGCGGCCCGATGGATGGACATCCGGTGGAAGGTGGCAGCGGCGGGCACGTTGCCGGCGAAGCCCGTGGACAGGTCGTCGATGATCTCGACGTGGTGGCCGGCGTCGACGAGTTGGTGGGCGACGACGGAGCCGATGTATCCGGCGCCGCCGGTGACGAGCAGCTTCACAGAGACTTCCCCTCGGCAATAACGCTCTGAATGTCGGTGGTGGAGCAAACGGCGCGCCGCAGCTGAGATCACAGCTGTTCCCTTGTTCGCCCGGCTATTTCACCTGAGTCTGCACCCAGGAGACGGCTACGGCCCGCCTGTCGTGCGAGTCCTGCTGAGCGAACTCATAGTCTACGTCGACGACATCTCCGATACTCACTCCTCGCCTTTGATGCCGAGAGATATCTGTCGGGCCTGTGAGAGATTCTCGGCGAGCGCCGCACGTGAAGTCGTTCGTATGCTTACCGAGGGGGTTCACTCCCGCACGCGGCGCAGGAAGCGGGTGCGCGAGGCCGAGCCGTGCGGATCGGGTCACGAGTACGGTGTCCACCCGGGTACCCGGGGGATCACGGCCTGCGGCACGACCAGGTTGCATGCCAGCGTCAGCGCCTCGGCGGCGGAACCGAAGTGCGCCAGGCTCGGCGCGAGGATCGCGACAGCCCGGACCGTGTGGGCCGTGTGGGCGATCAAGGTGGTCGGCATATAGGTCTCCTCATCGATGAGGAGCACCTCGGCGATGCGGCAATCGTGTCGGCCGGCCAACTCGACGAGGGTCGCCCGATCGGCCGCGTGGGATTCACTGATGCCGAGGTTCAACAATCCGAGGGCAATGTCCATGTCTCACCTTCAGTGCGACCGTGGCCACGGTCGCGGAAGTACTGATAGTCGTTGTGGCAGACGATGAGTGCGGCGACTCGGGTCGAGCAGTGCCAGGGGCAGTCGCCGTGGATGAGCAGCGCGTTCGCGGCGTCGCCGGGTGATCGCACAGGCCAGTGCGGGTTGTCGTGACGCAGCTCGTCGGCGGTCGCCTCGCGCCTGCGGATGCTCGGCGCCCGGTCTATCGGAATGACGACACCATTGACCCGGGGAACACTCGGTGGAAGCGGATTGTCGGTGGTCACGGCAGTCCCCGCCCCTGCCGCACCGCCGCATCCCGCACCGGCTCGCTCACCGACCGGAGTCCTCTGTGACATCGCCGCCCCACCCGGCCGGCCGCACCGGTAGGCGCCGGTGACCGTGGGAAACCAAGCTGCCCAACGTCTCCACCGCACCAGCCGGGCACGCCAACGCCATGTCGGGGAACCGGCGGAACAGGGCGGGCAACGCCACGGCCGCTTCCAGCCGCGCCAGCGGAGCGCCGAGGCAGAAGTGCGGACCGTAACCGAAGGACAGGTGTTCCCGGCTCGCCCTGCGCGGATCGAAGTCGTCGGGGTTGGGGTCGTGCAGGTGCGGGTCGCGATTGGCCGCGGCGAAGCACGCGAGCAGCGCGTCACCCGCTTTGATCCGCTGACCCGCGATGTCGATGTCTTCGACCGCGTACCGCAGCGGAAGGTTCGGGACGGGCGGTGCGTAGCGCAGCGTCTCCTCGATGAGCGCCGACCAGCCGAAGGCCCCCGCGCGCAGCCGAGCCAGCAGCCCCGGCACGGTCAGCAGCTGGTAGACGGCCTGGTCGAGCAGGTTCACCGTGGTCTCGTAGCCGGCGCTGATCATCAGCAGCAGGGTGTGCACCAGTTCTTCTTCGCCGAGCCGGTCCCCTCCGTCGCGGTGCTCGATGAGCATGCTGGTGACATCGTCGCCGAGTTCGGCGCGGCGGCGGGCGACGAGCATCGTCAGGATCTCCACCATCTCGGTGAGCGTCTCCTGCGGATGGCGTCGGGCGACGGTGCAGAAGATGTCGTCGACGCAGGCCCGCAGCCGTGGTTGCAGATCCGTCGGGACGCCCATCAGCGCGGTGATCACCCGCAACGGCACCTGTGTCGCGTATTCCTCCCGCAGATCGACCACCGCCCCGGCGGGGCGGCCGGCGAGCCCGTCGAGCAAGTCCGTGGTGATCCGAACGATCTGCGGCCGCAACGCCGCGGTGCGCCGGACCGTGAACGCGGGCGCGACGAGTTTGCGCAGCCGCTGATGGTCTTCGCCATAGGCGGTGAACATGTTGCGCACCGACACCCAGGAGATGAGCGGCCAGTCCGGCGGGACCGTTCCGGCGATGAAGTCCGGCCAATGCCGATGAGCGTCCTTGGAGACCCGCCGGTCGCAGAACAATTCCTTCAGCACGTTGGCATCGGTGATCGCCCAGGCGGGTATCCCGCCGGGCAGCACCACCCGGACCAGCGGACCTCGCTCACGGAGCCGGGCGGCCTCACCGAGGATGTCGGCGCCGGTGGCATCGAGGACGATGGGCGCGGGGGTGGGATGAAGATCGGTCATCGGGATCTGCCTTACGTTCAGCGGGTCGGCACGGTCAGCGGCGGAACAGGGGCGAAGACGACGGGCAGCGCCGCCAACGCCCGATGGAACGGGCCCGGCCGCCACCGCAATCGTTCGCGAGGTACTGCCAATTCGATCTCGGGCAGCGCGTCGAGGAACTGGTCGATGGCGTCCTGGGCGATGAGGTGGGTCAGCCGCGCGGCGGGGCACATGTGCGGGCCCGCGCCGAGCGCGAGATGCGACCCGTTGTGGCGGATATCGCCGCCGACGACGGCGGGATCGTTGTTGCAGGCGGCCAGGCTGATCACGACCGGCTGATGCGCGGGCACCCACACGGCGTTGTCGATGAGCTGCGGCTGACGCGGGTAACTCATGCAGAAGTTCGCGAGCGGCGGGTCGTAGAACAGGACGTGTTCGAGCGCGTCACGGGTCGAGACCGCACCACCGGAGACCTCGCTCCCGAAATCCGGGCGGGTCATCATCAGCAGCAAGGTGTTGGCGATCAGATTGGTCAGCGGCTCACTGGTCGCGGCATGGATGGTGACCAGCTGGTGGACGACTTCTTCGTCGTCGAGGCCGGCCGGGTGGGCAAGCAGCCAGGACGTGATGTCCCTGCCAGGTCGGGCGCGCTTGCGGGCGACCAGTTCGGCCAACGCCTCCACCAACAGCCGGTTTCCCTCCGCGGCGTCGGTCGTGTCGAACATCATCGCGATGCCCGCGGCGGTCTGCCTGCCGATGTCCGGATCACATCCGAGCAGCTCACTGATCACGTCGAAGACCAGCGGCGCGGCGAAATCATCGATCAGATCCGCCCGACCACGATCGCAGAACCGGTTGACGCACTCCCCCGCGACCTGTTCGACCACATCATGAGTGGCGTGCAGATTCACCCGATCGAGCGCCGCGACCGTGGCGGGACGGTAGCGGGCATGCTCGATACCGCTGGAGCGCAACGCGTTCGGTCGCCACTGCATCATCGGCAGCACCGGGCACTGCGGTGGGATGTCGCGCTGCCAGTCACGGGGATCTGCCGGGAAATGCTCCGGGTCGTGCAGGATCTTCAACGCCGTCCGGTAGCCGATCACCAGCGTCGCCGGGATGCCGGGGGCGAGTTCGACCGGCACCAGGGACCCGAACCGTTCACGCATCTGGGCATAGGCGCGATGCGGGTCCGCGGCGAAGTCATCTGTGTAGATCGGGACGCGAGATCCGTTGTCCGCGTCCAGCGGTGAGCCGTGTCCGGCAGAAAACCGGACGGAAGCTCTGGACTGTGTTGTAAGCAAAGCTGATCTCCGAATCGAATCCGGGCGCTCGCACGCGCGTTGTTTGGTTGGCACCCACTGCCGGGGATGTAGCGCGCGGCCGATGAGGGCCCCGGACCACGAACCACGCGTCCTTCGGGGACCATCGACCCGGCAGTGGGGCCGCATTGAGCGTCGCCTGACCTGCCATGGCCGCGCGACGACGAAACGGGCGTCAAAGACGACCTATTGGGGGCGACATTCCGGCGTCATTGACCTAGCCTGACCTCATGGGGACCACACCGAACACGGCACTCCGCGCGGCACGCAATGCACGCCGTATGAGCCAAGACGATCTGGCCCGAGCACTACGCGAGGCCGGTTGCCTCAGCGCGACGAAGCGGCTCGTCCAGCGGTGGGAAGCAGGGACCACCCTCAGCCCCAGGGCCTCGCACGTACGCGCACTGGAGAAGGTGATGGGATTGCCCATCGAGACACTGGGATTCGGTTCGGTCGAGCCGGGCCGATCCCTTTCCAGCGACGACGAGAACGGGCACATGGTCGAATCCGCCATCGGCCGGCTCTCGCACGACTCGAGGCCGGTCGGCAGCGGCGGACCGAACCCCGGCAACTACTCCGGCATCTGGCTCTCGCGATACGAGTACTACTCGAGCGGCCGGGACTCCACGTTCACCGCGGTTCACCACGTCGTCGTCCTCCAGCACGACGACGCGCTGACGGTGCGGAGCCTGCCGGGGTCGGCGGTGTCGAGCATGGAGATGGACCTCACGATCGACGGCAATGTGGCGACGGGCACCTGGACCGAGCGCACGGCCCAGGATGGCTACTACCGGGGCGCGAAGTACCACGGCGCGATCCAACTGCTCGTCGACCTCGCGGGTACCCGAATGGCGGGTAAGTGGATCGGGTTCGGGAAGTCCTTCGACATCAACTCCGGGCCGTGGGAGCTGGTCTTGCAGGACCGATCCACCGCCAAGGCCGCGATCGAGGCGTACGACCGGCCGCCAGCGCAGCACTGAGACACCAGTCCCAGCTCTGGTCGAGAGGCGACCAGAGCGGAACCCACAGGTAATGCTGGATTCTGCTGTAGGTGGCGTAAGTACTCCGAGCACCACGGAGGTCCTCCCTGTATGTGATCAGTTGGCAGGCACCCGCCGTCGGGTCACCGCTACACACGATCTCGACCCGACGGCGGGGCTCGAACGAGCGTCGCGCCTACAGGAGGCGTCGAAACAGCGCGCAAACACCATCGAAAGTCGTAAAAGCTGGTAATCCACCGCTATAGGGAGCTCACGAGGAAGACGGCAGTCGTAGGCTGGCAACGATGGTGGAGATCGAGTGGACCCCGCTGGCTATCCGCGCCCTGCGTGAAGCGCTTCGACGCAGCCCCCTCGAGTTCGCGAGGATGGTCGGCATCACCAATCGGACGCTGTCGCTATGGGAATCGGGAAAGACCTCGAAGCCACACGCCTCGAGCAAACGACTGCTGCACGAGGTACTGGAGAACGCGCCCGCCGATGCGCAGCAGCGCTTCTGGTCAGTTGTGGGACAACCGATACCGACGAACGTACCTCCGCGATCCACCGACGGCGGAGGCGAGAGCGATTATCTGCTGTCGGCAGCGGATGAATCGGCGGCGTTACTTGCGTGGGCCGAGGCGAGCAACGTTGGCCCGCTGACGCTCGAGGATCTGCGTGACAATCTCCGGTGGGTCACCCACCAATACCTCAAATCCCCTACACTGCCGCTTTTTCGCCGAGTCGTGGAGACCCGCAATCGGGCAATCGAACTCCTTCAAGGGCGTCAACGTCCCCACCAGAGCACAGCCTTGTACGCCATTGCCGGGTGGTCGATGACATTGCTCGGATGGATCACGATAGATCTGGGCCGTCCGGATATCGCCAGCCGACACCTGCGCACCGCATGGGCATTGGCCGAGAACACCCAGGACAACGAACTGCGCGGCTGGGTTCGCGCGGCGCAGAACACGGCAGCCGCATGCCAGGGCGACTACAACGCCGCCAACGCCGCCGCAACGGCAGGTCTCGCGTATGCCGGCACCGGCTCGGCCGGGCTGCTGTTGGCCAGTGCCAGAGCGATCGACTTGGCACACATCGGGCGCGTCTCGGAGTCGACATCGGCACTGCGCGCGGCGCGTGAGATCGCCGACCAGTTCATCGACGAACCACCATCCGACCAGTACGCGGGACCGCTGTCATGCTCGATCGAACGAGCAGGCGGGTACTGGGCAGACGCCGCCCTGGTCAACGGCCAGGCACAACAGTGTGTCGAGTTCGCCACCGAAGCGCTCGTCCGCTTCCGCGTCAACCCGCCCGAACTTCGCAACCTCGGTTCCGAGCGTATGGTCCAGACCCAGCAGATCAAGGGATACATCACGCTCGGAGATTTCGACATGGCCATTGCTGCGCTGCGCGATGTAGTCGAAACTACCCCGGCCGAGCATCGCATGGGCCCTCTCATCCAGCGCGTCGACGAGATCGCCCAACTCGCCAACGACAGCGGGACACACGCGGCAGAGGCAACAGAAATGCGCGAAATTGCCACTGAATTCGCTGAAGTCGCAGACTTGGCGGCGCTCGCCGCGGAAACGAATGGAGGCTCCGGGCTATGACGGCAGAGACAACATGGGACCACTGGTGGTGGCGGCCAGGTTGGAAGGTCGGCCGCTCGTTCTACACCTGGCACATCACGTTCGAACACGACTCCGCCATTGCAGACCTGGTACAACTGTTCGCGCCGGTACTCGCCCAGATCCCGACCATGGCGCCCGTCGAACGTTCGGGACTGCACATCACCATTCAAGGTATCGGCTTCACCGACGAGGTATCAGCTACCGATATCGACCGGATCATTACCGCCACCACCGCCCGCCTCTCCGGACGTAGTGCCTTCGACGCGGTGATCGGCCCAGCCGTCGTCGACGAGGAAACAATCGGAATGCCGGTGACCGACTCGGACGGCTTCCAGCAGATCCGTCATGACCTGCAACACGCTATCGGTGAGGTCTGGGGGGAGGACAGGATCCCAGAACGTAGTGATCGCTTCGACCCCCACTTGAGCCTGGCCTATTCGACAGGAGTCGCGTCGATACCCGAACTGAGCGAATTGCTCGCACGAAACACTCTGAGCGGCATACAGATCACCGAGGGGATATCGGCAGTGTCACTGATCGAGCTCAACCGCGACAGGCGGAAGTACGAATGGCGCGAGGTCGACCGGGTACCGCTGGCAGCAGCCTGATTTGCAGGTCGTCTCTGCGCGCCGGCCGAACATCGATTCGATGGTGTCCCGCTGTCGGTGCCGCTACACACTGCCGGACGGGAACCGAGTCCTCGAGTCGTGTGTTCCCTCGAGGACCCCCGACTCGGCAGGCGGGCCGCTCGCCGAGTGGCTCGAACGCCGGTGACCAAGCGACGGCGTAACCGTCTTCAACCATGGTCTTTTCGGGCTCGATGACGCTATGCCGATAGGCCTGCCTCGACTATGCGTCCGACATATAGCCCGACGACGACCAGGGGTTCGGCACTGGAGGCACCTCGTAGGAAAGACGCGTAATAGCCGAGCTCACCAGCAGTACTGGATGGAAAGGACGTCCGCCCCAGCATGACGACCAGCGATATCGCCACACAGGACAAGTCGCAGCGGCACAAGATAACTGGCGACGTGCATCTCGTTCTTCACCGCGATGGAAAGGTGCTCTATGGTCGGCGCCAGAACACCGGCTATGAGGACGGCGCATGGCACCTGCCCTCGGGGCACTTGGAGGCCGGCGAATCCGTTGTCGCCGCCCTCATCCGTGAAGCCGACGAGGAGATCGGCATCACGATCATGCCCGAAGACGTGCACTTCAGTCACATCATGCACAACTCGTCGTCAGGTGGCCGCGTCGCCTTCTTCTTCACCGTGACGAGCTGGCAGGGCGAGCCGACGAACCGCGAGCCCGAAAAGTGCGTCGAACTGCATTGGTTCGGGCTCGATGCGCCGCCCGAGCACATGATCGACTATTGCCGAGAAGCCATGCAGCACATGAACGGCCAACGCGCATTCTCCACCTTCGGCTGGTAGGCGATGACTCGCTCGCGCTTGACGGTCGACAGCGAGCACGGCTCCGAATAGCTCGGTTGACGAATCTGACGGCCACGGCATGTCCCTGGGAAGCCCGGACACAATAATCTTCGTTCCAGCCATGCAATTTCGGTCCATTCGACATCAGTTCCGCCAACGACGAAAGTGGCCACACCAATGGCGTTCGAATGACACGAAAGAACGACAAGAGTAGCCCGGAGAATTGTCGCTGACGCCCACAACCTTGGAGCTGGATACATCCACGCCGAGTCACGGAGGCTTGCCAGGTGCGGCGCTCCCCGCAGCGGAACCCACATGAACCACCCAGCGCGTGGAGATTCTCTCGGCGCCACCTGGAAGCTCTTGCCGGCACGCTCGAGGAGGTTCTCGCCCGATGACCGTGCCCGTCATACCCGAGCGTCTCGAGAAAGCCATCCTTTTCCTCCGGGGAGAGCAGGACGGCCGCCTGTGGCTGGACGCACTCCCCGACCGCATCGCCCACTACGCCCGTGAGTGGAAACTCGAACTCGGCCGTGTCGCCGACAGTGGCGCGATGTCGTGCTGCGTCTACGCCACCACCCATGACGGCACCGCCGCCGTCTTGAAACTCCCGGTGGACCAAGCCTCCGGCGCGACGGAAGTCGGCCTGCTCGGGCGCTGGTCGGCCGCCGACGGTGCACCCGACATCCTGGAACACGACGGCGAGTCCGGCGTCTTCCTGATGACCCGAATCGTGCCCGGCGACATCGTCTGGCCGACCGGCGGGCCCGACGACTCCGCGAAGTTCGGTGAGCTTCTGCTCAGGCTCAACGCAGCCGACCTACCCGAGCCCACCGGGCTAGCGGATCTTCCCGTGGTCACTGGAACGCGAATCGGCTGGGCGCGAGATCGTTTCGCCGATCCGCGTTACGCCGAGGCCATGGCGGCGTTCGACGCCGTACGACGCCTTGCCGCCGCCGAAGAAGTCCTGGATCGGCTGCTGCGCACCACGACGCGGCGGCACATTCTCCACGCGGATCTCCAAGCCAAGAACATCCTCGCGGGGCCGGGCCACTGGTACACGATCGACCCTCTCGGCGCGATGGGCGATATCAACGCCGAGGCCGGGCTGTGGGTGGCCATCCAGGACGGCCCGGACTCCATCGAGGCGCGGCTGGAGCAATTGAACGGTCACCCGCTGCTCGACGAGAACCGATTGCGAGCATGGGCGTATGTGTTCGCCGTAGCGGAGTATCGAAGCTATCTTCCGGTGTCCGGCGAGCGGATGACTGCGTTCGTTTCGGGTGTGGATGTCGCCGACTGTCTGCGACGGATCGACGCGCGATGAGGTGGGTCCCCTGCATTCGATACCCCTGACCTCACGACGTTCGGCAGTCTCGCGGAGCCGACGTAGGGTGCGTTACACACGGGGTCCAACCTTTGGAGGCGCGTTGCCACACGAGCACTCGTACACCGTCGCTGTCGAATGGTCCGGCAGTACCGAACAGTTCGAGGCGTACTCGCGCGACCACACCGTCCGCTCCGCCGCCGACACGATCCTCGCGGGGTCGTCCGATCCCGCGTTTCGCGGCGACCCGACCCGGTGGAACCCCGAGCAACTCCTCGTGTCGGCGCTCGCCCAATGCCACATGCTGTGGTTCCTCGCTCTGGCCGCGAACGCCGGCGTGGTGGTCACCGGATACCTCGACCACGCGATCGGCCGGATGACCGAACATCCCGACGGTGCGGGCGAATTCACCGAGGTCGTCCTGCGGCCCGAGGTGACCGTCCGAGGCGATGTCGCCCCCGGCACGCTCGACCGGTTGCACCACCGGGCCCACGAGAAGTGCTTCATCGCCCGATCGGTGAACTTCCCCGTTCGATGCGAACCGGCCGCGGTGCGGAGCGCAGCACGGTAAGGGCTCGCCCGAAGCCGGTTGCTCCGAACAGCTCCGACCGGCGTGGCCGGAGAGGACACCGGCGACTGCCACGGCGCAAGCCCCAGCCGAAGGAGCGTCGCCTGCCCGCCGTGGCGGTCATCTCAGAATTGGCTGGCTCCGCCGTCGACGTACACCTCCGAGCCGGTCATGAAACTGCTGCTGTCGGAGGCGAGGAATACCGCGACACCGGCCGTTTCCTGGGGCCGCGCAAGGCGATTCATCGGCACGGTCGCGATCAGGTTCGCGCGCAACTGCTCGGTGTCGGGGCTCAATCCGAGCAGGCCGGGGGTCTCCGTGGGGCCGGGTGCGATCGTGTTGACGCGGATGCCCCGGTCGGTCAGTTCCGCTGCCCAGCTGCGGCCGAGCGAGCGAACAGCGGCCTTGGTCGCGGCGTAGATGCTCATGGCCGGGGAGGCTTTGATGCCCACGTTCGAGCCGCAGAGGATCACCGACGATCCGTTACCCAGCAGCGGTAGTGCCTTCTGGACGGTGAACACGACTCCGCCGATATTGGTGTCGATGGTGCTCGTGAAGTGCTCGCGGGTGATCTCGCCGAGGGGTGCGAACTCGGCGATGCCGGCGTTGGCGAACAGGATGTCCAGACGTGAGCCGGTGTCGCCGATGGTGGTGACGACCCGGTCGAGGTCGTCGGGGTCGGTGACATCGGCCCGGATGCCGGTCGCGCGGTCGGCGCCGATGCGTTCGACGATCTCGTCGAGCAGTTCCTTGCGTCGTCCGGTGAGGAAGACGTGTGCCCCTTCCTGGGCGAATGCTTCGGCCGTCGCCAGGCCGATACCCGAGGTCGCGCCGGTGACGAGAGCGGTCTTGCCGTCGAGCTGTCCCATGATGAACTCCTTTTTGTACCGATCGGTTGCGACTCCCAGCCTGCACCCCGCTGCGGCCGCATGTCAAATTTTTGTACCGTTCGGTAGACTGGCCCCGTGAACGGCGAGAAACAGCGCGAACGCGGGCGCCCGCGCGGCTTCGACGAGGACGAGGCGCTCGACCGCGCGATCCATGTCTTCTGGGAGCACGGCTACGAGGGCGCCTCGATGGCCGAGCTCACCCGCGCCATGGGCATCAACAAGCCGAGCCTCTACGCCGTGTACGGCAGCAAGGAAGAGTTGTTCCGCCGGGCGGTCGTGCGTTACCGGGAGACCTATGTCGCCTATGCGGCGGACGTGCTGGCACAGCCCGGCGGGTTCGACATGATCGCGAACTACCTGCACGCCTCCGTCGACGCCCTCACCGACGCGGGGCATCCGCTCGGCTGTCTGTCCATTCAGGGTGGCCTCGCTTGCTCCGACGCCAACAGCGGCATCTCCGAGTTCTTGGCCGACTATCGGGGAAATATGTTGTCCGAGTTGACGAATCGACTGGCGCGCGCGGTGGCGGAGGGCTACTTCACGCCGCAGACCGATCCGGCCGCCTTGGCCGGATACCTCACGACCGTCAGCCAGGGTCTGGCGGTCAACGCGGCCGCCGGCGTCCGCCGGGAGGAACTGCACAGCTGGGTGGATGTCGCCTTGCGGGCGGTCGCCGCGTTCGTCCCCGAGACTCGGTGATCGATCTCGCACAGCGACGATGCGAAGCGGCGCTTTCAGCCCAGCGGATGATCGACCTGGGCGTAGTCGGCGATGGGGTTGCCGGCGGCTGCGGTCGCCGGAACGCTGCCCGATCGCCGGGCTGGTCCGGGGCGGTTCGGGTTCACGTCGGAGTCGTAGCCTGGAGTCAGCCACGCGATCAGGAGGAGACCAATGAGCCGAATCCCGCCACTGGTCATCGCCGCAGGGGCCGCGGGGATCCAGTACCTGCAGGCCCGTGGCCGGCAGCCGACCCCATGGTCGGGCCTGGCCGCGGCGCCGTTCACCGCCGCATCGGCGACCCTGATCGCCTGGACGGTCAGCCGCTTCGCCGACGAGGGCACCACGATCAACCCGGCCACCTTCGACAAGGTGACCACCCTGGTCACCGACGGGCCCAACCGGCTCACACGGAACCCGATGTATTTGAGCCTGGCCAGCGCGCTGACCGCGCACGCGGTGCTGCTGCGTTCGGCCTGGGCGTTGTTGCCCGCCGCCGGTTTCGTGGCACTGATCGATCGCATCCAGATCCCGGCCGAGGAGAAGGCACTCAGCGAGCGATTCGGCGAGCAGTACGAGCAGTACCGCAGCCGGGTGCCGCGGTGGATCGGCCCGCTGCGGGCTTGATCGACGGCCGCCCCCTGCGATCAGGGTTGACGGTCAGGGGCGGGAAGGGCGCCGAGCCCGCTCGGGCCGGAACCGATGGTCGGTTCCGGCCCGTTGTCAGGTGCTGGACTGGATCAGAGGTTCAGGCCCGTGCCGTGCACGCCGTGCTCCTCGATCAGGGCCAGCTCGTCGGCGGTGAACTCGGGGAAGTTCAGGGCCTGGAGGTTGTGGTCGAGCTGGGCGGTGGAGCTCGCGCCGATCAGCGCCGAGGTGACCTCGGGACGGCGCAGCACCCACTGCAGCGCCAGCTGGGCCAGCGACTGGCCGCGCGCCTCGGCGATCTTGTTCAGCTCGGCGGTGCGCTGACGGTAGGTGTCGTCGATCTGGCTCGGCGACAGGAAGGTGCTGTTCTGGGCGCGGGCGCCTTCCGGGATGGTCTCCAGGTACTTGTTGGTGAGCAGGCCCTGGGCCAGCGGGGAGTAGACGATCACGCCGAAGCCGTCGTCGGTGGCGGTCTCGAGCAGGCCGTTCTGTTCCGGGCGGCGGTCGTAGATCGAGTATCGGGCCTGGTGGATGAGCAGCGGGACGCCGGCGGCGCGGAGCAGTTCGGCGGCCTGGTGGGTGCGCTCGGTGTCGTAGTTGGAGATGCCGACGTAGAGGGCCTTGCCCTGCTGCACGGCGCTCACCAGGGCGCCGACGGACTCCTCGAGCGGAGTCGAGAGGTCGGGGCTGTGGTGGTAGAAGATGTCGACGTAGTCGGTGCCGAGGTCACGCAGGCTGTGGTCGAGCGAGGTGAGGATCGACTTGCGGGAGCCACCCTTGAGGTAGGGGCTGGGGCCGATGGGATTGCCCGCCTTGGTGGACAGGATCAGCTCGTCGCGGTACGGGGCGAGGTCCTTGGCGAGGACGCGGCCGAAGTTGTGTTGGGCGGCGCGGTGCGGCGGGCCGTAGCGGTCGGCGTTGTCGAAGTGGGTGATGCCCAGGTCGAACGCGTGCAGGATGATCTCGCGCTGCGTCTCGTACGGGTAGTCGGTACCGAACTTCTGCCACAGGCCGAACGAGAAGGCGGGCAGGTCGAGACCGGACTTGCCGGTGCGACGGTAGGGGATCTTCTCGTAGCGGTCCTGCGCGGCGGCGTAGGTCTGTTCGAACGGGCCATAGCTCATGAGGAACATCCTGCCCGGCCGCGGTGATCGGGTGAATTCTTCGGATCAGGCCGATTCTGTCCCCGGCGTAGCCGTCCGGTACACGAAGCAGTCGTCCACGACTCTCCGGCCGATCACCAGCGAAGGGTGGTGGCGAGCGACCGAAGCCGTCCTCGATGTCAGTGATTCGCACGTCGCCGACGCGATGCTGCGCCTGACGACCTTGTCGTGGAAGAGCACTTCCCGATCGAGGCCCTGCACGACATGCACGCCTTCTACGGCAGCGGCGGTGACGACGCCGAACTCGGCCGCCGGGTGGGCCTGATGATGCGAAGCGTCGCCACCTTCGGCGCGGACCGCGACATCGATGTGGTGCCGACCAGCCGCTACCGCTTGCTCTGATCGACCTGGCGCTACCGAGCCGACACCGACCGGTGGACACCAGCGAATCAGCTGCTGATCGATCCGGGCGTCGGATGTCCGGGGTCCAGCGCGGGCAGGCCGTCGATGCTGTGCCCGTTGTCGCCCACGATCCGGCTCGCGTACTTGTCGTCGGGCACCCTGGCGTGGTGGGCGTCGAGCACCGGGCGCTCGCCGACGAGTTCGAAGTACGGCACCGAGTAGCCGCACGAATCCGCGATACGGTCGACCTCGATCACCACGGCTGCGCGTACGCCGGGATGATCGCTTCCGAAATGCTCACGGACAGTGGTGAACTCCGCGTCGTCCGGTCGAACCATGCGCCCGGTACCGTAGAGGCGCAGAATCCGCGAGTTGCGGGTGAACGAGCAGAACATGACGGTGATCCGGCCGTTGTCGCGCAGATGTGCGATGGTTTCCACGCCACTACCGAACAGGTCCAAGTAGGCCACGGTGTGATCATCGAGTACCGCGAAGGTGTCGCGATATCCCTTCGGGGACAGGTTCACCCTGCCCCCTGACGACGGCGCGGTCGCGACGAAGAACATCGCCTGTTGTCCGATGAACTCACGAAGCGACTCGTCGATGCGCGGGAACAGTTTGGCCACCAGGCCTCCTTCCACGTCGCCCTGCCCGGGACAGGACTCCGATTCGAGGGTAACGGTGCCCTGTGCGCCCGGATGCACGTCCCGTTTGCGCGGCAGGGAGAACTGGGATCAGAACAGGCCGGTGGTCGGGGGCTCCTCGCCGGTCAGGTGGTAGGCGCCCGCGACGGCCTGTTTCCATTGGCGCGGATTGTGATTGGCGGCGGTGCGGGAGTTGCGCCAGTGCCGGTCGAAGCCGAGGGTGCGGTCGGTGATGGAGCCGCCGCCCACATCGAACAGCAGCTCGGTCGCCTCGAGCGCGGACTCGATGGCTATCACGCCTGCTTGGGCGACCTGCACCGAGGCCGCCGCGCCCGCCTGCCTGGCGTCGTCACCGGTCCGGCCGCGCACGCCCTCGATCGCCTCGGCCGCGAGCAGCACCACGGACCTGGCGGCCTGGGCCTTGGCGGCGATCCGGCCGACGGTCTCGCGCACATACGGGTCGTCGACGCTCTTGTCGGCGGTGCTGTGCTTGATCGGGCGGGCCTTCTCCCGGACGAACCAGACGGCGTCGTCCAGAGCGCGCGCGGCCAGGCCCGCCTGCACGGCGGCCAGGTAGAGCTGGGCGACGGCGCCGGTGAAGGGGTTGTCGAGCTCGGCTTCGCCGATCACGTTGACCTCGTCGGCGGCGACCCGGACCCCGCGTAGCCGAGTCGTGCCGCTGGCGGTGAGGCGCTGGCCCACGGCGTCGAAGTCGTCGAGACGTTCCACGCCCTCGCGGTCGGTGGGGACGGTGAAGCGGATGACTTCGCCGTCCTCGGTGCGGGCCTGGGTGGAGAACCAGGAGGCGTAGAGGCCGCCGGTGGAGTAATACTTGTCGCCGTCGACGATCCAGTCCTCGCCGTCGCGGCGGGCGGTCGCGGTGACCTCGCCGCTGGGGCCGCCGTTGCGCTCGTTGGCGGTGCCGGCGAACAGGGCTCGGTCGCGGATGCGCTGCAGCGAGGCCGCGCGGTTGGGCAGGTCCGGGCGGGAGACCACCTGGTCGGCGAGCAGGAAGCTGGATCGGAGCGCTTGCGCCACACTGGAATCGGCGCGGGCGACCTCGATGATCAGATCGAAGACGTCGCGGACCGATCCGCCCGCGCCGCCCTCGCGCACCGGGATGCCCGTGAGCACGATCCCCGCGTCGGCGAGGGCACGGACATCGTCGAAGGCATAGTCGCGCCGGGTCTCCCGCTCATGCGCCGTGTCGGCGAGCCTGCGCAGGATCGGCGCGATCGCCGCCCGGATGCCCGCCACTGTCAGGGCGTCGGGCACGGCAGAGCCGCTTGCGGACTCCGTGGTCCGGATGCCGAGCTCGCCGGCCGGGTCACCGGATGCCGAGATCTCGGCATCGTGGCCGACCGGGCCCGCTTCTGTCACCGGGTTGCTCATCGCGCGCGTCCCTCGCTCACGACACGGCCGTCGCCTGCGGCCGGGTCCCCTGTCACGACATGATCGTCTGCGCTCACAGCCCGCGCGCCGGCCGCCGCCTGCTCGGCGGTTGCGGACAGCGGCGCGGAGTCCTCGGCGGCCGAAGGGCGGTTGCGGTAGTAGCCGGGCACCGGGGCGACCTCGTTGACCAGGAAGTCGCCCAGCACGCGCGGTTTGTAGATCACGGGATTGTGGGAGGCCAGGGTGCGGGCGTTGCGCCAGTGCCGGTCCAGGTGCACGCTGTTGCGCGCCGCCGAGGAGCCCAGGGCGTCGAAGGCGCGGGAAGCCGCGTCGAGGACCGCTTCGATCACCGCGACCTGGGCGGCGGACGTGTCGAGGTAAGCGCGGGTGAAGTCGGCTTCCTCGCCCGAGGCGTGCGCGGCCTCGAGGCTGCGGGCGGCATGGTCGAGCAGTGTTTCGGCGGTGAGCAGCCGCGCCCGCAGGAGACCGATGACGCCGAGCACCTCGGGATCTTCGGCGGCCTTCTGGGTGAGCGCGTGCAGGCTGGTCCTGGTGCGGGCGCGGACCAGTGCGATCGTCTCGTCGAGGATGCTGCCGGCGATGCCCGTGAGGTTGGCCAGGTGCACGATCTGCACGAAGGAGTCGAGACCGCGCAGGGATTCCTTGAATCGGCCGATGTCGCCGAGTTCCTCGACAGGCACGTCCTCGAAGAGGGTTGTGCCGCTGCCGGTCTGGCGCTGCCCGACGCCATCCCAGTCGTCGACGTGGGTGACGCCGGGATGGCGGGCGGGAACCACCGCGAACGCACGCGCGCCGGAATCGTCGGCCACGGCCGCGCGGATGAAGTCGGCGAAACGGGAGCCGGTCGAATAGAACTTGGTGCCCGAGACCAGCCGCTGCCCGGACTCGCCGGTGTGCACCTTGGTGGTGGTCACGCCCCAGCCCGAATTATCCCCCGCTGCTTCGGCGACCACCGCGGACGGCTCCGACTGCGCGTTGCCGAACACCGCGCCCGCGGCGATCCGGCGCAGCCAGTGCTCACGGACCTCCGGGTCGACTTCATTGCGCAGGATTTCGACGGTGGTGAAATGCCCGCGCCAGATCTGCGGAACGTTGGAGTCGGCGCGGCCCGCTTCGGCGAGCAGGTCGAACAGGGTCGGCAGGTCGACGCCGTAGCCGCCGAATTCGACCGGCACGCGGAGTTTTCCGAAGCCGGCGTCGGCGAGCTGCTGGATCAGCTCGTAGGGGTGCTCGCCGGTGAGGTCGCGCTCCCCCACTCCTTCGGCGAATTCCGCGAACAGTTCGCGGAATCTCGCCACCGCCTCGTCCAGTGACACCGGTTGCGTCGAAGTCGTCATGACACTCCTCCTGTGGTGAGGTCGCGCCCGGCGATGGCGTGTACGAGCCGGACGGTGTAGTCGTCGGCGGGATCGGAGAAGACCCGCTCCACCTCGCCTTGTTCGACGATCCGGCCGTGCCGCATGACCGCGACCCGATCGGAGATCGCCCTGACCACGGCGAGGTCGTGGGAGATGAACAGATAGGTGAGGCCGCGCTCCTCCTGCAGGGTGCGCAGCAGTTCGAGGATGCGGGCGGCGACCGAGACGTCGAGTGCGGAGATCGGCTCGTCGAGGACGAGAACCTTCGGCTCGACCACCAGGGCGCGGGCGATCGCCACGCGCTGGCGCTGGCCGCCGGACAGTTCCCCGGGGTGGCGGCGCACGAAATCCGCTGGGAGCGCGGCGGCTTCGAGCGCGGCCACCACCCGATCCTCGTGCGGGCGCCTGCCGCGCTTGCGGGGCTCGAAGGCGCGCAACGGCTCTTCGACCACGTCGTAGACGTCGAAACGGGGGTCGAAGGAGGAGTAGGGGTTCTGGTAGACGATCTGCACTTCCCGGCGCAGCGGCTGATATTCCTTGCGGGAGAGCCGGGTGATATCGGTGCCGAGCAGGTGTACGGTGCCCGACGTGGCCCCGGTGAGGCCGGTGATCACCCGGGCGGTGGTGGACTTGCCACTGCCGGATTCGCCCACCACGGCGAAGGTTTCGCCCCGGCGGACCTGGAAGGAGATGCCGTCGACGGCGGGCACGTCGCCGTAGACCTTACGCAGGTCGGTGACTTCGATGGCCGCGACGGGCGGCACGGATGCCGCACCGGCGATCGCGGAACCGGCGGCTCGCGCCGGCCGAACGGTCGGGCGCGGGTTGATCCGGCCGAGGCGTGCGGGCACCGCGTCGAGCAGGCGGCGGGTGTACTCGTGCTGCGGATCGGCGAGGACTTCCCTGGTGGGTCCGACCTCGACCAGTCTGCCCTCGCGCATGACGCCGAGCAGATCGGAGCGGTCGGAGGCGACGCCGAGGTCGTGGGTGACCAGGACGGTGGCGGTGCCGCTGCGGGCACGGATGTCGTCGAGCAGGTCGAGCACCTGTTTCTGCACGGTGGCGTCCAGTGCGGAAGTCGGCTCGTCGGCGATGATCAGTTCGGGCTCGGCCGCGACGGCCGAGGCGATCAGCACGCGCTGGCGCATACCGCCGGAGAGTTCGTGCGGGTATTGGCGATAGCGGCGTTCCACGTCGGTGAAGCCGACGAGTTCGAACAACTCGTACACGCGCCGGCGGCGGGCTTCGGCGTCGAGGTCGGTGTGCAGGAGCAACACGTCCTCGACCTGGTGGCCCACCCGGCGGACCGGGTCCAGCGAGACGGTCGGGTCCTGTGGGATGAGGGCGATCGCCCTGCCCCTGACCCGGCGCCAGGCCTTTGCCGACAGTTCGGTGAGATCCTGTCCGGCGAAGGAGATCTCGCCGCCGAGGACTTCGCCGTTGGCGGGCAGCAGGCCGAGCACCGCGTGGGCGGTGGTCGTCTTACCCGAACCGGATTCGCCGACCAGGGCGAGTACCCGGCCGCGCGGCACCTCGAAGGACACCTCGTGGACCACGGGGGTGAGCGTGCGGCGCGAGCGGTAGCCGACGGTCAGTCCACGCACCGAGAGCACCGGATCGGTTGCCGCGACGACCTTTTCCCCGGCGGCGCGGGATGCGGTCATGAGCTCTGCCTCTTCGTGAGGTGGTGGGAGATGTGGTTGGTCGCCAGCACCACCGCGACGATGGTCAGGCCGGGCCAGAGGGTGAGCCAGCCGCGAGTGGCGATGTAGTTGCGGCCGTCGGAGACCAGCCGGCCCCATTCCGGGTCCGGTGGCTGCGCGCCGAGGCCCAGGAAGCTCAGCGAGGCGATCCAGATGATCGCGATGCCGAACTGCACGGTGATCAGCGAGACCGTCGGGGCGATCGAATTGGGGATCACGTGCCTGCGCAAGATGTCGAATGTCGACGCGCCACTGGTGATCGCGGCTTCGACGTAGTTGCTGGTGCGTGCTTTGAGTACTTCCGAACGGATCAGCCGGGCGAAGGTGGCCGCGGAGGTCAGGCCGACCGCGACGGCCGCCTGGAAGATGCCGAAGCCGAGCAGCACCACGATGGTGATGGCGAGCAGGAAGCCCGGGATCGCCAGCACCACGTCGATGGCGCGCATGACGACGCCGTCGGTGAAGCCGGCGAACCAGCCGGCGACGGCGCCGAGCAGGGTGCCCACCACCACGCCGACCACGACGGCGACCGCCGATCCGGCCAGCGAGGCGCGGGCGCCGTAGACGATGCGCGCGTAGAGGTCGCGGCCGAGTTGGTCGGTGCCGAACCAGTGTTCGGCCGAGGGGGCCGACAGTTTCGCCGCGGGGTCGGGCAGCAACGGGTCGTAGGAGGTGAACAGGCCAGGGAGCAGCGCCCACAGGAGGACGAGGCCGACGACGCCTACCGCCAGCGACAGTGACCAGTTCGCACCCGCCCAGCGCAGCGCGGCGGCAGCGGTCGAGCGCGTGTTCCGGCTGGGAGCCGGGCCCGGCGACGACACACCGTCGTTCTTCACGAGCGTGGTCATGGCATCGCCACCTCTGCGGGCAGTTGCGGCGCGGGCGGGCGAGCCGCCCGCCCGATCGACTTCGACAGCCGCGAGTTCCGGGCGCTACCGGCCGAGGCGTCGTCCGCCGACACGAGCGTCGGCGCGGCCGGCGCGGCGACGGGTCGCTGCACCGGCGTCTGCCGCCCCACTCGATCACGGACCGCCGCGACGACGACGGAAACCCGCTGCCGGACCGCGCGACGATCGGCGCGAGAACCGGTGACCCGCAGGCTCTTCCCGTCGGCGACCACGCGCGGATCGATCAGCGGGTAGACCAGATCCACCGCCAGATTGACCAGCACATACGCCGCCGCCGACACCAGCACCACGCCCTGCACCACCGGCAGGTCCTGGGTCTCGACCGCGCCGACGGTGAGCTGGCCGATGCCGTCGCGGGCGAAGACGGATTCGGTGACGACCGAGCCCGCGATGAGCTCGCCCAGCGTCAGGCCGAGCAGGGTGAGCACCGGCAGCGAGGAGTTGCGCAGCACGTCCTTGCGGAAGACGTAGCCGTGCCCGGCGCCCTTGGCGTGCAGCACGTGCACGAAGGGCTGCTGCCGGGTCGAGCGGATCGAGGTGGCGAACACCTGCGACATCGGCGCGGCGATCAGCAGGCCCAGGGTGGCGGCCGGGGCCACGAGCGCCGCGAACGTTCCGTCGTCCACCGAGGGGATGAGCCCGAACTCGAACGACAGGAACTGCAGGGCGAGGATACCGACCACGAAGGTCGGCACCGAGGCCAGCAATGCGGGCGTCGTCCCGACGAGGGTGCGCAGCGGCGACCACGGCAGGTAGTTCGCGGCGATCGCGAGCGCGGCCGCGAGCAGGGTGCCGATGACCAGGCCCAGGCCGGTCAAGGCCAGGGTGGCGGGGAGTACGGCGCCGATCATGTCGGTCACCGGCGTGCCGGTGGTGAGCGAGTAGCCGAGCTCGCCGCGGAAGACACCGGCCAGACCGTGCAGGAACTGCTCGTGGATCGGCCGGTCCAGGCCGTAGAACTCGAGCATCCGCCGCCCGGCTTCCGGCGGGATCTGCGCGTCCGGGTTCTGGATGCGGTTGTTCACCGCGTCCCCCGGCAGGGCGCTGAGCAGCACGAACGACAGGGTGTAGGCGGCCAGCAGCACTCCGGCCGCCTGCAGCACCCGCTTCACGATGTAGCCGCCCATGACCTACTCCGTGATCCAGGTGTCGTGGAGCCAGGCGCGTGCGGTGGATTCGGTGCTGAAACCGTGCACGGTCGGCGCGAGGCCGAAGACCTGGGTCTCGTCGTAGAGCGGGATGACGTAGGCGTTGGCGAACAGGTGATCCTCGATGGCCTGGACCGCCGCGGCCCGCTCGGCCGGATCGAAGGTGTAGGCCTGGGCCCGCACCAGTTCGTCGAGCTTCGCGTCCGGCGTCGGGTTCTTGATCTCGTCGGTGGCGGTGCTGTCGAAGGCGGCGCGAAGCACGTCCGGTTCCGCGCGCGAGGTCTGGCCCTGGGCCAGCGCCCAGTCGTCGCCACGCGCGGCGCGGATGGACTCGTACTCGGTCTGCGAGGCGGCATTGATGACCAGTTCGACGCCGACCTTCTTCCACTGCGATTGCAGCAGTTCCAGCACAGGCTGGGACACCTGGTAGTAGGGGGCGATCCAGATCTGGAAGCTCAGGCGCTTGCCGTCCTTGGCGCGGTAGCCGTCGCCGCCCTTCGCCCAGCCCGCCTCGTCGAGCAGCCTGTTCGCCTTGTCCGGGTCGTAGGTCAGATAGGACGAGGCGTCACCGCGCGAGGGCGTGCCCTGGACCAGGATGCTGGTGGGAATCGGGTAGCTCGGCGAGAGCACCGTCGCGTTGATCTCCTCGCGGTTCGTCGCCGCCTGCAGGGCCAGGCGCACGTTCTTGTCGTGCACCGGCGCCGTCGAATCCAGTTGGAAGGTCAGCTTGTTGGTCTGGCCCTGCACCGGGAACGCCTCGATGCGCCCGCCGCCCGCGACGACTGTCTCCTCGTCGTAGGGGGCGATATTGCGGGCGATGTGCGCCTGACCGGACTGCAGCGCGCCGACTCGGCTGCCCGCCTCCGGGACCGTGGTGAACACGATCCGCTCGAGATAGGCCTTGCCCTGATGGGCCGCGGTCGCCGGCGCCCAGTCGTAGTCCTCGCGCCGCTGCAGGGTGATACCCGTTGTGCCCTGGACGGATTCGACGACGAACGGACCCGAGGCGATCCAGTTCTGCGCCTGACCTTGGGCATTCAGATCCAGCGCCAGGTAGGGACGCGCCAGGATCGATCCGGTCCGGTAGAACGAGACGACCTGCAGGAAACCGGCGTTCGGCTTGGTGAACCGCACGCGCACGGTCAGCGGGTCGACGACCTCGGTGCCCGCGTAGTCGGCGAAGAAGCTGTCCTTCGGGATGCCGAGCGCGGCGTCGCCGAAGCCGTGCTGGTCGTAGTTGGCCTTGACCACCTCGGCGTCGAGCGGGTCGCCGTTGCTGAAGGTGACGCCCTCGCGCAGGTGGAAGGTGTAGCTCAGCTTGTCGTCGCTGATCTCCCAGGAGGTCGCCAGCCAGGGCACGATCTCCCCGGTCTTCGGGTCCTGCCAGGTCAGCCGGTCGGCGAGGTTGTTGGCGACCTGACTGTTGGACCACAGCGAGGCGGTCGGCAGCCAGGCCGTGTACTGGACGGGATCGTAGAAGGTGAGCGTCCCGCCGTAGACCGGGTCGCCCGCGGGCTCGCCCGGGGTCGAGGGGCCGGAGCCGCACGCGACGAGGGTCGCGGCGGCCAGCGCTACGGCGGCGGTCGACAGCAGGCCACGGAATCGTCGGCTCACGCCACGGTCCTCCGGAGTGCGGGATCACCCAGGGCAGGGGCGATGGTGCCGGTGTCGCGCTCGTGGAAGATCTTGCCCGGGGCGACGATCTTGTCGATCCGGTCGAGCACGTCGTCGTCGAGGACCGCGTCGGCGGCGCCGAGGTAGGCGTCGAGGTGCTCCTCGGTGCGTGGGCCGACGATGGTGGCACTGATGTTCGGGTGACTGAGCACGAAGCCGATCGCCAGTTGCACCAGGGTCAGGCCGGCGTCCTCGGCGAGCTGCGCGAGGGCGTCGGCGGCGGCGAGCTTCTCGGCATTGGCCGGGTTGTCGACGTCGAAGCGGCCGGGGATGAGATCGGCGCGGTGCGAGGTCGGCTGTTCGGCGCCGATGCGGTACTTGCCCGACAGCCAGCCCGCGGCCAGCGGGCCGTAGGAGATCACGCCGATGCCGTATCTGCCCGCGATGGGCAGGGTCTCGCGTTCGATGCCGCGCACCAGCAGCGAGTACGGGACCTGTTCGGTAGCGGGACGATTGAGTTTGCGGCGGTCGGCGATCCACTGCGCTTCGATCAGCTCGCCGGGCGAGTACACCGAGGTGCCGTAGTAGCGGATCTTGCCGGCGGTCACCAGATCGTCCAGCGCGCCGATGGTTTCGTCCAGATCGGTGACCCGCTCGGGGCGGTGCACCTGGTACAGGTCCAGGTGGTCGGTCTGCAGGCGGCGCAGGCTGTCCTCGACGGCGCGCACGATCCAGCGGCGCGAGTTGCCGCGGTGGGTCGGGTCGTCGTCGACGGCATTGTGGAACTTGCTGGCCAGGATCACATCGTCGCGGCGGCCGACCAGGGCCTTGCCGACGATGGTCTCGGACTCGCCGCGCGAGTAGGTGTCGGCGGTGTCGATCGCGTTGATTCCGGCGTCGAGCGCGCGGTGGATCAGGGCGATGGATTCCTCGTGGGTGGTCCCGCCACGGGAACCGAAGTTCATCGTGCCCAGGACGTACGGGCTGATCCGCACCCCGGTACGGCCGAGGGTGCGAAGGTCGGACAGGCTCATCGGGTTACTCCGGTGACGGTGCGGCGGCGGGTGGCGGCGTCGGTGAGCGAGGGCGGCAGGTAGCCCTCGTCGGCGGGCGAGATGGTGACGCCGGGGGCGACCACGGCGTCGATGCGGTCGAGCAGGTCGGCGTCCAGGCGCACGTCGACCGCGCCCAGCTGGCTCTCGAGATGCTCGAGGGTGCGCGGGCCGATGATGACGCTGCTGACCGCCGGATGCTGCAACACGAAGGCCAGCGACAGGTGGACCAGGCTCAGCCCGGCGTCGTCGGCGATCTTGGCCAATTCCTCGGCGGCGGCGCGCTTGCGCTGGTTGGCCGCGAGTTCGGGGTCGTGGCGGTGCGGCTGGCGCCGCAGGCGGGTCGACTCGGGCGCGCTCTCCCCCGCCCGGTAGCGGCCGGACAGCCAGCCGCCTGCCAGCGGGCTCCAGGTGAGCACACCGAGGCCGTATTTCTGCGCGATCGGCAGCGTCGCCTTTTCCGCGCCGCGAGCCAGGATCGAGTACGGCGGCTGCTCGCTCACCGGGCGCTGCAGGTTGCGGTCCTCGGCGACCCACTGCGCTTCGACGAGCTGGTGCGGCTCGAAGGTGGTGGTGCCGTAGTAGCGGATCTTGCCCGCGGCGACCAGGTCGTCGAGCGCGCGCAGGGTCTCCTCGAGCGGGACCGACGGGTCGGGCCGGTGCACCTGGTAGAGGTCGAGGTGGTCGGTCTGCAGGCGGCGCAGGCTGTCCTCGACGGCGCGCACGATCCAGCGGCGCGAGTTGCCGCGGGTGTTGGGGTCGGTGCCGATCTGACCGTGGAACTTGCTGGCGAGCACGACCTCGTCACGGCGGCCGAGCAGCGCCTTGCCGACGATCTCCTCGTTCTCGCCCTGGGAGTACACGTCGGCGGTGTCGACGACATTGATGCCCGCGTCCAGTGCACGATGGATGATCCGCGCGGCCTCGTCGTGGTCGTTGTTGGCCCAGGCGCCGAAGTTCATGGCGCCCAGCGTGAGTGGGCTGACCAGCACGCCGGTGCGGCCGAGATAACGGTGGGTCATGACGGTGGGGTCACCTTCCGAGGGGAGAGACGGCCGGCCGGGCGAAGATGTTCGCCGGCTCGGGGAGGCCGAGATGATGACGCAGAGTGGCACTTTCGTATCCGTGCCGGAACAGGCCGCGCTTGCGCAGCTCCGGCACCACCTCGTCGACGAAGTCGGTGAGCGAGGCGGGCAGGACGGCCGGGATGATGGTGAAGCCGTCGATGCCGGCGTTGCGGAACCACAGTTCGATGTGGTCGGCCAGCGACTTCGGGGTGCCGATCACCACGCGATGCCCGCCGAGCACTTCGGTGAGCAACTTCCGGACGGTGTGGCCGGTTTCGTAGGCGTAGCGGGTCAGCGAGTAGAAGAAGCCCTGCGGGCCGACCCGGTCGGCGGGCAGTTCGGCGTATCGGGCGGGCAGCGGGGCGTCCAGGGCGAGTTCGGCGTCGGGGTAGCCGAGCCAGCGGGCCAGGGCGCGCACCGGTTCGCTGTCGGGGTGCAGGCGTTCCTGCAGGCGATCGAACTTCGCGTGCGCCTCGGCCTCGGTGGAGCCGATGATCGGCACCAGGCCGGGCAGGATGCGCAGCGATTCGGGGTCGCGGCCTTGGGCGGCCGCGGCGGCGCGGACCTCCGCGCCGAATTCGCGGGCCGCCGACAGGCTGAGCTGGCTGGTGTAGATCACCTCGGCGTGCGCGGCGGCGAAGGCCCGGCCCTGCGGGGACGCGCCCGCCTGCACCAGCACCGGCCTGCCCTGCGGCGAGCGGACCACGTTCAACGGGCCTGCGACGGAATAGAACTCGCCCTCGTGCTCGAGGGAGTGCACCTTGTCGGGGTCGGCGAAATGGCCCGCGACCTGATCGCCGAGCACCGCGCCGTCCTCCCAGCTGTCCCACAGTCCGGTGACGACCTTCAGGTACTCCGCGGCGCGGCGGTAGCGTTCGTCGCGCTCGGGTAGTTCGGTGATGCCGAAGTTGGCCGCCGCCTTCGGCTCGAAGGTGGTGACCGCGTTCCAGCCCGCCCGCCCGCCGGTGGCGTGGTCGAGCGAGAGGATGCGCCGGGCCAGGTTGTAGGGCCGGTTCACGGTGGTGCTCGCGGTCGGCACCAGGCCGATGCGCTCGGTACGCACTGCCAGCGCGCCCGCCAGCAGGACCGGGTCGAGCGTGGCCGAGGGGCCGCGCGCGATGCCGGGCTGCTGCACCGGGATATCCGGGAACAGCAGGCCGTCGAGGGCGCCGCGTTCGGCCACCGCCGCGGCGGCCGCGTAGTGGTCCAGCCGGATGAAGGCGTCGGCGGGCAGTTCCGGCTCCAGCCAGGCCGCCGGGTGGTATCCGGCGCCGCCGATATTGACGAAGAATCGCAGGGTGCGGGCCATCATGCCGCTCCTTCCGCGCGCTGGGCAGTGGGGACGGGACGGCGGTATTCGGGGACCGGCAGGCCCAGATGCTCACGCAGCGTGCTGCCGCTGTACTCGGTGCGGAAGACGCCGCGCTCCCGCAGGATCGGCACCACGCCGTCGACGAAATCGTCGAAGCCGCCGGGCAATACGTCGGGCATGAGGTTGAAGCCGTCGGCCAGGCCCTTGTCGACCCAGTCGATGATCGCGTCGGCGATCTGCTCGGGCGTGCCGGTGACGATGCGATGTCCCGCGCCGCCGCCGAGCCGGTGCATGAGCTGACGGGTGGTCAGGTTCTCCCGTTTGGCCAGGCCGAGGGCGATCTTGTAGAAGGTCTGCGAGCCACCGGCTTCGTCGGGGTCGGCCAGCAGATGCCAGGGCAGCGGGCCGTCGAGGACCAGATCCTCGACGCCGACGCCGAGCTGGCCCGCCAGCCGGTTCAACGCGTACTCCGGCGGGACGAGTTCGGCGAGCAGTTCGCGCCGCTTCTTCGCCTCGGCTTCGGTCGAGCCGATCACCGTGGACAGGCCGGGCAGGATCGCGATGTGCTCGGGCCGGCGCCCGAACGCGGCGGCACGCGACTTCACGTCCCGGTAGTAGTCGGCGGCTTCCTCTTCGGTCTGCGCGGCGGTGAAGATGACCTCACCGATGCGCGCGGCCAGCTCGCGACCGTCCTTGGAGGCGCCTGCCTGCACGACCACGGGTTCTCCCTGCGGGCTGCGCGGCACGTTGAGCGCACCGGCCACCCGCACGTGCTCGCCGTGGAAGTCGGCGTCGTGGATGCGGCTCACGTCGGCGAAGCGGTGGGTGGCCTTGTCACCGACGAAAGCGTCCGGCTCCCAGCTGTTCCACAGCGTGCGCACCGCCTCGACGAACTCGGCGGCCCGCTGGTAGCGGTAGGCGTGCGCGGGTTCGGCGTCGAGGCCGAAATTGCGCGCGGCGTCGGTTCCTGCGGTGGTGACCACGTTCCAGCCGGTGCGCCCGCCGCTGAGCAGATCCAGCGAGGCGAAGCGGCGCGCGACATCGTAGGGATCGTTGTAGCTCGACGAGAGCGTGGCGATCAGGCCCACCTTGCTGGTGGCGGCGGCCACCGCGGCCAGCACCACCGAGGGCTCCAGGCTGTTGAAGGAGCGGTAGCGCAGGTCGTCGCGGATGGCGGGGCCGTCGGCGAGGAAGATCGCGTCGAAGGTGGCTTCCTCGGCCTTACGGGCGATGTTCAGGTAGTGGTCCAGGCCGAGCGAGGCGGTCGGATCGGTGCCGGGGAAGCGCCACGATCCGCCGAACACACCGGCATTGAGGATATTGACGTTGAGATGGACTTCGCGGTGACTCATGCGGATTCCTCGAGGGCGTCGCGGCCGCGGGCGAGAGCGGCGCGACCCAGATCGGCGAGCAGGAAATCGCTCTGCGGGAAGTGGATTCGGCCGACCAGAGCGTCGCGGTGGTGCCGTTCCAGCGGGTTGGCGCGTTCCAGACCGGGGTTGCCGGTGAGGTCGAGCGCCGACTCGGTGACCCGGATCGCGTTGGTGGTTGCCACGTGCTTGGCCAGGCCGGGCAGCGGACCGGCCGGACCGTCGCCGGCGTCGATCAGCGCGGCGGCGGCCTGGCGGGCCAGTGCCCGGCTGGTCTGCACCCACGCCTCGATCTCGCCGACCCGGTCGTGGAAACGCGGGACCGTGGCCAGCGAGGCGCCGAGCGCCGTCGGCACGCGGGTGTGCAGGTAGCGCACCAGCCAGTCACGCGCCGAGATGGCCACGCCGTTGTAGACCGCGGCCAGCAGCACCGGCAGTACCTGGCGGTCGTTGCGGCGGGCGCGGCCCGCCGCCGGATCCCTGATGTCGATCAGCCGGGCATTCGGGACGACCGCACCCTCGAAGACCACCGACTGCGTGTCGGAGCCGCGCAGGCCCAGGTGGTTCCAGGTGGGCAGGACCCGGTAGCCGGGAGTCGAGCCGTCCAGCAGGAAGGTCGCCACGCGCGGGGTCGGCTCGTCGGTGCTGGTGACGACGGTGAACCAGGACAGGCCGGAAATGCCCGTCGCGTAGGCCTTCTCGCCGTCGATGCGCCAGTCGCCCGACGGCAGCCTGGTCGCGGTGGTCGCGGGCAGCCCACCCCTCGAGAGGCTGCCCAGCTCGCGCTCCACGGCCAGGCCGTTGACGAGCGCGCCGTCGGCGGCGGCCGCGCGCAGCACCTGTTCGGCCAGGTCTGCGGGCCAGGGGCTGTCGGTATGGCGCAGGCCGAGGTGATTGACGTAGCTCCACTGCAGGATCAGCGCCACCGACGGGTCGGCCGCACCCACCCGTTCGATCACCTCGACCGCCTCGGCGATGCCGCGGCCCAGACCGCCGAACTCCACCGGAACGGTCAGGCCGATGGCGCCGATCGCGTGCAGCTCCTCGAACGCTTCGGTCGGAAATCTGCCTGCGCGGTCGACGTCGGCGGCGCGCTCGGCGATCCGGGCGAGCACTTCGGTGAAGGCGGCTTCGTCGAGACCGTGCGCCGTGCCCGACCCGGGCGCAGCGCCGGACGTGCGCACGGCGTGAGCCTCCTGCACCGCGCCGGGCTGCCGGGGCGTGCCGGCTTCCTGCGGCGAGGCGAAGCCGCGGCCCGGCTCGACTGCGGCGGCGGTCATCGGAGGACTCCCGCCGGCTCCAGGGTGAGGCCGAGGTTGCCGCGCAGCGTGTCGTGGATGTACTCGCCGCGGAAGACGCCGCGCCGCACCAGGATCGGAACGACCTGCTCGACGAAGGCGGCGAAGTCGTGATTGGTGTCGCCGGGCATGATGGTGAACCCGTCGGTGACGTCGGCGGCGAACCAGTCGACGATGCCGTCGGCGACCTGTTCGGGGGTGCCGACCACCAGGCGGTGACCCGCGCCGCCCGCGAAACGGTGCACGAGTTCCAGCGCGGTGTGCGGGCGCTGCCGGAGAAGGGCCAGCACGCCCGCACCGAAACCGGCGGAGCGGCCGTTCGCGCCGGACAGGCTGTCCGGGGTGAGTACGGTGTCGGCCTCGAGTGAGCCGGGCGCCAGGCCCAGCTGGCCGGCCAGCTGGTCGAGCGCGGGACGCGACGGGATGGTGTTGCGCAGTTCGGTCTCGCGGCGGCGCGCCTCCTCTTCGGTGCCGCCGATCACCACCACCAAGCCGGTGGACAGCTGCACCGACTCCGGATCGCGGCCGAAACCTGTCGCGTGCGAACGGATGGTCTCGCGCTGCGCCTTCGCCAGCTCCGGCGTCTGCGCGGTGGTGAACACCAGGTCGGCATGGCGCCCGGCCAAGCGCTGCCCGCCGGGTGAGCCTCCCGCCTGCACGACCAGGGGCCTGCCCTGCGGCGAGCGAGGCAGCGGCAGCGGACCGGCGACCGAGAAGAACTCGCCCTGGTGCGCGACCTTGTGGATGCGGGAGGTGTCGGCGAAATGGCCCGACTTGTCACCGAGCAGGGCCTCGGGTTCCCAGCCGTCCCACAGCCCGGTCACCACCGAGGCGAATTCCTCGGCGCGGCGGTAGCGCAATTCCTTGTCGGGCAGTTCCGGCAATCCGAAATTGGCTGCCGCGGCGACGGCCTGGGTGGTGACCGCGTTCCAGCCCGCGCGACCGCCGGTGAGGTGATCCAGACTCAGGAACTTGCGGGCGAGAGCGTAAGGATGCTCGAAAGTGGTTGATGCGGTGGCGATCACGCCGATGTGCGAGGTGCCCGCGGCGGCGTCTGCCAGCATGACCACCGGGTCGTGACCGAGTCCGGGGGCGTTGGCGATGTCGGGGGCGAGCGCGGGGCTGTCGCCGACGAAAACGGCGTGCAGCGCGGCGGATTCGGCCAGCCTGGTCAGGCGCCGGAAATTCGCGGCGTCGATGAATGCGCGCGGATCATTGTCCGGCAGCCGCCATGCGCCGCGGAAATGGCCGGGCGTGAGCAGCGATATGTTCACATGCAGAAAGCGTGTCATCGGCTTCCGTCGATTCGGGCCGCCGGGAATTCCGGGGCAGGCGGAGAATTACTTCTCGGGTCAGTATCGGAAGTGATTGCCGGACCGCACAAGACAGCGGTTCTACGACAATCGTTCAGTTTTTCTGGACTCACGGACGTCGAATCCGGCGACAGCGCCGACGATTTCGCGATCTGGCCACGGTCCGGCTCACGAGGCGAGCAGGCGGGGCTGCACCATCGACCGCAGGGTCCGGATGGCGGCCGCGATGGCGGGCCGTTCGGCCGAGGACTGGCGGTAGGTCACTCCGATCCGGCGCGAGGCGTCCACGACCGGGCAGGCCACCAGCGACCGGTGTTCGTCGGACAGCGACAGCTCGGGCACCACCGCCACCCCGAGCCCGTGCGCGACCATGTCCGCCATACCTGCGAAGCTGCCGCAGCGATGCTGGATGCGCGGGGCGAAACCGGCCTCGCGGCAGGCGAACATCACCGACGCGATCGAGGGCGCGCCGTCGAGAGCGGTGATCCAGTCCGCGTCGCGCACCGCCGCCAGCCCGCGGCGACGAGCCTGTTCACGCAGGCCAGGGGGTGCGAGCAGGACCAATGGGTCCTCGTAGAGGAAGTCGGAGGTCAGGCCGAGCGGGAGATCCCTGGTACCGAACGAGTAGGCATAGGTGATCGCCAGATCCACTTCCTGGCGCCGTACCGCGGGCACCGAATCCACCGGCATCAGATCCACCAGCCGTACCCGCAGACCCGGGTACTCCTTCATCAGCCGCGAGGCCGCGGGCAGCGCCAGCCGGTTCTGCGCGGTGCGGAATGTGGCGAGGGTGAGCACCCCGGTCACCTTCTCCGCGGTGGCGGCCACCGCCGATTCGGCCTCTTCGAGCGCGGCCACGATGCGCGAGGTGTGATCCACCAGCACCCGCCCGGCATAGGTCAGGCGCAGCACCCGCCCTTCCCTGCGGGTCAACACCGTACCCACCTCGTCCTCGAGAATGCGCAATTGCTGGGAAACCGCGGAAGTGGTGATCCCGTGCAATTCCGATACCGCCGTCAACGTGGCGCGTTCGGACAGATCCCGTAACAGGATCAGGCGCCGGATGTCGTACATGGATTCCTCGTTTCGCTGACGCACGAATCGGTGGGGCCCATTCATCTTGCGCGCCCGGGGCGTTCGAGAAAATCCTTACGATCAGGACGATTCTGTACAGCCCGGCTTGACGGTCCAGGGCGAGGCGGCCCGTCACCGTGCGGCCGGACAGTCGCACGCGGCTGTGGGCGGCGACCACTTCTCCGCCGAGCGGGCCGTGATCGCGGAGGAACCGGTTGGCCGCCTCGGCGCCGTCGAGCTCGGGTCGGGCGTGAGCCGGGTACGTGCGGCGATTGCGTCAGTTCGGGGCGTCCGGGGTCTGCAGGAGCCTGTCGGCCATGGTGGTCGCGATGAATTTGGGGATGGCGGGGGCGAAGATCGCGAGGTAGGCCTCGAGCCACTCGTGGCGGCTGTCGAGGAACAGGAAGTCGGTGGCAGCCATGTGCCGCACCGCGAGCATCGGCAGGGGCGCGTCCAGTGCCGGAAACGCCGGATTACGCAGGCCTGCCATCGTGCACCCCGGATAGAACTGGCCCAGCATCAGGCCTTCCCGCACGAACCGGGTCTTCTGGTCACGTTGCACGACGTCCAGGTCGGTGTACTCGGTGAGGTCGGGGAAGACCGCGAGGACGGCCTTGAACGTCGCATCGGGCTGGGTGGTCGGCGGCAGGGTGGGGAACAGGTCGTACAGGTCGTCGACGATGGCCGTGATGCGCTCGGCGTCGATGCGGCGGCCTTCGAAGTAGGCCGCCCACAGGAATTCGTGTGCGATGGAGTGGCTGATGTAGGGGCATACCGGCCCCGGTCTGCCGAGGTCGGGGTGCGGTCGGCACAGGTGTTCCCGAGTCCACTGCCTCAGCTCGGCAGCGCACGGATGCTCAGGGACAGCCGGTGGGGTATCGGTCGTGAACAGTTTGGTCGGCTCGACGCCGGAGCGGGTCCTGACGACGACGTGGTCGTTGGTCATGATCTGGCGGTCCTTGCTGAGGTGTGGCTATTCGGGAGCGGGCTGTTCGGGGTGCGGGAGCCGGGCGGAGCGGAAGTGCCGGGTGAGGACGAGTCCGATGGCGCGCAGAGCGTCGGGATCGGTCATCCGTTCGTGCCTGCCGGGAACGAGGTGTTCGACGATGGAGCCGGTGATGTGCTCTCCCCATGCCCGCGCCGGAGAAGGGCCGTCGGCTGCATCGCCTGCACCGGCTCTGAAATAGATCAGGTCCCCGTCGAGGAGTTCGGGCCGGTGGACACGGGTGAGATCGATGAGCCGGCTGTAGTCCCGGTGCAGGATCTCGAGATGCTCGGGGGTCAGCACGGTGAAGAGCCCGCCTTGCCGGTGCAGCAATTCGGCCGCGGCCTCGAAGGTGAGGTCGGCGTCGGCTTGCGACCCGGCGATTCCGCCGAACTCGGTGAGCATGTCCGCGATGGAGGGCGCCGGAGCGAGAACGCTGTCGGCGGCGACCACGCGGGTGTCCATCATGGCCAGGGTGGCGACGGTGTCGCCGTCGCGACGGAGCTGGACCGCGATGGCGTGGGCGATCGTGCCGCCCAGTGAGTAGCCCAGCAGGTGATAGGGACCGTGCGGCTGGACGGACCTGATCTCCCGCACGTAGCGGGCGGCGAGTTGCCCGAGTGTGTCGAACCGCGCGGTGGGCTCGGTCAGCGCCGGGGACTGCAGCCCGTACACGGGCCGGTCGGGGTCGAGGTGCTGCACAAGTCCGCTGAAGCCCCACGCCAGTCCGATGGCCGGGTGGACGCAGAACAGTGGTTCGGCGTCCCCGTCGGCACGCAGCGGAAGCAGCACGGAGACCCCGCTGTCGTGTTCGTCGTCCCGGTCGTCGTCGGAGCCGCGCAGGCGGGCATCGATGCGCTCGGCGAGCGCTCGCGGGGTGGGCGCGGTGAAGATCCACCGGATCGGCACGGTGGCGCCGGTGGACTCCGCCAGCAACGTCACCAGACGCGCGGCGGCCAGGGAGTTGCCGCCGAGGGCGAAGAAGCCGTCGTCGACGCCGACTCGTTCGATGTCCAGCGTGCGGCCGAAGGCAGTGCAGACGATCTGCTCGAGCGGTGTGGCCGGTGGCCGGTGGCCGGCGTCGTGCCCGTCGGGTGCGGGCAGTGCCCGGTAATCGAGTTTCCCGGTTCGGGTCAGCGGGATTCGATCGAGGGTGATCAAGGCGGTGGGGATCATGTGGGTGGGCAAGAGGGTGGCGAGTCGGGTGGTCATCGCCGTGGCGTCGGGCGTGGCGCCCGGTGCGGGGACGACGTAACCGACGAGCTGGGCGGCGCCGTCGGGCCGGGTGTGCACTGTCACGGCGGCGTGGGTGATGCCGGGCAGGCCGCGTAGTGCGGTTTCGATGTCACCGGGTTCGATGCGGTTGCCCGCGAGTTCGATCTGCAGGTCGCTGCGGCCCGCGTAGCGCAGTGTCCGGTCGGCGTTCCAGGCGACCAGGTCGCCGGTGCGATACAGCTGTGTACCGGCGGGCCCGTAGGGATCGGCCACGAACCGGGCCGCGGTGAGTGCGGGCTGTCCGTGGTAGCAGCGGGCCAGGCCGGGTCCGGACAGGTAGAGCTCGCCCACCACCCCCGCCGGGACGGGACGGAGTCTGGCGTCGAGGACGACGGCGGCGAACCCACGGACCGGACCGCCGATGCCGATCGGGCTCTCGGTGGCTGTGGTCAGCGGCGCGCGCGCACAGCTCATGATTGTGTATTCGCTCGCGCCGTAGGTATTGATAACAGTCCGCCCCGGTATCCACCTGTTCGCCAGATCGGGCGGCAGAGTTTCGCCGCCGAGGACGAGTGTGGTGAGGGTGTCCACCGTCTCCGGCCGCAGCGATCCGAGCACTGTGGGGGTGAGGGCGGCATGGGTGAGGTGTTCGGCGGCGATCACTTCGGCCAGTTCCGGGCCGCCGACGACGGTCGCCGGAGCAGGCACGAGCGTCGCTCCACCGGCGGCGGCCGTGAGCAATTCGAGTATCGAGACGTCGAAACTCGGGGAAGCGGCGCCCAGCACCCGGGCGGCCGGTGTGATCGCGAACCGTTCCCGTGCCTCGGCGGCCAGGTTCGCCAGGCCGGTGTGGGTCACCACCACGCCTTTGGGCACCCCGGTGGAGCCCGAGGTGTAGATCAGATAGGCCGGGTGCTCCGGCCGCAGTGTGGCGGTGCGGTCGGCGTCGGTGATCGCGTCCGGTACCGCCGACTCCGCGGCGGCGACGAAGGAGGGGGCGTCGACGTCGAGCCAGCCGACGGTGTCCGGCAACCGGTCACGGTGATTGCCGAGAGTCACTCCGACAGCGGCGCCGGAGTCGGTGAGGATGCGTGCGATCCGCTCCCGGGGATGGGCCGGGTCGATCGGCACGAACGCGGCGCCGGTCTTGGCGACCGCCCACACGGCGATGACGGCTTCGGCGGAGCGCGGCAACGCAACGGCCACGAACGTTTCCGGGCCTGCCCCCGCGGCGATGAGCACCCGCGCCCACCGATTGGAGGTCTCGTCGAGTTCCCGGTAGGACAACCGCACGTCACCGCAGGCCAGCGCTTCCGTCTCCGGCGTCATCGCTGCCGTCAGCACCTGAGGCAATACCGCTGTCGGAACGCCGGGAGCGCCACGAACGGGCACCAGTGTGCTCTGCTCCGCGGGAGACAACAGGCGCAGCTGTCCGAGGGGACGCTCGATGTCCTCGGCCATGGCGTCGAGGACGCGCAGAACCCGCTCGGAGATGGCGCCGATCCGCTGCGCGGTGAACAGATCGGGCAGGTACTTGAAGATCAGGTGCAGCCGGGTGTCCTGGTGCACGATCACGCCGAGCGGATAGTGCGCGGCGTCGCGCCCGCGCACATCGAGGACACGCATGCCCGCGATGTCGGTGTTCTCGGACAGCCCGGCCCGGTCCACCGGGTAGGACTCGAAGACGGTCACGGTGTCGAACATCGCGCCCGGCCCGGCGACCTCGTCGATCCGGCTGAGTCCGATGTGCTGATGGTCGAACAACGCGGTCTGCTCGGCCTGGACACGTCGCACGAGTTGGTCGAGGCTCTCCCGCTGGTCGAGCCGGATCCGGACGGGCACGGTGTTCACGAACAGCCCGATCATCGACTCGATGCCGCTGATCTGCGGCGGCCGTCCGGAGACGGTGGCGCCGAAGACCACGTCCTCGCGGGCGGTCTCGGTGGCGAGCACGATCCCCCACGCCGTCTGGACGAGGGTGTTGAGGGTGGTCTCCGCCCGGTGGGCCGTCGCCACCAGCGCCGCGGTGCGCTCCTCGCTCAATGGCGAGTCGAGCTCCTGTGCGGCGGCGGTGAGCCTGCGCCCGCGGGCTTCGGGCGCCAGCAGGGTCGGCTCGGTCACGCCGTCGAGCGCCCGCGCCCACGCGGTCTCCCCGGCCCCCTGGTCCTGTTCACCGAGCCATGCCAGGTAATCGCGGTAGGGACGCACCGAGGCGAGGGATGCCGGATCGCTGTCGCTCGCGTAGAGCGTCAGCAGTTCGCGGATCAGCAGCGGAGTGGACCACCCGTCGATCAGGATGTGGTGCATGCTCACCAGCAGCCGATGCCGCGCCGGCGCGGTCCGGATCAGGACCAGCCGGAGCAGCGGAGCGGCGGTCACGTCGAAACCGGCGCGGCGGTCGGCGTCCATGAGTTCTTCGAGCGCGGTCGCGGCGTCGTCCCGTTCGGTCAGGTCGGCCCGGGTGAACGGCACGTCGACCTGCCGTCGCACCACCTGGACCGGGTTCCCGGCGGTGTCGCGCACGAACGCGGTGCGCAGGTTCTGGTGCCGCCCGACCAGTGCCCGTGCGGCCCGGTGCAGCCGGTCCGGGTCGACCCGACCGCCGAGATCGACAGCGAGTTGCACCGTGTACGGATCGAGCTCGGCATCGGGGCCGGCGGCGCGGCTGTCCGCGGCGAGCTCGGCATGGAACAGCAGACCCGCCTGCAACGGCGTGAGCGGCCAGATGTCCTCCAGGCCCGGATACCGGTTCTCGAACCGGTCGATCGCGGCCTGCTCGAGGTCGACGAGGCCGAGGTCGGACGGGGTCAGCCCACCGGCGCCGGGCCGACCGGCGTGGGTGGCCAGCGCGCTCATCGCGGCGCGCCACGACGCCATGAGTTCGGCGACCTCCGCGGAGGTGAACACGCCGGTCGGATAGTCCCAGGCGGCGGTGAGCACGGGGCCATCCGGAGTGTCGACCACGACCGCGTTGATGCCCAGCGCGGCCGCCACGGGTGCGGTGGGGTTCTGCGCGCCGCCCGCGCCGAAGTCGCCGCCCGCGGGCATCCAGCCGATATCACGCAACGACGCGGGAAGCGTGTCGAACCGGCCGAGGTAGTTGAAGCTCACCTGCGGGTCGGGCAGGGCGCTCGCGATGCGCGCGGCGTCCGGTGCGAGATAGCGCATCAGCCCGTAACCGATCCCGTGGCGGGGTATCCGGCGGAGTTGTTCCTTGACCGATTTGACGGCCGCACCGGCGGCGGGGCCACCCTCGAACGCTTCGTCGATATCGATCCCGGACAGATCGAGCCGCACCGGATAGGTGGTGGTGAACCAGCCCACCGTCCGGGTGAGGTCGGCACCGGGAAGCACCTCGTCGTGGCGGCCGTGGCTCTCGAGCGTGAGCAGCGTCCCGGTGACGGCGTGGCCGTGCCCGCGCTGCCGGCGGACCAGCGCCAGCGCGAGGCCGGCGATCATGGCGTCGTCGACATTGCCGTGGAAGGCCCGTGGCAGCGTGGTGAGCACCGCGCGGGTCACCTCGGCGGGCAGCGTGACCTCGGCGGTCACGGCGCTCGCCTGCACGTCCACGGCCGGGTCGAGCGGGCGGGTGCCGAGCGGCGGATCGTCGCCGCCGAGCATCGACCGCCACCACTCGTACTCGTCGATGTCCGCCGCCGCCGTACGCAGCGCGTGCGCCCAGCGACGCATCGAGGTGCCGACGGGCGCGAGCCGCGGCCTGCGCCCGGCACTCACCTCGGCCCACGCGGCGGCGAGGTCGGGGACGAGGATCCGCCACGACACACCGTCGACCACCAGATGGTGTGCGACGACGAGCAACCGGCCCGGCTGCCCGGCACGGTCGAACCAGACCAGTTGCAGCATTCTCCCCGCGGCGGGGTCGAGGCGCTCGGCGGCCGCGTTCGCCTCGGCTTCGACGATCGTGGCGAAGGAACGGCTGTCCGTGGCGACATCGACCGGCACCCGCCGGATCGATGCGGCCGCCGACGCCGCGACCGGCTGCACCTGCAATGCCCACCCCGAGGGGTGCGCGGGGTCGGGATGAATCCGGGCTCGCAGCATGTCGTGGTGATCGATCACCGCTTGGACGGTGCCCGCGATACCGGCGGTGTCGATGCCGACGGGCAGCGTCAGCAGCACCCATTGGCAGAAGCGGTCGAAATCGCCGCGCTCGAACATCCAGCACATGATCGGCGTCAGCGGGATCGGTCCCACGCCCCCACCGGGCAACTCGGCCGGAAGCGAAGCCGCCGAGGAATTCTCCGCACGCTCGGCGACCCGAGCCAGTCCGGCCACCGTCCTGCACTCGAACACCTCCCGCGCCGAGAGCACCACACCGGCGGCCTTGGCTCTGGTCACCAACTGGATCGACATGATGCTGTCGCCACCGAGCGCGAAGAACGAATCATCCACGCCCACCTCGTCCAGACCGAGTACCTCGGCGAACAGTCCCGCCAGTACCTTCTCCACCTCGGTGGCCGGGGCGCGGAACTCGGTTCGGCCCGAACTGAAATCGGGCTCGGGCAGCGCGGCGCGATCGAGCTTGCCGTTCGGCGTCACCGGCAACGCCTCGAGGACCACCACGGTCGCGGGCACCATCTGCGGAGCCAGCCGTTGCCCGAGGTGCGCGAGAACCGCGGCCGGATCGGTGCCCGCGCCCGGCTCGGGCACCACGTATCCGATCAACCGGTCACCGGTGCTGTCGCCCCGCTGCACCTTCGCGGCCGCGTGCCGCACGCCCGGGCAGGCCCGCAACGCGGACTCGACCTCGCCGAGCTCGATGCGGAAGCCACGAACCTTGACCTGCAGATCGGCGCGGCCGACATAGTCCAGTGCCAGCCGCCCGTCCGGTGACCGCGACCAGCGCACCATGTCTCCGGTCCGGTACATGCGCTGCCCGGGTTCGGCGAAGGGGTTCGCGACGAACCGCGACGCCGTCAATGCGCCCTGATTGCGATAGCCGCGGGCCAGTCCCGGGCCCGTCAGATACAGCTCGCCCACGAACCCGACCGGCACCGGCCGCAACCACGGGTCGAGGACGACCTCACCGACCCCGCGGATCGGCCCGCCGATCGTCACCGCTTCGCCCGCGACCATCGGTGTGCCCGCATCGGTCTGGATCGTGGCCTCGGCGGGGCCGTAGGTGTTGAACAGTCGCCGCCCCGGCGCCCAGCGCGACACCAGGTCCGGCGTCGGCGCCTCACCACCGACGACCACGGTCCCGAGGTCGTCGAGCCCGGCCGGATCGAGCGTCCCCAGCGCCGCGGGCGTCAGCGCGGCATGGGTCACCTTCTGCAGCGACAGGATTCGGGCGAGTTCGGCCCCGCCGTACACCGTGGGCGGCACGATCACCAGCTGTGCGCCGGAGGCGAACGCCCACAGATATTCCAGGATCGCCGCGTCGAAACTCGGTGAGGCCACATGCGACACCCGTGTGCCGGGCCCGACGCCGAACCGCGCACACTGTTCTGTCACGAGATTCGCCAGCCCGCGATGGGTGACCACGACGCCCTTGGGCACCCCCGTCGAGCCGGAGGTGTAGATGATGTACGCCGCCTGGTCGACGCGCAACGGCGTGAGCCGCTCCGCGTCGGTCACCGGCCCCGCGGGCGAGCCCGCGATTTCGGCCTCGAGCGCCGGGTCGTCGAGAACCAGCCAGCGCACGGATCCGGGCAGCTGATCACGCCACTGCGACAGGGTGATTCCCACCGTGACAGCGGAATCGGCGAGCATGTGCCCGACCCGGTCGGCCGGATACTGCGGGTCCACCGGGACGAACGCTGCCCCCGACTTGGTCACCGCCCATACCGCCAGAACCGACTCGACCGACCGGGCCATCCCCACCGCCACGCACGTCTCCGGCCCCACGCCTCGACCGATCAGCACTCGCGCCAGCCGATTCGACTCCGCGTCGAGCTCGCCGTAGGTCCACCGGCGCTCCTCGCACGCGACCGCCACCGCTTCCGGATCCTCGGCCACCGTCGCCGCCAGCAAGTCCGGCAGCACGCGTTCCGGCACTGCCGGATCCCCTGTCACCGAGGTCAGTTCCCGGTATTCGGCAGGCGAGAGCAGGTTCAGTGCGGCCAGGGGCAGATCCGGCTGGACGGCCACGACACCGATGACGGTCAGCACCTTCCCCAGGATCGTCTGCATCGTGTCCTGGTCGAAGAGTTCCGGCAGGTAGGTGATGCGCAGGCGCAGCCGGGTGTCGACATGCGCGACCACGCCCAGTGGGTAGTGCGCGGCATCGATGCCGGTGACATCGACCAGCCGCAGACCCGCGATATCGATCTGCGAGGCCAGTGCTTCCCGATCGACCGGATAGGACTCGAACACGGTCATCGTGTCGAAGACCGTCCCCGGCCCGGCCGCGTGCTCGATATCGGTCAGGCCCACGTGGTGGTGGCCGAGCAGCGCGGCCTGCTCGGCCTGGACGCGGTCGAGCAACTGACCGAGGCTTTCGGTGATATCGAGACGGACACGCACCGGCACGGTGGCGATGAACAGTCCGATCATCTCTTCGACGCCGGGGACCTGTGGCGGACGTCCGGAGACCGTGGCACCGAAGGTCACGTCGTCGCGGGCGGTCAACGCGGCGAGCACGGTCGCCCATGCCGTCTGGATCACCGTATTCAGCGTGATTCCACGGGTCCTGGCGAACTCCTGCAGTGCCTCGGTCCGGTCCTCGGTCAGCTCGCCGTGCACCTCACGCGACCGGGTGTACCGGCGACGGGGGTCGGGCGGCGCCACCTGGGTGGGCTGTTCGGCGCCGTCGAACGCGCGGGCCCAGGCCGCCAGCGAAGCCGCCCTGTCCTGCTCCACCATCCAGCGCAAGAAGTCGCGATAGGGGTGCACAGCGGGCAGCACGGTGGCGTCACCGTCGGTGGCGTAGAGCGTCAGCAGTTCCCGCACCAGCAACGGCGCCGACCAGCCGTCGAGCAGCAGATGATGGTTGGTCAGGACCAGCCGGTACCGGCTGGCCTCCAGGGTGACGAGCATCCAGCGCAGCAGCGGCGCGCGAGCCGGGTCGAACCGCGAGGCACGGTCCGCGGCGAGCAGCAGCTCCCACTCACGATCGCGTGCGTCCTCGCCGAGCCCGGAGAGATCGGCCTTTGACCAGGGCGCCTCGATACCCTCCTCGACCACCTGCACGGGGCCGACATCGGTGACGAACGCGGCACGCAGATTCGCATGCCGCTCGAGCAGCGTCTGTCCGGCGCGACGCAGCCGATCCGGATCGACCTGCCCGCGCAGGTCGAGGACCAGCTGCACCACATAGGCGTCCACCGAGTCCTCGGACACCAGCGCGTGGAACAGCAGCCCCTCCTGCAACGGGGTCAGCGGCCAGATGTCACTCGCGGCCGGATACCGGTCCTCGAGTCGTTCGATCTCGTTCTGGGACAGCCGGACCAGATCCAGATCCGAGGGCGTCCGTCCGCCGAGGCCCGGACGGCGGGTACCGCGCACCAGCGCGGTCAGCACCTCGCGCCACGACCGCGCCATCTCGCGCACCTCATCGGCGTCGAGCACACCGGCCGGATACGACCAGATCGCACGCAACCGTGGCGGCCCACCGGCGTCGACGACGCGGGCATCGATGTCGAGCACCGCGGGCAGGGGCATGCCGGGGTTGCTGATGTCGATGCACCGGGCATCTCCCGGATCGCCCTGCACCGGCATCCATCCGGCCGCGACGCCTTCGGCGGGTTCCACGGACACCGGGTCGGTGTAGCCGAAACGAATCTGCGGCTCCGGCGTGCTCCCGAGCGCGGGGCCGGTGTCGTCGTTGAGGTACCGCAGCAGGCCGTAGCCGATCCCGTGGTCGGGGACAGCGCGCAACTGCTCCTTGACGGACTTGACCGCCGCACCGAGGGCGGGACCGCCCGCACCCGCATCGTCGAGATCGATCCCGGAAAGGTCCAGGCGCAGCGGGAAACTCGTGGAGAACCAGCCGACCGTCTCGGCGATGTCCGCCCCGGGGACGACGGTTGCCGCGCGGCCGTGCCCTCGAAGGCCGACCAGCAGATCGGTGCGCGCGCCGTCGGGGGTGTGCACACGCCGCCACTTCGTCACCGCCACCGCCAGCGCGGTCAGCAGGATGTCGCGGACATCGCCGTGGAATGCCGCGGGCACATCGGTCGACAACGCCTCGGCGTCGGCGGGGGGCACGTCTATCTCGAACCGGCAGCCGGTCGCAGCCACGTCGATCGCGGGGTCGAGGCGCCGCCGCCCGATGACCGGGTCGTCTCCGTGGGCGATCGCCGTCCACATGTCGAACTCGGCCACCCGTTCCGGGAGCTGGGCCGCCCGGAGTAGTCCGTGCGCCCAGCTGCGCATCGATGTCCCGGCCGGGGCCGCGGCGGGTGGCGCACCGGACTCGATTCGGGCCCACGCGGCCGCGAGGTCGGAAACGAGTATTCCCCAGGAGGTCTCGTCGATCGCCGAGCGATGGACGAGCAGCAGGATCCGGCCGCGCTCGGCCGCGTCCGCCGGATCGAACCAGACCGCCTGGACCACGAGCCCGGCCTCCGGGTCGAGCCGGTCGGCGGCCGTTTCCATCTCCGCGGCCACCGACGCGCGGAACTCGGTACCGCCCGGATGTCGCGTCGTCGCCACCCGGCGTACGACGTCGTCGGCTCGGATCGTCCCGACCGGCAACGCCTCCCACGTCCAGTCACCGTCGGACGTCCGGTGCAGCCGGGTCCGTAGCATGTCGTGTCGATCGAGCACCGCCTGTACCGTGCCTGCGAGTGCTTGCCGGGTCGTTCCCGCCGGGAGGTCCAGCATCACGGCTTGCGAGTTGCGCTCGATCGCCCCGTTCGCGCGCTCGACGAATTCGCGCAGGACGGGCGTCAGCGGGATCGGTCCCACGCCCCCTCCGGGCAACTCCGCCGGAAGCGAAGCCGACGGCGAACTGTCGGCACGCACAGCGACCCGAGCCAGTCCCGCCACCGTCTTGCACTCGAACACATCCCGCGCCGAGAACACCACACCGGAGGCTTTGGCCCTGGTCACCAACTGGATCGACATGATGCTGTCGCCACCGAGCGCGAAGAACGAGTCGTCCGCGCCGACCTGCTCGACACCGAGGACATCGGCGAACGCCTCGGCGATCGTGCGCTCCATCGGCGTCTCCGGCGCACGGAACGCCTTCGCATCGGCGAACACCGGCTCCGGCAAGGCCTTGCGATCCAGCTTGCCCACCGGCGTCAACGGCACACGATCCAGCACCATGATCGACGCGGGCACCATGGACGACGGCAGCCGAGCCGACAGGTACTCGCTCAGCACGAGGGGATCGGCCGAACAACCCGGTTCCGCGACGACGTAGGACACCAGAGACACCGACCCCGAACCACCACGGTGGCCGACCGTGACCGCGAAAGCGACCGAATCGTGCTCCGCCAGCCGCGCATCGATCTCCCCCAGCTCGACCCGCTGACCGCGGATCTTCACCTGGAAATCCGACCGGCCCAGGTACTCGACGGCCCCGTCCGCGGTCCACCGAGCCATATCCCCGGTTCGATACATCCGAGCTCCCGCCAGCCACGGACACGCCACGAAACGCTCGGCAGTCAGCGCCGGACGACCGTGATACCCCCGCGCCAGCACATCACCGGCCACATACAACTCCCCCGCCACCCCCACCGGCACCGGCTGCAACCGCTGATCCAGCACCCACTCCGCCACCCCGCGAATCGGACCACCGATCGTCACCAGATCATCCGGCGTCAACGGATGGCTCTGGTTCGTCATGATGGTGGCCTCAGTCGGACCGTAGGAATTGCAGAACCGACGCCCGCTGCTCCAGCGTTCGATCAGATCGGTGCCGTAGTTCTCGCCACCCACCACCAGACTCCGCACATTCGGCAGCGGCCACCGGGTGTGGTCGATGGTGGACAGCGCCGAAGGCGTGATGCACACGTGGCCGACTTCCTCGCGCTCGAGCAGGGCAGCGAGTTCGTCGCCGCCGTAGACATCGCTGGGGGCGATGACCAGGGTGGCGCCGTTGCACAGTGCGGAGAGGAACTCGCCCACCGACACGTCGAAGCTCGGCGACGCCAGATGCAGGACGCGAGAAGCGGATTCGATGTGCTCGGCGTCCCGGTGTTCGGCTGCGCAGTTCCGGAGCCCGCGGTGGCCGACCGCGACACCTTTCGGGAGCCCGGCCGATCCGGAGGTGTAGATGACATAGGCGATGTCGTCGATGCGCAGCGGGCGTATCCGGTCGGCATCGGTGACCGGCCCGGTGCCGAATTCCGCACCGGCCTCCTCGGCGGTCAGCCAATAGACGGTCTCGGGCAATCGGTCACGGACCGACTCCACTGTCACACCCAGCACAGCACGGGAATCCGCCAGCATGTGCGCGATGCGCTCGGCGGGATAGGCCGGATCGACCGGCAGGAAGGCCGCACCGGACTTCGCCACCGCACACACCGCGGCCACCGATTCCGGCGAACGCGGAATCGCCACCGCAACCACATCTTCCGGTCCCGCACCGCGAGCCACGAGCAGCCGGGCCAGCCGATTCGAGTCCTCGTCCAGCTCGCGGTAGCTCACCCGCCGGTCACCGGACACGACCGCGATCCCGTCCGGATCACGCGCCGCGGCCGAGCTCAACAAGTCGGCCAGCGTCGAGGGAGTTTCGCCGGGAGCTCCCCGGCGGGTCAGCAGATCCGCCCGCTCCGCCGGGGCGAGCACATCGATCGCTCCCAGCGCCACCGACGGATCGGCCACCACCGATTCCAGAATCCGAACCCACCGGCCCACCACGGCCTCGACCGTCACGGCGTCGAACAGATCCCGCGCATAGGTGAATCGCGACAACAGACCACCCCCGGGGGCGCCGGAGACCACCACCCGCAGATCGAATCCCGCCACACCTTCGGGGACATCCAGCACCGACACATCCAGGCCGGGCAACTCCACCTCGACACCCGCCGGATCCTGGAACACCAGCAAGACCTGGAACAGTGGATGCCGGGACTGCGACCGCACCGGCGCCAGGCGATCCACCAACTGCTCGAACGGGACATCCGCACGGCCGAAGGCATCCAGATCGACTCGCCGCACCCGCCCGAGGAAATCGGCGAACGACTCACCCGAATCGACCTCGGTCCGCAACACCACCGTGTTGACGAACATCCCCACCACGCCGTCGAGGACCGCGTCACCGCGACCCGAGACCGGCGTTCCCACCGACACGTCCCCGGTGTCGCTCAACCGCGCCAGCAGAACCGCCAACGCGCCGTGGACCACCATGAACAACGACGAACCGCACTCGCGCGCGACCCGCTCCAAGCCTGCCACCAGGCCCGCATCCGACACCGCCGCGCAACTCCCACTCCGATTCGACCGCACCACCGGACGCGGCCGATCGAAAGGCAGGGACAACTCCTCCGGAGCTCCGTCCAGGGCTTCGGTCCAATACCGGATCTGTTCGGCGCTCAGCGAGTGCGGGTCGTCCGGTGATCCGAGGGCGGCCCGCTGCCACAGCGCGTAGTCGGCGTACTGGATCGGCAGCGGTGCCCACGAGGGGGCCTGTCCACGAATCCTCGCGCTGTAGGCGGTCATCACGTCGCGGGCCAAGGGGGTCATCGAGAAGCCGTCCGCGGCGATGTGGTGGACCACGACGGCCAGCACGTATTCGGGCTCGTCGAGGTCGGCAGCGCGGAACAACCGGGCACGCACCGGCGCCCGGCTGCTCACGTCGAAGCCCGCACCGGCGAATTCGGTGACGGCGGAGAGCAACTCGTCCGACCTGGCATCCACGACGCTCAGCTCGTGATCCACCCGGTCGGGTGGCTCGATCACCTGGATCAGCGTGCCGTCGTGGTCCGGGTACCGCGTGCGCAGGGACTCGTGTCGGGCGAGCACGTCGGCCATCGCCGAGCGCAGGGCGTCGATGTCCAACTCACCGCGGAGCCGAAGGGCGATCGGCATGTTGTATGCCCCGGAAGCGGTGTCGTACTGGTTGAAGAACCACATCCGTTGTTGCGCGGGCGCCAGCGGCACCAGCTCGGGCCGCGGCCCGGCTACCAGCGGTGGGCGTTGCCGACCGGTGCCGGCATGGCGCTCGATGCGGGTCGCGAGCGCGGCCACCGTGGGCGTCTCGAAGAACGACTGCATCGGGATCTCGGTGTCGAACGCGGCGCCGAGTCGCGCGACCACCCTGGTCGCGGTGAGGCTGTCGCCGCCGAGCGCGAAGAAGGAGTCATCCAGACCGACAGCGTCGACGCCCAACACCTCGGCGAACGCCTCGGCGATCGTGCGCTCCATCGGCGTCTCCGGCGCACGGAACGCCTTCGCATCGGCGAACACCGGCTCCGGCAAGGCCTTGCGATCCAGCTTGCCCACCGGCGTCAACGGCACACGATCCAGCACCATGATCGAGGCGGGCACCATATAGGAGGGCAACCGCTCCGAGAGATACCCGCTCAGCGCCACCGTATCGATCGAACATCCGCTCGCGGCAACGACATACGAGACCAACGACGCCGACCCCGAACCACCGCGGTGGCCGACCGTGACCGCGAAAGCGACCGACTCGTGCTCCGCCAGCCGCGCATCGATCTCCCCCAGCTCGACCCGCTGACCGCGAATCTTCACCTGGAAATCCGACCGACCCACATGCTCGACCGTCCCCTGCGCAGTCCACCGGACCACATCACCGGTCCGGTACATCCGAGCTCCCGGCAACCACGGACACGCCACGAAACGCTCGGCAGTCAGCGCCGGACGACCGTGATACCCCCGCGCCAGCACATCACCGGCCACATACAACTCCCCCGCCACCCCCACCGGCACCGGCTGCAACCGCTGATCCAGCACCCACTCCGCCACCCCGCGAATCGGACCACCGATCGTCACCAGATCGCCCGGCGCCAACGAATCGCTCTGGTTCGTCATGATGGTGGCCTCGGTCGGACCGTAGGCATCGAAGAACCGGCGCCCGCCCGATGCCCAGCGGCGCACCAGATCCGGTGAACAGGCCTCGCCCGCGGCGACGACGACTTCCAGCCTGTCGAGCCCGGCCGGATCCACCGATGTCAGCGCGGCGGGGGTCGCCACCGCGTGGGTGACCCGCTCGGCGCGCAGCAGCTCGGCCAGCGCCGCACCACCATAGGTTTCCGGCGGGGCGATCACCATGGTGGCGGAGGCGCCCACCGCGAGCAGCAGTTCCCAGATCGAGGCGTCGAAGCTCGGCGACGCGAGATGCAGCGTCCGCGAATCCGCTGTCACGCCGTAACGTTCGCGCTGTTCGGCGCTCAGCGCCGCGAGTCCGGCATGTGTCACCGTCACGCCTTTGGGCACGCCGGTGGAGCCGGAGGTGTAGATCAGGTACGCCGGGTGCTGCGGACGCAACACCGTGGTGCGCTCGGAGTCGGTGACCGGCCGGGAGCTGCGATCGGCTCCCGCACCGAGCGTCAACCACTCGACGTCATCGGGTAGCCGGTCACGCGCGGACTCCACCGTCACCCCTATCGCGGCACGGGAATCCGACACCATGTGCGCGATTCGCGCGGTGGGATGTGTCGGATCGACCGGCAGGAACGCGGCGCCGGATTTCGCCACCGCCCAGACCGCCGAGACCGACTCCGGTGATCGCGGAATCGCCACGGCCACTACATCTTCCGGGCCGATACCGCGCCCGGCGAGCACTCGGGCGAGCCGATTCGACTCCTCGTCCAGCTCGCGATAGCTCATCCGCCGGTTCCCGGACACCACCGCCACCCGCTCGGGATCACGCGCGACCGCCGAGCTCAACAGATCGGCCAAGGTCACCGGAGCTTCGCCCGGCCCACCCCGGCGCGTCGACAGTTCGACCCGCTCGGCGGGGTCGAGCACATCGATCGCCCCCACCGTCACCGACGGATCGGCCACCACCGACTCCAGAATCCGGATCCACCGGCGCGCCAGGGAATCGATTGTCGCGACGTCGAACAGATCCGTGGCATAGATGAACCGCACCGTGCGGCCGCCCTCGGCCACCACGACCCGCAGATCGCACCCGGTCGCGTCCCCGGACAGGTCCGTCGCCGGCAGATCCGCTCCGGAGGACTCCGCATCCCCGGGCGACGACTTCTGGAACTCCACCATCACCGGGCACAACGAATGCCGCGATCGCTGCGGGGCGAACCGGTCCACCAGCTGGTCGAGCGGAACATCCGCGTGATCGAAAGCATCCCGGTCGCTGCGCCGGACCCGCACCAGGAAATCGGCGAACGACTCCGCGAGATCGACCTCGGTCCGCAACACCACGGTGTCGGCGAGCGTCTCCCGCGCAGGATCGACCGGCGCATCGTCGTGCCGGGTGGCCGGGGTGCCGACCCAGATGTCACCGCTGCCGCTCGACCGGGCCAGCAGAACCGCCAACGCGCCGTGAACCACCGTGAACAACGAACATCGGCATTCGCGCGCGACCCGTTCCAATCCCTCCACCAGGCCCGCCCGCAGCTGCGAGACCCGAGTGCCCCACCGATCCGAGCGCGCTCCCCGGCGCGGCCGATCGACCGGCAGCGACAACTCCTCGGGCAGCTCTGCCAGCGTGGCGCGCCAGAACTCGAGGCTTTCCCGGCGGCGCCGGATGCGGGCGCCGGCACGAACGCTCTCCGGGTGGACCTGCCCGAGTGCGGTGTCCGGCGACACCGCGGTGAACGCATCGAGGAACTGTGCGAACGCGGTGTGCTGCCTCGTCAGTTCACCGCCGGTGTAGAGCGCGGGATTGGCCATGAAGTGCAGGACGGTCCGCGGCGGGTCTCCGGTCTGATAGAGGTCGATCAGCAGGTCTTCGACCGGCCCGGAGCTGAGGATGTGGAACTCCCCGGTGATCGAGCCGAGCCGGATCTCCTGGGAGAAGAACATGACGTTCACCATGGGGCCCGCGAAGCGCCGCTGCCCGCTGTGCCCCGCGGCGGCGCGGATGTCGGACAGGCCGCACCGCTGGTGCCGCAGCGCGGCGATCAGGTCCGACTGCACCCGTCGCACCAGCGTCGCGGCCGTGTCGCGCTCGTCGATGTCGATCGGCATCGGCGCGACGTTGACGAACACTCCCCCGGACCGCCGGAGCACCGCGGTGGTACGCCCCGAGACGGGGACATTGATCATGGCCTGGTCACGGCCGGTCATCCGGGCCAGGTGACAACCGTATGCCGCGATCACCACCGCGGCCGGGCTCGCGCCCGACGCTCGCGCGAATCGCTGGATGCCGTCCACCGTGCCCGCCGGCAGTTCGCCGATCGCGGCCACGCTGTGCGCCGACGCGGGCGCCGGTGCCGTGGCCGAGTTCGACATCTCCTGGACACCGGCGAGCCTGTCGGCCCAATACGCCTGGTCGTTGGCGAACCGCTCCGACTCCCGATAGCTGCGGTCGATCTCGTACAGCGTGCGCAGATCAGCGGCCTCGCACTGGTCCGCCGTCCGGCCCTGCACCGCCGCGGTGTACAGCGCGGCCACCCGGTTCACCATCGTCATCGCGGCATAGCCGTCCAGGGCGACGTGATGAATCCGGGAATACCACAGAAAATGCTGATCGCCCACCTGCACGAGGGTCCAGGCGGTCAATCGGTCGCGGGTCATGTCCAGCGGCGCGGTGTACTCCTGGCGCATCCATCGCAAGGCCGCTGCCATCGGGTCCGGTTCATCGCGCATATCGATGACCGGACCTTCCGATTCCAGCGTGGGGTCGAACACTTGAAACGGCTCACCCTCGACCTCTACCAGACGTAGATACCCCGACTGGAATTCACGACCCGCCCGAATCGACACCCGCCGCAGCAAATCGACATCCAGGTCGCCCCGAAATTCGATATATTGCGCCTCGCATATCGGAACGCCGGGGCTCAGTCGCTGCGCGATCCACAGCGCTCGCTGCCCCGAGGACAGCGGCACCGGCTGCGCCGCGGGCGCATCGGTCCAGGAATCTTCCTGCGCCGCCGGGGCCGGGCCGAGCCGCAAGCGTGGATCGCCCATCGTTCACCTCCAAGCCCCCGCCGATCTGCACCGACCGATTCGCGTCGTCCACGTCTCGAGTTCGTTCGTGCCTCGAGTCCACTACCCCTACCGCGAGGTGGGTCGGTATTTGCGTAGAGTGATATTCACTCGACTCATGGGTTCGACCGGCGCAACAATTCGTACATCACATTCCGGACATTTTCTCCATTTCGCCGGAGAACCGCCGTCAATCGAACGCATCATGTTATCGGTGAGCGGCAACCGCGCTGTTAACAACGCGCACCGGGAACTGCGTCCAGCAGTTCCCGGGTGTACCGATGGCCGGGTGAGGTGAAGATATCGGCCACGCGTCCGGTCTCGACCACCTGTCCGGCCCGCATCACGGTCACATCGTCGGCGACCAGCCGCACCACCCCGAGGTCGTGGGTGATGAACAGGTAGGTGAGCCCCTGGGCGGCCTGCAGGTCGACGAGCAGTTGCAGGATCTGAGCCTGGACGGAGACGTCCAGCGCCGAGACCGCTTCGTCGAGGACGAGTAACCGCGGGCCCGCCGCCAGCGCCCGGGCCAGCGCCACCCGCTGCCGCTGGCCGCCGGAGAGCTCGGCCGGTTTGCGGCGCAGGTGAGCGGAGTCGAGCGCGACGGCGTCGAGCAGTTCGGCCACCCGGTCACGGACCCGGCTGCGATCGCGTTCGATGCCGAAGGCCCGCAGCGGCTCGGCCACGATCTGCTCCACCGTGTAGCTCGGGTCCAGCGCGGAGTACGGGTTCTGGTGCACGAACTGGATCCCACGGCGCAGTTCCTTGGACCTACGTCCACGCCGCCCGCCCGTCGGCACGGCGGCGCCGTCGAAGATCAGCTCGCCGGAGTCGGCGCGACCGAGACCCGCGACGATCCTGGCCACCGTGGATTTGCCTGCTCCCGACTCACCGACCAGGGCGTGCGTGGTGCCGGCGGTCACGGTGAAGGCCACGTCGACGGCAGCGCGGACGCTACCGTAGGTGACGTCGACTCCCCGCACCCGCAACAGTGGGCCGCCCGCGGCGCTACCGCCGCCCGGCACGGTCGCCTCGGCCCGGGCGGCCGAGGCCTTCGCGCTCGCGGTGAGGCGGCCTTCGTGGGCGGAGGGCGCCGCCGCGATCAGTTCGCGGGTGTATTCGTCCCGTGGCGCGGTCAGCACTTCGCGCACCGGGCCCTCCTCGACCACCCGGCCGCCGCGCATGACGATCAGCCGGTCCGAACGCTCCGCGGCCACCCCGAGATCATGGGTCACCAGCAGAATCCCCAGCCCCAGTTCGGTGCGCAGCACCGCGAGCCGGTCGAGGATCTGCTTCTGCACGGTCACGTCCAGCGCGGAGGTCGGCTCGTCGGCCACCAGCAGCGCGGGATCGTTGGCCAGCGCGATGGCGATCAGCACGCGTTGTTTCATGCCGCCGGAGAGTTCGTGCGGGTAGCACGCGTACACCCGCTCCGGGTCCTGCAGGCCGGCCTGCTCGAGCTTGTCCAGCGCGATCGTGCGCGCCCGCCGGGCGACGACGGGCCGGTGCAGCCGGATCGCCTCGGACACCTGTGCCCCGACCCGTTTCACCGGGTTGAGCGAGGTCGCCGGGTCCTGGGGCACGAAGCCGACGAAGGGGCCGCGCAACGGCGTGAGATCCTTCTCGCGCCCGGCGCTGACATCGCGGCCGTGCAGTTCGAGCACCCGGGCCCGCACTTTCGCATAGCCCGGCAGCAACCGCAGCGCGGCATGCACCGTGGTGGACTTGCCCGATCCGGATTCGCCCACGACGGAGACGAATTCACCCGGTCGCACGGTCAGCGAGACCCCGTTCACCGCGCTCACCGGCGCCGACCGGCTCGAGGGGGCATAGTCGACGACGAGATCGGCGATCCGCAGCAGCGGCTCGGTGTCCGCCGGCTTCACGATCTCCGGTGCACTCATGACTTGTCTCCCAACGATCGGCCGATGCGATTGGTGGACAGCACCACCACCGCGATGAGCAGGCCGGGCATGATCGAGATCCACGGGTAGGTGGCCAGATAATCGCGGCCTTCGGCGACGGCCAGGCCCCACTCCGGCGCCGGCGGCGGCGCGCCGTAGCCGAGGAAGCCGAGCGCGGCCACCGAGAGCACCGCCGAACCGCATTCCAGCGCGGCCAGCGACAGCACCGAGGACAGCGAGTTGGGCAGCACGTGCCGGAACACGACGCGGCCGAAACCCGCGCCGGACCCGTAGGCGGCTTCCACGTAGTCGGCCTCGGTCACCTTGAGCACCGCCGAGCGCATGACTCGCGCGAAGGCGGCGACCGCGGAAATACCCACGGCCAGAGCGATGTTCATGGTGCCGTAGCCCAGCGCCGTGACCACCGTCATCGCCAGCAGCAGACCGGGGATGGCCAGCAGTATGTCGACGAAGCGCATCACGACGGAATCGATGCGCCCGCCGGCGAAGCCGCTGAGCAGGCCGATCAGCGCGCCGATCACGAAGCCGACCGCGACCGCGACCAAGGTGGCCGAAACCGTGGTCGCGGTGCCGTGAATCGCACGGGCGAGCAGATCGCGGCCCAGCCGGTCGGTGCCGAAGGGGTGCGCGAGGCTGGGCCCGAGGAAGCTCTGGTCGGTGTCGCCCTCGAGCGGGTCGTACGAGGTGAACCAGGACGGGACCACCGCCCAGGCCAGCACCAGCGCCACGATCAGCCAGGCCGCCGCCAGACTCGGCGCGGCGGCCGCGGCCCGGGCCGTGGAGCGCACCGCACCGACGACTCGCGCAGGCACCGAACCAGGGGCGGGAACCGCGACGGCCGTCATGCCGTCACCTCCTCGGTCGTGCCGATCCGCCCCGTCGTTCCGATCTCGCCCTTCGTGGCGGCCAGGACCTTCTCGGCGACCCGGCCCTTCGAGCCGAGGTGGGCGTCGGTCCGGGCCGCGCCACCCGCCGGGACGGCGCCGCTGGTGGCGGCGTGACCTTCGTCGCCGGCCCGCGCTTCCTCGCCGGAGCCGCTCTTCGTGACACCCTCGCCGTTGGTGGCGAACCGGGCACGCAGGCGCGGATCCAGCAGCGGATAGACGAGGTCGACCGCCAGGTTCACGAGCACGAACACCAGCGCGGCGAAGACCACCACGGCCTGCACCAGCGGCACGTCCTGGGTGCGCACGGCGGTCTCGGTCAGCCTGCCCAGTCCCGAGCGGGAGAACACCGTCTCGACGATCACCGTGCCCGCCAGCAGATTTCCGAAGGTCACTCCGGCGATGGTCAGCGCGGGCAGCCCCGCATTGACCAGCACCTCCCGGGAAAGGACGCGAAACCTGGTGGAGCCCTTGGCAATCGAGACGGTCACATACCCCGAGCGCAGGCCCTCGTCCATATTGGTCACCAGCAATTGCGCGATCGGCGCCGACACCGGGATCGCCAAGGTCACCGCGGGCAGGATCATGGTGTCGAAACCGCCGTTGCCGATCGGCGGGAACCAGCCGAGCTGGATCGAGAACACCTGCAACAGCGCCAGGCCCACCAGGAACACCGGCACCGACACCCCGGCGGCGGGCAGCGAGGCGATCAGGTTCGCCAGCCGCTCGCTGCGGGTCCAGACCGCGGTGAAAGCGATCGTGAAGGCCAGCACGAGTGCGAGCAGCAATGCCAGACCGGCCAGGGCGGCGGTCTGCGGGAGCACCGAGAGCACCAGCGGCCACACGGGTTCCCCGGTGCGGGTCGAGGCACCGAAGTCGCCCTGTGCCGCATGGCCCAGCCGGTTCAGGTACTGCCCGAGCAGATCGCCACTGATCGCGTAATACTCCCTGGCCCGCGCCTTGTCCGCTTCGCTCATCATCTCGGCCTCACCGGGGCCGAAGAGCACATCGACGGCGTCGTAGGGCAGCGCGTACAGCAGCACGAAGGTCACGGTGTAAGCGCCCCACACCACGAACAGGGCCTGGGCGATCTTGGCGCCGAGATAACGCAGTACCGCAAGATATCGGGTCACGGCGCTACCTCGGCTCGATCCAGGTGTCGTAGAAGACGTTGCGCGACTGCGCCTCGTAGCCGATGTTGTGCACCCGCGGGGCGGCGGCGGTCACCTGGGCCGGGTTGTAGACCGGCACGGTGAGCACCTGTTCCTCGAGCAGGAAGCGCTGCGCCTCTTCGGCCGCGGCCGCTCGCTTCGCCGGATCGAGGGTCTTGCTCACGGCGCTGAGCACGTCGATGGCGCGCTGGTAGGCCGGGTTCTCCGGGGCGAGCTTGGACATGTTCGTGTACTGCGGCGAGTAGACCTGTTCGAGCACGGCGATGTCGGCGCGACTCTGGTTGGCCACCTGGATGTTCCAGGTCTGCTGCTGGGTGGCGGCGGCCTGGTAGTCCGGGATGGGCAGGACGTTGAGTTCGATCTCGATGCCGATCTTGCGCAGATCCTGCTGGATCAGCTCGTAGGCGGGCTTGTTGTTGACCAGGTTGTTGATGCCGAGCAGTCGCAACGCCAGCCTGCGGCCGTCCTTGACCCGGATGCCGTCCTCGCCCTTGCGCCAGCCCGCCTCGTCGAGGATGCGTTCGGCCTCCTCGCGGTTCTGGACCAGCTTGTCGGAGAAGTCGACCCAGCCGGGTACCCGGCGCGAGACCACCGAGCTGGACAGCGCGTAGCTGTCGGTCAGCACCGTCTTCTCCAGCGCCGGACGGTTCCAGCCCAGCAGGATCGCCCGACGCACGGCCAGTTCGTTGGTCGGGAACAGGTCCGTCTTCAGATCGAGGGAGATGTCGCGGCCCGGAATCAGCTGCGGCACGAGGCGGTAGCCCTCGGCGGTGAGCGGGGCCTCGTCGGTGTTGTTCACGTCCAGGATCGCGTCGACCTCACCGGCGCGCAGCGCACCCGTGCGCACACCCGCCTCGGGGATGACGCTGATCTCCACGGTGTCGAGGTAGGCCGCGCCCTGATGCTTGCGACTGGCGGGCGCCCAGTTGTAGTCCGGGCGCTTCTGCAACACCGTGCGCTGCTGGTAGACGTGCTCGGTGACGGTGAACGGTCCCGTGGTCACCAGATTCTGCGGCAGGCTGCGTTCCAGTTTGGGCAGTTGCAGGGTGGAGTGCCCGAGAATGCCGGAGAAGTACAGCGAAACCGCCTGCAGGAAACCGGCGTTCGGGCGATCGAAAGTGACCTTCGCCGTTACCGGGTCGATGACGGTGGTGTCCACATAGCCGACCCAGTACGCGGTCACCGGGACGATGCCCAGTTCCTTGTTGCCGCGCCCGAGCAGGTCGAAATTCTCCTTCACCGAGTCGGCGGTGAACTTCGTGCCGTCGCTGAAGGTCACGTCGTCACGCAGGTGGAAGGTGAACTCGGTGAGCTCGGGATTGATGTCCCAGCTCTTCGCCAGCCACGGCTCGATCTCGCCGGTCTCCGGGTTCTGGTAGGTCAGTTTGTCGGAGATATTGCTGGTGATGAGCGATTCGGGATAGGAACTGCCCGAATGCGGGTCGAGGTTCGCCGGTGCGTCGAGCACCGCGAACTTCAGGGTGCCGCCGGCGACCGGGGTACCGCCGTCGTCGCCCGCGCCGACCTGATGGCCCGAGGCCGAGCACCCGCTCAGGGTGGCGGCGGCGAAGACGGCGGCGGTGGCCAGCAGTACGCCGACCCGCCGGAATCTGTGTTCTGACATGCGGACTCCTCGAAGCCCCGCGGTGGCCCCTGCACCCGGCCACGCGGCGGATCGTCAGGAGCACCGCGGGGCGGCGCGCGCCTGTTCGGCACGCGCACAGCGGTTTGACAGGGAAAGTCGGGGAAAGAATTCAGTGGCGACAAGCGGTCGCGAGCAGGCAGCCGCGACAACACGACTCGGCCATCTCTGCTCCCTTCCACCACCCGACGAACGGACCGCTCCTGCGATCAACACTCCCGAGTCTGGGGCTGCACTCCCCCGGGAACAACAAAGCCCACCTTCGGGAACAATTTAGATTTAGTGAAACCTCGCAGGCGGAATCCTCGGCCGCGGCGCCACCCGGTAACGAACGGAGATGTACGCCGATAGCCAGGTCATGGACACCACACACCTACGCAGGATGTCCGCTGTCGTGGCCGCCACGGCCGCACTGACGATCGGAGCCGCTTCCCCCGCCTGGGCTAGCAACTATCTGCCGATCGAACTCCCCCTGGCCACCACGGCCGCCCACGGTCTCGGATGCGCGGGTGATGTGTGGGCCGTCGGCAATGTCTATCCCGACGGCGATGTCCCCGGTGTGGTCGATCTCCAGCTCAAAGGCTGGTTGAAGGTGCTCGGCGTACCCGCGCCCTGGTGCTCGGTCACCCCCACGGTGCACTGGCGCAACCTCGACACCGGGGCAAGCGGATCGGGCTCGGCCTTCCTCGGCGCGGGCAACGGCTTCCCCTTCTGGTGGCTCGCGCCCCAGATCGCCAACCTCCGCCTCGCCCCGGGTCCGGGCCGGGTGGAATTCACCCTCACCACCGACCTGCCGCACGCGGCGAGCGTCACCACCTTCACGGTGTACTGAGAACGGATCGCTTTTCCGCACCTCGGTGACCGCGGCTGTGCGTGCGGTAGTGCGGAGCAGTCCGACCGAGCCGAGGACGACGAACACCAGGTCCATCGCCGGGCGTCACCGGTGCCGAACCAGCCCTCGGTTGACCGGCCGGATCGTTCGAGTGATGTGACGGCCGACAGTCCCCGAATTCATCGCCTGCACAGCCCCCGCGTTTCGCTCGAGGTGAGCTATAGCGGGCCCATCCGCGGCTGTCACACGTAAGGTCCACGGGCATCGATCGGATTGGGGTTGCGACATGGCGCGGATCATTGTCGTGGGCGGCGAGATTGCGGGATCGGCGGTCGCACTGTTTCTGGATAGACGCGGACATCAGGTGGCCGTTCTGGAGAAGGACGGCCGCAGCGCCGGTGCGGATCTCGAATCCGACTTCTTCGACTGGCGTCGGCCCGGTGTTCCGCAGGCGACGCAGCCGCACAGCCTGCTCGCCCTCGATTCGTTCGGTGCTGCGCGCCGAGGCGCCGGATGTGTACGCGGCAATGCTGCGATCGGGCGCTGAGGAGCGACACGAGTTCGACCGCTTCCCACAGCACCCGCCGCGGCGGCCCGGAGACGACGACCTGGTGACGATCCAGGCGCGGCGCATCGTCCTGGAGCGCACGCTCGGCGAGGCCCTCCATCCTCAGCCCGCAGTCACGTTCCGCCGAGGCGCGCAGGCGACGGGGCTGACGGTCGACCGACGCGCGGACACCCCGCACGTCACCGGCGTCCACTGCCCGGACAGGGTGCTCACCGCCGAACTGGTCATCGACGCGGCGGGCCGTAAGTCACCGATACCCGGCTGGCTGATTCGCCACGGCGCCCGCACCCCTGTCGTCGACAGCCACCGCACCGGCATCGCCTTTTTCTGCCGGTGGTATCGACTGCGTCCGGACGCACCGCGACGACCGGAGTCGACGGCGCCGGGCGGCTCCACACCCTTCGCCATCGGCGGTGTATTTCCCAGCGACAACCGTATGTTCGCGGTCTATCTGTCGGTGTCGACCGGCGATCCGACCCGCACGGCTTTGCGCGATGCCGCCGTGTTCGAGGCGGTGACCAGAGAGTTCCCGGTCGCGCCGAATGGTCTGCCTTGCCGCATGATCCGGTCGGCTCGGTGCGGGTGATGGCCGGGCTCGACAACCGCCGCACCGCCCCGGTCGACCAGGGCGGGCCGATCGTCACCGGACTACTCGGCGTGGGTGACAGCGTCCTGCACACCAATCCCACGTTCGGGATGGGCATTCCGTTCGTACTGCGCACCGCGGCCTGGGTGGCCGCCCGCGCGCCGATCGACCGGCCGATGCCGAACTCGTCGTCGAACACCACCAGTGGATCACCGACACCCTCGGGCTGTGGTTCGATTACCAGGTCGCAGCCGACAAGGCCGGTGCGCATCGGCTCGGACACGCCTTGGGTCCGGGCGATCCCGAACCCGCCGGTCCCGAATCAACGAAGCGGCGGCCGCGATCCGCGCCGCGATCCCATGGTGCGCGCTGGACGATCCGCAGGTGATGCGCGCCCGAGCCCGGGTGCGCCACCTGATGGCTCTGCCTGAGGAGGCCTGCGCCGCGCCGGAGATCCGGCAGCGCGTCACCGACTGGCTCGCCGAGCACCCGGACTTCACACCACCACACGGGGGTCCGAGTCGCGCACGATGGAACCAGCTCGTCGGCACCCACGGCGTCTGACACCGGCACAGCGCGCGGGCTGCCTCTGCGTTCCCCGAACGCGACTTTGCTCTCGCCAGAGACACAGCGACAGAGCCACCGCCCTCGCGCGGCACCGATCAGTCAACTGGACTCACGGGTCTGCCACTATGGCGCGGTGGGTACAGTTCGGGGGTGGGTGACGCACAGGCCTCACGGGGCAGGATCGACAGACGGCGAGCGATTCTCGAAGCGGCGTTCGAGGTGTTTTCATGCCAGGGATACGACCGGGCGAGCGTGCAGGACATCGCGGAGACAGCGGGGGTGTCCAAACAAACCGTCTACAACCACTTCGCGGATAAACAGCAGGTCTTCGGTGAAGCGATGGCGGCGACGGCCGAGAGTGTGTTCGCCGCCAATCTGGCGGTGGTCGACCGGTTGCGCACGCCGATCGCCGACCTGCGGACAACATTGAACGAGGTAGCACGCGACATACTGTCGATCTGCTGTGAGCACCGCTCGCGTGCCTTGCGCTGGTTGACCTACGCACAGGTGGCACAGTTTCCGGAGTTGATCGATGTGGTGCACGGCCGCACCGCGGACCGATTGGGGCCGGCGATGGCGGATCGGCTGGCTCGATTGGTGCTCGACGGGCAACTGCGGCCTTGCGATCCGGATCGCGCCGCCGAACAACTTCTGGGCCTGCTGACAGCGTCGGCGGAGTCGCGGTCGCGGATGGGAACCCGCGATGTTCCCGCAGCGGATGTGCGCCTGATCGCCGAGAACGCGGTGGACACCTTCCTCCGGGCCTACGCGGCCCCCGAGCATATCGCCGCCGAGCGGCGATGATGGAGACAGGCCGCCGGCGCGCAGCCGACGGCCCCCACGCTCCTTGGAGTCGTTGCGGCCGACCCGCGTGGATCAGGCGTCGGGCAGGCTCGGTGGTGAAGCGCCCGCGGCGACCACTCCCGCGATGGGCGTCACGACGCGCCGCGCGATGAGCCAACGACCCTCCACCCGGGCGAACTCGTCTTCGACCTGCCCGACCGTGGTCCAGTCCGCGGGGCGCAGGTCCCCCTTTTCAGCGAACTGCTGATACCAGTGCCACACCGTCGCACGGGATTTCACCCGGGGAGTGCTGCCGTTCCATTCGACGACGGTGTGGCCGAGGACATGGGCCACCCGCTGGGAACGCGGCGCGACCTTACTCACCATGTACCGGGTAAACTCGTCACGGCCGAGCAGACGATGCGGGGCGGGCACATGATATTCGAGATCAGCGTCGGGAGCCAGGCATTCCGGCCCGATATCGGTGTAGCGACGGGCGTCGACGAGTTCGAAGAACCGAAAGAAGGTGCGATTGATCTCGGATTCGGCCTCGAAGCGCGCGAGACGATCCTCCAGGGAGGTCACCGCGTTCCACTCGCTTCGAGCGTCAGTGTGCCGGTGATCGACTGGGGGTTGCGCAGCAACGCGAGGATCGGGCACTGCGCTTCCACGATGGCGAACAACGCGTCGATCTGCTCGGCGGCCGCCGGGGAAGTGACGAACACCTGGTAGCGGATATTGTGCGGCTCGACCGGCGCGTCCTCGAATCCGGGCCTGCCACGGCGCGGCTCGATCTCCCCCTCCACTTCGACGCGTAGCGCATCGAGCGGTATGCGGTGACGTGCGGCGGTGATTTCGAAGATGTGCGTCAAGCAGCTCGACAGCACGCCGAGCTGGATTTCCGGCGAACCCGGCCCCAGGTCGTATCCGGCGAACTCGGGTGGGGAGTCGCTGATGATCTGGTGGTCGCGGATTCTGATGCGGCGCACCCCGCTGCGTCCCTCAGCCACGGTGTGCGCGCGGATCACGATCGGCTCGATCGGAGGATCGCTCTCGGCCTTCGCCTCGATCGCCAGCAGCGCCTCCCGCTTGTGGGAGAGGTACTCCCGCAAGCCGGGGTCGGGATTGTCGAGGTGCGGCAGTCCCGGCGGATCGGCAATGAGCACCGCGTCGGCGGGCACACCGAAGTTTCCGGTATCGGTCATGTTTTTCTCCTTGTCCACGAAGATTCGAACTCAGCTCCGACGGGTCCACTCGCCGTCGAGCGCGCGAGCGATGCGATTGATCGACAGCACCGTCGCGACGATCACCAGCCCTGGCATGGTCGACAACCACCACGCATTCGCCAAGTAGCCACGGCCGCTGGAGATCAACGTGCCCCACTCGGGGGCAGGCGACGGCGCACCGTAGCCCAGGAAGCTCAGCGCCGACACCGCGAGCACGGCGGTGCCCAGCTCCAGGGTGGCGAGCACCACCACCGGACCGCGGGCGTTCGGTAGTACGTGCCGCATCATCACGCTGTACCAGCGAGCGCCGCACGACCACGCGGCGTCGACGAACACCGCTTGGCTGACCCGCAGCACCTCCGCCCGCATCACTCGCGCGAATCCGGCCACACTGGCCAGGCCGACCGCGACCGCGACGTTGACGATGCCGTGCCCGAGCGCGGTGACCAACGCCAGTGACAGGAACAATGCCGGAATGGCGAGTACCACATCAACGAACCGCATGAGGCCGTCCTCGATCCAGCCGCGCAGGAATCCGGCGAGCAACCCGATCAAACCGCCGATGGCCAGCGCCACTCCGACAGCGATGAGGGTGGCCTTCAACGACAGTGCGGTGCCGTGGACCACGCGGGTGTAGTGATCGCGCCCCAGTTCATCTGTGCCGAACCAATGTTCGGCACTCGGCGGCGTGAAGCGCTGCGCCGGGGCCGCCCGCAACGGGTCGCCGGAGGCGAGCAATTCCGGCCAGAACGCCGCCGCCACCACCAGCGCGACCACGCCTGCCGACAGGACCAGTGCGGGACGGCGCAGCAGGAATCGCGCCAGTTCTCCCGCCCGCGCGCCCCGGGACCGCGCTCCCGATACGAGTTGTTCGGACGGGTCGGGATCGGATGCGTCCTCGGCGAGTTCGATGATCGTCGAGGTGGTCATTCCGAACTCCTGCTCGGTGTCATCGCTGCCATGGCGCTCCGCACGGTCACCGTGGCCTGCCAGATGCGGCCACCACGACCCGCGGATCCAGCAGCGGATAGACGAGATCGACCGCGAGATTCACCACCACGAACGCCGCCGCGCTGAAGACCACGACGCCCAGCACCACCGGGGTGTCCTGCACGGTGACAGCGTCCACGATGACCCGTCCCAGTCCATTGCGGGAGAACACGGTCTCGATGAGGACTGAGTTCGCCAGCAGCCCGCCCACCAGCAGACCCACCACCGTGAGCGCGGGCAGTGCGGCGTTGCGCAGGGCATGACGCAGATGGATGCGGGCCGGACTCGCACCCCTGGCCCGTACGGCCTGGATATAGGGTTCCGAGAGCGTGGTCGACAGACTCTTCGCAAGCACCTGGGCGAGCAGAGCGGCGGTCGGGACAGCCAGGGTCACCGCGGGCAGGATCAGGCCACGAACCCCGTTGGCGCCGAAGGCGGGGAACACCGGGACGCGGAAGGACAGCAGCTGGATCAGCATCAGCCCGATCCAGAAGGTCGGCACCGAGATCGCCAGCGGCGGCATCGACAGCAACAGGTTCGCGAGCCGATGGCCTGGCCGGTAGGTAGCCGCCACCGCGATGGCGCTACCGGCTAGGATCGCCAGCACCAGTGCGGTCGAGGTGAGCGCAACGGTGTTCGGTAGCGCGCTGCCGATGAGTGCGCCCACCGGCTTGCCCGTGGCGAAGGAGACACCGAAATCACCGCGTACGGCACCGCCGAGGTGACGCGTGTACTGCAAGAGAACCGGGTCGCCCAGACCGTATTCGGCCCGCTGGCGGGCCAGGTCGGCGGGATCCGCGGCAGTGGCCGAAGCCCCTACCGCGGCGTCCACCGAATCACCCGGCAGATAGAACAGAATGAAGAACGACACGGTGTAGGCAGCCCACAACACCACTACGGCCTGCGCTGCGCGCCGCGCCACGTAACGCCACATCTCATGCGCTCCACTGTGATGACATCAGTTCTTCCAGGCGTCGTGTAGGTGAATATCGCCGGCGCCCGCGAAACGCAGGTCGTGGACGGTGTCGCGGATGGCGAGCACGGTCTGCTGATCGACGATCGGCACCACGTACGCGTTGGTCACGACCAGTTCCTGGATACGGCGGACCACATCGTCACGGATCTCCGCGTCCAGGGTGGCTGACTGCTGGTCGAGCAGAGCCTCCAGTTCGGTCGGCGGTACCCGGTAGGCGTTGCGGCCCTTCACCGAGTACAAGGTGCGCAGGGCATCCGGATCGGCACGGCTGTAGTTGCCGCCCCAGAACAGGTCGAAGTCGCCGGAGCGCACCAGCTCCGGAAACTGCGCCACCTGTAACTCTTGCAGCACCAATTCGATCCCGACGTCCCGAAGTTGCTGCTGGATCAGTTCGAGAGCAGGACGGAAGGTGGCTGCGTTGGAGAACCACACCGTCTGCAGGCTCAGCTTGACGCCGTCCTTCTCTCGGACGCCGTCAGCACCGGGACGCCAGCCTGCCGCGTCGAGCAACCGCGTCGCACGGTCGGGGTCGAAGGTGAGCTGAGTGCTCAGATCGGTGTAGCCGGGAGTGTTCGCCGCGAGCACGCTGGTGGCAGGCCTGGTGCCGCTGGAGAAGACCGCCTCTACGATCTGCTCGCGATCGACGGCAGCCTGAATCGCCTGGCGCACCCGCAGATCCGAGACGACCGCGCGGCTGTTGTTGAATCCGAGGTTGTAGCCGACGCCGGGAATCGTGTACGACTGCAGTTCGATCTGCGGACCCGCGAGCGCCAACTCTTCGGCTTGGGCCACCCGTCCGATCACGTCAACCTGTCCGGAGGCAAGACTTCCGGTGCGTACTCCGGCTTCGGGGACGACGTTGAACACCACTGTGTCCAAGTAGGCCTCGCCCGGCTTGGTCCACAGCGACGACCCCCAGTCGTAGCCGGTGCGCTTGGTAATCGTGATGGACTGGTTGCGCAGGTACTCGCCGAGAACGAATGGACCGGAGCCGACCACACCCGCGCATCGTTCGGCGGCCGGTTTGCCCGCGGTGACGGGAGAGACCACACCGAGTGACGACGTGGTGGTCGCTTGCAGGAACTGGGCGTTGGGCCGGTCGAAAGCGATGGTGACGGTGTGGTCGTCCACCACGGTGGCGCCAAGGTAGCCGTCCAGGTAGGAGGAGGCTTGGATGGCCAGCGCGCCCAGTCCGGGAATGGCGTCGAAACTCGCCTTCACCGCCGCGGCGTCCAACGCTGTGCCGTCGCTGAATGTGACGCCGGGACGCAGCCGGAAGGTGAAGGAGTCCGCCTCGGGACCGACCTCCCAGGACTCAGCCAGCCAGGGCACCAGTTCACCGGTTGCCGGGTTCTGGTCGAGCAGCGAATCCACCGTCTGGCGCAGCGAATACACCGTATCGCTGCTGCCCGCCTGGTGCGGATCGATGCATCCGGAATCAGTGCCGACCGCGAAGGTGAGCGTACCCCCCGATCGCGGCTCGGCGTTCACGAAGTCCGAGCCGCCGGAACCGCAGCCGGTAAGCACCGAGACCGCGACAAAGGGGACGGACAAAGCGCACAGCGGGTTTCGCAGTGCGCGGACGACTCTTCTCACTCATGTTCTTTCTTGACCCGCACGCCGGAGTCGAGTCCGGCGCGACCATGCTTGTCGACCGAGCGGATCAGGAATATGGAACCGCTGGTCCAGTACTGCAGCCTCGCAGGGTCGAAACGATCGGTGAAGTATTCGACTCCGCGTGCGCCGATCCCTATCGTGCAAGGCCCACTCGAGCCTCGCTCGGTCGAGGCGGACGAGCACAGGTCACGATCATCTCGCCGTCGTCGGCGTAGGGATTGGCTGTGCCGTAGCCGAGCTCGGCGGTCTCGGCAATGCAGTCGGTGAGGTCGTAGCCGCCCTTGGGGTAGTAGACCGATCGGGCTTCCTCCGGGATTACCGCGCTCATCATGCCGCTAGCGAAGTCGTGCGGCGTGGGACAGCGCCTCGGGCAGCCGCATCCCGCCCAGGTGCACTACCGCGGCGGCGGGCCACAACGGCGAGCACGAGCACCCCCGGCATCCCGTTCCAGCCGACCAGTAGCGCACTGATCACCGACGTCACCAGATACGAGACCCCGGTGACCGTGCCGACCAGGCCGTTCGCGCGGTCCCTGTGTTGTGACGATCGCCTGCCCGGCAATTCCTCGCCGCCGACTCAGTCGCCCACCGCCTCGGCCAGCCGCGGCAACTGGCGTAGCGGGTTGTGCCGTTCGATCTCGAGGCGCTGGTCGGCGTCGAAGATCTCGCCGAGGCCCGGCGCCGGGTCGCGGTCGCCGGTCTGTGGGAGGGTCGCGGCGCTGAACGGCCAGTCCGAGCCGAAGACGATGTGGTCGCGGCTGGTGACGGCGAGGACCGAGGCCATCGCGGCCGGGGCGCCGCTCAGGGCGGTGTCGTAGTAGAAGCGCGAGATCTGGTTCTGCACGTCCAGGATCGAGGGCCGCGGCAGGTCCGCGGGCCACAGGTCGCCGAGGACGGTTCGCGAGGCGACAGCGAGCCGGTGAGAGAGGAACGGGACGGTGCCGCCTGCGTGCGACAGCTGGAAACGGATGTCCGGGTAGCGCTGTGTCACACCGGTCATCATCATGAGGGTTGCGGCGCGGGTGGTGTCGAAGGTGAACTCCTCCAGGAAATCCGGCAGGGGCAGTTCTGGTTTGGCGTCGGCGGGGACGGCTGCCGGGTGCACGAAGACGAACGCCTTGCGCTGGTTCAACACGGCCATCAGCGGCTCGTAGCGAGGGTCACCGAGGTAGACGCCGTCGTAGGCGGTCAGCAGCGTGACACCGTCCAGGCGCAGGGTGTCGAGGGCGTGGACGGCCTCGGCAACCGAGGCCGCGACGTCGGGCATCGGCAAGGTCGCGAAGGCGCCGAAGCGGCCGTGGTGGGCGGCGAGGAGGTCGGCGGCGTAGGCATTGCAGTAGCGGGCCAGGTCGATCGCCTCGCCACCCCGCAGGAACGAGACGCCGGGGTCGGAGACCGAGAGCGCCTGCGCCCGGATGCCGTAGTAGTCCATGAACGCCAGCGCCGCTTCCGGCGACCAGGTGGGCGTCGGGTAGCCGCCGATCGTCAGATGGCCGTGCTCGATCAGGGCCGCCCGATAGTCCGGTGGCAGGAAGTGGGCGTGCAGGTCGATCCGGTACGCGCCCGAGGGCGGCGGCTGCCTGCGCACGGGCCCGGCCGGTGCGGCGACGGCCGTGCCGGGTAGGGCGGCCGCGAGCGCAGCCAGGCCGAGCCCGGCCGCGCCCGCACCGCCGAGGAGACGTCGGCGGGTGGTCCCCCGAGCGGAGGGACGGGAGGTGGTCATCGACGTGTGCCTTTCCACTGTCATCACAGTGCGGGTCGACAGGATCTCTCAGCATCGGCCGCATCGCCCCTCGCGGTGTCCCGCGTCGAGCGCGGCACCGGGACGGGCAGCCGAACCTGCCGGAGCAGTTCGGCGACGAGGGTTCCGGATTCGCCTGCGGGCGCGATGCCGAAGACGAACCGGTCCGGGCGCAGGAGTACGAGCCCACCCGGTCGCAGTCCGGCCTTGCGGAACCAGCGAACCAGCTCGCCCGAGTGGTCTTCGATATCCACCACATCGTCTCGGCCTTCGCCGGGTCTTCCTTGCGGGCGGCCACCGATCGGGTAGACGGTGACGAATCGGGTGTCGATGGCATGCAGGACAGCGAGGTCCGTTGCCGAGAGTTGCCTGCGGGGGTCGAGGCCGTAGCCGAGCATGGCGAACCCGAGGCCGAGCGCGTCGTCGAGGCGATGGCGCCTGCCGTCGTAGGTGCGGATCGGCGGTTGCGGGGCAAGCGTGCCTTCGATCCCACGCAGCCGGCGCCGGGGCAGGCCGAGGTAGGCGCCGCGGCGGAACCGGGGCCGCGGCTTCATCTTGGCGCCGCGGATCCAGCCGCTGAGCCCGGGGACGCGCAGCGCGGCGGCGAGTCCGATGTCGCGGGCGGCGGCCAGCGCCCTGTTGTCGACCGAGACGAGGTTCTTGTTGAGCACCGACAGGTCGATCATGGCCTTGGCGTGCGGCCGGCGTTCGCGCTCGTAGCTGTCCAGGATCGCCGGGTCGGCGCCGTGGCGCAGGATCGCGGTGAGCTTCCAGGACAGGTTGTCGGCGTCGCGCACACCGGAATTCATGCCCTGGCCGATGAACTGCGGGGTCATGTGGGCGGCGTCGCCCGCCAGTAGGACGCGTCCCTCGCGCCATCGGTCGGCGACCACGGCGTTGAAGGTGTAGACGAGTTTGCGCAGCACCTCGACCTCGTCCGGGTCGACGAAGCGGGCGATGTGGCGGCGGACCGTGTCCGGGTCCTCCATCTGCTCTTCGGTCTGGTCTTCGCCGAGCATGAACTCGAAGCGGTGGTGCCTGCCCGGCTGCGGGCAGGACACGATCGGCAGTCGCGGATCGCAGATGAAGTCGAAGTACGGCAGGTGCCGGAACGCGTCGACGCCTTCGCGGGCGGCCAGGTCGACCACCAGCCAGCGTTCGGCGAAACTTGTGCCGGTCATGTCGATGCCGAGGCCGGTCCGCACGATGCTGCGTCCGCCGTCACAGCCGACGAGGAACCGAGCGCGGACGCGCTCGGTCGTGCCGAGCTCGAGTTCGAGCTCCCGAGTGCCGTACCCGGTGCCCTTGCTCGCGGCGTGCTCGACGCCCACCCCGTCTCTGTCCTGGTCGAAGCTCACGACCGCACGGCCGCGGCGCACGGTGACATGCGGATAGCGCTCCAGTGCGCGTTCGAGCCCGTTCTCCAGATAGGGCTGATACAGGAAGTTCACCACCGGCCATCCCATCGGCTGTTCGACCTGATGGAACTGGGCGAGCACCGAGCCGTCCGCGCGCACCCACTGCACAGTGGCGTCGATGTTCATGTCGGCGGCCAATTCGTCGGCGGCACCGGCGGTCTGGAAGACGCGCATGCCCTCGTCGTCGGTGTAGACCGCGCGCGCCAGGCCGTAGTACTCGGGTTCCCGCTCGAGCACCAATACGTCGATGCCACGCCTGCCGAGCAGGTTGGCCAGGGTCAGCCCGGTGGGGCCGAGCCCGACGATCACCACCTCGTGGTCGAAACTGCTCATCCGGCAACGCCTCCCGTCAGCTCCGGCACGGTGATCTCCGGCGTACGCAGCCTCGAGGCGGCGGTGCGCATCTGCGACAACTTGTCGACCAGAGTTTCCGATACCGTGTCGTGGCCCCAGATGCTGATGCCCCGGTAGGTCGTCGGCTGCCAGGCGGCCTCGAGTTCCGGGGTCACCACGATCGGGTTCCAGCCGACTTCCAGCTCGAAGCCCGAGGGGGTGACGCAGTAGAAGGACAGCTCGCGGTCGTTGGTGTGCTGCCCGACCGACCACGCCATCCGGAAGCCCAGCTCGGTGACGCGGGAGTAGGCCGCGAGCATGTCGTCGAGGGTGGCGGATTGGATGTTGACGTGCTGGACCCGCGTGCGAATCGGGTCGATCTTCACACCGCGGATATTGGCGACGGCGATGGAGTGGTGCCGCTCGTTCACCCGCAGGAAGCGGATCTTCATCTTCAGCCCGGAGATGGTCTCGTCGATGAAATCCGACAACCGGGAATCGAAGAGCGTCCGGTAGTAGCTGTGCATCGACTCGGGTTCCCGCGAGACGATCGCCACGTGCCCCAGCCCCGCTTCCCCGGTCACCCAGCCGGAGCAGAGCATGCGCAGTGGCTCGGCGGTGGTGGTCGCGGTCGTGAAGATCTCGGTGACGATGCCTTTCGGTCCGGGGAATCGCCACAGACGCTCGACTCCGCGGAGCGCAGCATCCTCCGCGGAGCCCTCCTCGATCGGGACGCCGCGGTCGCTGACGCGGCCGATGATCCGATCGAACGTCTCGTGATCGTCGATCTGCCAGCCGAGTGCGGTCACGTCCTCTTCCGGTCCGCGCCGGATCAGGAAGCGGCAGTCCCGATCGTCGAGCCGGAAACGCAGGGTGGCCTCGTCGAGGAAGTCGACGTGCAGGCCGACGGCCGATTCGCCGAACCTGCGCCAATCGGTCAGCCGATGCGAGTGCACCACCAGGTAGCCGAGATGCACTGCGCCGTAGACCGATTCACCGGATGCCGGGCGCGCGGTGGTCACCGCGCTTCCCCGAGGAAGGCCGCGGCCAGCTCGTTGAACAGCTCGGCGCGCTCCCACTGCACCCAGTGGCCCGCGCCCGCCGCCAGGAACAGATCGCAGTTCGGCATCCGCTCGGCCAGCATCCGCCCGCCCGACGGGCGGTTGACCTTGTCCTCGGCGCCCCAGATCACCAGCGTCGGATGGCGCAGCTCGCTCAGCCGCGCGTCACGGGTGAGATCCATCCGCCACAGCGTGCGTGGGGCGTCCGGCCCGGAGGGGCGGCGCAGTGGCGGGTTCGCGACCACCTCCGGATCGAGGCTGACCCGGAACCGTTGGTCGATGATCTCGTCGGTGATCGCGCTCGCGTCGTGGACCAGGTATTCGCGCAGGAAGGCGGCCATCTTCTCGCGGGTGGGGCCCGCCCCGCCGTAGTACGACAGCAGCGCCTGCAAGCCCTTGGTGGGCAGCGCGCGGGTCGTGCCGATACCGCCCGGCCCCATCAGGACCATTCGCCCGACCTTCTCCGGCCGGTCCATCGCCAGGCGCAGGGCGGCCGCGCCGCCGTAGGAGTTTCCGACCAGATGCGCGCTCGCGATACCGAGAACATCGAGCAGGTCGCCGACGAATGCGCCGAGATCGCCGAAGGGGTCGGTCTGATCGATGTGCTTGGTCGAGCGCCCGTAACCGGGCATGTCGGGGACGACCACCCGGAACCGCCGCGCGAGCGCCTCGATATTGCGCGAGTAGTTGGTGAGCCCCGACGCTCCGGGGCCGCCGCCGTGCAGCAGCACGACCGCGGGCCCCTCGCCCGTCTCGGTGACGTAGATATCGCGATCGCCGACCCGGACCGTTCGCCCGGCCTCGACGCCGTTGCCTGTGCCTGTCACGGCCACCTCCACTCAGTTGGTGATGAAATCATCAGTCGCGATCGAATCCTCTGTCAAGCAAGACTGATGAAATAATCAGAAATGTGGACACACGCCACCCGGCCCCGCAGAGCCGCCACGGAAATCGAGACTGACGAAACGATCAGATATGATTCGTCGGACCGAGCGATCCGCCGATCGAAGGAAGGGGCCGATGACCGCCGAACCGCCGGTGCGCACCCGCACCGATCGACGTCGTGAGCGCACCCGGAATGCCTTGATCGGCGCGGCGCGCACGTTCCTGTCCGAGGGCCGATCCTCGGTGAGCATCCAGGAGATCACCGACGCCGCCGACGTCGGCTTCGGCTCCTTCTACAACCACTTCGATTCCAAGGAGCAGCTTTTCGACGCGGCGGTGCGCTCGTCGCTGCAGGTCTACAGCGAGATGCGCGACGCCATCGTGGCGCTCTACGACAACCCCGCCGAGGTGTTCGCGGTCAGTTTCCGGATGACGGGTCGCCTGTACCGCCAGGTCCCCGAAATGGTGCGCGTGGTGCTCAATTCCGGCACCAGTGTGCTGCTGCGCCCCGAGGGGCTGGTCCCGCGGGCGCGCCACGACATCGTCACCGCACAGGAAGCAGGCCACTTCGAGCCGATGGATCCGGACCTGGCGGTCATGGCGGCGGGCGGCTCACTGCTCGGCCTGCTCCAACTGCTCGACGCGCACCCCGACGCCGACGCCGACGCGCTCTCCGACGAGATGACCTACCGGATGCTGCGGATGTTCGGTATGAACAAGCGCACCGCACAGCGCCTCGCCTCGGGCCCGCTCCCCGATCTGCCGCAGCTGTAGACGCCCCCTGGACACGACTTCGCCCCCACCGAAGGGGACGGACGGTGGGGGCGAAGTCAACTGCCGACTACTTCGGCGGCAGAGCCATATTGCGGTTCATCGTCGGCAGCTCGATGCTGATCGGCATGCGCAGCTCGGAGAGGTAGAGCAGCGCGGCCTGGCGCAGGAACTCGTCGAACATCCAGTAGACCTCCTGCGTCGGCGGGGCCACCGTGAGCAGCCCTTCTCGCACGGCGATGAACGGCCCCCAGCTGAACCGCAGCAGCGGATCCCACACCAGCTCGCGCGGGATCTGCAGCTCGTCGGCCAGCTTGTCACCCAACACGAACCGGGTGAACGCGCCGAGCACCGGCCTGGTGAGGATCGACAGGTCGAGGCCGGAGCCGAGGCTGAGCAGGCGACTGGCCAGCTTGATACCTTCCGGGGTGGCCATCAGGATCGGATCGAGCACCTGGGAGGCCTGAGAGTTCGCCTCGTCCCAGGACTTCGGGATGTACTCGTCCTTGATGCCGAGCATGTGCCCCGCCAGCTGCCAGGAGTGCAGGAACCCCTCGGACTCGTCGGGTGGGATCGGCACCTGCCAGTTGACGAAGTGGCGCATGACGGTCGTCGGCAGGCTGTGCCAGGTGACCATCAGGTCGTTCTGGCTGATCGGGATCTGTTCCTCGGCCGAGGCCCGCCAGTGCGGCGACTGCGGCAGCAGGTGCCGCACGGCGGCATGGACCATGCGCGTCTTGACGCAGGTCACGATCATCTCGCCGTCGTCGGCGTAGGCATTGGCGGTGCCGATGTCGTAGCCGAGCTTGGCGGTCTTGGAGATGCGGTCGGTGAGGTCGTAGCCGCCCTTGGAGTAGTAGACCGATCGGGCTTCCTTCGGAATGACCGTACTCATCATGCCGCTGGCGAAGCCGTAGAGCACGCCGAGATACAGCCCGCGCTTCTTGTTGAAATCGATGGCGGCGTTGAGCTTTCCGTGATCGGCCCACTGCGGCAACCGGCGCGCGTATTCCATGAATTCGCGCAGGTCGTCGGGCAGGCCGGCCGGAAGGGGCTGACCGTTGTGGGTCCACTGGCGAAGCGCCTCGTTCACCTTGGGCACGTCCCCGCGCTGCACCACAGAGGCGATCACCTCGTCGGCTTCGGGGTCCCACACACCCAGTGGATCGACGCCTGCGCCCTCGCCGGCCACCGAGCCCTCCGGCGACCAGCTCCACGGCTCCGCCCGGGCCGGTGCGGTCGCGGCCAGCGCGCCGACGGCGCCGAGCACGCCTGTCGCTTTCAGCGCATCACGCCTGTTCAGTCCTTGCATGTCGCCACTCCTCATTGAGTCCGAGCATCCCGAGTGTGCGTCTCGAGTGTCTGCAATCGAGTCCGAGCATCGCGAGATAGCGGAATGACACCCTCAGCCAGCGTCACCCGCTCTCGCGGCGCTCAGAATATTCATTAACTTAGCAAGCCTCCGGCTGCTTGTCTCCACTTCTCCAAAGATTGCTCTATGGAGCGTCGAATCGGGCGGACCGAACGGGCCCAGGTGTGGACTCAGACGATCTACGTGCAATGATGCTCACGGCACCACATAGCCGCAGCATGCGGGTCAAATGTCCAGTTCAGCCTGGAAGGTCTTGGAACCGGCCCCATCGACGGGATAATCTCTGGTCACCTGTCGCTTGTCGGACGGCGTTGTGTCCACCGGCGCGGCGGCCGGAAACCGGGCCAACGGCAGGACCGCCGACGCGAGGAGCACCAGCGCCACCCCCGTCCACTGCGGCAGGCTCGGGAACTCGCCGAGTGGAAGCGGCTCACACCAGGGATTCGCGCCAGGCCGCGTGCAGCCCGGCGAAGCGCCCGTCGCCCGCGATCAACTCGTCGGGGGTGCCGTCCTCGACGATCCGGCCCGCCTCCATGACCAGCACCCGGTCCGCGATCGCCACGGTCGAGAGCCGGTGCGCGATGATGATCGCCGTGCGCCCGCGGAGCACCGTTTCGAGCGCGTCCTGCACCATGCGCTCACCGGGGATGTCCAGGCTCGAGGTCGCCTCGTCGAGTACCAGCACGGCCGGATCGGCCAAGAACACCCGTGCGAAGGCCACCAACTGCCGCTGACCCGCGGACAACCGTCCGCCCCGACGGCGGACGTCGGTGTCGAAACCCTCCGGCAGGGTTTCGACGAAGGTGTCCAGACCGACCGAGTGGGCGGCGGCGCGCACCTCGGCATCGGTGGCCTCGGGCCTGCCGATCCGGATGTTGTCGGCCACCGAGCCGGCGAACAGGTACGCCTCCTGGGTGACCATCACGACATTGCGGCGCAGGTCGGCGTCGGCGAGGCGGCGCAGATCCACGCCGTCCAGAGTCACCCGGCCACCGGAGGGGTCGTAGAACCGGGTCAGCAGCTTGACCAGGGTGGATTTGCCCGCGCCGGTGGCGCCGACCAGGGCGAGCACCTGACCGGCCGGGATATCGAGGTCGAACTCGGGCAGGACCGGGTTCGCCCCGGGCGCGCGGGCGTAGTCGAACCAGACGCGCTCGAGTCGCATCCGGCCTTCGGCCGTGCCCAGTGGCACCGGATCGTCGGGCTCGGCCACCACGGGCTGTTCCTCGAGCACACCGGAGATCTTCTCCAGCGCCGCGGCGGCGGACTGGTAGGCGTTGAACACCTGCGCGAGATCGTCGAGCGGACTGTAGAAGTTGTTGAGGTACAACAGGTATGCGGCCAGCACACCGAGGGCCAGATCACCGTGGATGACCCGCCACGCGCCCACCACGATGACGATCACGGTGGTCAGATTGCCCAGCAGCGTGATGAGCCCGGCGTATTCGGCCATGCCGCGCAGCGCCGTGATGTTGGCGTCCCGGTAGGCGCTGTCCTCGGCCGCGAGCACCGAGTCGTTGCGGTGCTCGCGCCGGAACGCCTGCACCGCGCGCATCCCGCCCATCGACTCGACGAAGTGCACCACCACCCGCGCCACCGCGCGCCGGGTCCGGCGATAACCCGCGCGCTGTTTGCGCTGCGTCCTGCGGGTGACGACCGCCAACGGCACGAAACCGATGAACACGATCACGGCCAGCTGCGGATCCAGGTAGACCAGCAGCACCGCGATGCTGACCACGGACAGGATCGCGCCGAGCGCCATGTTCAGCGACGCGTCGAGCAATTGCTGCAGCGTCTCGATGTCGCCGGTGAGCCGCGTGACGATCTTGCCCGAGGTGTACTTCTCGTGGAAGGCGACGTCGAGCCGCTGAGCATGGGCGAAAGCCCGGGCCCGGAGGTCGAACAGCACGTCCTGGCTGATCCGGCCCGCGAGCCGCATGAACCAGTAGGTGACCACGCCCGCGATCAGCGTGGTGCACAGGTATCCGCCGACCGCCCACGCCAACGGGGACCAGTCGCCACGGCTTCCCGCGTCGATGCCGCGATCGAGACCGTGCGCGACGAACAGCGGCCCGGACACCATCGCCGCGTTCTGGACGACGACCAGGGCGAGCGCGAGCGCCACCCACCACCGGTACGGCCGGATCAGCTCGGTGAGCAGCCGCCGCGAGCGCCGGGCCAACACCAGATTGCCGGTGTCGGTGACGTCGGCGTCCTCATTGGCGATCCCGCGCCAGTCGGCGGCCTGATCGCCCTCGGGCGCACTCGCTTCCACCGTCTCCCGGTCGCTGTCCCGGCTCACGGCTGTCCCCCCATCAGTTCGCGATAACCGTCGTCGACGCGCAGCAGGTACTCGTGGGTACCCTCGGCGGCGATCCGGCCGTCGGCGAGCAGAACGACCCGGTCGGCGAGCGCGGCCGTCGAAGGCCGGTGCGCGACCAGCAGGGTGGTCGCGCCCGCGAGCGTGCCGCGCAGCCGGGCCTGCACCCGTTCCTCGGTCTGCACATCCAGCGCGGACAGCGGATCGTCGAGCACGACGATGCGACCGTGCCCGCCACCGTCGGCCTGCGCGAGAACGGATCTGGCCAGGGCCAGACGCTGCCGCTGCCCGCCGGACAATCTCAGCCCCTGCTCGCCGATTCGGGTCTCGAGTCCCCACGGCAGCGCGTCGACGAACTCCGCGGCCTGCGCGATCTCCAGCGCGGCGCGTACCCGCTCCTCGCTCGCGCCGGGATCGCCTAGGGCGACGTTCTCCCGCACGCTCGCCGAGAACAACACCGGGTCCTCGAAAGCCACCGCCACCACCGAGCGCAGGTCACGCAGCCGCAGCTGCCTGATGTCGATCCCGTCGATGCGCACGGCGCCGCCGGTGACGTCGTACAGACGTGGAAGCAAGTGCAGCAGAGCAGTTTTCCCGCTGCCGGTGGCGCCGACGACCGCGACCGTCTCGCCCGGCCGCAACACCAGCGACACGCCGCGCAGCAGTTCGGTGTGCGCGCCGGGGAAGGCGAAGCGCACGTCCTCGAACCGTACTTCGCCGCGTATGCGAGCGGGCAGTTCGACCGGATCGACCGGATCCTCGATGTCGAGTGGCGTGTCGATGATCTCCCAGTAGCGGTCGGCGGCCGTGGCCGCGTTCTGCAGTTCGGAGAGCAGGAACCCGAGCCAGGCGATCGGCCAGGTGAGGAATGTCATCAGGGTGATGGCGCCGACCACCGCTCCCAGCGACAGCGTCCCGCGCACCACCCCGTACCCGCCGATGCCGAGCGCGGCGACCACACCCAGGTCGGACACCGTCCTCATGACCGCCCACAGACTCGCGTTCAACCGCGCCTTGCGCAGTTCGGTCCCGTACAGAGCACGCGCCTGCGCGGTGAAGCGGCGGCCGAAGTAGGCGCCGCGGCCGAATGCCTTGAGCACCCGTATGCCCTGCGCGGACTCCTCGGCCGTGGTCGTCAGATCGCCGCCCTGGTCTTGTGACAGCCGTGACGCCAGCGAGTACCGCCGCTCGAAGCGCAGGCAGACGATCAGGAACGGCACGGCCTCCACGAGGAACAGCAGAGCCATCGGCCAGCTCATCGTGAACAGCACCAGCACGCCGGCCGGGATCACGGCAGTGTTCACGACCAGCCACGGTCCCGCGAAGTTGACGAAGCGGCGCAAGGTCGACAGGTCGTCGACGGCGCGGGAGAGCAGCTGTCCGGACTCCCAGCCGTCGTGGCGTCCGATCGACAGAGCCTGCAGGTCACGAAAGATCTTCGCGCGCATGGTGGTCTCGAACGCGACGGCAGGCCCGGCGAGCAGCCACCGCCTTGCCCACAGGGTGACGGCCTCGAACACGCCGAGGGCGAGCACGACGCCGACCGGCGCGAGCACACCACGCAGGTCACCGTCCGCGATCGGTCCGTCGACGATGCGCGCGATCAGCAGCGGTGTCACCACCACGGTCAGCATCGACATCACCGCGAGCACCGTCGCCGCGATCAGCACGAATCGGTACGGGCGCAGATAGGGCAGGAACCGGCGCAGGGAGGTCAGGCTGCCCCGAGACGACGCGCCCGGCTCGGTCGCCGGCGACGCCGTCTCACCGGGCGGCACATCCACGGTCACGCTCACGAGTCCCCCTGCTCTTCGGTCGACGGTGGCACCGGCTCGGCGAAGGTCGGAATCCGGTGCTTCGGCGCCGGTTTCGCGGCGGACATCGAGGACTACTGCGTCCGATGACCCGACCCCGGCAACGGCGACCTTCCAGCTTGGCACCGTCCGGCCGATCCGCCAACCGCTTTTCACCGCCCCTGCGGCGCCCCTCGGTAGCGGCCCACACGCGCCGGGGTCAGACGCGCGCGGCGACGAGAACTCCCAGACCGTCGAGGATTCGCTCGATGCCGAACGACAGCGCCTGCCCCATCCGGCCCGGCCCCGGCCGCGGCCCCGGCAGCAGACGACAGGCAAACCGTCGCAGCCCCCTCCCGACAGGCGTTCGACGACCGTCCCGAGCCGCGGCGCGCTTCGGCCGAGAAGGGCCGTCCCGCATGTCCCGCGACGCCCGGTCGCGACGCCGGTCATGCGCGCCGGGAATATCCGCATGTCACGAAATATGTTGTCGGTCAACAGCCTTCATCGGCGGTCGCCGGGAACGGAACTTGTCGGTGGGTTCGCGTAGGTTGATCTCCGTGATGAAAGACGGGAGGGAATCCGATGGACTCGGATGAGCGCGAGTGGGAGCGGTCCTCGGTGGTGCAGATGCTGCCGGTGGTGGCGCCCCGCAAACTCGCCAAGGTGCCGTTCGTCGAGATGGCCGACGGACGATTGCAGGGGGTGGTGTCCAGCGGATCGGATATCGCGCGCGTCTACGTGTCGTCGATCTCGGCACGTGAGCACGGGCTCAGCTGCAGCACGAACAACAACCGGCCGTGCGGCGGCCATTCCGGCGGCTACGCGTGCAAGCACATCCAGGCGCTGGTGGCCGAGGCGATTCTGCAGTACGGCATCGAGCGCGTCGCCCGGTTCCTCGGCATCGACGTACCGGCGGACGGCCGGATCCTCGCCCACCTGAACACCTCCGGCGCCTCGACCCCGGCAGCCGTCGTGTTCAGCCGGTTCCTGCGTCATCTGAGCTACCTGGAACAGCCCGGCTCGACCGCGCCGGTGCCCGAACTGCACTGGTTCCCCGCGACAGGAGCGCCTGCCTGATGCTCGGAATACAACTGGCGGAGCTGACCTCCGCCCAGGATGCCGGTGTCACCGACGCGCTCGACGTGGTGGCCGGATTCGATGCCGCGCTGGTCGACGGCTTCGGCCGGATCGGCGACCACGCCTCGGACGCGCTGGCCGGTATGGCCGCCGCCGTGAGCGGATCGCCGCTGGCGAGCGCGGTCGCCGACGCGGTCGCCGCGATCGGCGCCGGATCGGTCGAGCCCGAGAAGCTGGTCGCGCTGGCCGCCGCCCGATCGGCACTGCTGGGGGCGGTGCACGATGCGCTGCTCGAGCGATTCGACAAGGCGGTCGGGCGCGAGCGAATCGCGCACACGCAGCCACCGGCTCCGGCGGCTGCGGGCGGCGTGGTCGCGGGCTGCCGAGCCTGGCTGCAGGAGCTGGCGATCAACGGCTGGCGCGGTGTCGACCACGAGCTCGTCTCCTCCGCCGACCGGACCATCGAAGCACTGTGGGCCGCGAGCGAACTGCGCCGCCTGGCCGTGCTGCTCGACGGGTTCGCCGCCGAATTGCGCGCCGCCGCGCCGATCGCGGCGCTGGACCGTATTCCGGCCCGCCGCTGGGCCGACCTCTGGTCGCAGGCCCTGCTGCTGACCTGGCGTGGCCCGCAGGACGTCGAACCCGAGACGGTCTCGGGACGGCTGCTGGTGGTCGGCGTCGACGTGCAAGAGCACGGCACCGCGGTGCAGGCCCAGGTGCACGCGGTGCTCGAGGCGGGCTCCGAGCCGGCGCGCCTGGTGCGGGTGAGCGTCGGGGCGGCCAAGGTCGACACCATCGTCGGCCCGGCCGTCTGGCAGGTGCTCGGCGATCACCCGCGCCTGCTGCAAGCACTGGCCGAGCGCCGCGCGGTCACCGTGACCGACATGCCGCTCACCGCGAACGGTGATCTGCTGTGGCTGGACGCGAACGCCGAACTCGGCGAGGCGGCCGATCCGTTCACCACCGCCCGCATCCAGCTCCCGAAGGCCGTCGCCGACGCGGTCGCCCCACTGGACCGCCACCCGGTGCACCTCGGCGAGCCGGTCCTGGTGGAGAACTACCGCTTCGACGAGGGCGCGCTCGTCATCGACGACCAACGGCTCGCCGTCGAACTCGATCGGCTGCCCCGGTGCGGCCCGCTGACCGCGGACCTGGTCGCCAAGTCCACGGCCTGCCTCGGCCTGGTGCGCTGGGACGCCGGGCAGTGGCGCCTGCGTCCACTCGGCGTCGAGTACCTGTTCAAGAAGGCGACCACCTCGGCGCACACCGGCGACTGGGCGCAAGGCCCCACCGACCCGAAGATCGCCAAGGCGCTGGCCAAGTCCGGTGACGCGGTCGAGGTGCTGCGTGAGCGGGCGGGACGGTTGCTGCGGAAATGACCACTGCGCACGAGAATTCCGCCCCTCCCGCACCCGATGCGCGCGAAACACAGCGGCAGATCCTGTACTGGCGCCTGCTCGCCGGCATCTTCGATTCCGAACCCCAGCACATCCTGGACGCGGCGAGCGTCGCGATCGTCGACGATCTCGGCCTGCCCGCCGCATTGCTGGACCCCGGCGTCGCGGTCGACACCGTCATCCAGCGATTCCCCGAGCTGAAAGGCGAATTCGACCGGCTCGGCGCCGGACTCGGCGAGAGCACCACCCGCTCGGGACAGCCCCCGTCGGCATCGGCTCCGGCAGAGCTCGAATCCGGCTCGGCCACGGAAGATCGCACGTCGCAACCGGGCTCGACGCATCCCGGGTCAGGTGCCGGCGCCCGCGCGGACGGCCCGGGTTCCGGGCAGCTCGAGCACGAGGGTGTCACGACCCGCGATATCGAGGTTCGAAACGCCGCGCTGATGTCGAAGCTGCTGCTCAACGTGTTCGCGACCGGATCGGGCACCGTCAGCGCGACCCAATTGGCCAACTGGCAGTCCGATGCCGGTCACCTGCGCGCCCTGCTCGGCGGCTTCGGCAACGGCGGCGGCACGGCCGATATCCAGGCCGCGCTCGGCAAGGTCGAAGGCGATCTGATCGCCCGGATGCATCTGCGGGAGGTGCTCGCCGATCCGGTGCTCTCGGCCCGGCTCACCCCGAGCATGTCGTTGATCGAGCAGCTGCTGCGCGACAAGTCGAACCTGTCCGGCGTCGCGCTCGCCAACGCCAAGCGACTGATCCGCCGCTACGTCGACGAGGTGGCCGAGGTGCTGCGCACCCAGGTGCAGCAGAGTTCGGCAGGCACCGTCGACCGATCGGTGCCGCCCAAGCGGATCCTGCGCAATCTCGATGTGAACCGGACGATCTGGAAGAACCTGACCAACTGGAACCCCGAGGACGAGCGCCTCTACGTGGACCGGCTGTTCTACCGTCAGACCGCCAAACGCACCGTGCCCGCCCGGATGATAGTGGTGGTCGACCAGTCCGGCTCGATGGTCGATTCGATGGTCAACTGCACCATCCTCGCCTCGATCTTCGCCGGCCTGCCCAAGGTCGACGTGCACCTGATCGCCTACGACACCCGAGCGCTGGACCTGACGCCCTGGGTCCACGACCCCTTCGAGGTGCTGCTGCGCACCAAACTGGGCGGCGGCAACGACGGGCCGGTCGCGATGGCGATGGCCGAGCCCAAGATCAGCGATCCGGCCAACACCGTGATGGTGTGGATCTCGGACTTCTACGAGTTCGACCGCTCGCAGCCGCTGTTCGAGCGCATGCAGGCGGTGCACCGCAGCGGGGTGAAGTTCATCCCGGTCGGTTCCGTCAACAGCTCCGGACATCAGAGCGTGAATCCCTGGTTCCGCGAACGGTTCAAGGCCATGGGCACCCCGGTGATCTCCGGCCGCATCCAGAAACTCGTCAACGAACTCAAGAACTTTCTCGACTAGGAGACCTCTTCACCATGACCGACACCGCCCTGCGCGCCCCCGCTGAGATCAAGTACGCCGAGGAGCTGGACTGGCTGGAGTCCATCGACGACAACCCCAAGCCGTTCTCCTGGCGGCTGAGCCCGAAGATGGTGCGGCTGTTCATCCTCGGTTCCGAGCGGGCCGACGGACTCGACCGGCAGATCGACCAGAAGTGGTTCGGTGACCGGACTTTCGTCGAGCGCAGCATCGTCACCCTGGCCTCCGACCGCGGCCTGCTGCTGATCGGCGATCCCGGCACCGGCAAGAGCTGGCTCGCCGAACTGCTCTCCGCGGCCATCAGCCGTAACTCCACCCTGGTGGTCCAGGGCACCGCGGGCACCACCGAAGACCACATCAAGTACTCGTGGAACATCTCCATGGTCATCGCCAAGGGCCAGTCCCGCGAGTCGATGATCCCCTCGCCCATCATGACCGCCATGGAACAGGGCGTGATCGGCCGCTTCGAGGAGCTGACCCGCTCCACCAGCGATGTGCAGGACGCCCTGATCTCGATCCTGTCCGAGAAGTATGTCTCCATACCGGAACTCGATGACGACAATGTCGTCTTCGCCAAGCCCGGCTTCTCGATCATCGCCACCGCCAACAGCCGCGACCGCGGCGTGAACGACCTGTCCTCGGCCTTGAAGCGGCGCTTCAACTTCGTGCGCATCCCGGTGGTGACCAACAAGCGCAGCGAAGCCGAGATCGTGCGCTTCCGCACCGCGGAACTGTTGCGCCGCCATCGGATCGACCTCGAACTGCCGCCCACCCTGCTCGACATCCTGCTCGACAGCTTCGCCGACCTGCGCGCCGCGGCCGCCGCCGCCGGAAGCGACGACGAGAAGCTGGAGTCGGCGCTGTCGACCGCCGAGCAGATCGGCGTGCTCGAGGACGCCATCCTGCACAGCCAGTTCTTCGGCGACGCCACCCTGCGACCGGAGATCCTGGCCGGCTCACTGGTGGGCTCGCTGGCCCGCCGCGCCCCGGAGGACCTGGCCATTCTCAACAAGTTCTGGCACGGTGTCGTCGAGCCGCGCAGCAAGGACCTCGGCGGCGACTGGGAGCCCTTCCTGGAGGGCGGCCGCGACGCCATCGCGAGGCTTTCGTGAGCCGGGCCGCCGCGACGGCCGACGTCGCTCCCGGCACCGCCCAGCACGCCCCTGCCACCGCGAGCGAGTTCTCCGCGCTGCGTATGCAATTGGGTGCCGCGGCCGAGCGGTTCGCGGGGCCGGGCGCACTCGCGGAGATCCTCACCGGCATGGTCGACGATGTCGACCGGGCCCTGCGCGAGGAATTGGAGATCTTCCCGGTCTGCCACCACTCCCCCGCGTCCGGGCTGGCCATGGTGCGCCGGCTGCGTGAGAAGCAGCCGAAGGTGATCTACCTGGAGCTGTGCGAGGACATGCGTCCGATGCTCGAGGAACTGCGCAACTGCACCCTCCCGGTGGCGGTGCAGGCGTGGGCGGGCGAGGTCGACGGCTTCCCCGCCGCCTGGGCGCCGCTGTCGGTGGTCGCGCCGATCACCGAGGCATCCGCCGAGTACCAGGCCATCTCCTATGCGCTCACCACACCCGGTGTGGAACTGGTGCTGGTGGACCGCTCGACCGACCACGTATTCCAGTGGTCGCCCCGTTCCGGCGAGTCGCCGCAGGAGCAGCCGCGGACTCCGCCCGGGGAACCCGAATCCACCGAGCCGCCGGTCGAGGAAGCCGAGCTGCACGGTGACGCCGTCGGTATCGAGATCGGCGATCTGCGACCGCATTTCGCCGAACTCGAGCAGCACCTGCTGCACCACGGCAAGGTGCGGCACTGGTCGGAATGGTGGGACCAGTATGTCGAGCAGCCGCTGTCGAACGCCGACTACGACACCTACCGCCAGGTCATGGTGCTCATCGGCAGTCTGTTCCGCCGTCTGCGCACCACCGACACCGATCGCGACGAGGACCGCGAGCGCTACATGTGGACGCGCATGCGCGAACATCTCCGGGCGACCGGAACCGATCCCGGGCACTGCCTCTACGTCTGCGGCGCCTTCCACGCGGCCAGCCGCGTCGAGCAGTTCGGCGTCGCCTCGCAGGCTCCGTTCGAGATCGGTCCGCGCACCGCGACGAAGTGGCAGTACGGCCTGATCCCGTCCAGCCATTCGGCGATCGAAGCGCAATTCGGGCTGGCCGCCGGTTCGGTCTCCATCGCGGCCGCCACCTGGTCCAAGGGGTTGAAGCGCAGCAAGCTGCAGCCGTTCGCGCTGGGCACGAAAACCACGGCGACCAAGTCCGGCACGAAGTCGGCCACAGCCGGGAAGAACGCCGCGAAAGCCGAAGGCGCCGAACGGGCTGTTTCCGACCAGCTCTCGGGTTTCCTATCGACACCGCCCCGGCTGGACAGCGTCGACGAGGCCGAACTGCTCGGCTGGTCGGTCGATATCGTCCGGCTCGCACGCCGCAACGGCTATCTCGCCAGCACCGCCGACGCGATCGCCGTCTACGAGACCTCGATCCTGCTGGCCGGGATGCGCAATCGTGCCCGCCCCACACCGTACGACTTCCAGGACGCGGCGATCACCTGCATCGAGAAGGACCGCGTGCCCGGCCGCCGCGATGTGCGGCGGCTCTGCGAGATCCTGCTCGGCGGCGACCGCATCGGTCGCGTCGGTTACGCCGCGCTGCCGCCGCTGGCCCAGAACGTCTACGACCGCCTGGTCCCGCTGGGCATCGACCCGAACAACCCCCGGGTCCAGCGCACCCTGCTAGACCTCGAGGCGAAACCCGAGCTGCGCCCCGGCTCGGATCTGCTGTGGATGCTGCGCAGACTGCTACCGGGCCACGCGGTGCGCCCCATCATGGGATCCCGCGGCCTGGGCGAACGCTCCATCCAGGAGAGCTGGGATGTCGCGATCGGCAAGTACCAGCGCGATCTGGTGGAGCTGGGCTACGAGGGCGTCACCATCGAACAGGTCCTCGAACAACGACTGCGCATGGAGGTCAACGGCCCCGAGGCCACCGCGGCACGCGCACTCTCCGCGGTCGAAGACGCACTCGTCTACCTGAATTCGGTCCGCCTGGCCGACGAACTCGGCTCCCGCGCGGTGGACCTGCTCACCGCCGAGCGCACCGTCGACGGCGCACCCGAAGTGCTCCGCCGCATCAGGGCGCTGATCGACTACTACCGCTCCACCGAGAACGGCCTGCCCGCCTGGTGCGGCCGCTTCGTCACCGCCGGCTACGCGCATTACTGCACCCTGCTCCCCACCGCCTTCACCGACGAGGCCACCGGCGTCCGGCCGGTGGCGGCCATGCTCGGCTTCCTGTTCGGCATGGAGAACCTGGCGCTGTCCCTGGGCTGCGACCACCGCCAGCTCGAACTGGCCGTCGAGCAGTCCCATCCCGAGGCCCCCGCCAAGGTGGCGCTGCTGTGGGCGACCCGCATGCAGCTCGGCATGCTCACCCTCGCCGATCTGCGCGAGCGCTGCGACGCCATGCTCGCCAATCCTCTTGTGATCCCGGCTTTCCCGCAGTATCTGAGCGGTTTCATCCAAGCGATGGACCCGGTGCCCTCGATCAAGTCGTTCGTCGTCGAACTGCTGTCCAAAGCGTTCGGCCGCCTCCCCGACGCGATCCTCCTGCCGTGGCTGCCCTCCCTCATCACCACCCTGCGCGGCCAGGCCGGTGAACTCGTTCCCGCCTTGACGCGGGAAGCGGGCCGCACCTTCCCCGGCGACCGGACGAGCATCGAATCGTTCGTCCCGCCGTGGTCGCGTCAGCCCAAGCAGTCCACCGGATCCGGGCCGGCCACCGCGACGGACGGACCGGCCGGCGAACTGCTGCGCGGGCACCCGGCGACCTGCGATGCCTACGCGGCATTGCTCGGCTACGAGGGCCACTGGCGGGAACTCCATGCCGCACCGCACGCCGCGGCCACCGCGCTGGTCGAGGCGCACCCGCAGGCCGCGACAGCACTCGCGGCGCTGCTTCCCGTCACGGGGTGAACCGGCGCTCCGGGGTGGCGTGCTCCAGCGAATTCGCCGTCGCGCCACCTCGGAGCCCGCACCGCGCACGCGTTCGGCAGGCGGAGCAGCCGGTCAACCGCGCAGGCACTCGATCAATAGCTCCGGCCGCATCGTTCGCGGCCGGTCGCTCACCTGTCCGTCGCCGAGTTCCACCAATCGCCAGGAACCGTCGGCGCGCAGAACGAAGTCCGCGGTGACGAACGGGAGCGCGAGACCGGCGATGTTCCGTTCGAACTCCTTCGGCGCGAACCCGGCCCGGGGCATGTCCTCCGGCGAATCGGGATGCGGTCCCACCAACCGGCAGACGCCGTCGACCCACCAGGTGCGCACCTCGGCCGATACGAACTGCTCGAATCGCCGGACGACGAACCCGCCCGTCAGGTCGTCCCCGCGCAGTTCCAGGAATCTGCTCGCCACGCGCCAGGCGCGCTCCGCGTCGTCCACGTCGGGAATGAAGGCCGCCTCGTGCCAGTAGTGCTTCATCGACTTGGTGTAGTCGCGGAGCACGGCGGGCCCGGAGCCCAGTTCCCGGAGTGCACCGTCGAAGGCGGCACGATCGTCGCCGGTGGTCCACGCCGACCGAGGCGTGATCTCGGACAACCCGGAGTACCATCCGGGCAATTCATGAGCACGCCGGTACTGCTCGGCACCGGTGCGCAGCAGCACATTTCGGCTCCGTAGCACTCGATCGAAGGCTGCGTAACGGTCGCCGGACAACATCCATCCCCGATAGACGGCCTGCCCTTCGACGCGAACCCGGCGAACCGCTTCGTCCGCGCCATCGGGACGGGTCAGTGCGTCATGATCGACAACGGCTACGTCCATCCCTGCCGCACGGGCCGCATCCGCCTCCGCGGCGAAGTGCTCATCGACGCGGGAAGCGCGCAACGGGTCGGCCGGTACAAGGAGAATCACGCGATGCAGCCTCGCACGCCGCACCGCTCCGCGACAGCCCGTGACCCATGGGCGGCAGCTTTCACCGCAGCCCGAGGTAGTCGGCCATCTGTTCGGCGGCGTGGCGGAACAGCGGTTCGGCGGGGTCGGCGCTGCCGGTGAACTGGCCGAACAGTTCGAAGCTGATCAGCCCGAACAGCTGGGACCAGACGATGAGCAGGCGAGTGAAATCCTCGGGCTCCAGGCCCAGGTCTTCTCTCGACAGCACCGTCTGCATCTGTTCGGCGAGGGCGGGATCCAGGGGGCTGGAAAAGGCCGGTCGCAACGGCTTTCCGGTATGGAGGATTTCGCTGAGCCGCCGGACTACGCGGGTGCCGGAGTCGACGGTCTCCGCCGGGGCCTGGTAGCCGGGGACCGGGGAGCCGTAGATCAGGGCGTATTCGTGCGGGTGTGCCAGCGCCCAGGTGCGGATCGCCGCGCAGACCAGCAGCCACCGTTGTCGCACCGGTGCTTCGGGCCGGTCGGCGCGTTCGGCGGCGTCGCCCAAGGCGTTGTACGCGTCGATGACGAGGGCGGTGAGCAGGTCGTCGCGGCTGGGGAAATAGCGGTAGATCGCCGAGGAGGCCATGCCGAGCGCGCGGGCGACCGCGCGCAGGGACAGTTGCGCCGAGCCGCCCTCGGCGAGTTGGCGCGTGGCCTCCTGCTTGATCTCGTGGGTCAGCTCGTCGCGGGCCCGCTGCCGGGCCGTGCGGATCGCGGTCATGACCGACAGTCTGCCAGAGCGTCACACCGAAAAGAGAGCACTGCTCTTGATTTTCTGCCACGCGGCGTGTTCACTGTTCTATATAGAGAGCAGTGCTCACAAAGGAGAACATCGCATGCGTCATATCGAGGCCGGGCGGCTGGGCAATCTCTTCAACGGGGTCTTCCGGTGGATCACGGGTAAAGGGGTGAGCCTTTACGGCGCTCAACTGGTGGCGGTCCGCGGCCGCAAGAGCGGCGAGTGGCGGACCAATCCGGTCAATCCTCTGACCTTGGCGGGCGAACGCTTTCTCGTCGCCCCGCGCGGGCACACGCAGTGGGTCCGCAACCTGCGGGCCGCCGGCGGTCAGGGGCAGCTGCGGTTGGGCAAGCGGGTGACGCCGTTCACCGCTGTGGAACTGAGCGACGAGGAGAAGCCGCCGGTCCTGCGCGCTTATCTCGAGCGCTGGAAGTTCGAGGTGGGCGTCTTCTTCGACGGACTCGACCACACCTCCTCCGACGAGGAGCTGCTGCGCGTGGCCGCGGGCTATCCCGTCTTCCGGCTCGCCTGAGCGCCCCTTCGGAGACGGTCCTGGGGTGCCGTTCCGTGCGGCACCCCAGGACGGTCAGTGCACCGCGAGGACCGGTTCCTCCAGGTCGCCGGACTGCTCCTGGCTTTCGGAGCGGGCGGGCAACAGCACCGACATGGCGATCACACCCAGCGCCAGGACGGCGACGACGGCGAACGCCATCCGCATACCGTCGAGCTGGGCGGCCTCGGCCGAGGCCCCCTCGGCGAGCAGACCCGTGCTCCGGGCCGACATCACGGTGACCACCAAGGCGGTGCCGAAGGCGGCCGCCACCTGCTGCAGGGTGCCCAGCAGCGAACTGCCGTGCGAGTACAGCGGCTGCGGAAGGGCGCCGAGGCCGAGGGTGAAGACCGGGGTGAAAGTCGCGGCCAAGGCCACCATGAGCAGGATGTGCAGGGCGAGCAACTGCCAGTACGGCATGGTCATGGAGATCCGGGTGAAGCCCGCCAAGGAGACGGCGATGCCGACCGCGCCCGGGATCACCAGCACCCGACCGCCGAACCGGTCGAACAGCCTGCCGACGACAGGACCGAGCAGCCCCATCGCCAAACCGCCCGGCATGACCAGCATGCCGGTGGCCAGCGGGCTCAGATCCCGCAGGTTCTGCAGATACAGCGGCAGCAGGATCATCGAACCCATCATCGCCAGGAACGCGATGACCATCAGGCCGAGGGCGATGGTGTAGTTGCGGTGCAGGAGCACGCGCAGGTCCAGCAATGGGCTGCCGGTGCGCTGCCTGCGGATCTGACGGAACACGAAAGCCGCGATCAGCGCCGCGCCCGCCGCGGCGATCAGCGCGGGCTCGGCGAAGCTCCCGCTCTCGAAACGGCTGAGCCCGAACACCAGACCACCGAAGCCCAGGCCGGAGAGCACCACACCGATCCAGTCCAGCGCGCTCGCCTCCGGTTCGCCCACGTTCTCCAGGCGTCGCAAGCCCAGCCAGGTCACCACACCCGCGATCGGCAGCACGAGCACGAACAGCCAGCGCCAGGACGCGACCTGCAGCACCAGGCCCGACACCACCGGTCCCATCGCGGGCGCGACCGAGATCGCCAACGTGACCTGCCCCATGACCCGGCCGCGGTCGCGCTCGGCCACCACCGTCATCAAGGTGGTCATGAGCAGCGGCATCATCACCGCGGTGCCGCCCGCCTGGACGATTCGGCCGATCAGCAGCACCGCGAAGGTGGGCGCCACCGCCGAGAGCGCGGTGCCGGTGACGAACACGCCCATGGCGACCGCGTAGGCGGTGCGCGTCGAGACCCGTTGCAGGAACCATCCGGTGGTGGGAATGACAGCCGCCATCGTCAGCATGAACGCCGTCGACACCCACTGGGCCGCACGCTCGGTGACCCCGAGATCCGTCATGAGACGCGGGATGGCGTTCATCATGATGGTCTCGTTGAGGATCACCACGAAGGTGGCGAGCACCAGCACCCGGACGACCAACGGCGTCCGCGGTCTCGACGGCGGAGCGGTTGATTCGGCGATCATTCGGGATACCTCCGGGCACGACTGGTCAACGGCACGAGCGACCCGATCGAGCAGAACGCCATCACGCCGTCCGGGCCTACCGGAACAGACGGGGTTCAGGGCTCGAAGTCATCGGGCGTGTCAGTATCTCCGGACGCACCGACACAAAGCATCCGATTTTCCGTCCACGCACGTCGATGGGCCCCATGGCCGCTGCCGCCCACGCGAACCGCACCTGCCGAACGCGCGGCCGGTGATCAGTCCGCGCGCAAGCAGAGGACCAGCCAGCCGGTTTCGGTGCTGGTACGCACCCAGGCCATCGAGCCGCAGTCGTCGATATCGGTGGTCCGGTCCACCACCCTGTGGGTGGACGAGCCGGAACCGCAGGTGGCGGGGGTGACGGTGACGTCACTGACGCCGTTGCCCTGGTCGGCGCCCACGACGCGATGGATGCAGGTGCCGATGCGGGCGTCGAGAATCGCCTGGCTGGTGCGGTCGGCCGCCGAGGCGGGGGTGGCGGTGACGCGCGCTGTGCTCGTGGGGTAGCGACTGGTGGAGGTGGAGTAGCCGGAGTCGTAGGCGTCGAAGCTCTCGGTGACCTGGTCGACCACGGCGAAGATGACGAACGCCGATGCCGCGGCGGCGACGGTGTACAGGTAACCGATGACCAGCCCCGCGATGGCCAGGCCGCGCCCCTCCTCGTGACGGCGCTTGATCTGCGACATCGCGATGTGGCCGAAGACGATGCCGAGCGGGGCGATCAGGAACGAGGTGACCAGGGCGGCGATCGCCATGCCGTTGGTGCGCGAGGCCGTCGCGGGCGTGCCGTTCGGGGCGTACGTGGGCTGTCCGTGAGGTACGCCCGCCACCGGGTGCGATCCCGACGAGGCATGGGCCGCGGGCATCGCTTGCGTACCGGGCGCCGTGTGTGCGCCCGCGACGGGGTAGGGGCTCGCCATCGGATGCGATCCGGTGGTCGCGGGCGCTGTCCGCAGGGGGTACGAGCCCGAGCCGGCATACGCGGGCACCGACGCCGGCCGGTCGGCTCCCGGGATCGGATGACCTGGCTGCACCGGGTGTGGTTGCGAGGCATACGGATTCGCCGACCGACCGTAGGGCCCGCTACCGCCGGGCGGCCGCGAGGCAGCGGCGTATTCGGCGCGTACCGACGGCACCGTCACCGACGCGATGATCGCGGCCAGTGCCACCACGATGATCGCCACGGTGATCACCGTGGTCCCCAGTCCCCATTCGTCGGGCTCGATCACGAATCGCATGAGCGTCATGAAGGCGGCGATAGCGAGCAGCGGGAGCACCACGGGACGGGTCGGAAGTGTTTGCCGCGGAATGGGACCGGGCCACCAGATCAGGGCCGCGACACCGGCGAGGACGGCGGGCAGCAAGCCGAGGAGCACGGCGGCGGGCGCGGGACCGGCGACGCTCCAGCGGGTCCCGATCATCCAGCCGATGACCGCCACCAGCTCCGCGACGCACAGAACGGCGATCCACAGCGCCGCATTACGTCCCGCACGCAGCCAGGTCCGCCCCGGCGCGAGGGCGTCCGGCCCGGTGAACACCGGATAGCCGAGGCCTGCCACTGCGGCGGGCACCAACACGGCCAGGCCGTAGAAGCCCCAGCCGAACAGCTCGGTGGTGCCGTCGTTGCCGACCAGCAGTACGCCGCCGATCACCAGGCCGAGCGCGATCGCGGGCGCGGTCAGCCGCCAGCTCGGGTCCCGGCGGGTGAGGCCGAGCGCCACGACGAGCGTCGCCGCGAGGGCGGGCAGGGCCGTCATCGGCGCGGCGATGACGGTCACGAAGGGCTGATCGTCCACGCCGTAGAACAGGATCGAGCCCTGCTCGTCCACCAACGAGAACAGTGTGCCGACCATCAGCCGCACCAGCGCGAGAACCGAGGCACCCACGGCGATCCAGGCCAGAATCCTGGTCGCCTTCCGCCAGCGGTCCTCGTCGTTCGCCGAGACCCGGTCGTAGCCGCGTGGCTGCGCCGTGGCCACCGCCGCGACGAACGCGCCCCAGACCCCCACGCCGACACCCGCGTTCCGGGGCATCCACTCGGCGACATCGATGATCGAGATCATCATGTCCCACAGCACGACCCCGACGCCGAGCAGCGCCAGCGGAGCGACAGCCGCGATGCGCGCCGTCCGAAGTGCTGTCCCGCCGGGCGCCACGGTGGTCCAGCCACAGGAGACGAACGCGGACGCGACCACCACCACCGCGGCGGCGATGAGGAACAGGAACGCCATCACCACCAGCGCCGTGGGGCCGTCGGTGACCGAGAACTCGCGGTTCCACGGCAGCGTCAGCGCGAGCAGCAGGCCGGCGACGGCGATTCCGTCACGGAGCAGATCCGTGCGTCGAAGGGCGCCAGCGGACAGGTCGTCGCCGTTCATGCTTTGCCTCCAGATTGCCGGACACGGGCAAGTCGATCTTGTGCCCGCGCCGCTCAGTCTGGCGCGTCGAAAGGACGCACACCATCGTCTGTTCGCTCGTCATTCACTCGACCGACAGTGCGGTCGCGGTCCGTTCGGACAGGAACCTCGCCAGCGCGGCGGCCCGGTCGGGATCGGCATCGCCGGACTCGCCACCGGGACAGAATCGGGCGCGGACACAGCCGATTCCGGCGTGTTCGAAGACGATGTCGACGATGGTGTCCCGGTGGGTGAGCACCAGTGCCGCCAGCGGACGGCGAGATCCGTCGTGCCTGGCGTACGCGAGGTCGAGGTCGAGGTCGGCGATCGTGGGCGCGACGAAATCGAACACATTGCCCACCCGCAGGAAGCGACGAATGGTCGAGTCCTCGGCGATCTCGTGCACCGCCAGGATGAGCGCTCCCAGATCGGCGGCGGGGACGACGACGGCGAACTCGGGCACCGGACCGATGGTCATCACGAGGTCCTCGGGGCGCGGCCGCCCCGCACTCCCCCGCGCTGCGGATGCGCGCACGGCATCGCTCCTCCTGCCTCGGTCGTCGGCGCCCGCACGAGCGGGCACCCGGCATCGCGCGAGTCGCTCCGGCATGGTCCCGGTCACACCGCTCGCGCGGTCAGTTTCACCGGCATCCCGGCTCACCGACAGTCGTGCGTTCGACCGACACGGCCCCTGGTTACCGGCGGGACACCCATCGAACCGGTCGACACGAGGACCTGCCTGCTTCAGAATCTCTGCAAGTGCCCGGCGGTTGCCACCCACCCGAGGGCCGGAGTTCTTCAGGAGGATCGATGCGGGGCGAAAGCACTGTGCGAGCGGAACCACGCAGGATCGGCGTCGTGGAGGACCATCGCGTCACCATCGCCGGATTGCGCCAGATCCTGACCGATGAACCGAGCGTGCGGATCGTCGCCGACGCCCCCTCGGTGCCGGAATTGCTCGCCATCACCGACGATCTGGACCTGGTGATCCTGGATCTGCGACTGCCGGACGGCTCTTCGCCGGTCAACAATGTGCAGCAGTTGCGCGCGGCGGGGATCGAGGCGCTGGTGTTCACCTCCGGCGACGAGCCGTTCCTGGTCCGTTCGGCCGCGCGGGCCGGCGTGCTGGGGGTGGTCCGCAAGTCCGAGCGCGACGAATTCGTCGCCGCCGCCGTCCGCGACGCCGCCGACGGCAAGCTCGTCCCGACCATGGACTGGGCCGCCGCCATCGACTCCGACGACGAGTTCACCGAGGTCAAACTGAGTCCCCGGCAGCGAGAGGTGCTGGCGCTGTACGCGTCCGGGGAGTCGGCGACCCGAGTGGCCACACTGTCCGGGGTGTCGGAAGACACCGTCAACGCCTATCTGGCGCGGATCAGGCAGAAGTACGCCGAAGCGGGCCGTCCGGCCAGGACGAAGACCGAACTCTACAAGCGTGCTCTGGAGGACGGATGGCTCCCGATACCGCGCCGGCGCCGCTGAGGCCCGCGCGGGCGAATACGCCCGAGAACGCCGACGGCAGAGCCGAAGACCGCATCACCCGGTTGTTCGCGCGCTTCATCGGGTCGGGCTATCTGTTCTATCTGCTGCTGCTGGTGCCCGACATCATCAGGGAGGCAGGGGTACTCGCGCCGTGGTGGACCGCCTTCGCGCTGCCCGCCGTCTTCGGTCCCCCGGTCGCGGCGGGACTGTTGTCCTTCCGTCGCGATCTGACCCCCGCCCGGCGCGCGGCCGCCGGCTCGGCCGTCGGGTACGCGGCCGCTGCCTTCACCTGGCCGCTGGCCTGGGACGGCACACTGCTGCCGAGCGACCAGTGGATGTCCTACATGCCGGGGCTGGCCGCGCTGGCCGCCGCGGTGGCATGCTCGCCCGCGACGACACTGATCGCGCTCGTCGTCTGCCTGGTGCCGGTCGAGTTGATCAACTATCACTGCCGGATCCCCGAACTGCGCGGTGTGCTGGTGCCGGACATGATGTTCGCGCTGGCGTTCTGCCTGTTGTACGTGTCGGCGGCGTTGATGGCGATGCGCACCGGCCGATTGCTGGATCGCACGCGCGCGCAGGCGCATGCGGCGGCGGCCGCGGCGGCATCGACCCAGGCCCGCAATGTGCAGCGCGCCCGCTACAACGCGCTGATGCACGACTGGGTGATGTCGACGCTGCTTGCGGCGGCCCGGCGCACCGACCGCGCGGAGGTGCGCCGGCAGGCGGAGCTGGCCATCGCCAAACTCGACGAACTCGAACCGGAGAACGTGGCGACCTACCCGGGGCGGGCTCTGATCGCGAGCCTGCGTACCGCCGTCGCCGATGTCGACGACACCGTCGAGGTGAGTGCGACGGTGCGGGAGGGCTGCGAGGACGAGAGCTACCCCGCCGAACCGGTGCAGGTGCTGGGCGCGGCGCTCGCCGAGGCGGTCCGCAACAGTGTCCGTCATGCCGGACCCGACGCGATACGACGGGTACAGGCGACTCTCGCACCGGATCGCATCGAGGTCGTGGTCACCGACGACGGCGTCGGCTTCGACGTCGACGCGATCGCGCCGCACCGGCTCGGCGTGACCGTCAGCATCATCGGGCGGCTGCGCCGATTGCCCGGCGGCGAGGTCGAGGTGCGGACTTCTCCCGGTGCGGGAACGACCGTCCACATGGCATGGCAGGGGGTCGCCGGATGACGGAACAGCCCGCGCCCGTACGCGACGCGCGCACGCTGCTCGGCATGGACACCCGGCCGGCGTGGGCGGTCGCGACGTTCTACCTCTGCGCGCTGGCCTCGCTCGCCGTCGCGTCCTGGGGCGAACTGCCGCGGCGGTGGCCGGTCGTGCTGGCGCTGGCGATCGTCACCGCCGCCACCGTGACGCTGCTGGTGGCCCGCGCCGACCCGCTGTCGCGGCCGCTCACCGTCGCGCTCGCGCTGTCGATCCCGGCGGGCAGCGCGCTGGTCATGTTCAATCTGCCGCCGGAGCCGGATCCGATGGCGATGACCTGGCATTTCGGCGGTGGTTCGGTGACGGCGACCTTCCTCTGCGTGCGGGGGCGAACGCCCGCCGCGTGGATCGGCCTGTGCGCCATGATCGCGGTGTCGGCGAGCTGGGCGCAGCACGCGGGGCACGGCATCGGGTACGGGCTGGGGATGTCGGTCATCAATTTCGGGCCGCTGCTGATGTCGACGTTCTTCGCCTACACCCTGCGCCCCGCCGCGCAGCAGATCTTCCAGCTGCACGAGGAGTCCACCCGGCAGGCCGCTGCCGACGCCGCCGCGACCGCGGCGCTGGAAGAGCGCCGCGAGCAAACCGCCGACCTCGACCGCATGGTGCGCCCCATGTTGCACCGCATCGCCGGGCCGGATCCCCTCGGCGCCGAAGACCGCGCGGAGTGCCGGCTGGTGGAGGCGCAGTTGCGTGACAACCTGCGTGCCCCCGCGCTTTCGGTGCCCGAGATCACCGCCGCGGCCCGCACCGCGCGCGCCCGCGGAGTCGATGTGGTGCTCGTCGACGACCGCGGTCTCGACAATTCCTCTCCGGAGGTGAAATCGCGGCTGATCGGTCTCGTCGCCCGGGAATTGGCGCGGGCCGAATCGGGTTCGGTGATGGTGCGGGTGCTGCCGCCGAATCGACAGTTGCTTGCCACGATGGTCGTCGATCACCCGGTGGCCGGGATCCGGCGCACGGAAGTCCGTCGCGACGGCACGCCACAAGAGCATTCGGTCACCGATGATCCGGCATTCGGCTCCCCGGAGACGGTCCCCGTCGAATAGTTGTTGAGGTTGCTAACTTTGACACCATTTTCGGGGTCAAGTAATTGGAATCTGCCGCACCGAAAGGTATCTGGCTAATCTGTGGTGAACCGGCCGAGCCGACCGGTGGCCGGAATGTGAAAGGAATGACCGCCGATGGTGTCGACCCCGGAGGATCGCGAGCCCGCGCAGCCGAAGCCGCGCGAGCAGCGAACGGTGTCCGACCTGCCTCGTGCGCCCGCTCTGAGCGCGCGCGAAGTCGAGGTTCTGCTCGCCTGGATCGCCCGCGATTCCAAGGCCGAAGTCTGCCGTGACCTCCATATCGCCCTGGGCACCATGAACACTCACCTGACCAGGATCAGGGAGAAGTACGACCGCGCGGGGCGATCGGCGCCCACCAAGGCGGCGTTGATGGCGCGCGCGCTGCAGGACGGTCACCTGAGCATCGACGATCTGTAGCGACCACCGGCGGCGCGGACCCGCGAACGGGCGAGCGCCGCCGCCTCACTCGATGAGATTCTCGCTTTTCAGCCACTCGTAGGCGACGTCGGAGGGGTCTTCGCCATCGATGTCGACGCGCCCGTTGAGTTCCTGCAACAGGTCGTCGGAAAGACGCTCGGAGAGCGCGCGTATCAGGCCGGGTAATGCCGGATACCGGTCGATGATCTCGGCGCGCACGACGGCGGTGCCGCTGTAGGGCAGGAAATAGGTCAGATCGTCCCGGAGCACGGTCAGATTCAAATTCTTGATCCGGCCGTCGGTGGTGTAGACCATGCCGAAATTGCACGGTTGGCTTCGTGCCGTCGCCGGATAGATGACACCGGCGTCCATCCGCGTGACATTGCCCGCCGGCACACCTGCCGGATCGTTGTAGGGAATCCCGTACTTTTGCAGCATCGGCAGGAATCCGTCGGCGCGGCTGAAGAACTCGTCGTCCACGCAGAAGGTGCGCTCGGCCACCGGCAACGCCGCCACCTGTGACAGCGAGGTCACCTTCAGCCGTTCGGCGGTCGCCGCCGCGGCGGCGAAGGCGTAGGTGTTGTTGAAATCGGCGGGCTCGAGCCAGACCAGGTCGTACTCGCTGCGCTCGATATCGCGCACCCGCCGCCACAGTTCGCGCGGATCGGTGATCACCTCCGTCTGTCCGTGGTAGTTCACCCAGCCGGTCCCGGTGTACTCCCACAGCACGTCGGCATCGCCGTTGAGCTGCGCCTGCCGCGAGGAGGCCGAGCCCGGCGCGCCGGTGAGATCGGTGACCTGCGCACCCGCCGCCGCCAGATAGGTCGCGGTGATCTTGCCCAGCAACACGCCTTCGGTGAAGCTCTTGGAGGTCACCACCACTTTCGCGCCGTCGAGCGGTCGCTGCTCGTCGGGCAGGCTCGCGGCGTGGAAGGTGCCCGAGGAACTCACCAGACCGCAACCGGCCAGGGCCGCCACGGCGACCGCGAGGGCTGCGACCGGTCCGGCCAGCCGCCTCCGTATCCCCGGCCCGCTCACGAGAGTCCCCGGGGAGTCGCGGCCAGTTCGACCAGCCGGCCGAGCCAATCGATGATCAGGGCCAGCAGCCCCACCAGGACGGCGCCGGAGACGAGCAGTTTCGGCAGGAACAGCGTGACGCCGGTGGTGATCAGCGTGCCGAGACTGGTGGCGCCGATGAAGGTGCTCAGGGTCGCGGTGCCGACCAGGATGACCAGCGCGGTGCGTACCCCGTTGAGGATCACCGGCACCGCGAGCGGCAACTCGACCTGCACCAGGGTGCGCACGGCGGAGAAGCCGATGCCGCGCGCGGCCTCGATGGTGCGCCGGTCCACCTGCCGCAACCCGACGATGGTGTTCTGCAGGATGGGCAGCACCGCGTAGACCACCAGACCCACGACGGCGGTGCGGAATCCGGTGCCGAGCCAGAAGGTGAACAGCACCAGCAACCCGACCGCGGGCGCGGCCTGGCCGATATTGGCGATATTGACCGCGATCGGCTCGAGCCGCCGCAGCGCGGGCCTGGTCAGCAGGATGCCCAGGGGGATCGCGATGACGACCACGATCACGGTCGCCACCAGGGTCAGCTTCACGTGCTCGACGATGGTGGTCTGCAGGTTGGCCCAGCCCAGGGATGCCTGTTCGGTCGCGGTGAGCGTCGCCGACCGGTACCACAGGATGTAGCCGGCGCCGAGGGCCAGGATGATCAGCGGCTCGAACCACACGTCGATCGGCAGGCGGGAGAAACGTCGCGCGAGCGACGATTTCCCGGCCACGGGCGCGCCGACCGCGGGCGCGGTGCTCGTGGCGCTCATGACGCCTCGGCCGATCCGGGCTCGTCGGCGGCGACCACGGGAGTCGGCGTGGGATCGGTGCCGGGCACGTAGGTCTCGTAGGAAAGGTTCTCCTGTTCGGCGCGGCTCTCGGCGAGCTTGGCGCGGATCACCTCGGTCACCGCCTCGATGCCGAGCGAACCGACGACCGCCCCGCGACCGTCGGTGACCAGCACGGCGCCCTGGCTGGTGGCGAGCATGGCGTCGAGCGCGTCGTTGAGCGTGGAGGAGCGCGCGACCACCGGCAGCCGCCGGTCGAGGTAGTCGGAGATCTCCGGCTTGCTCTGCACTTCCGCCAGCGTCGGCCAGGAGCGGGGGCGATCGTGCTGGTCGACGACGACCACCCAGGTGTGCCCGGCGGCTTTCGCTCGGGCGAGCACCTCCCCCGTCGGTTCGCCGACGCGGGCGACGGTCACCGCCTGGGTCCGCACATCGCTCACCCGGGAGACCGTGAGGTAGGCCAGCTTCGCACCCGAGCCGACGAATTCCTCGACGAAGGGCGTCGCCGGATCGGTGAGGATCTGCTCCGGCGCGGCGTATTGCTCGACGTGACCGCCCTCGGAGAGGATGAGCACTTTGTCGCCGAGTTTGGTGGCCTCCTCGAAATCGTGGGTGACGATCACGATCGTCTTGCCCAGTTCCTGCTGGATCGCGATCAGGCTGTCCTGCAGGCGGACCCGCGTGATCGGATCGACCGCGCCGAACGGCTCGTCCATGAGCAGCACCGGCGGGTCGGCCGCCAGCGCGCGCGCCACGCCGACGCGCTGTTGCTGGCCGCCGGACATGTCCTTGGGCAGCCGGTGAGCGAACTCGGCGGGGTCGAGGCCCACCAGGTCGAGCAGATACTCGGTGCGTTCGGCGATGCGCGCGCGATCCCAGCCGAGCACCCGGGGGATGGCGCCGATGTTCTTGGCCACCGACCAGTGCGGGAACAAGCCGCCGGACTGGATCACGTAGCCGATGCCCTGGCGCAGCTTGTCGGGATCCTCCTTCGTGACATCGCGGCCGCCGATCAGAATGCGACCCTCGGTGGGTTCGATGAGCCGGTTGATCATCTTGAGGGTGGTGGTCTTGCCGCAGCCGGACGGGCCGACGAAGGCGACGATGTCGCCGGCTTCGATCTCCAGATCGAGTCGGGCGACCGCCGGGGTCCGCTGGCCCCTGTAGCGCTTGACGACCGAGTCCAGAACGATTCCGGCGCCGGTGACCTGGCGTTCGCGTGCGGTGCCAACTGTCGCCATCACAGTCCTTTCGCGATCGTGAGACGCCCGAGCAGGACGAGCAGTGCGTCGAACACCAAAGCGACGGCGACGATGAGAACGGTTCCGGTGACCGCCATTTCGAGTGCGTTCGCGCCGCCGAGCCGGGAGAGTCCGTTGAAGATCAGCGATCCGAGGCCTGGGCCGAGGACATAGGCGACGATGGCGGCGACGCCGACGATCATCTGCGTGGACACCCTGATGCCGGTGAGGATCACCGGCCAGGCGATCGGCAGTTCGACGGTCAGCAGGATCCGCCACCGCGAAAGCCCGATCCCGCGTGCCGATTCCACCACCGGGGCGGGCACCGAGCGCAGCCCCACGATGGCGTTGCCGATCACCGGCATCGCCGCGAAGAAGGCGAGCATGATGAACGAGGGCACCACACCCAGGCCGAAGGGCACCAGCAGCAGCGCCAGCAGCGCCAGCGAGGGGATCGTCAGCGCGACCCGGCTCGAGGTCAGCGACAGCGCCGCGGCCAGCGGGAATCGATAGACGGCGACCGCGACGAGCACGGCGACGACCGTGCCGACCAGGACGGTCTGGAAAGCCAGGGAGGCGTGCTGGTAGGTGAGGAACACCAGCGTCTCTTCGCGCCCTCGGATATAACTCCACACATTCACGCCGAGATCCCATCGTCAGCCGATGACCGGCCGGCACTTCCGCGGGTGGCGACCGCAACATGTGCCGCCGAATGGTAGGCGATTCTGCCGGACCGCATGGCTTGCGGCACGCCGAATCGCCCGATTCGGTCTAGGCGACCGAGACGAGCCCGGAGTACTTCGAGGCGTCGCCCGCGATCACGGTGCTGGTCGAGCCGTCGACGCCGACCGGGATGTCGCCGGCGAGGGTGATGCGGGTGAGCCTGCGATGTTCGGCGGCGTCGTAGTCATCGATGGCGTAGTGCTGGGTGGCCAGGTTGTCCCAGATCGCCACGTCGCCGAGTTCCCAGTCCCAGCGGGTGGTGTGCTCGAGGCGGGTCACCCGGTCCTGGAAGAGACGGAACAGCGCGTGCGATTCGGTGCCGGGCAGCCCGACGATGCGCTTGACGAAATTGCCGAGCAGCAGGGCGCGCTCACCGGTGTCGGGGTGGACGTGCACCACCGGGTGCTCGACCTCGAAATAGGTGGACTCGAACTCGCGACGGTAGGCCTGAGCGCTCTCGTCCGGGTTGTCCTCGGCCTCGGCGGCGTAGTCGTAGCGGTTGTCGTGGCGGGCGCGCAGGCTCTCGGCGAGCCGCTTGAGCGGCTCGGGCAGCGAGTTGTAGGCGGCCACGGTGGAGGCCCAGGTGGTGGAGCCGCCGTAACCGGGCAGGGTGACCGCACGCAGGATCGAGGCCTTCGGGACGCGGTCGACGAAGGTGACGTCGGTGTGCCAGCTGTTGGCGCGCCCCTGCGTGGAATCGATGGCCAGGCTCTTGGTGCCCGCCGACTCGACGGTCGGGTGCGGGGTGGTCGGCGTGCCGAGGAGCCGCGCGAACTCGTACTGGCCGTCCTCGGTGAGGTGGTGCTGGCCGCGGAAGAAGATCACCTTGTGCTCGGCCAGGGCCGCGCGGATGGCGGCCACGGTGGCGGCGTCCAGGTCGCCGCCGAGCCGCACGCCCTCGATCCGGGCGCCGATGTGCGCGCCGAGCCTGACCACCCGGACCCCGGTCTCGACGGGGGCGTGGTGGGCGATTGCGCGATCGACGGACATGCTCACGGCCTTTCACTCGAACCTGCGACAGCTCGGATTCCATCAGCCGCTCCCCCGCGCCGCCAGGGTTGGCGTCACCGAGATTCGAACCGGCAACCATCCAGCGAACCCGGGATGGGCTTCTCGTCACCGCCGTTCGACGCGGGAACGCCGGCCTGCTCGGGCCTCGTCAGCTCCGGTCGCGGAAGGTGGTGGCCCGCCGCGAGCGCCAGGCCGCGTTGACGTAGCGCTTCGATTCCCCGCTTCCTCGCGGCGGGTCGTAGCGAACGGCCGGCGCCAGGGTGGTGAACCCCTCGACCTCGTCGGTCTCGGTCAACCCCGCCCGCAGGGCGAGCTCGAGCAGCAGGCGATCGTCGGTGGCCAGCCCCATACCCCGGCGCAGCGCGGTCGCCAGAATGAGCAGATCGTTGAACGAATTGCGGCGATGCCGCTTGAGGTTGTTGCCGGTGGCCAGGAAATCCCGCAGCAACGCGACCGCGGTATCGATATCGCGCTCGGTCAGTGGGATCGGCTCGATACCGGCCCGTGCCACGAATTCGCTGCGCTCTTCGACGATTCTGCCGATATCCCGGCCGACAGCCCAGGTCGCGACCGTGTGCAGAATGTCGGTCGCACCCGCTGTCTGCAACTCGGCGAGCGCGTGATGGGATTTCTCGTAGGTGGTCACGAATCCGTACCGGGACAATTCGACGGGGAAATCGACGACGAGCCGATCGGTGGTGTTCTTCCACGCGACACCCTGCTGGATGCGCGAGCGGTGCCGCTCCAGATCGGCGGGCGAGGACACCCGCGCCGCCCGCCGCGCGCCCGACATGCGCGGCAGCAGATAGCGATAGCCCCAGCCCGTGGTGGCCTGCATGCCGTACAACTCCTGCAACGCCGTCGTGCTGACCGCCAGCTTGTCCTGACCGGGCCGATCGATCCCGCCCTGCTGCCACTTCGAGAGGTAGTTCGTGTCGAGCAGAATGCCGTTGGAAATGCCGAAGCCCCTTCCGCCCGAAAAGAACTGCTTCGTCACCCTCCGGCGCTCCCGCCGCGGCGAACATGCGAGCAGACAGCATCGTAGCAACCCCTTCGACCTCGCGCGATCCTTGTGCCGCAACATATTTCGACGATATTCGCGTCAAGGGTTGCGATCACGGTGCGGTGAAATATCGCGCGGCGGAGCGCGGCCGCCTGAGCGCCTTTCCATCATGCTGATCCAGTTCGTTGCTTTTGGAAATGAATGGGCCGCATGCTGAGGGCGTGTGTGCCGCCTCCCGGTGGCCGGTCAGGAGGAGTGGTGCAGCGTGCGAGGGTCCGGCCCGTCGGGTGTCGCCGGTCATGAGTTTCGGCAAGGGGGCACTGCTCGCCGCGGCGGCCGCGGGACCCGAGGAACGCGATGCCCGCACCCTGCGCACCGGGTTGGCGATCATGATCCGCGGGTGCCGCACGCATCCGTGGGCCGCGACGGGCGCGGTGGTCAGCGGGCTGGTCAACGCCGTCTGCATGGTGCTCGCGGCCAAGGCCGTGGGCTGGAGCACCGATCACGTGGTGATCCCGAGCTTCCGTGACGGCGAGTTCGCCGCGGGGGCCGCCGCGCTCGGCGCGCTCTTCGTGCTCGGCGTCTCGCTGCTGCGGATCGTCACGATCATCACCCGCCTGGTGGCCACCGGCACGGTGCAGTTCCACAACGAGGCGGCCGACCGCAAGGCCGTCGTCGCGCAGTATCTGCGGCTCGGGGTGTCCTGGCACCGGCGGCGACCGGCCGGGCAACTGGTCTCCGGCGTGATCTCCGATGTGGAGACCGCGTGGGATCCCATGCAGCACTTCCCCTTCGCGGTGGGAATGGTCGCCATGCTGCTGCTGGTGATGGCCGACATCGTGCTGCTGGACTGGTGGCTGGCGCTGGTGGCCGGGGTGCTCATCCCCCTCGTGTTCGCCGCGAACCTGCTCTACCAGCGGGTGCTCACGCCACGGGCGCGCGCCGCGCAACGCGATCGCGCGGTGCTCAGCGGACTCGCGCACGAAGCCGTGGCCGGTCGTCAGGTGGTGCGCACGCTCGGCATCACCGATCACGAGATCGCCCGGTTCGCCGCGGCCGCCGACGACTCCCGGATGAGCAACCGCCGGATGGGCGACGCGGGCGCCATCTTCGACCCCGCCATCGAACTCATGCCGCCGCTGGCCTCCCTGGTGATCCTGGCGGTCGGCGTCTCCCGGGTGGAGGCCGGGATGCTGGGGATCGGCTCGCTGGTCGAGGTGGTCTATCTGCTCATCACCACCGCCATCCCGCTCAATGTCATCGCTCGCTTCCTGGGCGTGCTCCCGCTCGGAGTGGCCGGGCACGGACGCATGGAACAACTGCTGTCCACCGTCGAACGCCCCGCGCACGGACAGCGTGCGCTGCCCGAGCAGGAAGGCGGCGTCGAAGTCGCCCTCACCGGTGCGACCTTCGGTTACGCGCCGCGCGGCGAGGGCGTGCGCAGCGACGCAGCCGCCGTCCGCGAACTCACACTGCGGGTGCGTCCCGGCGAGGTCGTCGCGGTGGTCGGCGCGACCGGCGCCGGCAAGAGCACGCTGCTGTCGCTGCTCGCTCATCTGCTGGAAGCCGATCGCGGCGGCGTCGCGCTCAGCGGTGTCGACACCCGGCTGCTCGCCCCCGACGCGGTGCGGCGCCGCACCGCACTGGTCACCCAGAACCCCTTCCTCTTCGCCGATTCGGTGCGGGCCAATATCACCCTCGGCGTCGAGCACGCGGGCATCGAGCGCGCGCTGGGGCTGGCGTCCGCGCGCGCTTTCGTCGAGACCCTGCCCGGGGGATTGGACACCGCGCTCTCCGATGCCACGCAATTGTCCGGCGGACAGCGCCAGCGCATCGCCCTGGCACGCGCGGTCTATCGCAGACCGGGCCTGTTGCTGCTGGACGACGCCACTTCGGCGCTCGACCCGCTGGTGGAGCGCGCGGTCGTGGACGCGCTGCGCGCCGAGTACGGCGGCGACGACCGGCACACCACCGTGGTCCTGGTCGGTCACCGGGCCGCCACCATCGCGCTGGCCGACACGGTGGTCTTCCTTTCCGGGGGTCGCATCGTGGCGCAGGGCACCCATGAGGAACTGCTCGACACCGAACCCGGCTATCGCGCACTGCTCGGGGCATACGACACGACTCCCGAGAACCACATGGACTCCACGGTGTCCGAGACCCCGGAGCGACTGTCATGAGCGAGACCCGCTACAGCACCACCGCGCTGTTGCGCCGGATCCGGCGCGACACCGTGTTCCCGCGGCGCGTCGTGGTCTCGATCCTGCTGCTGGCCGTCGTCGCCGCGTCCGGGCGCATCGTCATCCCGGTGACCATCCAGTGGGCGCTGGACCATGCCCTGATCGGCGAGGTCGACGAGGCCACCCGGAGCCGGGTGGTCACGCTCGCGGTGGCCACCGGCGTGATCGCCGTGCTGCTGGCGATGCTCGCCTCGGCGCTGATGAACCTGCAGCTCGTGCGGACCGTCGAGAGCGCGCTACGGGATCTGCGGGTGGCCGCCTTCGAGCGCATCCTGCGCCTGTCGCCCGCCGATCCGCGCGCCGACTCGGCCGGGTCGCTGGTCGCCCGGGTCACCAACGACGTCGACATCGTCACCCTCTACGCCCAGTCCGGCGGGATCACGCTGGTCCAGAACCTCTCCCAGATGCTGCTGGCGCTGATCGTCATGACGGTCTACTCGTGGCCGCTGGCGCTGCTGGTGCTGCTGGTCGGCGTCATGGTGCCGATAGCGGGACGCACGCTGCAGAGGTGGGTGGCGCGCCGTTTCGACGTCGTGCGCGCGGCCGTCGGCGAGCTCTACGCGAGTCTGCTCGAGATGCTGGTCGGCATCGATACGATCCGCGGCTACGGCATCGAGAAGCGGATGCGCGAACGGGTCGACGCCCGGGTCGACGCGGTGCTCGACGCACAGCGACGGACCCTGTGGCCGATGGGCTTCAACGTCTCCATCGGCGAGATCGCCAGTGGTCTGATCACCACGGCGGTGCTGGTGGTGGGTGCGGCGGCCGGTGTCGGGGTGTTCGGCGTCGATCTGCGGCTGAGCGCGGGCGATATCGTCGCGTTCCTGTTCCTGGTGACCTTCTTCGTCCGCCCCATGCAATTCGCGGTGTCCAGCCTCGCCGACGCCCGCAATGCCGAGGCGGGATTGCGGCGCGTCGTGGAGATTCTCGATCTACCCGCGCCGGAGCGGGATTCGGCCGGCTCGGCGGTCGCCCTGCCGTCCGGCCCGCCCGCGGTGGAGCTGTCCGGACTCGGCTTCGAATATGTGCCGGGCCGTCCCGCCCTGCGCGACATCGACGTCCGGCTCGCACCGGGCGAACATGTGGCGGTGGTCGGTGAAACCGGTTCCGGCAAGAGCACCTTCGCGAAACTGGTGACCAAACAGCTGCTGCCGACCTCGGGCACCCTCACGATGTGGGGCGTCGACATCACCGCCATCACCGACGAGGCGCTCACCCGCCGGGTGGCGATCGTGCCCCAGGACGCGTTCCTGTTCGATCGCACCGTCGGGGAGAACATCGCGCTCGGCGGTGTGGACGCCACCGAGGACGAGGTGCTCGCCGTACTCGCGCAGCTCGGGCTCACCGACTGGATCGAGGGCCTGCCCGACGGCCTGGCGACCAGGGTCGGTCAGCGGGGAGAATCGTTGTCGGCCGGTGAGCGTCAGCTCGTCGCGCTGGCCAGGACCGCCCTGGTGAATCCGGATCTGCTGGTGCTCGACGAGGCCACCAGCGGCGTGGACGCGGGCACCGATGTGCGGGTGCAGCGCGCGCTGACCCGGCTCACCAGGGGCCGGACCACGCTGACGATCGCCCACCGGATGCACACCGCCGAGACCGCCGACCGGGTGCTGGTGTTCCACGACGGACGCATCGTCGAAGACGCCCCGCACGAGGATCTGGTCGCCCGCGACGGGCGCTACGCCCGCCTGCACGCGGTATGGGCGCGCGATTCGATCACCGCGCGCCATCCGGTATCCAGCGAGGTCGGCGGCTGATCCCCGTCCGGATCGGTTCGGGATCAGTCGGGCTCGACGAGCGGATCGACGACTTCGACGAAGGAGAGGCTGCCGATCCGGTCGGCGGCATCGCGGCTCGCGCCGATCGTGACCGGATCCGGATAGGCGCCGTGCACCACCATCGCGCCGGCCGCCTTCAACTCCCTGGCGAATGTGGCGGGCTCGTCGACTGCGACGCCCGCGAGACCACCGCCGGGGTCGGCGTCGATCAACGGAGCGAATCGAACTCGGAAGACGCCGGTCGCTGACTGCTGCACGTTTCCTCCTTGAAACTGCGCGATGTGGACTCACCCGAAAGGGACATACCATCGCCAGTCTCACCCAAACCCGCGGCGCGGCCCGCAGGACACGCCACCGGCGTCAGTTGGGCGGGAACTCCCCGTTGACGGTCAGCTCGCCGTCGGCGGACAGGTAGTACACGACCAGGTTCACGCCCTGCGGGCAGCACAGCGGGTCCTCCTCGCGCGGCCAGCGGTATTCGACCGACACCGTCGCGACGGACTTGTCGATCACGGTGGTGTACGAGTAGGGCTCCTTCGAACCCGTCCCCAGGTACCGGCCCTCGGTGAAGAACAACAGGTGCACGCCCGGGTGTATCCCCTCCCCCCACTCCACCGCCACATAGGACAGCAAGTCCTCGCACCCGTCGGAGATCGGATCCTTGCTCGCCTCTCGGATACGCCACGTCGTACCTTCGGGGGGCGTCTCCAATCCGGCGATCGCCGAGGCGACCAGCTCGGATGTCGGGTCCAGGCACAGACCGTTCCCGCTGCCGTCCGGTGCTCCCGGTGCGGTGACCGGCGCGGTTGCGGCCGGGCTCGTCGCGCCACCCGGGTCGCCGTCCGGTGGGGCCGGGCTGGCGGGAGCGGGAGTCTGCGACTGGTTCGGCGCGTCGTCGCCCGACTGCCCCGCCGCCGGTTCGGGCACTCCGCTCGGAACCGCGATGCTGCTCGGCAGCGTGACCGACTGGTCGTCGCCGTCGCAGCCCGTGAGCAGGCCTGCGGCTGCGGCGATCGCCGCCAGGACCGAAAGTTTGACGTTCATGCGCACCCCTCCGTCGATCGTCCCGGCGTCGCGGACCTGCGCCGACGAGCCTCACCGAGACCTGAATGTGACGAATTATGTTGTCCCCCAACCGATGGGGATATCGGGGCCGGTCCGGCATGTGTTAATCGCAGCCCGCCGCCCGCGCGTGTCGCGACGGCCGTGACCGAATCTAGATCGAATATGGATCGAATGCGAGTTAGCGTGGGAGGTGTGCCGCCAGCGCAGATGAGACGCGGCCACACAGAGATCCACGTCCGAGAGCACAGCACCGACAACCGCGTGACCGGTTACGACGGCTCTTCTCGACCGCCCTCGTGACCACTGGTCACGCCGAGGAGTAGCCATGCATCGTGGAACCGCGGCCCTGCTCACAGCCACGCCGTTCGCGGCCCTGTGCCTGCTGAGCGCCCCTCACGCGGCCGCTGAAACCGCATCCTGTCCGGCACCGGGCGCGAACTCGGTCAGCGTCACCGCAGCCGACGCCGGGTGCTCGGCGACCAGCGCGGGCGGCGCCGCGGCCGCCTACGGATTCGGCGGCGACGCGTCGGCCCAGGCGAGTGCGACCAGCCTGTCGCTGGCCATCGCCCAGAACGGCGGCATCGCGACTTCCGCCGCCACCCCATGGTCCGGTCCCGCGGCCATCGCGCTCGGCCCCGGTGCGACGGTGACCACCGACGGCGTGCGGCCCGGACTCGCGATCGGGATCGCAGGTCCCGGCGCCACGGTGACGGTCACGGGTACCTCGACGCCGACCTGCACCGGCGGCATGGGATTCGCGGGCGATTTCCAGACCTTCCAAGGGTGCCTGTCGCTGGGCTGAGCGGACCACCCGAGAATCCGGCCCCGAATTCCGTTGGAGCACCCATGAACGCACCGCTCGGGTTCGATCGGCTACAGCAGCGCGTCGCCGCCATCGCGCCGTCCGTCCGGCAACCGCTGGACTCCCCCTACAAGATCTCCGACGAGTTGTTCGCCGCCCTGCGTCACGTCCTGCACGACGTCGGCGGACAACCCGACCTCCCGGTCGAATTTCTGGAGAAGGAGGAAGAAGCCTGGGAGATGAACACCTACGTCACGTGTGAATGCCTGGGCTGGCGCGGGGTGTGGAACTCCGAGGAGCGCAGGCGCGCCGAGAACGATCTCGGCGCGACACTGTATTTCGGCTTGCCCTACTACGCGCGCTGGGTGACCGTGGCGGCGAAGACCCTCGTCGCCAAGGGGCACATCACCCCGGACGAACTGTCGGCGAAGATCGACGAGGTCCGCGCCAGATCGGGAGGATCGCGATGACGACCGATCCCGTACAAGCGCACCGCAGATTCCGCCGCGGTGACCGGGTGACCGTCCGGCAGGCCACCAGCATGTTCCACACGCGCACGCAGGCCTACACCCGCGGCCACACCGGCGTCGTCGTGGACTACCGGCCGGAATGGGTTATTCCGGAAGACGAGGCGTGGGGGCGCGACGACGGTCGCGTCGAACCGTTCTACGTGGTGCGGTTCCGGCAGACGGAGCTGTGGCCCGCCTACACCGGCTGCCCGGGCGACACCCTCGAGACCGAGGTCTCCGAACGCTGGCTCGAGCCCGCCACCGACGCCGAGCCCGCGCAGCAGTCCTGATCCATCCAGCAGCACGAATCCGCCGAGGAGGACGAAATCCGTTGAGCCACGATCACGATCACGACGCGCACGCCCCGATCCAGACCGGTGAGCAGATCAGCGAGTTCGAGGTGTTGGAGACGGCGATCCGCGAACTGGCCATCGAGAAGGGCCTGTTCTCCCGGGAAGACCACCGCAGGTTCTCCGAGTGGGCCGAGGCGGTGGGCCCGCACGGCGGGTCGCGGCTCGTCGCACGCGCCTGGCTCGACCCGGATTTCAAAGCGCGTCTGCTCGCCGACGGCACCGAGACGTGCAAGGAGATCGGCATCGACTGGCGCGACCCGACCGGCTCGGGCACCCCGAGCGACTACACCTACTTCTACGTCCTCGAGAACACCCCGCAGGTGCACAACGTGATCGTGTGCACCCTGTGCTCGTGCTATCCGCGCCCGGTGCTCGGCATGTCGCCCGACTGGTACCGGACACCGAACTACCGCAGGCGCCTGGTCCGCTGGCCGCGCGAGGTGCTCGCCGAGTTCGGCCTGCGCTTCCCGCCGGAAGTCGAGGTGCGGGTTCACGATTCGAACCAGAAGTCCCGCTTCATGGTGATGCCGATGCGCCCGGCGGGCACCGAGGGCTGGACCGAGGATCAGCTCGCCGCGATCGTCACCCGCGACACCATGATCGGCGTCGCGCTCCCCCAGGTCGACTGGACCGCGGCCAAGCCACCGGATCAGGCCGACGACGCGATGCGACGGGAGGCCCGCTCGTGACCGGACCCTACGACGTCCTGCTGAGCACGCTGCCTGCCGGCGCCACCCGCGAGGCCGGCTTGCCCGACCTGGATCGCAGGCCCGATCCGTGGGAGTCGAGCATGCAGGCCACCTGTGAATGCCTGTCGTGGCGCGGCGCGCTCGACAATCTCGAGCGCCGGCATGCCGAAGACGCCCTCGGCGAGACCATCTACCGCGATTTCCCGGTACGCGCCCGCTCGGCCGTCGTCACCGCGCACGAGTTGCTCGAGCGCGGAGTCATCAGCCCGGACGAACTGCGCGCGCGCATGGACATGGTGCGCGACCGGTTCCTTCGCGAATAGTCCTGCACGAATGGTCCGTTCGGCCGTGTGCGAGCCCTGTCGTCGAGGCAGGACTCGCACACGGTGCGCGACGAGTCCCTAGGGTGGGGCATGGGAGGCGGTCGGCACAACCGCCTTCTCCTCCGATCGACGAGAAGAACGTAGGTGACGGCGAATGCCGAAGATCGTCCTGTTCGGGGCCACCGGATACACCGGCCGCCTCACCGCGCAGGCACTGACCGCGCGGGGCGCCGCCCCGGTCCTGGCCGGCCGCAACGCCGACGCGCTGCAGAAGCTGGCCGCCGACCTCGGTGGCGCGGAGACCGCGGTCGCCGATGTGACCGATCCCGGCTCCGTGCGCGCGCTGCTCGGCCGCGGCGATGTGCTGGTGACGACGGTCGGGCCGTTCCTGCGATTCGGCGGGCCCGCGCTGGAGGCCGCCGTCGCCACGGGTGCGCATTACTTCGACTCCACCGGGGAGGGGCCGTTCATCCGCACGGTCTTCGACCACGACGAACGCGCCCGCGCGGCGGGCTCCGGCCTGCTGACGGCGTTCGGATTCGATTACGTCCCCGGCAATCTGGCCGGTGGGCTCGCGCTGCGCGAGGCACCGGAGGCCGTGCGGGCGGATATCGGCTACTTCATGGCCGCCCCCGGCACCAGCGGCGGCACCCGTGCCTCCATGGCGGGCATGCTGTTCGAACGCGGCTTCGCCCTGCGCGGCGGGCAGGTCGTTGCGGAGCGGACGGGCGCGCATCTGCACACCTTCGACATCGACGGCCGTCCGCATACCGGGGTGACGGTCCCCGGGTCGGAGCACTTCGCCCTGACCCGCTCCTATCCTCGTCTGCGCGAAGTCGGCGTCTATCTGGGCGTTCCCGTGGCTGCCGCCGCACGAGGCATGCAGGTCGCGACGCTGCTCACCGATACCCTGACCCGAGTCGAACCGGTGAAACGGCTCGCCGAGAGCGCGCTGGCTCGCGTCGTGCAGGGATCGACCGGCGGGCCGAGCCCGGAATCGCGTGCTCGCACCCGGTCCTGGGCGGTCGCGGAGGCCTCCGATGCCGACGGCCGCGTCCTGGCGTCGGTGACACTCAGCGGCGGCGATCCCTACTCCTTCACCGCCGCCATCCTGGCCTGGGGCGCGCACACCGCGCTCGACGGCGGTCTGCGCGGCACGGGCGCACTCGGCCCCGTCGACGCCTTCGGCCTCGACGCACTCACCGCGGCCGCGGAGGCGGCCGGCCTGCGCCGGTAGCCCGGCGATCGGAGCGAGCCGAGGTCCGGATCGGCGACCCCGCACCGGTATCCGTCCGGCCCGGGGTTCTCCAGGACGAATCGCGCGCCCGCGCCCGCGTCCGCGGCCCGGCAGGACCACCGCCCGGCAGGCCCCGAACCGCAGGGCCCCGAACGGGCAGCGGCCACGCCGTCGATCACGCGCGACCGAGCAGGCCGGCCGCCAGGGTGCGGCCCAGGCGCAGCGGCTCGACCGAGTGCTCGAGTTTCGAGCCCGCCAGCGCGCCGTCGTAGATCAACTGGATCCGCTGCGCCAGCGCCCGCGGTTCGGCGAGGCCGCATTCGGTGAGCAGATCGGTGAGTGTGTCGCGCAGCCATTCGCGATGCGCGACCACCGGGGCGAGCGTCTCGTCGGGGAATTCCGTTGCTGCGTTGGCATATTGGCAGCCGCGGAAGCCCTTGCCGGGCGCGGAGGCCAGTGCGAGGTCGAAGAAGGCCAGCACCCGGTCGCCCGGATCCGGCAAGTCGGCGACCGCGCTCTCCCAGCGGTCGCGGTCGCGGCGGTCGATGTGCTCGAGGTAGGCCAGCACGAGCGCGTCCTTGGAGCCGTAACCGGAGTACAGGCTGGCGCGCGCCACCCCAGCTTCGGCCAGCACACGGTCGATGCCGACGGCACGGATGCCGTGCTGGGCGAAGAGGGTGGTCGCGGTGTCGAGCAGGCGCTGCGCGGGGCTCGGTTTGCTCCGGGGCGCGGCCGCCGCGGGTTCCGTCGACGTGGTCACGTCACCACCATAACCGCATCCCGGCATAGACAGATCGTTCTATCTATGGGTATGGTGTGCCCGTGACCCGCAGTACTCTGACTCGCCGCCTGCACGTGGATCTCGTGCGCGTGGCCACCGCTGCCTGTCGCCCCCAGCGCTGACCTTCTTCTCCTCGCGCTGCGCCCGTCCCTCGCCGTGACCGGTGGGACAGGCACGTCACCCGGTCCCGGAATTCGTATCCGGGCCGCGGTCTGTTCTGGAATCCGTTCTGCGAAAGGTATTTCCGCATGTCCCTGTACCTGTACGAGCTCGTGCCCGCGATCGACGCGAGCAAGGCGATCGACGAACTGGCCCGCCGTTTCGGCGAGGCAGGCGGCGAACTGATCGAGGCCCAGGTCACCGGTGACGCCGGACGGATCTTCGCGGTCGCGGAGTTCGAGGCCTGCCGCGGTCCGGAGATCCCTTCCGACGGCGCGCTCGGCGAGGTCGACGGCCCGCACGAGGTCCGCCTGGTCGGCGCCGAACTGGCCCAGCTCAAGGCCGCCCGCCCGGCGGCCGGCTACCTGGTGGAGTGGGACATTCCGGCCGGCATCGACATGCCGACCTACCTGGCCCGCAAGAAGGCCAACTCCCCCAAGTACGCCGATGTGCCCGAGGTCGACTTCCTGCGCACCTATGTCCGTGAGGACATGGACAAGTGCCTGTGTTTCTACGACGCCCCCGACGAGGCGGCCGTGCGCCGGGCCCGCGAGGCCGTCAGCACCCCGATCGACCGGCTGCACCCGCTGGCGAACCCCCAGTCGTAACCCGTAGCACCCCACTCCCGCCCGCCCCGACCAGAGGGAACCGACCGCTGTGACTGCTTGCTCGACCGCCGCCACCCCTGTCCGCGGCGATGCCCTCGTCCCCGGCGACGCCACCGCGCTCGCGGAGGCCACCGCCTTCGTACGGGACCGCGCCGCCGCCCTGGACAGAGGCGAGACCGACGTCCGCGTCGACATCGCCGAACTCGGCCGCCTCGGCCTGCTCGGGATCGGGCTGGGCGAGCGCGAGATCGGCGGAATCGTCACCGTGGTCGAACAGGTGGCGGGCGAGAGCCTGACCGTCGCCTTCTCGCTGTGGGCGCAGCGCATGACCATCGAGTACGTCGCGCGCGCCCCGGAGCCGGTGCGGTCGGCGCATCTCGACGAACTGGTGTCCGGGCGGCGGATCGGCGTCACCGCGATGGCGGCGGCGCTCAAGCACCTGGCCGGACTCGGCGACCTGCCGTTGGTGGGTGCGCCGGGCCCGGACGGGCACCGGATCAGCGGCCCGATCGCCTGGGCCTCCAACGTCTTTCCCGAAGCGCTGATCGTCTTCCCCTTCCGGGACGAGAACGGGCGCGGGCATGTGGCCTGTACCGGCGCGGACAGTCCCGGTGTCGCGGTCGCGCCGTGCCCGGAGCTGCTCGCGCTCGGCGCCACCTCCTCGACCTCGCTGCGCTTCACCGATGTGGTGATCTCCGGCGACCGGGTGATCACGCCCGATCTGCCGCACTTCTGTTCGTCCATCCGCTCGACCTTCCTGCTGTTGCAGTCGGCGTTCTGCGTCGGCATCGCCCGCCGTGCGCTGGCCGAGTCCGAAGCACTGTTGCACGGACTCGGCGAACAGTTCCGTGCGGATTTCGACGCGCTGGCGAGCGCGCGCGACGACGTGCGGGCACGCCTGCACACCCATGCCGCCGCCCCCGCCGGAGTCGGCGGGGCGGCACTGCTGAGCGTCCGGCTGGACGCCGCCCGGCTCGCCGTCGAGGCCACCCGGCTCGAGTTCGCCCTGCGCGGCGGAGCCGGTTATGCCACCTCGGGCGCCACCAATCGTCGGTTCCGGGAAGCCGCCTTCCTGCCGATCCAATCTCCTTCGGAAGGGCAATTGCGATGGGAACTCTCGCAGTACAGATAACGGGCGGACGCAAGTCCTTTCCCGGGCGCGGCGAGCCGGTGCTCGGCGGGATCGATCTCGCGGTCACCGCGGGTGAGACGCTGGCCGTGCTCGGCGCCAGCGGCAGCGGCAAGTCCACCCTGCTGCGGGTGCTGGCCGGACTCGACCACCTCGACGGGGGCAGCATCGACTGGGACGGGCAGACCGTTCCGCCCGCCACCGGCACGGTCTTCCAGCAGCCGCTGCTCATGCCGTGGCTGACCGTGCGCGACAACATTCTGTTCGGCGGCCGGTTCGCCCGCCACCGCGACGGCTTCGACCCGCAGCACGCCCTCGGCCTGCTCGAGCACTTCGGCCTCGGCGAACTCGCCGCCCGCTACCCCGACCAGCTCTCCGGCGGGCAGGCCCAGCGCATCGCGGTGATCCGCGCCGCGGCGGTGCGGCCCCGGCTGCTGCTGCTGGACGAGCCGTTCAGCGCGCTCGATCCGGCCGTGCGCGCCGACCTGCAGGACTGGCTGCGCACCCTGGTCGCCGAATTGTCCTGCACCACGGTCCTGGTCACCCACGACGTCGACGAGGCGCTGCGGCTGGCCGACCGGATCGTGCTCATCGGTCCCGGCGCGTCGGTGCGCGAGGACGTGCGGGTGACCGGCGAGGAGTCGGTGAGCGTGCGCGAGCGCATCGTCGCCGGTTACCGCGAGACGGTGGTGCCCGCGTGAGCGGACTGTCCCGGCGCGCCCTGCTGTGCGGGTGCGCCGGACTGGTCGCCGCGGGTGGCGTCGCGGGCATCGCCGATCTGGCGCGCGCGGCGAGCACCGACCGCGCCAACACCGCCGAGACGCTGCGCATCGGCTACCTGCCGATCACCGACGCCTCGCCCCTGCTGATCGCCCACGGCGCGAACACCGTCGCCCCCGGCACCCTGGCCGCGGGCAAGCCGGTGCTGTTCCGCAGCTGGGCGTCGCTGGCCGAGGCGTTCCTGACCCGCCAGGTCGACGTGGTGCATCTGCTCATGCCGATGGCGGTGCAGTTGAAATACAGCCTGGGCGCGGACGTCCGGGTGCTCGGCTGGAACCACACCAACGGCTCGGCGCTGACCGTCGCGCCGCACATCACCGAGCCCGAACAGTTGGCAGGTTCCCAGGTCGCCATTCCGGGCTGGTGGTCGATCCACAACATCATCGTCCAGCAGTACCTGCGCGAGAACGGGCTGCGACCGGTCATCCGCCGCGCCGCCGCCCGCGCCGATCGCACCGTGGAACTGGTCGTGATGAGCCCGTCGGACATGGTGCCCGCGCTGGCCAACGGCTCCATCGCCGGATTCACCGTGGCCGACCCGTTCAATGCCGCCGCGCAGGTGCGCGGGATCGGCCGCATCCACCGCTATCTCGGCGACCTGTGGCGCGACCACGCCTGCTGCGCGCTGGTCGTGCACCAGGATCTGCTCGACCGCCGCCCCGAGGCGGCCCAGGCGCTCACCGACGGCGTGGTCGCCGCGCAGGTGCGCATCGACGCCGACCGCACCGAGACCGCGAAAATGCTGTCGGCGAACTATCTTCCGCAGCCGCTGCCCGCGATCACCACCGCGCTCACCTATCCGAAGCCGCCGCCGGTGCGGCACGCGGACTGGAATCCGCAGCGCATCGGCTTCCAGCCGTTCCCCTTCCCGAGCTTCACCGCCGCGCTGATCGCCGCGATGCCGGGCACCCTCGTCGACGGCGACACCCGGTTCCTCGACCGGCTCGACCCGGCGCGCGTGCACGGCGAACTCGTCGACGACCGCTTCGTGCGCACCGCACTCGACCGGCTGGGCGGCCCCCGCGCCGTCGGCATACCGGACTCGCTGACCCGTACCGAGGAGATCGACCCATCGTGAGCACCATCACCACCTCCGGGCCGAGCCTGCCCGACGCGCCGCTGAATCCGGCCGGGCCCGTGCGCAAGCCGCGCCGTTCGGTGCTGCCCCGCGTCCTCGCCATCGTCGCGGCGCTGGCGATCTGGTGGCTGGTCACCAGCGTTCTCGCCGGCCAGGATTCGCTGCTGCGCGAGTTCGCACCCCAGCACGTGCCCGGCGCTCTGCACGCGCTCCACGACCGCGACGTGCTGCTACCCGATATCGCGGTCAGCCTGTGGCGCCTGCTGCTGGGTCTGCTGATCGCCGTGACCATCGGCGTCCCGCTCGGACTGCTGCTCGGACTGCACGCGGGGACCGAATACGCGGTAGCGCCCGTCGTGCAGTTCCTGCGGATGATCTCGCCGCTGTCGTGGGCGCCGATCGCGGTGGCCGTCTTCGGCATCGGCAATCAGCCGGTGGTGTTCCTGGTCGCCGCCGCCGCGGTGTGGCCGATCGTGCTGAACACCAGTGCGGGCGTGCGCGCCATCGATCCCGGTCTGGTGCTGGTGGCCCGCTCCTTCGGGGCGACCCGGCGTGAACAGCTGACCTCGGTGATCCTGCCCGCCGTACGCGGCCCCGTGCAGGCCGGTCTGCGGATCGCCCTCGGCATCGCCTGGGTCGTGCTGGTACCGGCCGAAATGCTCGGCGTGCGTTCCGGATTGGGCTACCAGATCCTCAATGCCCGCGACCAGCTCGCCTACGACCAGGTGATGGCGGTGATCGTCGTCATCGGCGCGCTCGGCTTCGTGCTCGACACGGTGGCCAAGGCCGTGCTCGACCGGAAGTAGCCGCCGCTCAGGACGCGCGGTGGCCGGTGTCGACCACCGCGCGGGCCGGCGCGATGGTGTGCGTCGGGCTCGCCCAGACCAGCGGGGTGCCCGTCGGGTCGGCCGAGTCGCCGCACCAGGCGCGCAGCCGGTCGCGCTGCCATGCGGTGAGTTCGGCGACGGGGTCGGCGCATTCGTGCGCGGCGTCGACCCGCAGGGCGAGTTCGGTGACCGGGCGGGCATCGGCGGCCACGCCGGGCAGCCTGCGGAACTCCCGGTCGGCGGGCAGCGTCCACCGGGTGGTGGTGACCAGGCCGGCTCCGGCGTGGATCATCGCAACGACCAGGCCGAAGGTCTCCTCGGCGCGGAAGTCGGCGTGGCCTTCGCAGACGATCATCGCCACCCGCGGCGGCATCGGCCAGAGTTCGTGGCCGCGCCGCGGTCCCGTACTGCCGTAGGAACGCCATACCGGCTCGTCGGCATTGACGGTGCCGAGGAACAGGTCCAGCGCCGCGAGCGGGCGGTGGTCACGCGGATCGACGCGCGCGATGCCGTCCGGACCGACCCGGCTCAGCGGGGTGGCTTCACCCCAGGTCTGCGCGGTGTCGGACAGGTGCAGCGCCGCCGACCCCGGTTCCTCCGACCGCGCCGACACATGTCCCAGATAGAACAGGCGTGAGCGCGGCACCGCGAGCGCGGCGCTGAGATCGTGGCGGGTCGAGGCTCTGATCGCGCTCGCCCGTTCGGCCCGGGGCACCCGGCCCGCGGCGGCGTGCTCGGACAGCCGGCGCAGGAACAGCAGCTGATCGGAGCGGTCCAGGACCGGTCCGTAGCCGACCGCACTGCGCGGCGTCGGCGGGTCGATGACCAGCAGCGCGGGACGCTCGCGCACCCGCTGCCACTCCTCGGGCAGCCGAGGACGTTCGGCGTGCACGGCGGCCGGGGGTTCGTGGACGAATTCGGCGACCTCGAGCAATCGCTGCCCGGCGGTGACGAACAGCAGCTCCCACGGGATGCGGGCCAGGCGTGGACTCGGCGTGAACCGGACCCGCACCCGGGCCGACGCGCGAGCGCGCGCGGCGATCTGCTCGCGCAGCCGCTGCGGGAACACGACATCGGTGAGCGCGGCCGACAGTGCCCGCTCCCCCGCCGGGGTGGCGAACGGACCGGAGATCAGCGCCCGGCGCACGCCCGCCTCGGCGGTCTCGCCCGGTAGCGCGGTGGGCAGGCCTGCGGCGAGCAGTTCGTCGGCCGCGCCGACCCGGGCAGCGGGCAGGACGGCGAATTCCGGGTGCGCCGGATCGTCGAGCCAGCGCCAGGACAGGTAGGTGTCGCCGGCATCGGTGGCCCGGACGAGGACGTCGACGGGGTCGGTCACCGGTCGGTCTCCGCATCGGGCGGGATCAGTTCGGTGAGGGTGAGCGGGTCGGCGGCGACCTCGGGGGCGCGCAGCGCGTCCAGGTAGGCCTGGACCGCGGAGTGCCGGGCGGTCAGCATGCCGCGCGGGTTCGCGTCCTCGATGCCGGGTTGCTCCAGCATGCCTGCCACGATGCCCTGGGCATCGAGCGCCGCCGATTCGGCGAGCAGGAGATGTTCCTCGCAGCGCAGCCGGGCTTCCGCCAGCTCCGGTTCCGGCGCGTCCGCGGGCACCGAGGCGAGGGTGACCAGCGCCGTCCGGTGCTGATTCCAGGCTTCGATCATCGCGCGGTCGACATCGACGAGTCCGCGTCCGACCGGGTCGGCCCGTAGGGCCGCGGGTGCGATATCGGCGGAGAACAATCCGAAATGCACGGTGCGCGAGTCTCTTCCGCCTGCGGGGAGTTCTGCGACGACAAGCCTGCCCTCGACCGTGGTCGCGGTGACCGCGAGCAGTGCGCCGGTCTCGCGGTCGGCGGCATAGGCGAGCAGGTCGGCGACCTCGCGGCACAGCGGGTCGACGCCGGCGGCGAGATGGGCGCCGAGCCGGAAGGCATCGGCGTCCGGAAGGTGCTCGACGCGGAGTTCGGGAGTGCGGGCGCCCTGCCAGGAGAGGATGCGCGGCGGCAATACGGTCGGGTCGAGGTGCACCTGGTCCACCTCGTTCTGCGGGATCTCGCCGCCGAGCGTCGCGGCGACCGGCACCGCACCGGGTGTATCGATATCGACGGACCAGCGTCGGACCGCGTCCAGCAGTGCCGCGACATCGACGATTTCGGCGTCGTCGAGCGCGGCGGTCAATTCGGCGGCTGCTCCGGTCAGTCCGTGCACAGCGGCGGCGGGCGTGGCCGTGCGCAGCAGCTCGACGGCCGAGGCGGACAGTTCGCCGTCGAGACAGCGTTCGCCGAGCTGCGCGAAGGCGTACTCGGCGTGCCGGAACAACCTTCCTGCCGCGACCAGTTCGCCGGTGGCGTGCTCGGCCACGGCGCGGTCGATCAGCAGCGCGCCGTGGTGGACCGGGCGCATCGTCCAGCGGGCGACCGCCGCGATCCTCGCGCGCTCGCGCCAGGGCTGCGTGAGATCGGGGCAGTCCAGGGCGTAGACGGCTTCGCCCCGCGTGCGCAATATCGTCACCAGATCGGCCAGTTCGGGATCGGCGAGCGCGGCGCCGAGCGGGTCGGGCGCGGCGCCCGGTTCGAGGGCCCAGGACAGCAATCGGTGTGGCGCCGCCGGGTCGATCCGCCCGGTGATCCCCGGCCCGAGCCGCAGGTCGACGGCGGGCACGGCGGCCGCACGCCCCGACCACCAGCTGATCTGTCCCCGATCGTCGATAACCAGGACCGCCTCGCCGGGGCCCGCGCTCACCGGGG